>JAITFZ010000007.1 GCA_031280965.1 Oscillospiraceae bacterium | reverse complement strand
GGGCAGTCTGCTCCGACTGCCCAATTTACTTTATTGGATTTTCTTGGTTCTTTGAAAACAAAAGTCCAAACCGCCACTAATTTTTTTAGTGACGGTTTAAGTATGGACGTAATAGTGCGGCTAAGAGGATTTGAACCTCCACACACTTGCGTGCAATGGCACCTGAAGCCATCGTGTCTGCCGTTCCACCACAACCGCATTTGCTATTTTCGTCCGAGGCTTGTCTTGCCAAGACTCCCGCGACACCTTGTATTTTTGGCAGACATTTTCGTAAAATCTAAAAATATATTTTCTCGACAACCCCCATAAATACAGGGTTTTAGAGCGATTCACTCAAATTTCCGCGTTAGTACCTGAAGCCACCGCGTCTGCCGTTCCGCCATATCCGCATTTGCTATTTTCGTCTGCGCGCCCCTTGTTTTTTTGGCAGACATTTTCGTAAAATCTGAAAATCTATTTTCTCTACAAACCCCATAAACACAGGGTTTTAGGCACATTCACCCAAATTTCCACGTTAGTACCTGAACCATGCGCGTCCGCCATTCTGCCTATTTAATTTACTGCGCTCCTGTATCTCTCCCTGTTTTTCTCGGCATATTCCGCATATACGCTTTCGGAAAAATTGCCGGAATCCCTGTTTTGCGACTCATAATTCTCCGCAAAAAACGGTGTGATTATTAACATAACCCACAGAATAATTGCAGTAATGTTTATTCCGATAGCCAACTTTCGCTTACTGATAAACGCTAAAGGCAAGCCGATTATACCGAAGATAATTAATAAATAAGGAACAAGCGGAGCCGTGAGTTCCGTTATGAAACTTAAAAACGGCATTATAAGCAGACAAGCACCCATTAAAATGCTGAACTTTAAAAACTTCGGTCTCATAACATGGGCTGTGTAAGCGTGGCAGTGTTCGCATTCTAAAGCCTTGTCTTCAATTTGCAATCCGCATTTATAACAATACATTATAATCACCTACTATTAGGAGTATATCATAAAGCTTACGGGTTGTCAAGCGTGTAGTTACTCTCCGGCAGAGCTGCGTTTATTCCGTACTAAAAGTCTTGGATGATTTTTGAGAGATTACTCCAATTACACTAAGAAAAATTCAGAACCACACCGAAACCACGAAGAACAGCGAACCTAAGTTCGCTGTTCTTCGTTATCTTCCGATAAATATTTTTAACAATCCATGAAGGTGTTGCTCTTGACTACTTTCTCCTCTTTTTGCCCTTCGACATAATCGCCGCCGCCGCCGAAACCGCCATTGCCGCTATGGCAAGCGTTGTGCCTGTGCCGGGGTTGTTGTCGTCGGGGTCTGTGCCGATTGGCGCTTCTTCTGAGAGAACATAGAAGGATGCGTGGTCAATTACGATTTCAACCGAGCCGTCCGAAAGCAGTACTGCTCTGCCCACAGGCGTTACCGCGCCGTTATGGTTTACGTGGTAGAGCCATGCGTTGTTGCCGTTGATTCCTGCTTCGGCGAGCTGTTCGGCTGTGAAGGTGAACTTGATTTCAAATCCGAAGTCGCCTGCGAAGTTCGGGCTGATTACGATTGAGTTAGCCGGAACCCTTACGCCTTCGATTAACTCTGCTCTTCTTGTCATTTCAACCACGATGTTAAGGTCAAATGCCGCCGCGTCAGCGCTTATGGAGTTTGCTAAAATCGTGAACGAGAAACCGTTTTCAAGTACAACTTCTACGTCCTTGCCGCTTGCCGCGATTGCCTGCAATGCTTCGGCAGATATAACCGTGCCGCCGAGTTCCACGAGGTCGCTTATGAAGATTACAGGATTATCCTGTTCGAGAATGTCTAAGAATATGTTGTCGTCTACAAAGTCTTCCGGGTCGTATTCAATGGGAGGAGGTGCGTCACCGCCGCCCGGAGGTGTTGTACCGCCGCCCGGAGGTGTTGTACCGCCTTCCGGTGGTGTTGTGCCGCCTTCCGGTGGTGTTTCGCCGCCTTCAGGTGGTGCGGGTATGAAGTCTTCCGGCGACTCAACCCCGCCGTCCTCGCCTACCACAGCCCCGCAAACACACTTGCCGTCAACGAAATTATGCGGCTCCCACGCGGTACATTCGCTTCTTGAGCAACCGTGTACATCTTCGTTAATGTATTCCCATGCGTGACCCTGTGATGCACACAGCCCTGTTACCTCCGTCGGAGTTCCGCGTGCGCCGCAGAAACACAAGCCCTGTGCGTTGAAGCTGTGCGCCTCCCACGCGGTACAGGTTGGTCTTGAGCAACCATGTACATCTGCGTTATGATTTACCCAGTCGTGTCCGTTCGCGCAGGGGTCGGGAGGTTGTTCAAACCCGCACACGCACACGCCGTTTACAAAAGCGTGAGGTGCGTTCCACGGGCAGGCGCAACCATTCGCCCAGTGACTGGAGTCGTTATTGCCCCAGCTCCAGGCGGTGGCACCGTTGCAACCCGGGCAGAGTAATGAAATGTCGATATTGAATCCGCAGGGGCAGTTGCCCTGTGCGTCAACAAAACAGTTTTCCCATGTGCCGTTTGCTAAGAGACCGCAACCGCGACTACAACCGTGATTTTGGTGGGCAGGTCTGTTATTCTGATAAGCGTGACCTGCCGCGCACGGGTGAGGACCGGCACAAACAGTACAGGCTCCCGTAAGGGTGGTGACGTCGCAACGAGCCCATGTTCCGTCGTTAGTATCAGTCACTGCAAAGACTATACAGCCATGTTCACAGCGGTGCGTATCTTGGTTGCCCGCCGAATTTCTTACGAAAGTATGTCCGCTCGCGCAGGGGTGACCGAAGAAACAAATCGTGCATGAGCCATTATCGCCGTCCGTGTTATGGTCTGTTGTCGTATGTGCGTGACCGCATATTCTGCAATTATGTTCGGCGTTATAACTATGCGCTGTAGTTTCAGGGTGTTCAAAACCGCAATCTGTACAAATGTGGTCTTCCTGTCCGGTGTAATTACAGTTAGAGCGGGGGTTGCAAGCAGGTTTACGTGCGCCGCAACCGGGGGTTGTACAAATGAAGTTCCCGCCCCAGGTATGGTTAGTGCAAAGCGCTTCCTCAATTACTACCAAGGAACATATGTACCACGAGGAGCCGGAAATGAACGGGGCACCGCCGCCGGGTTGTAAGCGCAGTGTGGCGGCAGGGTCAATCACAGTACCGGCAGCAACAGTCAGTTCAATTGAACTTGAAACCCATGTATCTTCTCCGGGCCAGTTAATCCATGTACTGGCGGGAGCGGTAACACCCGCAGGGAAATTACCTTGGTCGGAACCCGCCCACTGCATACCGCCAACGTTGTTACGTGTAGCGGCAGGAATAAGGTATTGCATGGTAATAGTATACTTAAATCCGGCGCGCATACCAAGGTCGCCAAAAGTAATCCTTGCTCCCCAAAGGAAGCCCTCGGTAGAAGTAGACGTGATTTTTAAAGTATGTCCGACGCCGAATATTGCACCCGTTTCGACAGAATTAGTGCCGGGGCTGGGGTTGAAGTGCGCAATTTGCCAATCTTGTGTATCGAAAATCGGCGCTTTAGGTATACATGTGCCTAAGCAGGGGTCAAGGAGATTACAATTTGCACATGTCGGCGTATTTGTACATTTGGTGCAGACTGAGCAAGGGCTGCAGTTGCCGCTGTGCGGGCAGGTAGCGGGGTCGAAGTTTCCCACCACTCCGCTTGTACCGAAAACTACACAGCCACATTCTGCTAATAATTCGACTATGAATGTAAATGTATTAGTACCTGTATAATTCAAGCCGAAGTTCCCCCAACCCACAGTAGTCGGGAAAAAGCCGTTAGGCAGAGGAGCCGTAAATACACCGCTGCCGCCTGAAGTATTTAAAACTGTACGGGAAACACCGTCTCTCTCAACGATTAAACTAATTTCAGAAGTGGTAAGCGCCGTTTCATTAGTAGTAATCCTAAGTGTATGAGCGTGTTCGTTAAGTGTCGCATTGTTAGGATTAGTCTGAATACCGCGGTCGTGAAGCGGGTTAGAGTTGCCGAACTGATTAGGCCAATGACCGGATTGACTCGAGTCCAAGGTAAAGACGGCTTCTTTTCCGCAAATGTCGCAAGCGGCAAACAGCGCTCCCGTATTATTGCTTGCTTGAGAGTTATGACCCGTTCCGCTCGCATGCGTCATTCCGCAACCTGCTGTACACATATGGCTTTCGTTCCATACATGAGTGCAATCATCGGCTTTGTTAAACTTTACGTTTGTGATTGAGAAATCAACACCAGTGCCGAGCAGACCGCCATTATTGCCATCGGTTCCGCCTGTTCCAAATCTAAAGGTGATAGCGTCCGGAGTTTTGTTGCCGCTATAGGCAGACGGGATGTTAAAAGTAAGCTCTCCGCCGGAACCACCCGTGTTGACTGTTCCAATTTCTTCATTGCCTGTGCCTGCTATTACGGATATTTGTTTACTGCCGAAGTCGCCGGCGTGTCCGGTATAGGTGAACGTTATGCTCTTATAAGCATCAAGGGTAGCACCGACCCAGTTTACATCGAAAAATACGTTTCTTTGTGTCCAGTTTGTGGTATTTGCTACGAATCTGCCGTTGCCGTCAGCATGAGCGGCAACACCGGCGCCCGCACGTAAATTTGCGTTAGGGATATTCGTGTCGTTGCCGTCGAGGTCAACAGCGGAAGGCGGCGGGGTACCGGGTGTTCGCGTGATTATTAATCCGTTAATCGTAAGGTTATGATTTTCAACTCCCGCTATTCGGTAACGGCGTTCATCCGTGACCATTTGAAGGGGCGAATTTTCACCTTCGGCGGGGACGCTATACGATAATGAAAAAGCACCGTCCGCTCCGGTCACGCCGGTCTGCAACCAAGAATTATCGCCCGCAGAACGTACAATACGCACGCCAAGACCGGCTTCTGTTCCGAGAGAGCCGGTAACGGTTATATTAAACGTGTCACCCGCTTGAGCATTAAAAGCTTCGGGTTTAATGTCAATGCCGTGCCAGTCCGCAGTTCTTTCGGTGACAGTTACCGTTTTAGGGGTAGCGACAAGGTTGAACTCCCTACTTCCGCCCGCACCCTGCAAGAAAGTTGTGCCTTGATGAGTTTGAAAATTTGCTAACTCGTCTCCGTCTTGTATGTCGTAAATAGTTACTGTCGTTGCATTTACAAACAGCGTCATCAGCGGGAACATCGTCGCGACCATCGCGACCGTGATAAAACATGCTAAAAGTTTCCTAAGCTTCATAAAAATTTCCTCCATGTTTTTGATTGATTTCAGTAAGGTTGCTGACAGTGCGGGGGGTTAATCGAGTTGTGCGATTTTCTTCTCGACGTAGGCGACGTCTTCGGCTTCCATGATTGCTTCTGTTTTGACAATAAGCTTATCAAGACCATCGACGTGAATACCTTTTTTTTCGTTATCTTTTTTTAGGATTAACAAATCAAAAAGGTTGGTTTTTTGCATTACTCGCGTTTCAAGATTTGACGGCATTGAAGTACCTCCGTGTTTTAGGTTGGTTTAAGGCGTTGTTTCAAAGCCTTCTACTGCTTCTTCATATGTCGGCAGGTTCATTCCCTCGACACATGCGGCGGCTCTGATAGAGTTGTACGCTTCTTTAACTGATTTTGCCTTTGCTACGTTTTGAGCAATTAATCCTATAATTAATTTGGTGTCATATGACATTTTTCCACCTGCCTTTTGTTTGTAGGATTTACTTGTTTGTGTTTACAATTCCGCGATAATTTTCTCAACGTAGGCGACATCTTCGGCTTCCATTCCCGCTCTCTTGCGGGCAATAAGTTCATTCAGTCCCTTGACTTCACTTTTGTTGAGCATTTTCAACTTCAGCAAGTCGAAAAGTTCTTCTTTTTGAGCTGTGCGTAATTCGTTGTTTGTTGCCATTTTTCCACCTGCCTTCCATCGTATAAACAAGACGTACCTATATTTATAATATAGTATAACATTTTTTGTAAATTAAAGCTATTGATAGATTTTACAGAATATGGTGAGATATTTTGTGGAAATTGTACAAAGTTTACTTGTATTTATAGAGCGAAATTCTCTCGAATCCGTCAAGCAAATCCCCCGTATGCCTGAACGCCATGCCTACACCCCTTGCCACACATTCCACAGGCTTATTCGCTATTATGCACGGCGCGCCGACAAACGAAGTGATGAGCCTGTCAAGTCCCCCAAGCAACGCCCCGCCGCCCGTCAGTACCACGCCGTTTGTATGTATATCGCCGACAAGCTCCGGCGGCGTTTTTTCAAGTACGCCGCGAATCGCTCCTATAACCTCTTCGATACAGCCGGACAGCGCTTCCTGTATGTCATAATCGCTGATTTCAACACTCACGGGTAAACCCCTGACTACATTGCGCCCCTTGACCGCCATGACTGCCGTACCGTCGGGGTCGTAGACGTTGGCGATGGCTTTTTTGGCGGCTTCGGCGGTTTTTTCGCCGATAATAAGCTTGTATTTTGTATACATGTATTTGATAATAGCCGAGTCGATTTTATTTCCGCCCGCTTTCAGGGAGGTTGAACTGACAATCCCGTTGAAAGAAGCAACGGCTATATCGGTCGTCCCGCCGCCTATATCCACCACCATGACGCCGTTGGGTTTAGTTATGTCTATGCCCGCGCCGAGCAGTGCCGCCACGGGCTCTTCTATGAGGAACACCTTCCGCGCTCCCGCAAGCATTGCGGTTTCCACCAACGCCCGCTTCTCCACATCGGTTACAAACGACGGCACACAAAGGACAACCCGCGGCTTAATAAGCATGTTCCCGCTGACCTTGCGTATGAATTCTCTGACCATTATTTCAGTCATGCAGTTGTCGGAAATAACGCCGTCACGAAGCGGGTGCGCCGCGATGATATACTCGGGCGTTCTGCCGAGCATTTTGTATGCCTCGCCGCCCACGGCTATAACCTGCCGCTTCTTCTTATCATACGCCACAACGCTCGGCTCATTAAGTACAATGCCCTTGCCGCCGAGCGTAATAATTATGTTCGCCGTTCCGAGGTCAATTCCAATATCCACCGATGACATATCATTTCAGTCCTTTTTCAGCAATTTCAAGTAATACTTCCCTGCGGTTTTCCGCTCTGCCGGTAATCACCGTATCAAGCAGGCTTTTTAATCTCTTGCCTATATCCCTGCCGCTGTATCCGAGTTCTATAAGGTCGTTGCCGTTAACCGCAAGCCCGCCGAGCGTGTAACACTCGCCGCTTTTTATGACTTCCCGCGCCTTTTCGATAACAAGACGATGCTTATGTAACTCTAACTTAACAAAGCCCGCTTTCGCGTTATCATCCGCAATTTTCAATTCACAAAGCTGAATCAGCGTCTTAGGCCCGTATTTATTAAGCAGGCTTTTAACGGTTATGACGTCGTCCCGAAGCTTTTCGCGATGATTTTCCACAAGCAGTACAACTTTATATATTGTCGCCTTGTTATAGCGCAGGCGCCGCATAGTTTTTTCGGCAATTTCCGCGCTTTTGACGGGATGCCCCGGGGCGTGTCCGATACCGTCTTTTAACTCGAAACACTTAGGCTTCGCAATATCGTGAAAAAATAACGCGAGCCTTATTACAATATCTTTGGGAGCGGCAGAAATCGCCTTTGCGATATGTGTAAGCACATCGTAAATATGATGTTTGTTATGCTGGTCGAATCCGGCGCAACTGATTAAGTCAGGGAAAATCACACCTAAAACATCGTAATATTCTGTAATCACTTTTTCGGCATGTTCTCCGAGCAGCAACCTGTCGAATTCCATTGCGATTCTTTCCGGCGCGATTTTCAGCAGATTGTCTTTTAATTCCCTGAGCGCCTGTTCAGTATTTTCTTCAAGAATAAACCCGCGCTCCGACATGAACCGCAACGCCCGCATTATGCGCAGGGCATCTTCGGAGAAGCGCTTCTCCGGGTCGCCTACGCACCGCAATATATTACTGTCCAAATCCTGCCTGCCGCCGAAAAGGTCAACTAACCCCGTCGCTTCCGAATACGCCATCGCATTGACGGTAAAATCACGTCTTGAAAGGTCGCTCTTCAGGTCGCGGGTGAAAACAACATTGTCGGGATGGCGGCTGTCGGAGTAGTCGCCGTCTGTGCGAAACGATGTAATTTCAATCTTGTTGTCGTCGATAATTACAGCAATAGTCCCATGCTTTTCACCTATATCAACAATTCTGTAATCCCGAAAAACTTCTCTTATTTCAACAGGCACGGCGCTTGTAGCTATATCATAATCAAGCGGGACAAGTTCAGCCGCCCACCACTCGCCTAAGCTGTCGCGCACACAACCTCCAACCGCATACGCTTCATAGCCCGCAGTTTCAAGTTGTTCAATTATTGTTTTTACATTTTCGGGTAAGAACATAATTTTCCCTTTCAGCGTGAGATTGCTTTTAACGAGTCTTCATAGGGAGGGCGGCAAATGCCGTTTTCGGTGACAATTGCGGTAATAAGATTCGCGGGGGTAACATCAAAAGCCGGGTTATAAATCTTAACATCCCGGGGCGCAAGCCGCTCCCTGAAATATCCGGTGTGAACTTCTTCATCGGAGCGCGTTTCTATAACTATATCCCTGCCGCTTTTGCATTTCATATCGAGCGTTGAGGTAGGGCAGAAAACATAAAAAGGAATTTTGTAATGCTTGGCTAAAACCGCCACCATGCTTGTACCGATTTTATTGGCTGTGTCGCCGTTTGCCGCAACGCGGTCGCATCCCACAAAACACGCATGGATTTTCCCCTCGCTCATAACCCTGCTTGCCATATTGTCACAAATAAGCGTGGTATTAACGCCTTCTTCCGCAAGCTCATACGCAGTCAAGCGCGCCCCCTGCATAAGCGGGCGGGTTTCACAGCAGTACACGCTGAACTTATATCCCCGTTCAAAGCCGAGAAAAATCCCGCCGAGTGCCGTCCCGTAACGCGACGTTGCAAGCGGTCCCGCATTACAGTAAGTCAGAATCCCCCGGTCGTCTTTAAGCAGTGTCAGCGCGTATTCGGCAATACTTCTGCAAACGGCAATGTCTTCATTTTGAATACGCTTACATTCTTCGCCGAGCGCCCGTAAAACCTTTTCGCGGTTGCTCCCTGCTTTTTTAGCAACAGACAACATACGCTCAAGCGCATAGCTTAAATTCACCGCCGTAGGACGCGTCCCGTTCAGATAGTTTTTAAGCTCCTTGAGCGTTCCGAAGAAGTCCGCTTTTTTAGGAATACTCCGCGCTAAAACATAAAGCGCGTAAGCCGCGAAAATCCCGATTGCGGGCGCGCCTCTGACCTGCAATGTAATAATAGCCTCGCGCATTTGGGCGGCTGTAGTCAGTCGCAGATACTCGGTTTTCCCCGGCAATTTTGTTTGGTCGATAATCACGACTGCGGTTTCATCGGTCGAAAGCCGTATATTATCAAGCATTAAAGCGCTTCCTCGTTTTCTATGACAAAACCGTGGGTTTCATATGTTACCATTACCGCGTAGTCCTTTGTAGACGTTGAAAAGTCCATTTTTATAATATTTACGTCTTTTTTCGCGATAAACTTATTTACATCTGCCTCTAAATCGGAAGTAACCGTTGCCTTAAAAATCTTTACTTTCATACTTTAATAAAGTCCTTTCTTAACCAACGCGAAATGAAAACGACATTTTCCCCATTTCAGTTGTATTATGTTTCAAACTTTTCCTGTTGCCTTACATCTTTTCTACTGCGCTGCGTACAATCTTTTTAAACAGCGGCGCGCCGTTATCTGCCGCCTCCATAACTTCCGCATGGGTCAGCGGGTTATCGGTCATGCCGCAGGCAAGATTCGCGATGAACGAAATCCCGCAGATTTTAAAGCCCGCATGATTCGCCGCAATCGCTTCACACGCCGTACTCATTCCCACCGCGCCCGCTCCGAATGTGCGTAACATCTTTATTTCAGCCGGACTCTCGAAGCTCGGTCCCGTCGTCTGCACATAAACACCCTCGAACAGTTTAATTCCAAGCTCGTCTGCAGTTCTTTGCACAATTTCACGCAGTTCTGCATTATAAATCCCGCTCATATCAGGGAAGCGCGTTCCGAGTTCCTCCATGTTCCCGCCTATAAGCGGATTCGGCGCGAAAGTGGAGATTTGGTCGGTTATTAACATAAAATCACCGGCTGTCATCTCGGCGTTAATCCCGCCTGCTGCGTTAGTTAAAAACAAGATTTCCGCACCCATCAGGCGCATTAACCTCACCGGCAGCACCACATCGCTCATGCAGTATCCTTCATAGTAATGCACGCGCCCCTGCATGACGACAACGGGGTTACCCCCGATATGCCCGAAAACGAAGCACCCTTTGTGTCCTATAACCGTAGACTGCGGGAAACCGTCAATCTCGCTGTAATCAATGGTTGCGGCGGCATCGATTTCATCGGCGAGCGCGCCGAGCCCCGAACCGAGAATAATCGCGACCCTTGGTTTAAAAGGGATTTTGGATTTTATGCTGTCGTGACATTTGTGAAGCTTTTCGAGTGGGGTCATGGCTTAATCTCCTTTAAAATTTTTAACGCACAGGCGTTATATGCCTGCCGACTGATATTCCTTCGGTGTGTCTATAGGGTCTTTTATAATTATACCTCTTTTTGCCGCCGTTGTCAATAACGCAAGAAAAAGAGGAGCGGACAAACGCTATAGTTGACAACAGGGGTTTATTGGTTTATAATGTAACTATAAAATCAAATCTTCAGAAAAGAGGTTAATTATGAATTCATTATCTGATACTTATACTCTTCAAAA
This sequence comes from Oscillospiraceae bacterium, assembly GCA_031280965.1. GTDB lineage: Bacteria > Bacillota > Clostridia > Oscillospirales > Ruminococcaceae > Ruminiclostridium_E. The sequence continues at coordinate 32,926 of JAITFZ010000007.1, read as the reverse complement.
CGGCGTAAAAATCCCCTGCGTCGGATTCGGAACTTATTCGCTGAACGGCGGGGAGGGCGCGGAATTAATTAAGGAAGCGATTAACATCGGTTATCGGCATATCGACACGGCTTTCGGATACGGGAACGAAGACAGCGTCGGTCTTGCAGTGAAACGCTCCGGCGTTCCGCGGGAAGAGCTTTTCATCGTGAGCAAACTGCCCAACGAAATGCACGGTTATGAAAAAGCATGGGAATCCTTTGAAGCTACCTTGAAAAATCTTGATACGGAATACTTGGATTTATACCTAATACACTGGGCAAATCCGGTTGCTTTCAGGGATTGTTGGGAGGAAGCCAACGCCGGGGCATGGCGGGCTTTTGAGGAAATTCTTGAATCGGGAAAAGCAAAATCCATCGGTATCAGTAATTTTCTGCCCCGCCATATCGATGCTCTTATGAAAACGGCTAAGATTACCCCGATGGCAAATCAAATGCGCCTTTGCCCCGGGGACGACGGTTTCCGTCAGAATGACGTTTCAAATTATTGCGCGAAACGCGGAATCCGCATGATTTCTTACAGCCCGCTCGGTTCCGGAAAAATTATGGATGTACCCGAAATGAGGGAAATAGCCCAAAAATACGGCAGGGAAATAAACCAGATTTCACTGCGCTGGCATATTCAAAAAGGGTTTATCCCTATACCGCGCACCAAAAACATAGAACGCATGAAATCCAATGCCGATATATTCGGATTTTCGCTGTCCGAGCCGGATATAGAATTTATAACTAACCTGACCGACTGCTGCGGCGCCGCTCCGGACCCGGATACATCTCAGTGGTGACTTAAAAACTACTTCGCCAACGTGGAATGAAAGTAAAAAGAAATATTCATGCTTTTTATTTTATCATAAAAAGCAAAACTTGTCAATAATTTGAAATATTACGGCAAATCCGCTCATACCATATAATAACCGCCCCTCCGCAGTGTGAAAATTAAAGACGAGGTGATTCTTATGGTATGTCGTTTCGAGGATTTACGGTGCAAGGAAGTCATTAATATAAGAACAGGCTGTAAACTCGGCTATCCCGACGACGCGGAGTTTGAAAGCTGTACGGCTAAAATTATCAGGCTGATTGTATACGGAAGGTCGCGCTTCTTCGGGATTTTCGGCAGAGAAGACGATATAGTGATTCCGTGGTGTGATATTGAAATCATCGGCGAAGATACGATTTTAGTGACCTGCGACTTCCCTGCAAGAGGAAAAAGAGCAGGATTCGTGAAAAATTTTATAAAATGATTGACATTAAATTAAAACTATGCTATAATTTTAGGGCTGATGAAAATCAGCCAATTCACACGTTGCGTTTATTTTGGTGAAAGCACTGGCACGCAACGGAGGAATAACCAAAATAAAAAGGAGAAAAACACAGACATGGCAGTAGTATCAATGAAGCAGCTGCTTGAAGCCGGTGTCCACTTCGGGCATCAGACAAGACGCTGGAACCCCAAAATGGCGCAGTATATTTTCACGGAGAGAAACGGTATCTACATCATCGACCTGCAAAAGACCGTTAAGAAGCTTGACGAAGCCTATAACTTCGTTCATGAAGTCGCTGAAAACGGCGGAGAAATACTCTTTGTAGGTACAAAGAAGCAGGCTGTCGATTCAATTAGAGAAGAAGCGGAACGCGCAGGTACACACTTCGTAAACGCAAGATGGCTCGGCGGCATGATGACTAATTTCAAGACGATTCAAAGAAGGATAAGAAGACTTGAACAGCTTCAGGAAATGGCAGGCGACGGAACTTTTGACCTGCTCCCGAAAAAAGAAGTGCTTCAATTAAACCTCGAAATTGAGAAGCTTGAGAAATTCTTAGGCGGAATCAGAAATATGACCGATTTGCCGGGCGCACTTTTCGTAGTTGACCCCCGCAAAGAAAAAATCGCCGTTGCCGAAGCAAAGAAACTCGGGATTCCGGTTGTCGCTATAGTTGACACCAACTGCGACCCTGATGAAATCGACTATGTAATCCCCGGCAATGATGATGCAATCAGAGCCGTTAAGTTAATAGCCGGCGCGATTGCCGATGCGATTATCGCGGCTAAAGGCGGCGTAATGGGCGAAAGCTCTGAAAGCAGTGTGCAGGAAGCCGACGGCGCCGCTGAAATTGAAGTTAACACGAACACAGGCGTGGCTTACACAGCAGAACCGGATGAAGAAGAAGCGGAACCCGTTCAGGAAAACGCAGCAGAGCAAGCCGAGGTTCTCGGCGAAAATACAGAGGAGGCATAAATTAAAATGGCTATTTCAGCACAAGAAGTAAAACAGCTTAAAGAGCTGACTAACTGCGGCATGATGGACTGCAAACGCGCTCTTGAGGAAACAAACGGCGACATGGACGCCGCTATAAAGTATCTGCGCGAAAAAGGTCTTGCCAAAGCAACAAAAAAAGCCGGCAGAATCGCTGCAGAAGGCTTGGTTTTCACTAAGATTGACAGAGATAAAAAAATCGGCACGGTTGTTGAAGTTAACAGCGAGACTGACTTTGCGGCGAAGTCCGAAAGATTCGTACAGTTTGTTGAACAGGTAGCGGATACGATTCTTAATAACGACATCAGCGATGTTGAAGCGCTTAAAGGATGCACCGCATTCGGCGGGGAGGAAACCTTAAACGAAGCTTTAATTGAGAAAATCGCAACGATTGGCGAGAACATTCAAATCAGGCGTTTTGCGAAATTGAACGGCGATTTGTTCACCTACGTTCATGACGGCGGCGGAAGCATAATCGGCACAATTTTGAAGCTTGAAGCTGACGATGCAGGCGACCCTGCGGTTGCCGAGTGTGCCAAAAACCTGCTTCTTCAAATTACCGCAAGCGGCCCGCAATACGTCAGCAAGGATGATGTTCCGGCGCAGGTGATTGAAGACGAAAAAGACACCCAAATGGGTATTGTTAAAACCGAAAACGAAGCAAAGCCTAAGCCCCAGAACGTTCTTGAAAAAATAGTTGAGGGAAGACTGCGTAAATTCCTTGAAGAAATCTGCCTGCTTGACCAGCCTTATGTTAAAGACCCGGATTTAACGGTTGCGAAATATATAGAGTCTGTCGGCAAAAACATTAAAATTATTCAATTCGTAAGATATGAAAAAGGCGAAGGAATCCAAAAGAAAGAAGATAACTTTGCTGATGAAGTCGCTTCAATGATAAATAATTAACAGTTTATAAATAAGGCGTAAATGGAATTTTCCATTTACGCCTTATTTTACACTTGACTTAATTTTTGCTTTATAGTACAATTGTTTTAGGCGGCTTGTATTTATTTTATAAACATTATTAATATTCCTGCGCGACAAGCCGTAAAGACGAAGAAAGGGGGTGTGAAAATATGAAACAAATAATATGTGGCGGTTTCTTATTTATCGGCGGATGTATACTCTACTCCGTAGGTACATTAGGTTTTGCAGACACAATGGTATCGGCTTATGAAATGCAGGCGCTGATGTATATGGGTCCGGCGTTTATGGTTGCGGGTATAATCATCGGAATAATCGGAATGAGAAAGAAAGATTAATGCAGTAAATATATAAAATAACTGTCAATTGTTCGTCTGGGGGGATTAAAATATACGGTAAAAGATTTCACCTGCCGCACAAAAAAAATGCGGCTGAAATGCGCACGAAGAAGTTGGACTCGCCCGGTCCCGTCATAATCAGCATGGTGCAAAATATCGGCGCGCCCTGCGTTCCCGTGGTTAAGCCCGGTGATTATGTACAAACCGGACAGCTTATAGCTGACAGCGATTCTTTTGTCAGCGCGCCCGTCTATTCGAGCGTAACAGGAAAGGTGCTTGAAGAGCGTTTTATTCTCGGTATAAACGGAAACCTTGAAAAAACGCTTGTTATAGAACCCGAAAAGAATGAAATTTTATGCGAAAAAATCGCTCCTCCCGTGATAGAAACACGGGCGCAGTTAATCGAAGCTGTCAGAAAAAGCGGGCTTGTCGGGCTTGGGGGGGCAGGTTTTCCCACTCACGTAAAAATCGGTTATGACTCCGAGAAATTCAATGTAGATACGCTTATAATCAACGGTGCCGAATGTGAGCCTTACATAACGAGCGATTACCGCGAGTTCATGGAAAACTCCGGCGATGTAATCAAAGGTATAAAGCTTATAATGAAATTGTGTGCAATTCCGCACGCAATCATCGGTATTGAGAAAAACAGACCGATTGCGGTCAAGCTAATGCGCGAGCTTCTTGAAACCGAAAAAAACATCAAAGTTAAACCGTTACCCACCAACTATCCGCAGGGCGCAGAAAAAGTATTGATTTACAATACAACGCGCCGGATTGTGAAAGAAGGACAGTTGCCGTTATCGGAGGGCTGTTTGATTTTGAATGTTTCGAGCGTAGCGTTCATTGCGCGGTATGCCGAAACAGGGATTCCGCTAATTTCCCGCCGCATAACCATAGACGGCAACATTGTTAACAAACCCTCGAATTACTTAGTACCGGTCGGCATGACGCTCGGCGAACTTATGAAAAAAACTGATTTGCGCTTACAGCCTGACAGGATTATTTTCGGCGGACCAATGATGGGAAAGAGCGTCTATGACCTTGATACACCGGTCTGCAAGACTACCGGAGCGGTGCTTTTTTTCAAGGACATGCCCGAATACAGAGCGACTTCGTGTATTCGCTGCGGAAAGTGCCTGCGCGCCTGTTCGATGAACCTTATGCCGACAGAATTTGAGAAGGCGTATGAAATGCGGGATTTAAAACGACTGCGGAAGCTTCGCGTAAATCTCTGTATGGAATGTGGCTCCTGCTCTTATATCTGCCCCGCAAAACGTAATCTCACCGAACGCAACAAGCTTGCAAAAGACTTATTACGTAAGGAATTATAAAATGAGTAAGTTTATTGTCGAACCCTCACCGCACATAAGAGGTAACAACACCACTGATAAAATCATGACGCGTGTGCTTATTGCGCTCGTGCCTGCTTTGGTTATGTCCGTTTACATATTCGGTATAAGAGCGCTGTATTTAAGTATAGTTTGCGTGGGTTCGTGTGTAATCTTCGAGATGCTGTACCGCCGTTTAATTAAAAAGGAAACGGAAATAGACCCGTCGCCGGCAGTAACGGGACTGTTGCTTGCTTTTTGCCTGCCGGTAACTTTACCGTATTACATGGCGGTTATAGGCTGTTTTATCGCAATAGTGGTCGTTAAACAGCTTTTCGGCGGATTAGGGCAAAACTTTGCCAATCCCGCAATTACAGCGCGAATTGTGCTTACGCTTTCTTTCACGGCGCAGATGACTTACTGGGCAGAACCGTTTCACTACAGAACCGGGCAGGAAGCCCTTGACACCGTATCAAGCGCAACTTCACACGGGGCAGATGCTTTAAGCGGCGCAACACCGCTCGCTTTGGCGGAAGCGGGAGAGCAGGTTCCCGGGCTGTGGGATTTATTCATGGGCTTTCACGGAGGTTCGTTCGGCGAAACGAGCGGACTTGCGCTTATAATCGGCTTCATCTTCTTAGTGCTTACTAAGGTAATCCGCTCGGTTACGCCGCTTGCTTTTGTAGGAACGGTTGCGCTCGGCGCGCTTCTCGCTCCCGGTGAAAGCGTTATACTTCATGTATTCTCGGGCGGTCTGCTAATCGGCGCAATTTTCATGGCGACCGATTACGCCACTACGCCCGTGTCGATAGCGGGAAAGTTCGTTTTCGGTGTCGGTTGCGGGCTTATAACGCTTGTTATAAGATTCTTCTCGGACATGCCGGAGGGCGTTTCGTTTGCGATTTTAATAATGAACATACTGACTTTCTATATTGATAAAATCACCTTTCCGAAGCCGTTCGGGATGGTGAGGGAATCGTTTGTTTTCTTTAAGAAAAATAAGGAGGGCAAGAAGGAATGATGTTGAAAAGACTTTACAGTGAATTCAAGCCCGCCTTGGTTTTAACATTAATAGTTGTTGCGGCGGCAATGCTCCTTATAATCATGGAGCGCGGAATGCAAACCGATGAAACCGTTCTGAGCGGTACGCTCAAAGACAAGTGTCTTGAACTTATGGGCGAGGGTGAATACGAGATTGTTCTCGACTGGCTTGAATCAGGTTACGAGATTGAAAAGCCGGGCAGTGTTTCAAAGTTCATTATCAACCTTGACACCGGGCAGGTTGCTTTTCAGGTGATTACAAAAGGCTATAATAAAGACGGCTTAAACATGCTGATTGTTATGAACGAGGACGGAAGCGTAAAAGACCTTGCCGTTGTTCAGAATACCGAAACACCGCGAATCGGCACAAAAGTAAATGAACGCAGTTTTCTTGAAAATTTCATTGGCAGTTCGAGCGAAGTCAGAATCGTCAGGGGCAGTCCGCGAAATGATGCAGAAGTCGCGGCGATTACCGGCGCGACAATGTCTGCGCGCGCTGTTGCGGACGCCGTGAACATCGCAACCCGTACATATGCGTCATTGTTTTTGGGCGGCGAAGCACATTCGGACAGTTCGCAGTCGGGTTCAAATTTGGTAAGAAACCTGTTTATAATTTTAATCGTCTGCGTACTGACCGAGAACTTAGTGCTGTCACAATTTCTCGGTGTCTGCCCTTTTCTCGGAGTGTCGAAAAAAACTTCAAGCTCGCTCGGAATGGGGCTGATGATAACCTTTGTAATGGTCTGCGCATCGATTTTAACCTATCCGATTTACTTCTTTATTTTAGCGCCTTTAAATATAGAATTTATGAATACAATCGCTTTTATCCTCATTATCGCGCTTTTCGTGCAGTTAACCGAAATGGTTTTGAAAAAGCATCTGCCCTCACTTAATAAATCGCTCGGGATTTATCTGCCGCTAATGACTACAAACTGTGCGATATTAGCCGTTACTATTATGAATGTGACGAGCGATTTCGGCTTTATCGACGCGCTGTTTAACGCGCTTTTCGCAGGGCTCGGCTTCCTGCTCGTTATGCTTATTTTCTCCGGCGTCAGGGCGAGGACGGAGCGGTGCGATATTCCGATTACACTGCGCGGTATGCCGATTACGCTGATTTCTGCCGGAATAATTTCGCTGTCGTTTATAGGTTTTGCGGGTATGGTTGAGGGTATTTTCGGGATATAAGCGATTATATGAGGATTCCGCTCGGCGGTTTGAATACGTTCTTTTTAGCAAACAGTGAGTTAATCGGACAGGTTGTTAAATAAATTCTGTACAGCATTATAAGTATCAACATAAACTCTATTCTATGAAGAGAGAGGAGGGCGCATTATGAAAAGCTACCTTAAAACCTTTACCAAAGGCATAATAAAGGAAAACCCCGTGTTTTTCTCACTTCTCGGAATGTGTCCGACTCTTGCGCTGTCGAATTCGGCATGGAATGCCGTTGGTCTCGGTGTTGCGACCATGTTCGTGCTAACCTGCTCGAACATGATTATTTCACTCCTAAAAAACATCATTCCCTCGCAGGTAAGAATACCTTGTTTTATAACGATTATCGCGGGCTTTACCACCTTCACCTCACTGCTGTTAAAAGCGCTTTTACCCGACCTTTATAACGAACTCGGGATTTTTCTGAGCCTGATTGCAGTGAATTGCATAATCTTCGCGAGAGCTGAGATTTTCGCGAAAAAGAATAATGTCTTCAACTCTGCGCTCGACGGACTTGGAACGGGTTTAGGTTTTGCCCTCGCGCTGTTCATAATGGGTACAATCAGGGAGATTCTCGGCGCGGGGACATGGTTCGGGCTTACCCTGCCGGAGTTGTCGGAACCGATGGTAATTTTTATAATGCCGGCAGGCGGCTTCTTTGCGCTCGGCTTTGTGATTGCCGCCGTGAATAAGTTTATGAAAAAACGCCCGCATAATATAAGTTGCGACAACTGTCCTCACAAGGGCATGTGCAGAAGAGGAGAGGGGGATTAAACGATGGTAACAGAATACATAGTCCCCATCATTATATTTCTGTTTATCGGAGGTGCGGCGGGGGTTGCGCTGACTTTTGCGTCGAGAACATTTGAAATCGAAAGCGATGAAACTGTAAATCAAATCCTTTCCAAGCTTCCGGGTATTAACTGCGGCGCCTGCGGTTTATCAAGCTGTGAAGCGTATGCCGAAGCCGTGAGAGATGGCGTCTTTGCCCCTAATTTATGCAAACCCGGCGGTATTGAATCCGCACAGGGCATAGGCGAAGTCCTCGGAATCGAAGTTATTCCGGGCGAGCGTGAAACGGCGTTCGTTCACTGCGCCGGCGTTACCACCGAGGATAAATATATTTATGCGGGAACTAAAAGCTGTGTTGCCGCAGGGCGGTATTATAACGGAAAAGGCAACTGCAAGACCGGTTGTTTGGGACTTGGTGATTGCGCAGACGTTTGCGCGTATGACGCTATAACTTTCAAGAACGGCGCGGCTGTTGTTGACCGACAAAGGTGCTGGGCATGCGGGCTTTGCGTATACGCCTGCCCGAATAACCTTATCTCTCTAAGGAAGCACAGCGAGAGGGTTAAGGTCATGTGTAAATCCTGCGACACCATGAAAGAAACCCGCGCAATTTGCGGGAACGGTTGTATTGCTTGTAATGCGTGTGTGAAAAAATGTCTTACGGATGCTATAAAAATTGAGGATAACTGCGCGGTTATTGATTACGAAATTTGTACCTCGTGCGGGGTGTGCGCGATGATTTGTCCTGTTAAGTGTATCGCGGTTGACGGGTATAAACGGGCGGCGGCGAATTTGAACGAGCTTAACCCTAACGCCTCCAAAGAGGTACTTCCAATGTAAGAGCCTGTTCAGTATCTTAAAAGATGTGAGAGCGTTTATTCCAGAATCAAAATTTCATGGAAGTGGCAGTAAATCTTTTTGTTTGGAAAAATCGCAAGGGAACACCTTTTGGGTAATTTGTATTAAAGACAACGGGAAGATGGTAGGTCATGTTTTTTTGAGTAAAGAATTTAATCCTGATTTTCTAATTTATGAAATAGGGTATATGCTAAACCCAAAGTATCAAGGAAAGGGTTATGCTACTGAAGCGTGTCACAGAATACTACAATATGGATTTGAAGATATAAAGGCACATAGAATTATTGCCACCTGCGACCCTGGAAATATAGCGTCTTGGAGACTTTTAGAGCGATTGAATATGCGACGGGAAGCCCATTTCGTAAAGTGTTTGTATTTGAGGAAACCCACAGAAAACAACCCCATTGGTTGGCGTGATGAATACTTTTATGCAATTCTGAATAGCGAATACCGCCGATGACGAACGGAACCCACGCACCAACCGCCAACCGATGCCAAGCGTTTGCGCGTTGTCTGCAATCCAATACCATGACGGTGTTATGAAAGACCGCAATAAATAAAGACGAGTTTAATAATTTATGAAATACGAGGTTAGGAAATGAAAGGTATAGATTTATTAGGTAATGATTTTGATGTTGAGTGCATAGGCTGTGCATTAGTAAATAAAACCCTTGTTCCTATCGGGGGAATTATTAAAGAAACAGAAAATTTTATTTTACACCATGACCCCGAAGTACCGATAAAAGGATTTTTAATCATCGCTTCTAAACAACATATTAAATCAATTACTCAATTATCAAAATCACAGGCGATTGAGTTTTTTGAACTGTGTTATGAAGCGAGAATGGCTCTTTCGTATTTTGAAGATATTATTGAATGTGCTTTAATTCAAGAAGAAAGAAGCAGTCACTTTCATTTTTGGATATTACCGAAATATAAATGGTTAAATGATTTATTTGATAATTCTTTATCTTCAATCAGACCAATTATGAAATATGCAGAAGAAAATTTGAAAACAGAAAAATATATTGAAGATATAAAAATATGTGTCGAACGGTTGAAGTTGTTATTAAACGAATAGAATAACCATAAAGCTCACTACCGCTCCGATTTATTTCGGGGCGGTTTTCCATTCCTCGAAAAAAACAAATTTCAAAATCGGGAACAATTCACCTTATAATCATATTACACGTTTAATCGGATTGTTCGCATTTTCATATCCGATGGTTGTGTCATGTCCATGACCGGGATAAACAGCGGTTTCGCCGGGTAAAATAAACAGCTTATTTATAATAGAATCCGCAAGTTCTTTTTGACTTCCCCCGGGGAAATCGGTTCTGCCGAAGCTGTCCGCGAAAAGTACATCGCCGCTGAACAGCACATCCTCGCTTTCAAAGTAATAGCAAACCCCGCCTGCGGTATGTCCCGGGGTGGAAATCACTTTTATTGAAAAGCCCGCGATTTCAATTATTTCGCTGTCCCGAAGACAAATGTCAACAGCTACCGAAACGGGTGTCCTCCCGAATTTTGCAGAACCGTTATACGAAGGGTCGTGCAAGAATTCCTTTTCCTCCGCTCCCGCGTAAACCGGAATTTTCAGCGATTCTTTCAATCCGTTAACTGCGCCGATATGGTCGAAATGCCCGTGCGTCAGAAGTATCGCAACGGGTTTTATTTGCATTTTATTGCACTTTTCTATGAGAAAATCCGCGCTTTCTTCCGGGTCGATAATTATACACCTGCCCGTGCTTTCGTTAATAACGAAATAGCTGTTGGTGCTAACCATACCGAGTACATTTGCAATAATTTTCATGCTTTATTAAGTCCTCTCTTTATCGGCGCACTGCGCCCTTTCCGAAGATAATTGCCCGCATGCGGCTTTTAATTCCCCGCCGAACTCCCGCCGTACTGTCGCCCTTATACCGCTTTGAATCAAAATGGAGTAAAAGCTTTTAATTCTATCGGAAGACGAACGCTTGAAATCAAGACTTGTTTCGTTGTACGGAATCAGGTTAACATAACAGTTAATGCCGCGGATTAGCACAACAAGCTCATACGCACATTCATCGCTGTCGTTAATGCCGGCGAGCATTACGTATTCAAGGGTGATTTTTTTGTTTTTCACTTTAGAATATTCCCGCGTGAAATTAATTATTCTTTCCACATCATAGACTTTATTAACAGGCATAAGACGGCTTCTTATGCTGTTATTAGGCGCGTGCAGACTTATTGCGAGATTGCAGGAAATATTATATAACTCATCGAGTTTAGGGAGTCCGCAGGTTGAAATGGTGATGTGTCGCGGCGCGAGAGCAAGCCCGTGTTTATGCCCGATTATGCTGATGAAGTCCATTACGTTATCGAAATTATCCAAAGGTTCGCCTATACCCATAAGTGTCACACGGCTGATTTTTTCGCCCGTGCTTTCCTCGGCTTTGAGTAACTGCAAAACCATTTCAAAAGAGTGCAAACCGCGTGTTTTTTTGTTAACGCCGCTCTGACAAAACGCACAGTCCATATTACAACCGACCTGCGTTGAAACGCACAGCGCGTTTCCGTAGTCATGCCGCATTAAAACAGCTTCAACCGTGCTGTCGTCTTCAAGCCCGAAAAGAAATTTCACGGCATCAAGACAGCTTGATGTTTTGAGAATTTCAACATTTCCGAAATCAAAATCGGCTTTCAGCATTTTATTTACATTTTCGCTTAACTCGCCGACTTGTCGGTATATATGATTATAAACAATTTTCGCTTTTGCTTTGTTTTCGCCGCGCTCTGTGAAATAATCTTCAAGCGCGGGAAAAGTCATATTAAAAATATTCATCTTACCTGACTCAAAGAAATTCCGTTGTTGCCGAGCGGAATCTGACTGTCAAGTCCTACGAATTTCCCGCCCTGTTGCCACAGAACTTCCCTGACGAAATTATATCTCGTTTCGTCCCATGTCATCCAGTCGCTTAGAATAAGACCGCCGGTATCACCACTGTTCTGATTAAAACACCAATAAGTATGGTGGAGTCTGTTGTCCTTTATAAGCGTTCTCAGATGCGTTTTCCAGGTCAGGTTCCGCTGATTGTCCATGAAGCCGCCCCACTCGCCTATAAGAAGCGGAGCGATGTTTTCCTCATGGATAAAGAACCAGTTGTCCCGCCAGCAGTCTTTCATAAGGCTGTCGAAAGTGAAGTTTCCGCGGAACCACGGCTGTTCATAAACCGTAGGCCCGTAGTCGTGCGGCGAATAGACGAGCTTGTTTTGGAACCTGCCGAGATTAATCGGATTATCGCGAACACCGCGCAAGTTCCCGCCCCACCAGTTGAAGTAATAATCGGCAGAGTTTGTCGAGGTAAAGTTAGGATTGCGAACTATATCACGCGGGTAAATTTCAATTCCCTCAACTAAAATAAGCGCGTTCGGATTTTCCGTCAGAACAGCCATAGCCGCCTTTTCCGCGACGTGTTTCCAGTTATCGGAGTCGGTTGAATTATCCCATTTTGCGCGCGGGGTTTCGTTGGGTTTGCCGTGCGGCTCGTTCTTGAGGTCGTAGGCTAAAATCGTATCATCGTGCGCGTAACGCCGCGCAATCCACGCTAATGTATCAATAAAATCCTTCTCGGTTATATCGGCGTGAAACCACATGTTTTGCATGTGTCCCATCGGGTCGGTTTTGGCGCTGTGTATGTCAATCATGATTTTAATACCGTTAGCGCGGCACTGACCGATTACATAGTCGAAAATTTCAAGGCTGTTCATACCGACTAAGTAGTGGTTGATTGCCTGATTGAAGTTAGCGCGTGGATATTCGCCGTTTGACCATTGCTTCAAAAGCTCGGTTGAAATAGGAATACGCAGCATATTGAAGCCGCGGTTTGCGATTTCGGCAAGCGAGGTATTAAGACACGCCGCCCAAAGCCCGTCAAAAGTATTTGTACCTGTATTGTAACCGAACCAGTTGATTCCCGTAATCCAAACGGGCTGACCGTAATTGTTGACAATCTGGTTTCCTTTCGCGTAGAGCCAGTCGGTTGAAGTCGGCGGCGGGACATCTTTGACCTGAATAACAGCAGGGTTGTTATTTCCCACTGTACCCGTCTGCGTTCCTCCCGAGTTGCCGCCACCTGTAGTTCCTCCCGAGCTTCCGCCGCCGCCTGAAGTTCCGCCGGAACCCGTGCCGCTCCCGAGCGACAAGGTATTCGCGCTCTTTATTTGAAACCCGATTTCGGTGCTTCCGCCGGCGGGAATCTGACCGTTATAGGATTCATTCTTTATAGTTAGTGTCGTGCCGCTGATTGAGAAAATCCCGTTCCAACCACCCACCATTTCCGCATCTGACGGAACAGTGACCGTTACGCTCCAACTTGAACAGGCGGCGCTTCCCGTATTTTTAACAGCTCCCGAGTATTGAACAACGGTTTTACCGCCGTCGGACCATGTGTTCCCGGGAGTAAAAGCCGCAGTAATTGTCACGTTTCCCGTTGATGCGGTACCGGTGCCGACAGAAGTTCCGCCCGAAGGTGACGGGGGAGTATTGGCTACGGGAGCCGCTGTGCCGGATTGCGGCTTAGGTGCCGCGGTTACTGCGGGTGCAGAGGTTCCGGAAGGAGTGACCGCAACCGCGTCCTGTTCAGGCGGCGCAGTGTTTTCCTGTTCGGGCGAATCCGACGAGTTTGATGAATCAGGTGAATCCGAGGGTGTTGTCATATTTTCGGGCGAAGGCTCGGTTTCGGGTTCTTCCTGATAAGCGGAATCTTCCGGCAGAGCTGTATTTTCATCCTCAATAACCGATTGCCCGTTTTCAATCGCCGATTGTTCGTCATCATTTGTCAATTGCCCGCCGTCACTGTTGCAAGCCGAAAAAACCGACAGCAACAACACCGCCGTAATTAAAAGTGAAAATATTCTGTTAGCCCTCATAATGCTCTCCTTCAACGTAATTTTTTGTTAGGTTTCCGATATAATTCCTCACCCTGAGCGGCACACCCATGCTTCGGGCGATTTCGCGGCACTTTTCAATCTGCTCTTTGCCGATTACGTCCACAACAGTGAAAGAAACTGCTGTGTATTTCATTACTTCCTGTGCGAATTCACACATTACAGCATATGACGGCGCGCCGAAACGCGGACGCGTAACCCGCAGATACTCCGCTTCATCAGCGGCGTTAAGGCTTATTGAAACAGAATCAAAAATACTTAGTCTGCTTAAATCAAAGCAGGGAAATAACAGCTTAACAAGCCCGTTTGTGTTAAGGCGAATCGGTAAGAGACATTTCGATTTAATATACTCACAGGTTTGCATTACCGTATCGGCGCGTTCCATAGGCTCGCCGTAACCGCAAAAAATAACTTCGGCTATGCCTGACAAATCGCGGGAATCAAAAGCCGCTCTGATTTCTGCCACGCCGGGTTCACGCGTGAGCCAAAGCGACTCCGCATCGCCCACACCGTCACCACCCCCGCGTATACAGAAGACGCAGTCACAGGAACAGAGGTTTGTGAGATTTACATAGAGCTTGTCATGGAGATTATAAAAAACAGTCATGTTTACATTATAATGTTTTTATGCGTGATTGTCAAGATTTATTAGCTTAAAACCACAGAAGTTTAGTTTTATCGCAAAAACTTTAAAATACGTTTTGATGCAGTCATACAACAGAGCATAAAAAATGAGAATTTTTTGCCTGCTTGATTTAACGCTCGTCACTCTTTTTTGAATAGGACAAATTATATATTTATAGAATTAATACGGGGTGATTATTTTATGTTAAACAGCACCAACAACACCTCGTCTTACCGCGAGGTAAAAATCGGCAAAACACTTTATTTAATATACAGTTCTTTTACAGGCGAGAAAGAACTCGGCTCCACATTGGAAAAACTCGCTGTTCGTCACGTTCTTGACGAAATGGAAAAAATGTCATTTTCATTCCCCCGTTGGTGAAGAAAGGACTTTATGAAAATATGAGCGAAATCAAGTACATAGCCGGGTTATATTTACGCTTATCAAAAGAGGACGAGCGTAACGGGACGAGTCTAAATGAATCTGCCAGTATTGAGAATCAACGGCTCATGCTGACAAACTATGTTAAGGAAAAGGGGTGGGAAATACGGGAAGAATATATTGACGACGGTTACTCCGGGACAAACTTTGAACGTCCGGCATTTTTACGCATGATGCGCGATGTTAAGGAAAAACGGATTAATTTAATCGTAGTCAAGGATTTATCACGGCTCGGTCGCAACTATCTTGAGGTCGGGCGTTTAACAGAGGATGTTCTGCCGGGGTTAGGGTGCAGATTCATAGCCATGAACGATTCGGTGGATTCCATACTCGGCGAAAACGATATGATGGTATATCGGAATCTATTTAACGAATTTTACGCAAAAGATACCAGTAAAAAGATTCGGGCGGTCAGGCAAGTGTATATGAGGCAGGGTAAGTTTCTTGCCACATTCGCACCGATAGGCTACAAGAAAGACCCCGCAGATAAGCACCGTTTAATCATTGACGAAGAAACGGCGCATATTGCGAGGCGAATATTTCAAATGCGGTGTAACGGTGCAAGTTTTTATTCTATAGCAACAACGTTCAACGAAGAACGAGTGCCGTCGCCGAAAGCCATTTACTATGCAAGAAACGGGCGAAATAATCCTTTAACGGAAAACGGCTTGTGGAATGATTCCAGTGTTAAGGTAATCTTGCGGAATGAAGCCTACATCGGGAACACAGTACAAGGCAAGCAAGGTACAATTTCCTATAAAAATAAAAAGCAGGTCAGAAAGCCAAAGAATGAATGGATTCGGGTTGAAAATACCCACGAACCGTTAATAAGTATTGAGGATTGGAACATGGTGAGAGAACTCGATGAAAAGGCATTTAAGCCGCGCATAGGTTCGGGTTGTTCGCAGAGTATTTTCGTAGGGCTTTTGAAATGCGCTGATTGCGGATATAACATGAGGGTTTTGTCAAGGAAAGATAAACGAAAAGATGGCTCTGTTCATGCGGCGCTCGCCTTTGTATGCGGGAATTATGCCCGAAGCGGAAAATCTGCCTGTACAGTTCATACGATTAGCGAGAAAGCACTTACGCAGATTTTATTAGAGGAAATCCGCGAACACGCAAAACGAACAGAGTGTAACGAGAAGCGCGTAATGGAAGCGGTTCTGAAAACAAAAAATCGCGAATCCGCAAATGAACTCGCAACTTGCAAGCGTGAATTTAAAAACGCAGAAGAAAGAGTAATTAAACTCGGCGTTATGATGGCTACTCTTTATGAGGACAGAACAAGCGGCGCAGTTACCGACAGTGTGTTTTCCACTCTCATGCAAAACTATGAGCGTGAGCATAAGGAAAAGACCGAAGCTATAAAAACTCTGCGAAACAAGATTGAAGCCTGCGAAAACGACAACAGCGATGTCAGTGATTGGATTAAAATCATCCGTAAATACACAGCACTGGAGTCACTAAACCAAAAGATTTTGCTTGAATTAATTGATAAAATCGAAATCTTTGAAGCGGAAAAAGTAGGCAATCAGCGAGTTTGCAAGATTAATATTGTTTATCGGTTTGTCGGAAATATCAACAGCACGATTCCAAAAAGCGTTCCTTAACAGTGTACGTCTAAGTACGGATTTCTGAAGCCGAATCTGTGCGCGTAAACGTTGAAAATCTCATCTACAATCATGCTTATGTTTTCATAAACAGGACCGCCGTGCCTATAATATTGGTCGTAGGCGGTCGAGTTGGTAATATCAAAAAAATATCCTCTGTTCGGGTACCATTCGGTGTAAAAGCTCCGCTAAAGGAGATTTCCTATAAATTTGTAAATAATTCGTATGTCTTAGTGCGTGTTAATTCTGTTTTTCACCCGAGTAATTATAAACGATTTTTACATCGCACACGCGCTTATCATCTATAATCTGCGTTTCGCTGATGATGATTTTGTCGATGAGCGTGAACAATATCTCGGGAGTAAGCGTTTCAAACGATGCGCAGTCCCTGACTAACCTCAATCGATTTGAAGCATCGTCTGTGTTTAGTTTTATGCTCGCTATTTTCTGCTCCAGCGCGGTTACAGCTTTTTGACGTGAAGCTCTTTCCTGTTCGTGCTTCATAACCTGCCTTTTAAACATTTCAACGGAAACAATCCCATTTACTTTGTCCGCATACAGGCTTTCGATGAGGAGGTCGAGTTTCGCGATTTCTTTCCTGCGGGCTTCGAGTTCATTCTTATAAACAGCATGGTATACCTGAGTTTCATTGCTTTGCGCGATTATGAGGGCTTCAATTACCTTTTCCTCATTTAGCTCAGTCAAAGCCGCATGGGCGCGAATCTGTTCTGAAACAAGTTTAATCAAGACGGATTCATTTATACTGTGAATAGAGCAGGCTGTACTGCCGCCGTGGGCGTAAGTTCCGCACATGTAATAGATACGTTTAGTTTTAGACCGTTTGTTGTGCTGTACACTCCCGCGCAGTTTAAATCCGCAATCTGCACAGACAAACATGAATTAAGGACAAATACGCAAAAGCATAAAAAACACAGTAATACCAACGGTTTGACGGAATCGCGGTAAATCCACCATTGCCTTTTCGACAGCCATGTGCTAAAATAAATACATAAGATTTCCACTACTCAAACAAAAACGAGGTTTAACGATACATGAATCCAAAAACTAAAGAGCATAAAAGAATAATATGGAACACAGTACAGCCGAAGGAAATAACGTGGCTTTGGCAAGACCGCATCCCGTTTGGGAAAATAACAATCCTTGTCGGCGATAGTGGTTTAGGCAAAACATCCATCGCTCTTGATATTGCCGCACGCCTTACCACCGGCCGCCCTATGCCGCTGTCCGATGCGGAACCAATTATCGGCAGCGTTTTATTTCAGAGCCAAGAGGACGATTTGGCGGACACGTTGCTGCCCCGTTGCATGAACGCGAGTGCGGATTCAAACAAAATCATATCTATCGAAGCGGCAGACCTGAACATTGACGAGGACTGCGATATAATTGAACAACACATACAGGAAACAGGCGCGCGCTTGGCAATTTTTGATCCCCTGCAGAGCTATATGGGAAAGAACGCTGATATGTGCAGAATTACGGACATCCGCAGGCTTTTATCCAACTTAGGCGGCATCGCCGCGAGAAACGATTGTGCCGTGATAATTATTGCCCACCAAAACAAAGCGCAGGGTGCGAAGGAACTTCACCGCGTTTTCGGCTCTGTGGATATAACCGCCACGGCAAGAAGCGTCTTGCGTATAAGCGCTTCGGAGAGTGACCCGGAAACAAGGATTATTTCGCATATAAAAAGCAGCGTATCACGCCCCGGCGCGCCGATTGCGTTCCGCATAGAGGATAAGGCTCCTATTCTGTACTTAGGCGAATACGACGGCGATTTTGAATATGAGGAGATTCCCGATGATTCCGGCAAGCGGGCAAAAGCAACGGAAATCATATATGCCATGTTAAAAGATGCCCCTCAAGAAGGTACAGAAATATACAAGGCTTGCGAAAAAGCGGGCATAAGCCCCCGGACGGTCGAGCGGGTGAAGAAGGAGTTAAACGTGCGCTCCGGACGAGACGGAAACAAGCGGGTGTGGATGCTGCCATAACTGCTTCGCCATCGCTACATCGCCAAACCCATACACCCGCAATGGCGAAGTAGAAAACAAACCATAAAACCGCCCTCAAAGCTGCATGACAACAGGCTTTGACGGCGGTTTCTCTACTTCGCCACGGATTGGACTTTGGCGAAGTAGAGGGCATAAAAATAACGGCGGTAACTTTTTACAGTCACCGCCGTCATTCCAGTTCAAATTCGCCTATGCAATTTAGAAATATGTGAACCTCTTGTGTACGTGTCTGATGTCCTTTCCGCTTGGGGTTATCCACCATGACCGCCTCGTGAACTACAATTTTGTCTATAAACAGCCTTGCCAGTTCCGCAGTCATTTCTGTGATTTCCGTGTACTGCTCGGCGAGTTTTATAAAACTTTGTGCATTCGCCGTTTTGCCCCTTATCTCCTCAACCTCCGCTCTTAGTGCCGCCGAGCCGTTTACAAGTTCCGTTTGTTCCGTTTCGTAATCGGAAAGCATTTTAGTAAAACGCTCATCGCTTAATTTTTCGGCAACATGGTCTTCGTAGATGCGCTTGATTATCCTGTCCAATTCGGCGATGCGCCGGTCGGCTTTGCCCAGTTCAGCGGTCTTGGATTTTATCGCCTTACTGCTTTCCTTGTTTGACCGACTGCGGACTTTTTCGGCAAATTCAGCTTTGTTTTCGCGGGCATATTGCCATGCCTCTTGAATTTTAGCGAGGACAACCTTTTCAATTTCGTCCCTGCGTATTCCGTGGCGTGAACAAGCCGCTTTATAATGCTGTTTGGAATTACGGTAACGTGAGCAGACGTAATAAGAATATTTCGGGTCGTTGGGATGTGTAAGCGAGAGCTTGTGGTCACAATCGGCACACCACAGGAAGCCGCTGAGCGGACTGCATTCCCCGGTTCGTTTAGAGGGTTTCCGTCTGCGCCCATCGTGCAGTTTTCTTGCCAACTCAAAAACCTCAGTTTCAATAATCGGCGCATGGTGATTTTCGATAACCACCCAATCTTCCTCAGGACGTTTTTGTACCTTACGATTTTTATATGACGGTGTTGTGGTTTTTTGCGATACCAAGTTTCCGATATACGCTTGATTCTCAATCATATGCACCACAGTATAATTGAACCATGTCGTGTCCTCGTTGAGCGGCGGTAGCCCTTTCAGCCTACGATAATAAACCATCGGCGTGGGGATTCCCCGGCTGTCAAAGTCTTTTGCGATAATGTGTGTACTGTCGCCGGCAATAAACCGCTTGAACACCTCACGCACATGGTCGGCGGCGTATTCGTCGATTTCCCATTCTTGATTGCTTTTGCCGTCTTTGGCACGGTAACCATACGGCGGACGGCTGGAACATTTGCCGGCAATGGCGTTTGAACGCTTGACGGCACGTATTTTTTTCGAAGTGTCGGCTACATACCATTCATTAAAAACGTCGCGGAATATCGACATAATGTCAAAGCCGTTCGCCGTATCCAGATTGTCGTTTGCAGCAATAAAGCGCACATCGTTTTCCTCGAATGTGCGCTTTAGCAGCCCTACTTCCAATACGTCCCGCCCGATGCGGCTCTGGTCTTTGATGATAACCACCGCCACCCGTTTCGCCTTGACTTCCTCAAGCATAGCGTTCAGCCCCGGTCTGTTGAACACGGTACCGCTCGTTCCGTCATCCACGAAATGGCGGATGTTAGTGAAGCCGTTGCGTTTGGCGTACTCTTCGAGAATCACCTTCTGATTGACGATGGAATTTGATTCTCCGGCAAGCTCGTCATCCTTGCTTAAGCGTTCGTATAACGCGGTTATTTTCTCTTGCTGTACAGTCATTTTCTGACCTCCTTGTTTTTTGGTAGGGGGTATTAGGCCATAGACTTCCGTACATAGCAAGTCATATTTTCACCGCAGTCAGCCCTATATCGGATTTATTAACGTCACTTGAAATTCGGTCAGAAATGTAGCGTATGAGTTTCTGCTCGACCGTTTCACCAGCCTTTTCATTGAATGATGTAGTGACGATATATTTAGTTTTTCCTATAACCATTTCGGAAGTCCGAGAACGGGCGGGTTTATTTTCGGTATTCATATTCGCTCCTCCAAAGCAAGGCGGAGAGGAAAACAGCCTTGTAATAATTAGCTTTTTAAATGTATATGAGTTATAGGGCTTGTCACTTGCACTCAAAATTCATAAATATCAAAAAGCAATTATTATGTTGCTGATTTACCTCTCCTGCCTGTGTTTTTAAGTTTGCTTTGAAGCGTCGAAGCGTTGTTGCATCGTTTCATTGCAGCATTGTTCTTTGTGTTTGGTTATCTTTTCCGTGGCTTATTTCAAAAGTTGATTTACCCTTGCTTGCACTGCCTTCGCGTCATATCCGGCAGCGGTTAGGCGATTCACACGGTCTTGCCCGTTACCCCATCGACCGTTTATTACTTCCCGCGCGATTACATCAAGGGGTAACAAAGCGGGTTTCGGCGGTGTGGCGGGTGTCACAGGAGTAGAGCCACTGCCGATTGCTGTAACATCACCAGCCGCTACCCAACCATGAACTCGTCCGCTGTCCTCGCTGACGAGATGGAACGGCTGTTTACGACCGCTTGCGATTTGCGTTACCTTACACCGTGATCTCCCCCGTGAATGCGCCGGTGTTGCGGCGGTTGAGGAAAAATAAACCCCGCCGCCTGTGAACTGCACAATATCGCCGACTTTGAAACTCGTAGACGAAGCGGCTGTTGGCATCGAGGGCATAGTCGGCGTTGCCGGAGTCGGAACGGGTGCGACTGTACCCGTTCCCATAAACGCCCGGACTTTACCAATAAACGTGTTCCAATCATAAGGTCTGCCGCTCCGTATAAGCTGCGGACAGTTTTTCCCGCTCCAATGCTGGTGCTGCACGACATTTTCAATCGGGATGTTATGCTTACGGCACAGTGACGCCGTAAGCTGTGCGGCAAGGTCGGTCGCCTTCAGTAAGTCGCCGTCCGAATTCATGCAGATTTCCAAACCAATACTCTGCCTGTTGCCGTTGCCGCCGCCATCGCCGGCATGGAAAGCGTCCTCGTTGTCGGGGATGTGTTGGTAGATTTCTTTATCGTCAATCGTGTAATGCCATGAAACAGGAAGATTGGCGGCACTATCGCCTTTTACATAGTTTGCGTGGTTACGCGCTCCCGCGCCTTTTGAAGTGTTGCCCGTGTTATGGATTGTGACAAACTTCATGGGGTTTGCCCTGCCCGGACGGTTTCGCCGCCCTTTGGGTATAATGTCTTGGATAATATTCATGTTCTGTTCCTTTCTGCCAAACAGGCTCTGTTCGCTGACGGTATCAAAATCCATCAGCCTGTATTGTTCAATGAGCTTTATGAGTTTGTCGGTATAACCGGGGTCGGTGGCGTAGCCCGCTTTATGAATAGCGGCACACGCCTTTTTGTAATCCCGTTCACCGATTACGGCGGCATAACGCGCACCGGCAATAAGGAAAGCCGAGTGGTTGGACAGCGAATGCTCCCAGCTATCGTAAGCACGGAACAGCGCGTCCACTGTAGTAAAGTTCACGCCGTTATAACATTCCTTTGTTTTGGTGCTGTACACCCTTCCGCTCCAACGGGAATCAGCCTTGATGCCGAATAGCGCGTTTGCCTGTGTCGCCAATGCCGACGTTCCCCAGCCGCTCTCCAAAATTGCCTGTGCCGTTTTGAGCGAGGCGAGGATACCGCTCTTCGCCATGTCCGCCGCCGCGAACGCGCCGACTTTGGCGATAAAATCCTTTTGTGCCTGTGTCATTTTTCATCATCCCCCTTGTCTTTTTTATCCCGCCCGTGTAATTGCGCCAACGCCGCTTTCAACCTTTCCGGCACCGGCAAGCCAAGTGCCGCCGCATTTTCCAACAGTGATAAACCCTCGTTGGAAAGGTAGAAAAATATAACCGCGGTACGCAAAGCATCGCCGTCCTCAAGCAAATAAACATCCGCAAGATGGGCGACACCAACGACAAGGAAGAGTACCACTTTTTTCACGATACCCCGCGCGCCGATTCTGCTTGACAGCGTTTTTTCGATGATTGCCCTCAATATGCCGGTGATGTAGTCAACGACCACAAAAGCAATCAGCGTAAGAATCAAACCGTCAAAACCACCGAGAAACCAGCCAAGCGCACCGCCTACCCCGGCAAATCCTAACTGCGTTGTAGTCCAGAGTGTTTTCACTTTAGCACCTCCATTTTTGTTTTTTCGCATAAAAAAACACCTTCGCCGAAACGAAAGTGTCGTTTTATGCCACCTTGATTATCAACCCTCACTTGCCACCACCTCTCCTTCGAGCGCGTCAAGCAGCAAATCCAAAGCCTCGGCATCCTTGCCGGAAACTTTAATGTCGCTGTTTTCGAGTGCGTCAATCAACGTACCGAATTTGTCCTTGAGTTCGTCTGCGTTGATTGACGTAACCTCATCGAACAACGCCGCTTTTTCTTTGTGGAACTCCACGGCGGTTTCCTCAATCAGCGTAAAATTGCCGTTGCTTTCGATGAGATTTCCGCTTTCATCTTTTTTGCCGTACTTTTCGAGTAGCTCCCGCTCATCGTTGTTAAGCTCCCCGATTTTGGTGATGAACAGCCGATTCAGTTTTGTCCTTGCGCGGCTTGCTTTCGGCGGCAGTTCCACTTTGTCAAGAAACTCCGCCACATTGATCAGGTCATGGTTTTTTAATTTGAGCATTGTTGTCAAACTCCTTTTCCCTTAATATTTCTGCTTGCAGTTCAATTTGCAAGTCATACCGAAACCGCCTCACCTGTGTATCCAACTCTGCAATTAACTCGCTGCGTACCTCATCCACCGCCTGCCGTACTAATTCGGCAAGCGGCTCTTCGGATACTGTGGGTTTTTCGGGCATTGAAGTTTCCTCTCTGACAGGAACACACGCCGTTGGATGTGGCGGCAAAATATACGTCCGCTCCCCGTCCGGGATTTCAATATGAAGATTGATTTTCTTATCTTCCATGCAGTTTTCCCCTCTCTTTATGTTGTCCACCCCGGCAAAGACGGAATAGTCACGTCCCACCAACTTGACAAGCCACCGGAGCTTGCAGGTAAGAATACCCGTCTGTTTGAAATCGCTGCGCAGATTGCCCGGATAGAATTAAAATCCACCCATTGACCTTGACTGCCGAGAATTAAGCTGTTGCCGCCGAGCGCCACGCCGGAGCGACCGCCCGTGGTTGTGCGGGCGAGGTAACTGGTCGAGCCGAACGTCCAAAAGCCAATGTTGTTATTGATGATGGTTGTGCCGGACGCAACGGACAGTCCACCCTTGAAAAACACCGTGTCATCGAAATGAAAGCCACGCTCCATACCGTTTTGCAGGCGGCTGCGGTAATAGGTGAATCTTGTGGTATATGAACCGGCCGTCGCAGTTTCCCGCCACGACCAAGACATATAGTTTCCGGCGTTTTCAAGGTCGAAAACCAACCCGCGCCATGATGGTTGACCAGAGAAACTATTTGTACCAAGCCGCCCGATTCGGATGTTGTCGCGGGTGAATTCAAAGCCGTTCGCGTTGATTTGCGAGGTCATATTTGTGCCGCTGAAATAGCTGATAGTCGAGCCTGTAATCCGTATGGACTGACTTCCCGTCAAGGTTTGAAGGAAGTTAGCGGATATTTTGTCGGCGGTGATAGAACCAGCTCCAATCCGTGCGGCATTGATTGTGCCGGTGGTAATCTTTGCGGCATCGACCGTACCGATTTTAGCGTTTAGGATTGTGGCGTCGGCAATCATGGCATTGGTTATAAAACCGTTTGTTTGTGATGAATTCTGAATCGGGATTGCTAAGAGTGGTATAGGTTTCATGGTCGGGTGCTTTTCCGAGCGGGACGGTTTATCACAGTTCCAAATGGTGGACTGCTTTCTGTCGCCATACCAGTTATGCTTGCCTGATTTTTTCCAGCCGTACAAACATGGTTCATGCCCCCATTGATAATCAGAGCGGCCAAGAGTGAAACTGTTTTTTGCCCATATACAATTACCGGACAGTTTAAAGCCCGCGTCGTCAAAGGCTTTTCGGAACACGAGTCCTTTTGAGTCAGCGTGAAATAAATAAGCCGCCCCGTCATTGGCGAGAGCGGCTGCCATATTTATAAACGCATCATAAAGAAATTTATAAAAGTGTTCCTCGGTATCAAATTTATCGTTCTTGATTTTCCCCGCCGCACCCTGATAGTCGATTCCATACGGCGGATCGGTCACGATAAGGTTTGCCTGTTTGCCCTGCATGAGCGCGGCGTAAGTTTCGGGTTTGGTGCTGTCGCCGCAAATAACACGATGCCGGCCGAGCGTCCATATATCGCCAGCCTTTGAGAATGTGGGTTTATCAAGCTCCTTGTCAACATCGAAATCGTCCTCTTGGGCTTCAGCGCCCGCAGCAAATAACTTCTCTATGTCCGCAAGTGAAAAGCCGGTCAATTCTGCATTAAAGCCTAATTCTTTAAGTTCGCCGAATTCAAGAGTCAGCAATTCGTTATCCCATGAAGAATTTTCGGTCAGTTTATTATCCGCAATGACAAACGCTTTTCTCTGTGCTTCGGTCAGCCCCTCGGCGATAACACAGTTTATTTCCGTCAACCCTTCGAGCCGTGCCGCTTCCAACCGCCCATGCCCCGCGATAAGGTTATAATTCTCATCCACCAAGCAAGGGGACAGCACACCGAATTCACGGAAACTCGCCCGTATTTGCGCTATTTGTTCTTTGCTGTGCTTGCGCGGATTATTTGTATATGGAATTATTTTTATAAGCGGTACAAGTTCGTACCTTTTTGCTATCTGCATATGCTTTCCCCTCCAATGGAAAAGGAGCGGAATCCCGCTCCTTTAATTTTGCCATGCCTGCCTTACCTTGCCAGACCATGTCGCACCTCGCCACATCTCGACTCACCGTGCCTCAACAAACCCCGCCTGCCAAACCACGACCCGTAAACAGGCTATACGCATATATTCGTTTCCGAAAACGGCATTGTTTCGCCGCCGCGCAAAAGAAAAATCTCCGCGTCCGGTGCGAAAGCATGATACCGCGCTACAGATATATCGCAGTACAACGGTTCACGTTCGATGGCGAAACATTTTCGTTCCGTTTGTTCTGATGCGACGATTGTCGTCCCCGTACCACAGAAGCTCTCCAATACAATATTCCCTTTGTCGGAGTGCATTTTTATACAACGCCAGGGCAAAGTCACAGGAAACCTTGCCCGGTGATTACGCTCATCGAGCCGGTCTTTGGGGTTGCCCGTGCCGGTAACTGATGGGAAATTCCAAATGGACGAGTATCCCCATTCCCGCCGTTCTTGTTTAGATAGCCTTTTTATCAGCTTGTAGCTGTGGTTAGCAAAAGCGCTGACGTAGCTGTGTTCGCTGATATCCACTTCGTTATCATCAATTACCTGCGGTTCTTTTTCCGAAAACGCCGCGACATATTCCGAATCTCCCACCGGCTTCAACGAGGCAAGGTGAAACGGAGCCGATGAACTGAGAGCCTTTCTCTGTTTATTCCAAATCCGTACCCACAAAGGCCGAAAACCGCTATCGGCGAACAGTTGAACACTATACGCGAATGTCGGCTCTATAAACTGACCGCCCGTATTAAATTTATCCGCTATGTTATAACAAACCACATCGGCGTTGCGGCAGATATTCTTTATAGCGGCGCGCATGGTTTCAAACCACTCATCAAGCGTCCCCGATTCGTAGGTTTTTGTGCCGCCGATTCCGTATGGCGGCGATGTTACACATAACTGAGCCTTTTGTCCCCCCATGAGCCGCTCGAAGGTATTGCTGTAGCTCTCGTCTTGTTCGCACTGGCATTTGTTGTGGAATTTTTAAACTGTTTTACTTGTGGATTATGCGAAATGCAGTGTAGCTGCGCAAGGTCAGGCACCATTATTGAGGACATATATCGGAAACAGCAATATACCATTATGCACCATTGTCCGGGACTGAACTGCTTTATGTGCGAATATAACGTATACGGCATATTCACAATTTGGTCTATGGGGCACTTTATTCGAACTGTTATGTTTTGTTCGATTGCTGGAACTATTATCGGAACGATTTATGGATTTGCAAAATCAGTACAGGATGGTGACAACGAGTAATTTACTGTCCGTAGCTATTCACTACTTGTTATCCCATTTTTCGCCGTTTTAACTGTTATGGTTTTTATTGCGATATATTACTTTATGTGAAAGCATTTCGTTTTGCGGGGATATAAGGGCTATAAAGTGAAAATTTCTCAAAGAGTTTAAACGAATTAATAAATCGTGAAAAAACAAAAAGAAAGGTGATGAAATACTATGATGTCAGTAAGAGAATATTCTATAAAACGACTTCCGGGTTGGGCAGTTTTAGCACTTGCTTGCGTAGCGGTAGTATATGCGGTTACCCAACACATCGATGGGATTATGCATCTCCCCAACGCATTATTTTGGGGGTATGGTTGGTTATATTGGATTGCAATTGGCTTAACGGTAGTCATCGCAACCATCACCCTTATTGCCAAAGAAGATTTTACGACTGGTGTTTGGGCGTTTTTGGTTATGTTTGTAGCAAATGTGTCGGCTTTTTTAGGTGCGCAGTTAATTTCTAATTTATGGTTGCCAAGGCTATGGCACTACTCTCCGTCCAGCCCGGACTCTAATTTTAGCTTGGACGGAGTGCTAAGAGCTATATTTATGTATTCCCCACATATTGTGATTGGCACAGTTTTAATTGCAAGCATTATTTTCATTTCTTACCGATATAGCGAAGAGTATGAAATAATACCCATTGATATATTATGGTCATTTTTAACCGCACTAATTACAGCAGTGGGCTCTCTTTTAGCAATTGCTCTGGTACTTCTTGTAGTATGGATTATAGTGTGGATAGTTGTTTTAATAATCGCTATAGTTTGGGGGATAATCCAATTTATTATTGGGATAATTGGAGTTCTTATAGTTTTAGCACTTATCGGTTGTTGCGGTTGATAAATAGCAATATCGAATAATAGGAGGTGATGATTTTGTTTGGGTATTTTAATCCCCGTAATAGTATTTCAAATTTTCGGAATATAAGAAAAAATTATAGAAAATACTATTGCTCAACTTGCAAAGCCCTCCAACATAATTATGGCTTTCTATCAAAAGTATTATTAAGTTGCGATATTGCGTTATTAGCAATGTTTTTGAATTTGGACAAAAGGTGTGCAAAGGCTTTTAAATTTCCTTGTTTTATATATTGCGGCTCTTTCAAAAATGTAAAAAACAACAATGTATGGAGAACGATTGCGGCATTTAATGTCTTGCTGTTCGCTGGAAAGATTAATGACGATATTAATGACGATGATTCCTTAATTGCCAAGATCGTATCAATGATATATAAGCCTACCATAAAAAGAGCGACAGAAGATTTTCCTACAATGGCAAAGGAAATTAACGATGGTTATTTGCGGATACTCAAGCATGAAGAGCAAAATACGGATGCTCTTACGATGGCACAAGTATTTTCTGAAATGATGTGTTTAGCGATATCAAGTCATTTGGATATTTCAGAGCAACAAAAAAAGTTTTTAGTTGCTATTACGTCATGGGTATACATAATTGATGCGCTTGATGACTACGAAAGCGACTTGAAAAAGAAAAGATTTAATCCGTTTGTTGTAAAAGGAATGTGTTTTAAGGCTTATGTAGAATCGAATGGTCAAAATGTTTTAGATATTATCGATGTAATATTTGCAAATTGCTTGACATACGACGATGACAGCTTTAATTATATCGCCGCCGAAATATTGATTAATAATTTCATTCCTGATGTCACACAAAAAATACTCGCCGGCATATCATTAAAAACGGTTCAATTAAAGGCAACTCTGTTAGATTTTGATAGATGGTTGCCATGGAAGGAGAAAAACTGATGGAAGCAATTTTATCGGTACAGAATATATCCAAAAGCTATAAACAGCAAATAGCTCTGGATTCGATTTCATTACAAATCAATAAAGGCGATGTGTATGGTCTCATTGGCTTGAATGGTGCCGGCAAGACAACTTTCTTGCGGGCTATTTCAGGATTGATTCGTATAGATAGCGGCGGAATAACACTATTCTCAAACGCGGATTTCAAAAAAGAGCTTTGGCGTGCAGGGTTTGTTATAGAGAAGCCATTTCTGTATCTTAGGAACACAGTAAAAGAAAACTTGACTATATATTGCAAATTGTTAAATGTTGATACAAGCAGAATTTCCGAAGTATTGTCTATAGTGGGTTTATCTAACCAAATATCAAAAAAAGCCGATGACCTCTCCTTTGGAATGAAACAAAAATTAAATATCGCAATGGCCTTAATAAAAATCCCGGAATTATTAGTTCTGGATGAACCCTTAAATGGCCTTGATGTTCAATCGGTACTTGAATTTAGAGACTTAATTAAAAATCTCAACGAAAATTACGGAATCACCTTCATTGTATCAAGTCATATTTTATCCGAGCTTGAAGAAGTAGCAACCAGATATGGCATACTGAAAGACGGTCAGTTAATACACGAAGGCTATAAGAGCGAGTTCAATGAAAGCATAACGCTCGAAGATATCTTCAGAGAAAAGGTTGGTGTCAAGAAATGAAGAATTTATTCAAATCAGAGATTTATAAATTACGCATTTCATCTGCTTTTAGATTTTTTGCAATATGCGTCCTCGCAAGTGCGATTGTTGGTGTTCTCGTTGTACAAATGCTTGGAGATGTTATCGGTGAAATACCGCAAGAATTACTTGACCGAACAATTACCGATGGAATGTATAATTTTGGTGTGATTCAATTTCATGACACATCAGAATTGCAAAACATAGATTCTGGAATAGTGATTTCATTTGCATTTAGAAATTTATTCCCGTTAGTTTTTGTTGCGATTTTTATTTCTTTATATGTTATTAAAGAATTTGAATACGGGGGTATCCGCAATTTTTTCTTGAAAGGCTTCAGCAGAAAACGGGTTTTTATTTCTAAGTACGCCGTATTAATGGGTGCTGTGGCAGCAACTATTTGTGTGTATTTTTTTGGATATTGCATTGCAACAGTTTTCATATTCGGGATGCCCGGTACGGACAACATAAATATAGCACGAATACTCGCGTTCCTTGCGATACAAATATTCTTATACATCTCGTTCGCTTCTATTTGTTTTATGCTGGCTATACTTATTCGGCGTAATCTTGTGATATTTATAAATGCAAGCATGGTCGTAATGGGTACGATGACGCTCAATATGATAATGGTGTTAACAAATGGTCAGCTTGATTTATCAACATACTGGATATTAACTTATATAGCAAAACAAACACCAACCGACA
Source organism: Oscillospiraceae bacterium (assembly GCA_031280965.1). Taxonomy (GTDB): domain Bacteria; phylum Bacillota; class Clostridia; order Oscillospirales; family Ruminococcaceae; genus Ruminiclostridium_E. The sequence continues at coordinate 3,167 of JAITFZ010000007.1, read as the reverse complement.
TAAATTATATATTCTTAGCCGTTGGCACAATTACGTTGACCGTTTCAACTGTTCTCGCTATAAAAAAATTCGAATACATTGAACTGAAGTAAAACCTAAGGAGGAAGCGAGTTGATGAATACATTTAATAATTACTGGTATTATTATCATAAGTTAAGTATTGCAAATCGTCATGTGTACAATCAAATACTCGCCGGTATACGTGAATGCAAGAATAAAATAAAAGTTTCGAGCTATCCCAATAATGAGACGGTTTTTAAGATAACTCAATATGTCCTTCTCGATAATCCGCAACTGTTTTTTATTGATTCAAGCAAAACAGAAATATTGCAGTTTGGAAAGAACAAAGAAGTTTGTCTTAACTATTTATACAGTCCTCTCGTTTCAAAGGAAATGCAACTCCGAATCGACATTAAAGTTAAAGAGATGCTTTCATCAATTGTCAAAATTAATGTAGCTGATTCCGAGAAAGAAAAACACATTTACACCAAGTTAATCCAAGCTGTTAAATATAATAACCGCAATCTTTCAAACCAAAACGCCAACAATAACATAGTAGGCCCCCTTTTAAACAGATTGGCTGTGTGCGAAGGTTATGCAAAAGCATTTAAATATCTTTGCAACTCCGTAAATATTCCTTGTGTTGTGGTGTGTGGTTCAGCAAAAACGCCACCGTTTGACAATTCTGAGAATCATGCGTGGAATATTGTGAAAATTGACGATGCATTTTACCACGTAGACAGTACATGGGACAGTATATTAGATGAATCCGATTTCTTCGATTACTTTAATTTATCTGACAGAGAAATATGCAATGACCATGAATGGGACGTTGAATTACTGCCTGCGTGTGATAAAGAGTTTCACACTAAACAAATAATCCGTACCGCAAAAGAGCTTGATGTGTTCGTTGCTACGCAAATATCTCATGGTTTAAGTAAATTTGCAATTTGGTTCGACATGAGAATTGCAAACGAAACTGAAATACTAAATAAAATATCCAATGCTATAAATGTCGCACCGCATCATTTTCAAAATAAAGTTTCAACGATACAACTTCGATATAACAAAGCTCAAAATAAAGCAGTCGTAAATATAAATTGAATGAAAGCGCTAATTTTATACTACGAGGAGGGTAACTTCATGTCGAGATTGTGCAAGAAGAAGAAAGGGAAAATGTTGGCTGGAGTATGCAACGGAATAGCCGAACATCTTGAAATAGATGTTTCGCTAATTCGCATGGGGTGGATTCTTTTTATTCTTTTAGGTGGTAGCGGAATACTTGCTTATATCATCGCTGCAATCATTATTCCAAGCGAAGAAAAGCTGATGAAATAAATCCAGTCTCGTCAACCGCTAAGTTGCTACTGAATATGTAGTCGGGATTAATTGGAAAGGGGGTGAAATTCATGTGTCCATTTTGGGATTATGAATATAAGAGGTGCAAAGTGTCTCCTTCGGATTCGCAATGTTATAAAACCGAAGGTGAGCAGCAATCTTACTGCTGTTGCAATAATTACACAAATTGCGCCAACTACGAAGCATACCAACGTGGTGATTACAAGGTCTGGCGTTAACGGCGAAAAAATAAGAGGAGGACGAAAAGATGGGTAAAAAACCGAGTCGTGTACAGATAGGTCACACATGGTATGATGTTCGTGACGGTTGGGCTGGCAAGCTCGAAATCCACCAATACATGAAAGCACCAGAATATTTTGCGAATGAACAAATGACAGACGGTGTTTGGAATGTGACCGACAGCAGCGGAAGTAAGGTCGGCGAAATCGATATGAGATATCATAAGGATTTCAAGGGAATTATTTCCGACGTGGAGTAGTTGGCAGACAATCGTAGACAGCATATAGTTTCAGGAGGAGAAATGAAATGGCGGATATCAGAGACGCTTATGGCAACGTTATCTGTAGGAAAGAGGGCAACAGAATTATCGACACCTACGGAAACTGGAAGTATACGATTGAAGGTGACCGTGTCATCGACACCTACGGCAATTGGAAGTATACGATCCAAGGCGATTACTTAATGGACACATACGGAAACAGGGTGAAAGATTTGACGAAACCCCTGTGAAACGCCATGTCCGCAAAAAGCTAAAAGGCTCGAAATGGCTTGGTTAAGCCGTTTTTAGAGCCTTTCTGTTTTTGTCCTTAATTCATGTTTGAACAGTACAGCAAACCTGCAAACAAGTTGAATTTTCCGTCATTTCTGCGGCGGGGATTGTACCTCTTATTGTTGAAAATCTGAACTTTTCCCCATAACTCTTGTTCGATTAACGGTTCATGCGCGTTTTGCACAATAATCCAGTCGTCCTTGGGTTTGTCGATTTGCTTTGGATTCTTGAAAGAAACCGTCCCTGTTTTACCCTGCACAAGATTCCCGATATAAACCTCGTTTCGGGTAATTTCCTGAACCGTTGTTGCACACCATGAGCGGTTGGTTTTATAAGGGTTTTTTCGCTCCCGGCTTTGATAAAAATACTCGCGAGGTGAGGCTAATCCTTCGCCGTTGAGCATCGCCGCAACAGCTCTGAAACCCATTCCGGCAACCCGCATTTCAAAGATTCTACAGACAATCGGCGCGGTGTTCGGGTCGGGGATAAGCTTGTGACGATTCTCCGGGTTTTTTATGTAGCCGTAGGGCGCATAAGCCCCCATATACTTGCCGTTCTCGGCGCATATTTTTTTGACAGCTCGTACTTTGTTACTGGTGGATTTGCTATGTTGTTCATTGAACCAGTTGCGAAAAACCATCATGTCGTCGATTTTTTCACCCAGCGAGATTAACTCGCAGTTGTGTTCCGGCAGAAAGACTTCCGCAAGATTACCGACTTCCAAGTAGTTTCTGCCGAGCCTCGAAAGGTCTTTAATCAATATAGCATTAATATAACCTTGCTTTACATCTGCAATCATGCGCTGGAACGCCGGGCGATTTTGATTGGTTCCCGAAAATCCCTCATCGCAGGACATATCTTACGGGTAAAACCCCAAAATCCTTCTTCTTTACTCTCATGTTTATTATATCGGATTTTTGGGTGTTAAAATCCTCGAAAAATAATAAAAAAACAAGCTTTAAAACTCACGCTAAATAAGTATAATCTCATCAATCTGAATTTCCCAAAGTCAAATAACGTGGTAAAATGTACTCCTAAA
>JAITFZ010000025.1 GCA_031280965.1 Oscillospiraceae bacterium | reverse complement strand
AGCAAAAGATGATTTCTTGCCATATTGAGAAAAATCGCACTAAATTATTTAGTGCTGAACACATGTTTGCACACAAAATCACAACTTGTGCTCACCCGCGCCACGTAGCCAAGATTCACCATGTTGGCTGAAATGTTGGCTGAGAAAAGTTTATATGCGTTTATGCAAAATATCTGCATATTGTAAAATGTTTACGGTGTTAACTATAATTAGTTAGTAAACAAAAATTATGTCCGCGATAAACGCAGACATAATCAGGATTTGCGACACGCCGTAAGAGACTTGAACTCCCAACCTCGTGGTTCGTAGCCACGCACTCTATCCAATTGAGCTAACGGCGCAAGTGAATTTTATTCAATTATTTATGCATCCGACCCGTTAATTCGTAGCCACGCACTCTATCCAATTGAGCTAACGGCGCAAGTGAATTTTATTCAGTTTTTTATGCATCAGACCCATTAGTTCGTAGCCACGCACTCTATCCAATTGAGCTAACGGCGCATTTAAACAGGCTCAAAAATCATTTTACCACATCGCCGCCGCTTTGTCAATACTTTACATCTACAAAAAAACATGTTATTATTAAATCATGAAAAAAATTCTTTGGCTGCAAACAGGCGGGACTATGGACTGCAAGATAACGGCAGACGGGCTTTCACCCGCCCCAAACGTGCATATAACCGTAGAAACAGACGGCGTTTCGTATGTTTCCGAAAGACTTTTCAGCCTTGACAGCACGGCTCTGACGCCGCGCCATTGGCAGTTAATGGCGAAAAAAGTTTTTGAAGCGGCAATTTCCGGCAAGTATAGCGGCTTCGTCATAACCCACGGCACCGACACCCTGCAATACAGCGCGGCGGCTTTGTCGCTAATGCTCGAAAATATTGTTCAGCCTGTGGTTTTCACAGGTGCGATGATACCGCTCGGCGCCGACAACAGCGATGCGCCTGCGAATCTGTCAATGGCGTTCGCGGCGGCGCGGGATTTGCCGGGCGGGGTTTACGTTGCTTTTGCAGGCAAGATAATCGACGGCTCGTCCTGCATTAAACTGCACACTAAGGACAAAGATTCGTTTACAGATGCGGGCTTGCCGTTTCGCACCGTTTCGGCGGTGCCTGTATTAAGAGATAAACTCTGCGAAAAAGTTTTGTATCTCAAAATTACGCCGGTTATAAACAACGACATATCTGACTTTATTCTCGAAAAAGGTTACAGGGGCATGATTTGCGAGGGTTACGGGCTCGGGGGGATTACGGACGGCTTTCTCGAAAAGCTCGGCGCGCTTGTTAAAAGCGGCGTGCGGGTGGTTGTTGTGTCGCAGTGCGTGTACGGCGGCACGGATTTGAATGTTTACGCCGCTCACAAAAGGGCGTCGGACTTAGGAATAGAAGCATGGAGCATGACGGGGAGCGCGGCGCTTGTAAGACTTATGATTGAACTCGGAGAAAATCTTGACAGAATCTGACAGATATGATATACTTTTATGTAGTAACTTCGCACTTGCCTAAATCTAAATTAAAAAGGAAACAAAACAATGAAAAAGTTAGTTTCACTCGCATTGGTTATCGCGATTGTCTTATCATTTTCGGTTATTGCGGGCGCAACACAGGTCGCGCCGTATTCCTTGGGCGATGTTAACGGCGACGGCTTCATCGACAGCGCGGACGCGCTCGAAATCCTGAAATATGAAATCGGCTTGCCTAATGTCATTGAAGGAAACCCGCGCGCGTTGGCGGCGGCTGACATTTTCGGGAACGGCGTGGTTGATTCGCGTGTCGCGCTTGAGATTATGAAATTCGAGATTGGGCTTCCGAGCGTATTTGACGGCAAAAACAGTTCTCCTGTCTCGGCGAGCGTTGGTGATAAAATATGGTTTGGCGGTCTCAGCTGGATAGTACTTGATGTACAGGACGGCATGGCATTGATTATCAGCGAGGATATATTAGAAAATCAAAAATACCATTCAGAATGGGCAGAAATAACATGGGAACACAGCAGTCCGCGAGCCTATCTTAATGGTGAGTTTTACAATAGTTTTTCGTCAGCAGAACAAGGACGGATTGTTGAAACAACAATAATCAACAGTAATAATCCTCACACCGGTACACCCGGCGGTAACGACACAATTGATAAAATCTTCTTGCTTAGCATTGACGAAGCTGATAATTATAAAGAAATTATAAACGACGTCTATAGCCGGTGGTGGCTTCGGTCGCCCGGTTACTTTAGTATCTATGCCGCCTTTGTCGATGAAACTCCTTTCAACCCTTTCAACGCTTTTGGTTGGCGCGTTGACCACTTCGGCGGCGTTCGTCCCGCTTTGTGGCTGAATCTGTAAGCTTTTATCCTCGGGTACTTAATTTAAGAGGACATCGCACCCTACAGTATTATTGATATTTCTGTTTTATTGCCGCTATTTTCGTGTTTCGCAATTATTTATAATAAATTATAAACGGAGGTTTTCATTATGAAAAAGTTAGTTTCACTCGCATTGGTTATCACGATTGTCTTATCATTTTCGGTTATTGCGGGCGCATCACAGGTCGCGCCGTATTCCTTGGGCGATGTTAACGGCGACGGCTTCATCGACAGCGCGGACGCGCTCGAAATCCTCAAGTATGAAATCGGCTTGCCTAATGTCATCGAGGGCAACCCGCGCGCGTTGGCGGCGGCTGACATTTTCGGGAACGGCGTGGTTGATTCGCGTGTTGCGCTTGAGATTATGAAATTCGAGATTGGGCTTCCGAGCGTGTTTGACAATATAAACGCCTCGCCTTTGACCTTGCAGATTATTGATTCGCGGAGCGGGATTATCCATTTACATTACCCCGATTCGCCGGAGAACTTAGATTCTGATTATTATAATGTTGAAGTCCATATCATTGACCCGGGTTTTTACGGGCATGCTTTTATTTTTCGCTTTAACGACTTATACGGTCATCGCGAGCTTATTTATGATCTTCACGACGGTTCCAGCGGATATCCTATAAAAAGAATATATTCATCTGTGAGTTGTTCGGTTGACGGGAAAAGCATATATTTCCATTTTACAATACCGGAAGAAATAGATTTTAACTTTGATACTGCTGTGGCAATTCGGTATCGTATATACTATGCCGGAGGCGGATATTTCACAAGTATAGTAGATGAACATGTACGAACAAAAGATATAATCATATCTGATAACAGGAACTGACTTGTATACATAAAAGACATTATCGCAGCCGATGCGGGGGCTTGATTATAGCCCCCGCTCCCTCACGCCCTCAATGTGAATCAGTCTTAACCTAACGTAATCATATGTATCCACCGCCCTGTCAATCGAATCGTATGTATGGCTTGCTGTCAGGATATTGTCGGGGGTGGGGAGTCCGTTGCTTTCGAGTACAACCAATGTATGCTGATAGCCTATTCCGTCGAAGCTTAATTGTATGAAGTCGCCGGGCAGAGCGTTATAAAGCGGAATGAAGCTGCCGTAAGGCCCCGCCCCCTCGTTAGTCGTGAGGAACCGCGCAAAGTATTCCACGCTCGTCCATGCGGGTGCGCGGTCATTTAGTGAGATGTAGTACCAACCGTAATGCCGCGTGAAATTCATAACACCTGCGCCGGCGTAAAGCACCTGAGAGGCGAAGTTGGTGCAATCCCCGCCGATTTTTTCAAAATCATAGTACGCAGGATTCCTTGAAAGCGCCCACTCCCGCGCATAGTCAACCGCCGCTTCTCTGTTATATTCCATAAAAAAACCGCCTTTCTATATATTGGTATTATATGAAAGGGCGGTTTTTGTTGACATTGTATTAAAAGAAAGTTATACTGTATTTATCAATACATCAGATAATTTCGCAATTATTAAATAATACATTAAGGATAACGCTATGAAAAAAGCGCTCGTTTTTCTTGGAATCACCCTGTTGATTAATATAATATTCCGGCTCATAAGCAGGCTTTCGGTTAACTTTTCCGAATGGTACGCAGTGAATGTTTATCCGCTTATAGTCGGTGTCGGCGCGAGGGTAAGCGGAATTTTTCCGTTTGCCGCTGTTGAAATTCTGCTTTACTTATTAATTTTAGCAGCAGTCGCGGGTATTGTTTTTTTGATAATAAAGCTGATTAAAAGCAGGGGCGGGCGGCTGAAAATCCTGCTGCGCTCGTTCGTTGCGCTGTCCTGCGCGGCTTCAACGCTTCTGCTTATGTTTTTGTTCGGCTGTGAGATTAATTATCAGAGGAAACCTTTTTCGCAACACAGCGGACTTGAGCCGGAAATGTACAGCAGGGAGGATTTACTGGGCGTTATAGATGAGATAATAGGCGAACTTGAACTGCTTGTGCCGCAGATTAACACCTGCGAAGACGGCGCCTTTGTCTTAGACAAAAGCAGGTTTAACGCCGCCGCACGAAGTTCAATGCGTCAACTCGGCGAGCGGTATTCTGCCCTTGATACATATTATCCGAATCCCAAGCCTGTGTTGTTGTCAAGGCTGATTTTATCCCCGGCACTAATCAGCGGTATATTTTCGCCCTTTACAACAGAAGCCCTTTATAACGCCGATATGCCCGACTCATACAAACCTTTTACGGCAACGCACGAGTTAAGCCATTTAAGCGGCTTTATGCGGGAGGACGAGGCGAATTTCATAGCATTTTTGGCGTGCAGGGAGAGCGGCGATGTTGATTTTCGATACAGCGGCTATGTGCGCGCCCTGTTGTATCTGCTCGGCGCTTATGACGGAGAGGATTATCATGAACTATACATGACAATTCCCGAGCAGGTTCGCAGACAATACAGCATTGAAAACGAGTATTGGCGCTCTTTTCTCAGCACACCGAGCGGCGCGGCGATAGCGGCAGTTTCAAACGCGGTCAACGATACTTACCTCAAAACGCAGGGACAGGAGGACGGCGTGAAGAGTTACGGGCGGGTGACAGACCTTTTGATTGCGGATTATATCATGAGGAATAAAAAAGCTTGACAATATCGGGCATTTATGATAAAATAAATTTTGTGCATGTAGTTAAGGCTGTACGCGGTATCAGGTGCGGTTTGGGCCATGCAGAATTTAGGGGTGTAGTTCAATGGTAGAGCAACGGTCTCCAAAACCGTAAGTTGCGGGTTCAAGTCCTGTCGCCCCTGTCGTGAAAAAGAGTGCATTAGCAGAGTAAAACCCGCTTAGACATTAAGTTTAAGCGGGTTATCTCTTTGTTTAATTGTTTGCGTTTGTTTGCAAGTGTTCACATTGATATTAAAAATAATGTGCCAATCATGTGCCAAATTATTGTGCCGATGATGTGCCATAATTAAACCGAGGAATCACTCCCTCGGTTTTTCTTTGCTTATAGCTTCATAAATGATTCTATTTATAAAACCATTAAGACTTTCGCCGTTACTCTCGGCGAAGGCTTTAATTTTATCCTTGTCACCCTTGAAGACTCGCAAAGCTATACGGTCATACGCCTTTTCGTTGTATTTCATGCTCGCTCTTTTCTGAGCCTCGCTATACGGCATAACTCCACCTCCAGTCCACCATTCTTAGTATACACTATTATATATACTGGTGTCAATATGCATATTGCACAAAATGGCGTCAGTATATTTGTACAACATTAAGTATTGACAAACTACTGACACCTGTATATAATTATAAGTAGAAAAGGCAACCACTATACTACAAGGAGGAAAAAGAAATGCTACATGAAGAATTTGTAAAATTGACAGGTGTCAACGTATCACTCAGATACTACAAGGAAAAGGTAGAACCGGGTTACAATGGCTCGAATAACCACAAAGACGATTGGTGCGCAGATTGGTTAAAGGAAAACAAAAAGTTCATCGTAAAAACTCACTTGTTTGATATTGAAGCTCTCTCCCGCGACATTTCCCTTATGGACGCTATCAGAGCAGAGAATGATAAAATGCGTCACAGCATGAAAACCGCTCTCGAAAGAGAACAGGAAGCAAAGGTGAGAACCGGACAGGCAGAGGAAAATGTAAAACTCTTGCACCAAAGGCTTACTGAAAAAGAAGCTACGGTTAACGAGCAATTACAATTAATAGCAGGCTATTCCGCAGAACTTGAAAAATCTAACAACGCTCTCTCATCTGCCGCAAAAAGCCTCAACGAAAAAGACGACGAAATCCTCAGACTGAAAGCAATGTTGTTTGACCTTATGACAAAACAGAATTAAACCACAATGCCGAGCCGGCGGCTAATCCGGCAGAAAGGACGGGAAATATGACACACGCAAAGACGGGTCCGATTATGCTGGCTCTCAAAAGAAAAGGCTACATTAAAATAGTGGGTAAGAAATCCGGGCAGAAGTTTACAACAGTACAGTTGCTTCCGCTCGGCATTGAATTTTTAGGACTTCGGGCTTAGAAACTAAGCAGTTGACCTATCGGCTTGACGGGGAATAATTAAAATAATTTCACGATGCGCTAAAGTTTTTAACGAAGTGTGTCGATATAGTTGTTGAAAGACAAACACCACATATTGTGTACAATGCACAATTTTGCACACAATCATCTGTGAAACACTACCAATTAAATGAAAAAAATATTGGTTAATAAGTCCATTTACTTGTTTTCTCGAATATGATATAATGTAATTCCCTCGTCATTTTTGAGAATTAATAGAAAATGTGTTGAAAACTTTGTGGAAAACATGTTGAAAACTCTTGCAATTTAATAATTTATATGCTATCCTTATGCAAGAGAGCGCAATTCTTTATCGACGAGAAAGACATTAAAAACCAAGCCTATATGAAAGTTATGAAAGGAATGAAACACAATGGTAAACAGTAATGATGGGTTTATTTCATTAGATTCTTGGAATCCGGCATTGTCAGATGAGGAATTTGAAGCGGCAAATGAGTCTGGTTCATTAGATTATAATAATCACTCTCATGAAGACGAACAGGGAAACGATATTTGCGTTTTAGACTTCGTCCTTGCCGGCGCAAGAATATTAAATATGTGACAATCGGAGATTTGAAGGAATGTATAACCCACCAACAAAAGAGTATATCGACAGCCAGTTGACAAAGTTCAACGAAATTATCACATACCTTGCTAATAGGTATAAAATCGCAAAAAACGAATTCATGGTTTCAAAAGACCTGCTTATTAAAATCAGTAAAAGACTTCACCAACGGGAAGATTATTACCAACATTTCCACAACAAGAAATTAGCGCAAATCCGACGTGCCGGCATTGCAGCTTACTGGATTTTAAAGTATTCGCCACTAAGAGCGATTCACCCCGATAAAAAATATGATATAAACGCTTACTTTGCCTATTATTTCATGCTAAGTGCGGCTGTATCTGAATCCGCAGCAGAAGCGACAGTTGAATCCTCAAAGAAAATAAAAGAAGCTATCACAAACGAGTTTGAAGATAATTTCTTGCGTTCATTAAGCGAGTATGACATAAGCAAAGAGGCTTTTATGCTCATCGCCGAATGCATGGCGTTGGTAGTGAAACAGGCAATGAAGTGAGGTACATATCTTTTTATACCACGATTTTCACCACGTCCTCCACTTCGCACCCCAAGACACAGCAAATATTAGCAATAATTGAAAGCTCGACAGATTCATCTCTGTTGAGCTTTTCCAATGTCGCCGGACTAAGCCCCGCATCGTGGCACATATCGAGAACGTCCACTCCGGCATCGTGCAGCGTCGTCCATAACGGTCTGTTTGAAATCATTAATAATCACCTCCAGTCAAAGGAAAACACCCTCACGTTGAAATGAGGGTGCGAAAGAACAATATTATTCCTCTTTCTTATTTCCCGCGCGGTTTCTGTTAACTTTTCCGGCAGAATCGGGTTCGCGAGTAAGTAAGTCCGTCAAGTCGCATTCCAACGCCTCGCAGATGAGGTCAAGGTGTTCAAGATTCACCCTGTCACAAAGCTCATGATACAAGTCGTTGATGGTTGTGGGGCGGATTCCTGTTTTCCGCGCAAGGTCGGCTTGCGTCCACCTTCGTTCGCCAAGTCGGGTAGACAGTAAAATTCTAATTGCCATCACGCCGTAGCTCCTTCCTTTATATTTTAACGGGAAACGAGCGATTTGTCAGTGTTTTGTTAGAATTATCTATCAATAGTTAGAATATCACATTTTTGGTTATTTTTCCACAAAAAATAAAAACCCTCGTAGCGGGATTAACCGTCACGAGGGTTTTTGTACAGGCAAGTGCGGAGCGAATCAGTACACCTACCTAATTTATACTAACGTCAGCGAAGCAACGGCAACCCATGAGCTGATTTCGCGTAAGAGAGCTTCTCTTACACCGTTATTCGTTTGAATATGGGAAACTGTATGCACTCTCGGGGCAAATTGCGCCGCCGGCACAACTGCGCCTCTTGCTGTAGATAAGCCGCCGTATCTCGCACCGTTATTAATTGTGACACGGCTGTTCACCGCAATGATACCGGTGGGAGAAGGGGCGGGTGTAGGAGTAGGAGTGGGTGAAGCATTACCGCCTACGACCGTCAAGAACGAAACGGGCACCCAAGAATTGATTTCATTTAACCGCGCTTCGACAACACCGCCGTTTGTCTGTACGGCAACTACAGTATGCCTTGTGGGAGCTAATTGCAACGGCGGTACCGTAGTACCTCTTGCGGAGCCTAAACCGCCATATCTCGCGCCGCTGTTAATCGTTACGATATTTCCGACCCTTGCTGTCGCCGGCGTTGGGATAGGTGCAGGCGTTGCGGCGGCACCGAGCCTTTTGTTTACTTCGTCGCAGATAGCTTGCAAGCGGCTCTTGATGAACGGTCCCGGGCAACTGGTGGCGGCAAACATTTCATGCAGTGTTAGACTTCCATTCGGAGTACCGTCATAAACGAGGCGAGGAATATTATTCCGCCGGCAAATGCAAGCGCATAAATTAATTAACGCCGCCATCGCTTTATCGCCAATCTGCCAATTCGGCGCACCTGTACTGTTCCCGACTTCGATTGTAATTGCCTCTTAGTCGTTTACCGGGCTCGATGAAGTCCATGCGCGGTCTTTTTCATCAATCATTTGATGTATGGCGCCGCAGTTACCGATACCGTAATTCCATGAACCTCCGCAGGCGGGATTGAATCCCCATGCGAGCAGGTTGTTACTGTTTATTACGCCTGCGGCATGGTGGATAGTGATTTTCTTTATACGGCGTGTAAAGTTACCGCTGCCGTTTTTCTTCGTAGGATGAATCCGCGTACTGGTAACAAGCGGTGAGTTTGTAAATTTACTCATCTTTACCCTCCTTATCTTCGGCGCCGATTCCGTCGGCGTGTGCATCGTGCATAGATTGAGGTATGTTATTAATAGAAAAAATAAATAACATAAAAATAACCACAATAAATGCTATAAACTTCTAAAATAAAGCAACAAAGAAATCCTGCTTATAACTACAATATCCTGAAAAATAACACTCATTT
>JAITFZ010000029.1 GCA_031280965.1 Oscillospiraceae bacterium | reverse complement strand
ATGAGTGTTATTTTTCAGGATATTGTAGTTAGAAGCAGGATTTCTTTGTTGCTTTATTTTAGAAGTTTATAGCATTTATTGTGGTTATTTTTATGTTATTTATTTTTTCTATTAATAATTGAAAAGGTGATTATCTTCCCGAATAATCATATTGAGGTGGTTTGGCGATTTGACGGATTTATGTAAAAAGCTTTGTATATGTTTCACGAAATGGTTGTCGCGGGCTTGACATAAGCGTGACGGAGTAAGTGAGGGCGTAGGCGCGGTATTTCCGAGCGTCTTTTTAAACGTTTAAAAAGATTGCATATTATGCTTAAATTTGCAGGAATCATTTGTTCTTTTACGACTATTTTGTCCCCTGCACTCATGTTTGGAAGCTGTGAAAGGTATTTTAACATACATTTCTTTGGGCGTGTTTTAGATAATTAACTTTTTTTGACATTACCGAAAAACGGAACAGTCGAACAAGGCTGTGACCGATTAATAGCTAAAACGGCGGGAGCAAAACTCCCGCCGTTGACTTCAAATATACGTGTATAGGCGTATAAATCCAGTCTACAAGCCGATTTCAAAAACAAATACAGAACACCTCACCAATCCAGACCGGCTTAGGGTTCGTATTTGTACAATTCGCTTGGGGCGGAAGGATTTGAACCCTCGAATGGTAGAGTCAGAGTCTACTGCCTTACCGCTTGGCGACGCCCCAAAGTTCAATGCCTATATCATTATAACAGGCACCGAGAGCTTTGTCAAGGTTTTTTCACAATCTCAAAACAGATACAATCGCCGTATCACGATTATATCTTGACGTCTTGGCATTTTTTGCACCACTTTCTTTATATTCAAATGTCATTATATCGTATTTTTTACTTAAAGTCAAGAAAAACCGTGCAACCTATAGATTGCACGGTTTTAAAAGTTGTCTTACGACAGGGGGCTATACGTCCGCCGTTTTACCGTTTAAGCCACGGGAGAAGCGCAGACTGGAACGATGTAAATACATCGTTCCTTTATAATAACGTGCGCTTGAAATTTTATTCGTTGGCTTCCGCGCTTCTGAACCGTTCTAAAATAGCTTCGGCATCGCAAGAAACCACGGGTTCATCATTCATGCCCATTTCGCCTTTAAGACGAGAAATAATATCATTTGCGCCGCCCGCGCCTGAATACTTAGACATGAGGGTAGCCGCTTCATCGCCGACTTCGGCGTCAAGCGAAGCCATCGCGTTCGCCGCGTCAAAGCGTTGTTGAATTCTGCGTTCCATGTCGTCAATCTTAGTTGCCATGCCGCCTGTTGTTTTGCTTGCCATTTGATTAATAGACTCCTGTGCCTTAGATGCGGCGACAAGCCCTTTTAAGTTGGAACGTTTTCCTTCGAGAAGCTGTACGTCTGCCGACAGCTTTTTGAACATAGCGCGCATATTATCGGCGTTCTGTTTGCATAAAGCATAAACTTTTTCAGCCTGCGCCAGTTCCGCTTCTTCCTTAGCCACGCGTTCGGCGAGCTTTAAGGCATCTTCTTCGTTTCCTTTCGCAAGCGCCGCTTTGGTAGCGCGGGTGTACTCAAGCACGTCGGCGCGTTCTTTTTCAAGTGCGCGAAGCGCCGCGGTTTCCTGTGCGATTACGCTTGCCGACTCCTTTTTAACATCAGCAAGGTTTTTGCGGGCGTCACGCAGAAGCTGGTCAATCATTTTTGCGGGGTCTTCGCACTTATCGAGAAGCGCGTTAATGTTACTTGCGAGGATGTCCCTCGCGCGGGAAAGAATACCTGCCATAATTCTTTACTGCCTTTCTAAAAATTATTGTTTAATTATTTGCTTAGCGTTATTAACGCAAACTGCCATTTTTATTCCTTGTATTTATCAAGCAGAGGGTCGCTCGGAGGAGCGCCGTCAAGCCCTGCAATAGGCGTTGAAAGTAACTCTGCGTTTGCCCGCGCTTCTTCGGCGGCGGCGAGTTTACGCTTGGTATTGGATTTTAATGCTGCGTTGACGCCTATAAATACCACGATTAATCCCAGAAGCCCGAATAACCATGGTGCAATTTGCCGGAAGAGGGTCGGTGTTACGGACATTATGCGCTTGGAAGTTTCAGACAAAATTTTGCCGAACATCTCGCTTTCCGAAATAGGATTACTTCTGCCCGGGTCTGCGAGGTCCCAATAATGCGCGAGATAGCCGCCGAGAATATCCAGTGCTTCCCTGTCAAATACAGTGCTTGCCGAAGCGCCCGTTCTAACCCAGTAGGCATATTCGCCATGGTCTAATTCAATCAAAAGCAGTAAAAGATGGCTCGGACTGTCCTCGAAAATTGCGTCATACAGCGCATCCGCATATACTTCAATTAAGGCGTTAGATGGATTAGTGTCGCCGTTGAGGTCGTTTGTAACCCATATTCCGAATTTTACTCCGGTAAGGTTGAACGCTTCTTGCGCGCCCGTCTGCATTGCGCGTGAATTTGTGAACCAGCCGCCCGAGCGGGTATCGTCATAATATTCAAGAACATCGCCGGAGGCTACGTTAGTAATTCTCGAGCGTTCTATTGTACTGCGCTCAACATTAGCGCTCGTACTGCCGAATACAAACCAAAGCGCAAGGGCAATAAAAATGACGATAACAATCGCTTCAATTCCGCATCCCATTCTTTGCCGCCCGCTGTTGTTGTTGAATCTGCGGTTATTATTATTATTGAAACCCCTGTTATTATTAAAACCTCTGTTATTATTGAAACCGCCGCGGTTGTTGCCGCCGCCCATAATATTGCGCCCCACTTGCTGACCCACACCGAAACCTAATCCCGAACTGAACCCGCCGCTGAATCCGCCGGAATTGTTACGGCTTGTGTTGCCGGATGAACCGCTTGAGCGCGAACTTCCCGCACTGCTGCGCGAACTTGAACTGCGCCCGCCCGAACCCGAACTTCTTCCGCCTCCGCCGCTTCTGCCGCCTCCCATTCCGCCGCCGCCGCTTCTGCCGCCTCCGCCGCCTGAACGTCCGCTACTGCTTCTGCCCATATGTAAAATCCCCGCTTTCCTGTTAAAATCATATATTAAGACAAGTTTATCATAAACGGTAAATTATGTCAATATAAATTTCTCAAAAAAGTAGCGATTTCCGCCGCAGTCGGCGGACAACCTCCGACATGTTTCCTGAAACCGCCGGTACAGCTTCCACAGCCTAAGTTTCCGCTTTTTCCGCGAAAACCCTGCCCCACACAGACTTTCTCGCCCCGATAACCGGTTCTGTTGAGTGCGCTGATTAAAGCCGAGTAGCATGCGGAACACGCGCCGTCCTCATTTACATAAGCCGCAAGACGCTTCGCGAGTCCGCGTCCTGTATCGGGAATAATCGGCTTTCTGTCCGCGTTAAGCTCGGTGATTTTAGTGTCCGCGCCGTAAAGCTGTCCGACTCCGAGTTCGGCGGCAATCGGAATGTATCCGACCTCATCTGCGCTGTATCCGAGAAGCGACGCACAGTATGAATCAAGCAGGAGTGGGTCAGAACCGCATAAAATCATATTGCGGGTAACGGGGTTTCCGCCCTCTTCAAAGGTTAAATCACCGCAAATGCCGTCAATAACGCAGAAGTGCGTCTTAATAACCTTATTCAGGTATGCAATAGGACGGTGCAGTCCGAGCGTGTGAAAATTCCGCTTCTCGCGGTCGGAAATACAACCTTTAAGGTTTTTAAGACAGCAGGTCAGGCGGGTTTGGCAGTGGGCTTTCAAAACAGGAACATTTATAAGAAAATCGGTGTCAAGTGCCTTCTCGCAAATTTCAAAAGAATATTCATCTTGCGGCTTACTCGCCTTTATCTTGCGAATCTTATCGTCTTTGAGGTCGTGCAGCATAACTCCGTATTTTCTGCTTAACTTATCAAACCCGCAAACCTTATAAACACGCTTGGTATCATCACCAATCCAGGCGCTTTCAATGATTTCAATGTTGTTCACGCCGGCTTCTTTCAAGAAAATTATAATCCCTTCAACGACTTCGGCGTGAGTTGTAGCGCCCTCGGACGGGGGCTTCGCGAGAACCATATTCGGTTTCAATGCGACTTTCATATCAGGTTTAACAAGGCTTCCGAGCGGGCTTGCGCGCAACGTTTCAAGCGTGCCGTTTAAAATATCACTGTTGTAATTAATAATAATGTCGATAATAATCACCCCTGTTTAATTTTATCGTAAAATGTCATGAAAGTCAAATTAAAAAAACTGACAGCTTCCGCTGTCAGTTTAATTTTTATCTTTCAACACTTATACGCTCGCGCCCTTGCCCACGAAAACAGGGTAATCCTCGGTTCCGAACAAACTCCTGTACCCGCCTACCTTTACGTTCTTATCCGTTATTACATAATTCATCTCGCACTTGTCGCCTATAAGCGTATCCTGCATAAGTATGCAGTTTTTGACTAACGCGCCTTTTCCGATTTTCGCACCTCTGAAAAGTACACAGTTCTCTACCTTGCCGTCGATAACGCAACCGTCAGCAATTAATGAGTTTGTGACTTCCGATTCAAGCCCGTATTTTGCGGGCGCATCATCTCTAACCTTGGTATAAATCGGTCTGCGTCTCGGGAAGAGTACCTGACGTCTTTCATAACTCATCATCGCCATACTTGCCGCGAAATAACTTAAAATGCCGTCAATCTGCTCGTAATAGCCGTTGTATTTATAGCCGTAGATTTTAAATTCCTTGTGTCTGTGCTGAACGACATCCGCTTCAAAGCTGTAGAGATTCCTGCATGCCGTTTCGGTAATAAGCTCTAAAATGAAATCCCGCTTCAAAATGTACATGTTCATGGTGGTGTTGAACTCACCCTCTTTGTCGGGGTAAATCAGCACATCGTTGATTCTTCCGTCAGCGTCAAAGCCGAAAGCTGTCTTTGTGAGCATTTGCTCCCTTGTATAATTCCCGTAGCCGTAAACTATTGTGATATCCGCATCTTTTTCTATATGGTATTCAAGAATATGGTTGTAATCCATATTGACAATCACGTTACAGTCGGTCATAAGTACGTACTCCGCATTGCTGTTTGAGATATAATTCTGAACGCTGTGCAGTGCTTCCATACGCCCTCTGTAAAGTCCGCGGCGGCGGTCGTTCCCGTAGGGCGGCAAAAGCTGAAGCCCGCCGGTCTTGCGGCTCAAATCCCACTCATCGCCGGAACCGAGATGGTCAAGCAAAGACTGATAATTCCCTTTCGTGATTACGCCTACCGACGTTATGCCGGAATTAACCATGTTAGACAGCGGAAAGTCGATGAGCCTGTACCGCGCACCGAAAGGTACGCTTCCCATCGTGCGGTTTTTAGTAAGGTCGGGTATGTTTTCATCATGCAAATTCGCGAAAATAAGCCCGAGCATATTTGTTGACATAATAGCCATATTATTTCACCTCGTAATTTATTATTGATTTTCTGAAACCATTGCTTTGGGCTTAATGCGCGCTCCCTCTGAAACGTTAATCTGATGCCCTATAACCGCAACGCCCCAGCTTTCCTTATCCGCTATTGATTCAGGGCGTTCTCCGACATGTACGCGCTCACCTATAACGCAGTCTTCCCCGATGATGGAATATTCAATCACCGCGCCGCTTTTTACGGTCGTATTGGGCATTATTATACTGTCGCGCACAATCGCGCCTTTCTCAATTTTAACTCCCGCAAACAAAATAGAGAAGTCTACCCTGCCCTCAATATTGCATCCCTCTGCGACCAGCGAGTTTTCTATAAAGCTTGCATCTCCCGCGTAATGCGGCGGCATGACGGGATTGCGCGAATAAATACGCCAGTTCGGGTCATGCAGGTCGAGCGGAATGTTCGGATTCAATAAATCCATATTAGCTTCCCAAAGGCTGTCGATTGTCCCGACATCTTTCCAATATCCGTCAAAATGATACGCCACCATTTTACAGCCGTCTTTAAGCATATCGGGAATAATGTTACCGCCGAAATCTTTTTTAGCGTCTTTGTCGTTTTCATTAGCGACAAGGTAGCGCTTGAGCGTTTGCCATGAATAAATATAAACGCCCATCGAAGCAAGGTTTGACTTAGGTTCAGCCGGTTTTTCCGCAAACTCGGTAATCACGCCGTTCTCATCAGCCGTCATGATTCCGAAGCGCGACGCTTCCTCCCACGGCACTTCCAAAACCGCAATCGTCGCATCGGCGTTCTGCCTTTTATGATAATCAAGCATCTTTGAATAATCCATTTTATATATGTGGTCGCCCGCTAAAATCGCCACGTAATCGGGTTGATAACGGTCTATAAAGCTTATATTCTGGTAAATGGCGTTAGCTGTTCCGGTGTACCAGCTTTTCCCGCCCGAGCTTTCATACGGCGCAAGCGCGTGAACGCCCCCGTGAACCCTGTCAAGTCCCCACGGATGCCCGTTGCCTATGTACTCGTTAAGAACGAGCGGCAGATACTGTGTTAAAATCCCTACCGTGTCAAAGCCCGAGTTTACGCAATTAGACAGGGGGAAGTCGATTAACCTGTACTTTCCTCCGTAAGGTACGGCGGGCTTCGCCATATCCTGCGTCAGGGCATATAACCTGCTACCCTGACCGCCCGCGAGAATCATCGCGACACATTCCTTTTTGACGTGATACATAAAATCTACCTTCTTTCTTTCCGCTTTTGTTTTATCCGGGCGATTAATATCGCCCTGCTTTTATTATGTTCGCGGAAATATTTTTTATTTCATTTTTAATGCAGGCTTTTTATTGGAAGCCGCGCTTGACGCTTTGAAGAACATAGCTGACATGGGCTTGATTTTCACCGTAACCGAATACTGCTCGCCGTGCATTGGCACGGATTTCGCTTTTTGTCTGCGGTTGATTACCTCGCCGACTGTGTTAAACACCTCTGAGTAAAAAGCTTCAAAAGGCACTCCGAATGTATACTGCTCATGTTCCTTAGGCTGAAAGTTACAAACTGCCACGAGTTCTTCGCCCGCCTTGTTGATTCTGCGGAAAACTATAACGGAATTCTCGCTGTCATCGCTGACAATCCACTTAAAACCGCTCCAGTCGTAGTCGTTTTCCCACAGTTCACTGCTTCTTAAATAAAAGTTGTTTAAAGCGCGCACAAATTCGCTTACATTCCCGTGTTCAGCGAATTCGAGTACATCCCAGTCAAGCCCAGTCTTGTAATTCCACTCCTTAAACTGCGCAAACTCCTGCCCCATGAAGAGAAGTTTTTTTCCGGGGTGCGCCGCCATATAAGCTAAAAACGTTTTGTACGAGTCGAAGCGCATTTCTCTCGGCCCGCTCATTTTGTCAATCATCGAACACTTCCCATGGACTACTTCGTCATGTGAAATCGGCAGTATATAATTTTCCGAAAACGCATAATGAAACGAAAATGTCAGCAGGTTGTGATTGTAAGGTCTGCTTTCGGGAATCATCGACATGTAATCAAGCATGTCATTCATCCAACCCATGTTCCACTTAAAGTTAAAACCCAGCCCGCCTGCGTCAGAAGGCTTTGTAACCATAGGCCACGCGGTTGATTCCTCCGCTATCATGAGAGCGGAGGGGAATTCCTTGAAAATCAGCGCATTAAGCTTTTGCAAAAACGCAATCGCTTCAAGGTTCTCGTGCCCGCCTTTGTGGTTCGGGCGCCACTCTTTCCTGTCATAATCAAGGTAGAGCATAGACGCAACCGCATCAACCCGAAGCCCGTCAATATGATATTCCCGAAGCCAGTAGGCGGCGTTGGAAATAAGAAAGCTGACAACCTCGTTTCTGCCCCAGTCGAAAATGCGTGTACCCCAGTTGCTGTGTTCGCGTTTAAGCGGGTCTGCGTATTCATAGCAGTAATCACCATCGAATTCATAAAGCCCCGCCGCGTCTTTAGGGAAGTGCGCGGGAACCCAGTCGAGAATCACCCCTACATCGTGCTGATGGCAATAATCAATAAACTGCATAAAGTCATGCGGCGTCCCGAAACGCGACGTCGGCGCAAAATAGCCTATACCCTGATACCCCCACGAGCCGTCGTACGGAAACTCCGCAATCGGCATCATTTCAATATGAGTATAACCCATTTCCTTAACATACGGAATCAGCTCCGCCGCGAGTTCCATGTAGTTGAAGAAGCCGTCTTGATTTACCGCCTTGCGCCACGAGCTTATGTGCAGTTCGTATACATTCATAGGCGAAGCGTAAATATCGCGGACTTTCTTTTTGTCAAGCCAACGTTTGTCATTCCACTTGTAGCCGCCGATATCGTAGATTTTAGTAGCGGTGTCGGGGCGGGTTTCCATGTGAAATCCGTAAGGGTCGGCTTTGAGTTTAAGCTGTCCTCTTTGGGTACGAACAGCGTATTTATAAGAATCGTACCTATTCAGCCCGGATATGAACAGCTCCCAAATCCCATCGTCCGTGATTTTATACATGAAGTTAACACTTGCGTCCCAGTGGTTGAAATCACCCACCACCGAAACGCTCACAGCCCCCGGCGCCCACACCCTGAAAATAACCCCGCCGTCTCTTAAATGCGAACCGAAGAACTCATATCCGTAAGTAAGATTCCCCTCTCTGAATAAATGTAAGGGAACTTCATAGCTTTTTGGTATCTTTTTAGGCATAGTGTACCTCCGATTGCAGTAAAATTCATGCTTTTGGAAAATTTTTCATACATATTGCGTTAATTATATCACAGTTATTTTAAAAAAACAAGTCCGAATTGTAAATTGTTACAAAACAGACAAGTTTATTTAATTCGTCTTGTGCATTATGACGATTTTATAAGTTTCAAATTTCCTGCCATTATAACATCAAATAAGTCTTCGTTGGTTCTGATACGTTCGCTCACCTCAATACCGGAGGTTTGCGCTCTGACACCGTGGGCGTCCGCACCCGCTATTTCAACTAAGCCGTACATCTTCGCATAAACCGCCGCCCTTTCGTTATGCTCCGCTGTGTTCAGCGCATTATAAACCTCGACCGCATCCGTTAAATCGGGGAGCAGCCGTAACATATCTATGTAAGGTCTTTGCCTGAACGGATGAGCGTGAATAATCAAAGCCCCGGCTTCCTTAAAAGCGGCGAGATTGCGCCTTAAATTCGGCTCCCTGATTTGCGGGTTTTTAAGCAGCCAGTCTTTGTCAAGCCCGTAAATAAGAAACTCGGTGCCGTGAAAGCCGTATTCAAAGCCGAAAAATACGTCAAAATCAACTTCATCGCCGCGCCTTTTTGCGTCCTCAAAGCCGGTACAAAATTGCTCTGCCGCTTTTTCCCAGGGCAAATTGAAGTCTATTGCCGTATTTCCGCCGATAAAATGGTCAGTGACAATAAAACCGGCATAACCAAGGCTCTTATAATAATCCACCATTTCTGCGCCCGTGTAAGTTCCGCACGCGCTTCCCTGCTTTGTGTGAAGGTGGGTTTCATACTTAAATAATTTCATATCGGCAATATTTCCCTTCGCTCTTTATTTACTTTTAATTATACTTCTTTAAAACAAAAAAATCAAGATTGACTTTTAAATAAAAATAATGTATAATGATTTATAGTAATTTTATGACAAAAGGAGCGACTAAAATATGTCTGTTACAAAAGAAAACTGGGGCTCGCACGACGGGTACGCGGTCAAGCTGTTTACATTAAAGAACGACAACTTAACCGTCCGCCTGACAAATTTCGGCGCGGCGCTTGTCGGAATCGATGTTCCCGACAAAAACAAGGTCACGGCTGACGTTGTCCTCGGTTATGATAACCTTGAGGGTTATGTTAACGGCAAATCCTTTCAGGGTGCGGTTATCGGGCGTTACGCCAATCGTGTAGGCGGAGCGGCGTTTATCCTGAACGGACAAAAATATCGTCTGTCGAAAAATGACGGCGACAACTGCCTTCACGGCGGCACATTCGGTTATAACCGCCGTGTGTGGGAATACGAGCCTGACGAGAAAAAGAACAGCGTAACTTTCCTCTACCGCAGTCCCGACGGCGAAGAGGGCTTCCCTGCCGCCTTAAACATATCCGTGAAATACACCCTCACCGATAAAAACAAGCTGAAAATTAAATACGAAGCCGTAAGCGACGGCGATACAATTTTCAATCCCACCAACCACGCTTATTTTAATCTCAAGGGCAAAGAAAGCGTGCTTGACACTGTTTTGCAAATTAATGCACTGAATTACACGCCTTTTGATGAATTCAATATTCCCGCCGGTGAAATTGAAAGCGTACCCGGTACGGCTTTCAATTTCCTGAAACCTAAAAAAATCGGCGCAGATATTGAAAGCGGTAAGATTGACGGCTACGACCACAACTTTCTGCTTGGTGAAGCGGGCGAAATGAAAAAAGCCGCAGTAGCTCACGAGCCGGAAAGCGGACGTATCATGGCGGTTTATACAGATATGCCGGCTATTCAGTTGTATACCGCTAACGGACTTTCCGAAACCGGAAAAGGCGGCGTGCATTTCGGCAGACACCACGCTTTCTGTCTTGAAACACAATTCACACCTAACACCCCAAATCTGCCCGGCTTTCCCTCCTGCATACTTAAAAAAGGCAGAAAATTCAAATCAACAACGGTTTACGCATTCGGAGTGAAATAAATTCTTACAAAAAATAAAATATAAGGAAATCAAAACCATGAAAAAATTAATGGCGATTATTCTGACACTGGCACTCGTACTGACTTTCACAGCCTGCAACAACGACAGCGGAAGCGGAAACACCGGAGGAGGTAACAGAGACAGAGGAAACACAGGCGGCGAAAACAGCTCTTCTTCGGCGGGCGTTGGTGATATAATAAAATTCGGCGAACTCGAATGGCGGGTGCTTGAAGTACAGGACGGCATGGCATTAGTTATTAGTGAATATTTACTGGAATATCAACAATACCATGCAGATTACGATGATGCAACATGGGAACACAGCAGTTTGCGAGCCTATCTTAACGGGGAGTTTTACAACAGCTTTTCGTCAGCAGAACAAGGACGGATTCTTGAAACAACAGTAATTAACAACGATAATCCGGAATACGGCACACCGGGCGGCAACAATACGACAGACAATATTTTCTTATTGAGCATAGATGAAGCACAAACATACTTCACAGACGATTCATCAAGAATAGCCTACTTCGCCGACGGCGACGTACACTTTTGGTGGCTTCGGTCGCCCGGTTACTTAAGTGACTATGCCGCCAATGTCAACGGAGACGGTTATGTCATCGTTGATGGTATCGAAGTCGAACGCGGCTTCGTTGGGGTTCGTCCCGCTTTGTGGCTGAATCTGTAAGCAGAAAGGTAAAGATTATGGAAACTCGCACTATTGAAATAATATCAGGCAGAAACGATAATGTAAAAGTCGGCATAATTCCCGGGCATTTCGTGACCGCACACTCACATGTAAATTATTATGTCGATATGAACAGCCTTAAACGTCAGTATAAAATGTCCAAGGAAGCCGCTAAGGTTTTTTCCACGGATTTTGCCGATGTGCCTGTTGATACAATAATCTGCCTTGAAGAAACACAGGTGATTGGGGCGTTTTTGGCGGAGGGGTTATCGGAGGGTAATCCGCACTGCGTTAATGCCGGAAGCGACATCAATGTTATAACACCCGAGCTTAATTCGGGCGGGCAGATGATTTTCCGCGATAATACGCAGAGTGTGATTTGGAACAAAAATGTTCTTCTGTTTATTTCTTCGGCTTCGACCGGGCGCACGATAGCAAGCTGCCTTGAATGTCTTGCCTATTACAGCGGGAACTTGGCAGGCGTGGCGGCGCTTTTCAGCGCAATAAACGAAACAAACGGTATACCGATTAAAACGATTTTCTATAAGGAAGACCTGCCCGATTATGAAAGCCGCCCCCATGCCGAGTGTCAGATGTGCAAAGACGGCAGAAAAATCGATGCAATAATTAACGACCACGGGTATTCTAAGATTTAATTTTTTTATCACGGGCGAACCGCGCACTGCGCCAAGTTCGCCCCTACATTTGGAATTATTATGTTTGAATTATTAAAAACAAATGACGGCGCAAGAAGAGGGCGGCTCTCAACTGTTCACGGCATAATTGAAACCCCGCTCTTCATGAATGTAGCGACCTCTGCCGCAATTAAAGGCGGGATTTCCGCTTTTGATTTAGCCGAGCTGAAGTGTCAGGTAATGCTTTGCAATACCTATCACCTTCATCTGCGCCCGTCTGACGGGGTTATTCGTGAAATGGGCGGACTTGGCGCTTTCACGGGGTGGAACGCCCCGCTTCTTACGGATTCGGGCGGATTTCAGGTCTTCTCGCTTGCAAAGCTACGTAAAATAAAGGAAGAAGGCGTATACTTTTCCTCACACATAGACGGAAAGAAAATCTTTATGGGTCCGGAAGAAAGCATGAGGATTCAATCGAATTTAGGTTCAACGATTGCAATGGCTTTCGATGAGTGCGTGGAAAATCCCGCGCCTTATGACTACGTTAAAAAATCCGCCGAAATGACAACGCGCTGGTTAGTGCGCTGTAAGAATGAGCTTGACAAGCTTAATGCGGCGGATTGCACACTCAACAAAAATCAGTTGCTGTTCGGTATAAATCAGGGCGGGACGTATAAAGACCTGCGAATTGCTCACATGCGTGAAATTGCCGGGCTTGACCTGCCGGGTTATTCCATAGGCGGACTTGCGGTCGGTGAGCCGACTGAAATTATGTACGAGGTTGTGGATTACATCACGCCCGAAATGCCCGTGAATAAACCCCGCTATCTCATGGGCGTCGGAACACCGTCAAATATAATTGAGGCGGTTGCACGGGGAATTGATATGTTCGACTGCGTAATGCCCTCGCGAAACGGTCGTCACGGCACGGTTTTTACGTGGCAGGGAATTATGCAACTTATGAATGAACGTTATATAACCGATGATTCCCCTCTTGACCCCGAATGTAACTGCCCTGTCTGCCGTAATTTCTCACGCGCCTATCTGCGGCATCTGTTCAAAGCCGGGGAACATCTTGCGGGACGGCTGGGGGTTATACACAACCTCTACTTCTACAACACACTTATGGAGAAAATAAGGGAAGCAATTGACAGCGGCAATTTCGTGCAGTTCCGTGCAAAATACTCGCCGTTATTAAGTCAGAAGAGGATATAAAATGCCTTTTGTTGAAACTGTTTTAATAGGGTTCGGCTTGTCCGCGGATGCTTTTGCTGTTTCTGTTACAAACGGGCTTTCGCTTAGAAACATAACGCGGAAGCAAGCCTTGAAAATAGCCGCGATGTTCGGGGCTTTTCAAGCGGTTATGCCGCTTTTGGGGTTTCTGTTCGGCACCATTTTCAAGCAGTTCATTAACAGCTTCGCGCATTATGTCGCGCTTATTTTCCTTGGCTTCATCGGTATTAAGATGATTATTGACGGACTCAGGAAAGAAAGCGAAACTAAAAAAATCCCCGATTCCCTGCCCTTATGGTCGCTGATTGTGCAGGCTGTTGCAACCAGTATTGACGCGCTCGTAGCGGGTGTGAGCTTTGTTGCGATGGGTATAAGAGGCTTGTGGATTCTCCCCGTTGTCGCCTTAATCGGCACGATTACATTTTCTCTAAGCTTCTTCGGCGTGGGGATAGGGCGGAAGTTCGGCGGCTTCCTCGGTAACAGAGCGAGGATTGCGGGCGGCGTAATTCTGATTGGGATTGGCTTAAAGGTGTTCTTCGAGCGGTTGTAGCAATATTTTAAATTTGTAATTGCTTTTTTTGTCGGAATATGGTATAATTATTTATTATGTCAAAAATATTGAGGAGCAGTCCCATGAAGCTATTAAACATAGGCTACGGAAATGCCATCAACCCGAACAGAATAATCGGCGCCGTAAGCGCGGATTCGGCACCCGCTAAGCGCATGATAGCCGCCGCAAGAGAAAAGAACGCGGTTGTTGACGCTTCCTGCGGGAAGAAGACCCGCACGGTTTTTATCATGGACAGCGGACATATAATTTTATCGGCAAATGTTCTCAAAGGGTTTACTGCGGATTCGGGAGGTGTGGAAATTTGAAACAAAATACAACTGAAACGGGGAAAATGTTATTTTCACTTCGTTTTAAAACGAAGCTATCCTCTGCTGGTGAAGAAAGGTGAAGAAAGGACTTTATGAAAATATGAATAAAAAAGGGTTATTGGTTGTGGTTTCCGCTCCTGCCGGGTGTGGCAAGGATACGATTCTCAAGTACGCGTTCGGCGTTTGCTCGAACCTGCACTACTCTGTGTCCGCAACAACGCGGCAACCTCGCCCGGATGAAGAAGAAGGAATCCATTACTTCTTTAAGACACGTGAGGAGTTCAAACAGTTGATTGAAGCGGACGAACTGCTTGAATACACCGAGTATGCCGGAAATTATTACGGTACACCGCGGGATTTCATACCTAAACTGCTTGACGAGGGTAAAGATATCGTCTTAAAAATCGAAATTGAGGGCGCGGCTAATATAAGAAGGCTTTTCCCTGATTGTGTGCTTGTTTTTATTCTGCCGCCGTCGTTTGCCGAGCTTGAAAACCGGCTTCAAAAGCGCGGCACCGAAACCGAAGAAACTATTAGAAGGCGCGTAGATATTGCAAAAGTCGAGATGTTTTCCATAAAAAATTATGATTATGTTATCATAAACGAGAAACTCGAAAATGCCGTGGAAGACTTCGCCGCCATAATACAAGCGGAAAAGCTATCAATAAAACGCGGGATTCCGGTAATCGAATGAACAATGAAAATCTTCTGCTCACAGGTTTAATCGCGCAGGTCGCTGTTGAAAAATCGCTTTATTCATTTGATTTGCTTTTTGATTATTTAGTTCCGTATGATTTGATTAATACGGCGGCGGCGGGAAAGCGTGTAATTGTAGACTTCGGGCGGGGACACTCGGCGAAAAAGCGGCAGGGTATGATTTTGTCAATTCGCGAAGCTTTGTACGAGCCTTCCAAAATCAAGCGGATAGCCGCCGTTGTCGATAGCGAGCCGCTACTTTCAGGCGAGATGTTAAAGTTAGTCGTTTGGCTTAAAGAAAACACTTTCTGCACCTATTTTGACGCGGTTAAAACCGTTATCCCGGCAGGGCTCGGACTAAAATTATCAGACGAAGGCGATTCCGTAAAAACGCGCTATAAAGGTGATGTTACAAAAATTCTCTCAATTGCCGTGGATTTTGACTTCTCGCTCATAACGCTCACCCCGAAACAGCAAGCCGTAATTGAAATGCTTGAAGAGTATGAGTCGGCTTGCGTAAAGGAAATCTGTATAGTCTGCGGTGTTACATCTGCTGTTATATCTAACCTGTTAAAAAAAGGTGTGCTTGAAGAGCGGCTTAATGAGCGCGGGTATTCAAGGGCGCTCAGCAAGGATTTCGAAGTCACTGCAAACCTTGATTCTCTGACCTTCTCCCCCGCACAGCAGAATGTCTTCAACGGTCTTAAGGAACTCGCCGATTGCGGACAGGCGAAGTGCGCGCTTTTGCGCGGAATTACCGGAAGCGGGAAAACTTCGGTATTCATTAAGCTTATTGAACATACTTTAAATAAGGGTAAAACCGCGATTATGCTCGTGCCGGAAATATCGCTGACACCGCAAATGACAGAGCAGTTTAAAAGCCTGTTCGGCAATAAGGTTGCGATTATTCACTCGAATTTGTCGCTCGGTCAGCGCGCAGACGAATGGGGACGCATAAAAAACGGTGAGGCAGGCATAATAGTAGGCACAAGAAGCGCTGTGTTCGCACCGCTTAAAAATATAGGCGTCATTATAATTGACGAGGAGGGCGAACATAGCTACAAGTCTGACCGCTCACCGCGTTATCACGCGCGAAACGTTGCCAAACAGCGGGCTTTTCACCATAACGCACTCCTTCTGCTTGCTTCTGCAACGCCCTCGATTGAAAGTTATCACTTTGCCAAAACAGAGCGTTACAGCCTGTTTGAATTGAACGAGAGATACAGTAAGGCGATTCTGCCCGATGTTTATATAGTTGATATGAAAACCGAATACGAGAATGGCAACCGCTCAAATTTCAGCGGTATTCTCCTTGAGGAGTTAGCCGATAATCTTGAACGGGGCGAGCAAAGCCTTATTCTGCTTAACAGGCGCGGTTATCATACTTACGCAAGGTGCGTCAAGTGCGGCGCGGCGGTTAGCTGTCCTGTTTGTTTAATTCCGCTGACTTATCATAAAAAGGGCAATTCCGTGCAATGTCATTATTGCGCCCACAACGCGCCGATGCCGGATGTGTGCGAAAATTGTAAGTGCAGGCACATTTATCAAAGCGGCACGGGAACCCAGCGGGTCGAGGACGAAATCGGGGAAATTTTCCCCGATGCGAGAATTCTGCGTATGGACGCGGACACTACAGTTTCCAAGACTGCTTTCGAGACTAAATTCGCCGAATTTAAAAGCGGTGAATATGATATAATGGTCGGCACACAGATGGTTGCAAAGGGTCTTGACTTCGAGAATATAACGCTCGTGGGTGTGCTGGGGATTGACAAAGCCTTGTATTCGGGCGACTACTTAGGTTATGAGAAGACGTTTTCGCTTATTACGCAGGTTGTGGGGCGTTCGGGGCGCGGAAGCAAGAAAGGCAGAGCGTACCTGCAAACCTTTACGCCCGACCACTATGTCCTTAACCTTGCCGCCGCACAGGATTACGCGGAATTTTACGGGCAGGAAGCAGAAGTCAGAAAAGCGCTCATATTTCCGCCGTTTTGCGATATATTCTTAATAGGCTTCTCGGCAGTCGATGAAAAAACTTCCGAAAAAGCGGCTGAAAAATTCCTTGCCATCCTTAGCGCCGAGCTTAACTCGGCGGAAAAAAAACTCCCTTACCGCGTACTTGGTCCGACAAAAAGCGGCACCGGACGCATTAACGGAAAATATCGGCATAAGCTGATTATCAAGTGTAAAAACAGCGCGGCGTTCCGCAGAATTATATCAAACGCACTGAAAACTGCTTACAGCGGCACCGATTTTAAATATACAGGAATATATGTAGATATAAATGGTGAAATTCTATAATTTAGGAGCGTACAGACTTTTGTCCGTGCGCAGACCGGAAGGGACGCGAATTTGGCACTGCGAAACATTTTGAAACTACCTGATGAAACACTTAATAAAAAGTCGAGAGATGTAACCGCATTCGACGATAAATTATGGGTGCTTCTCGATGATATGCATGATACGCTTGAAAAACATGACGGCGTGGGAATTGCCGCCGTTCAGGTCGGGATTCTTCGCAGGGTTATTGTAATCGACCTCGGCGACGGCGTGATTGAACTCATCAACCCTGAAATCCTACATTCAATAGGCAGTCAGCGTGAGCTTGAAGGCTGTCTTTCCTGTCCTGATTTATGGGGATATGTTGTGCGCCCTGATTTTGTTAAAGTCAAATCCATGAACCGCCACGGAAAGCCGCAGTTTCATGAAGCCGACGACTTGCTTGCTATTGCGATTTGCCATGAAATCGACCACCTTAACGGTGTAGTTTTCCCGGATGTCGCGGACGAGATGGTTGACAAAGATGAGGCTGAAGCCGAGCGCGAAAGAAAACCGCACAGGAAAAGGAGAAAGAAGAAGGTCAGAAGATAGTATGAAATTGATTTTCATGGGTACGCCTGAATTCGCAGTACCCGCACTTGATGCATTAATTAACGCCGGGCATGAAATTCCGCTCATTTTCACCCAGCCGGACAAGCCGAGCGGCAGAGGGCAGAAAGTCCGCTTCTCCCCCGTTAAGGAATACGCACTTGCGAAAGATTTAGAGGTTTTTCAGCCGATGTCTTTGCGCAGGGGCGATGACAGCGGGAAAAGCCTTGAGCTTATTAAAGAAATCAACCCCGATATTATAATTGTTGCGGCGTACGGTCAGATTCTTCCCGAAGTAATTCTCGAATTCCCGCGCTACGGATGTGTAAATATCCATGCGTCCTTACTTCCGCGATGGCGGGGAGCGGCACCTGTTAACTTTTGCATAATGAACGGCGACAAGGAAAGCGGCGTTACGATTATGCAGATGGATGCAGGCATAGACACAGGCGATATGTTGCTCTTTGAAAAATGTGAAATCACCGACACTATGACCGCTTCTCGGTTACACGATGTTCTAAAGGAAATCGGCGCACGGCTCATTGTAAAATTCGCGGAAAATCCGGAAGAATGTCTGAAATGCAAAACTGCACAAAATAACGAACTTGCGACTTACGCGCCTATGATTACAAAGCAGATGAAAGAAATCGACTGGAATAAATCTTCTGCGGATATTTATAATTTCGTTCGGGGGTTATCGGGAGAAGCATATACTTTTATTGATAATCGAAGATTAAAAGTTTTTTCTTCTGAAATTGTGGAAACACTAAACAACAAACTTGATTTTATCTGCGGAGATAAAAGGTTCCTGCGGTTACTTGAAGTACAACCCGAGGGTAAAAGTAAAATGAAAGCAGACGAATTCCTCCGCGGCTTCAGAAAGGAATAAATATATGGAAAATTTACCAAAAACCTTAGAATACTTTCTAAGCAACCCCAATGCGGCGACAATACTCTTGTTTGCGACTATTATAGTCGCTATGCTTGCTTCCGCGAATGTAAGGCTGACTTTTTCAAGATACGATAAAGTCAGGTCAGCAAGAGGCGTTCCCGCGCATGTTATAGCGCGGCAGATTCTTGACAGCAACGGGCTTTATGATGTGATTGTAGAGCCGACACGCGGAAAGCTCACCGACCACTACGACCCTCGCAGGAACGTAGTTGCGCTATCCGAAAGCACTTATAACAGTATTTCGGTCAGCGCAATCGGCATTGCCGCGCACGAGTGCGGTCACGCAATCCAGCACGCCACGGCGTACACGCCCATAAAAATACGCACGGCTATATTCCCTGCTGTCAGCATTGCTAACAGAACATGGATTTTCTTAGTTTTAATCGGCTTTTTTCTGCCGTTAGTGCCGGGAACGATTATGATTAATGTAGGGATTGCGGCGTTTTCGCTTGCGGCGATTTTTCAAATTGTTACGCTGCCTGTCGAGTTCAACGCGTCAAGAAGAGCGATGAATACTATAGAATCGCAGGGTATTCTCGACCGGAGCGAACAGAAAGGCGCGAGAAGTATTCTCAACGCCGCCGCTATGACTTATGTCGCGGCACTGCTTGTTTCACTCGCACAGCTGATTAGAATTTTAGCGATAGCAAGAAGAAGATGATTTATATAAATATTATCTTCACATAATTCTATTTTAAAAATAAAGGAACCCCCAAAATGACACAATCGAGAAAAACAGTGCTTGAACTGCTCTGTCGTATGGAGCAGGACGGCGCGTATTCCAACATAATATTAGACAATACCTTTTCGCGGGATAATTTATCGCCGCGTGACAAGGGTTTTGCCGCCGCGCTGTTTTACGGTATTCTCGAACGCAAGATGACATTGGATTTTCTTATTCGGCAATACTCCGATATAGAATTTGACAAGCTTTCGTGCGAAACCGTGCAAATTCTTCGCATGGGGTTTTATCAGTTGCTTTATATGGACAGCGTTCCGGAAAACGCCGCCGTAAATGAATCCGCGAACCTTGCCGACCGCAGTTCCAAAGGCTTCGTTAACGCAATACTGCGAAACTTTATACGCGATAATTTAGTTATTGATACGAAGCATCTCATAGACGAAGCCAAGCTGTCAATAGATTTTTCCTGCCCTAAGTGGCTTATTAAGAAGTGGACGGCAACTTTCGGGGAAGCAAACACACATGAAATCTTAAAAGGTACTTTCGGGCGGCCGCCTATCTATCTTCGAGTAAATACGTTGAAGTTTCAAACTCCCGATGTGATAGCGGCGTTAACGAAAGAAAAGTTTGAAGTAAAGAAGAATGTGGTTTTGGACGACTGCATTGAGCTTGAACGCATGAATACGAGCATCGAACTTTCCGATGCGTACCGCAAGGGTATGTTCCACGTTCAGGATATTTCATCTCAGCTCTGCTGCAAGTTAGCGCGTCCGGGCTTCAACCAAACCGTTATCGACCTTTGCGCCGCTCCCGGCGGCAAATCGTTCACAATGGCGCAAATGATGAACAATCGCGGCTTATTAATTTCCTGCGACCTTTACGGCGGAAAGCTGTCGCTTATTGAAAACGGCGCAAAGCGGCTCGGATTGGATGTTATAAGGGCTGTTGAAAATGACGCCGGTGTTTTTAATCCCTCTTTCCCGCAAGCTGATACGGTTTTGTGCGATGTTCCCTGCTCCGGGCTCGGGGTGATTCGCCGCAAACCCGAAATCAAGTATAAACCCATGAAAAGCCTTGAAGGTCTTCCCGAGGTACAGCGACGTATTCTCAGCACCGCCGCCGCTTACGTAAAATCTAACGGCACGTTAATTTATTCCACTTGTACGCTTAATCCTGATGAAAACGAGGCGGTTGTGGACAACTTTCAATATAACCATCCGGAGTTTTCGCCTTATTTCGTGCCTGTCGGCTTAGGTATACCCGATGCCTCCCGATATAATCTGTTTCCGCACGTAACAGGCGGCGACGGTTTCTTTATCGCCATTTTCAGGCGTAAAGCGGACGGACAGCAACTTACAATCAGATGAAAACAGATATTCTTTCGCTCACGCCCGAAGAGCTTCAAGATGAAATAACGGTAACAGGCGGGCAGAAATTCCGGGCTGAACAGATTTTCAACTGGCTTCACGTCAAAAAAACAACAAATTTTTCTGAAATGTCAAACTTATCTGAACAATTTCGCCAAAAATTGACAGCTTACTTTTGTATAAAACCACTAATTATAAGAAAAAAGCTTGTATCAGAGTATGATTATACTGTAAAATACTTATATGGGCTTAATGACGGCGAAAATATAGAAACGGTTCTTATGAAATACCGTCACGGTGCAAGCCTGTGCATTTCAACGCAAGCCGGCTGTAAAATGAACTGCGCCTTTTGTGCATCGGGAGCATACGGCTTCAAGCGTAACCTCAAACCATCGGAAATGCTCGGACAGCTTTACGAAACAGAACGCGATTCCGGCATTGACGTGAAAAGTATTGTTTTAATGGGAATCGGTGAACCGCTCGATAATTTCGGTAATACGGTAAAATTTCTGCGCCTGCTCTCCGATAAGAGCGGCAGGAACATGAGCCTTCGGCATGTTTCGCTCTCAACCTGCGGACTTTCGGACAGGATAGACGAGCTTGCAAAGTTAAAGCTCGGACTGACCCTTTCGGTTTCACTCCACGCGGCAGACGATAAAACAAGAAGCAGACTAATGCCGGTAAACGATGTTTTTAACATAGACAGACTTATGGCTTCGTGCAGAAATTACTTCAAGGAAACCGGAAGACGCATCAGTTTTGAGTATGCGCTGATAAAAGGGCTGAACGACAGCTTTGAAGCCGCCGACAGACTTGTAAAGCTGATAAAACCGCTCGGCGCACATGTGAACCTGATTACGGTGAATCCGACGCTTAAAAATACGCATCATGCGTCCGGCAACGCAAAAGTTTTTTACGAACGGTTAACAAGCTCCGGCATAAACGCAACTATCCGCCGAACCCTCGGCGCCGATATTAACGCCGCGTGCGGACAGTTACGCGGTCAGGAAAATTAAAAAAATCGGAAATTTGACAAATTGTAACTAAATTGTAAATAGTTTTTCCTTGTTTTATCACAAAAGTATAGTATAATTGATGGTAGGAGAATTTATGAAAGTATTCTCAAAATCGGACATAGGTAAAAAACGCTCTGAAAATCAGGACAGGGTTTGGGCTTCTGTACTTGAAAGCAGAGCGGCGGTTGTTGTTTTGTGTGATGGTATGGGCGGTGAAAACGCGGGCAGTTTCGCAAGTGAAACTACCGTCAACTTCATCTCTGAGCGCATTAAACGCGGCTGGCGTCCTGAGTTTAACCGTAATTCAATCCGTAATCTGCTCATAACCTCGGTTACGGCGGCGAATAATCTTGTTTTCGATTTAGCCGAGTTCGACCTTACCATGCTCGGCATGGGGACAACCTGTGTCAGCGCAATTGCAGACAGTGAACGCGCTTACATAGTCAACGTCGGCGACAGCAGAGTTTATCATGTTTTCGGGGACAGCATACAGCAGATTACAAAAGACCACTCTTACATAAATAAACTAATTGAAGACGGTCAGATTACCGAGGACGAGGGGAAAAACCACCCTAAGCGGAACTGCCTTACCCGCGCTGTAGGCGCCGAGTCGCTGCTCACTCCCGATTATTTTGAAATTGAGTTATTTGAAGATTCAATTTTAATGCTTTGCTCAGACGGGCTTCACTCTTACGGCGAGGATATAAGCATAGCCGAAATCATCGTCAACAACCCTATTAATAAAGTTTGCGACAAGCTTGTTGAATACGCGCTTGAAAACGGCGGACGCGACAATATCACTGTAGCTGTGATTTCGGTAAAGTAAACGCAACTATTATCAAGAAGGATGAATGTTTATGGACAACAACATCGGAAAAAGACTCGACGGCAGATATGAACTGCTTGAGCTGATTGGCGTCGGGGGAATGGCGGACATATACAAGGCCCGCGATGCGGTCGAGGACAAGATTGTCGCCGCCAAAATCCTAAAGAACGAGCTTGCTGAAAGCGAGGAC
Organism: Oscillospiraceae bacterium; assembly: GCA_031280965.1. Taxonomy (GTDB): domain Bacteria; phylum Bacillota; class Clostridia; order Oscillospirales; family Ruminococcaceae; genus Ruminiclostridium_E. The sequence continues at coordinate 57,359 of JAITFZ010000029.1, read as the reverse complement.
TTTCTGCGCCGCTTCAGAAACGAGAGCAAGGCCATTGCCCTGCTCTCCCACCCGAATATTGTTAAAATCTATGATGTCGGATTCAGTGATAAAGTACAGTTCATAGTAATGGAATACATCGACGGTATAACCCTGACCGAGTATATTGAGCGTCAGGGCGTCTTGAAGTGGCGCGATGCCCTGCACTTTGTAACGCAGATTCTGCGCGCACTCCAGCATGCTCACGACCGCGGAATTGTCCACCGCGACATAAAATCGCAGAATGTTATGCTCCTTTCCGACGGTACAATTAAGGTGATGGATTTCGGAATTGCGCGCTTCAACCGCGAAACCGACAAAACTATTTCCGAAAAAGCCATAGGTTCGGTGCATTATATCAGCCCGGAACAGGCGCGCGGTGATTCAACAGACGAAAAAAGCGATATTTATTCGGTGGGCGTAATGCTGTTTGAGATGCTGACGGGCAGAAAGCCGTTCGATGGCGATAATCCTGTTTCGATTGCGCTCATGCACATGCAGGCGCAACCAAAAAGACCTACGGAAATCAACAGTTCGATTCCCGACGGACTTGAAGAAATCACCCTCAAGGCAATGCAGAAAGAGCCGGAAAAACGCTATCAGACAGCCGGTGAGTTAATAAATGACATAGATGAATTCAAAAAGAATCCGAGCATAGTTTTCGAGTATAAATATTTTTCAACCGATGACCAGAAGACCAAGTACTTCGATAAAACACCGTCAGCCGCTTCTGCGAACACGGGACCCGTTTCACCCGGAAAGAAAAACAGCAAAACAGACTCGATTCCGGCGAAAATCCCGCTTATGACAGGGCGGGACGAATACGATGATGAAGATGACTACGACGACTACTACGATGAAGTGGTCGAGCGTCGTTCACCGTTATTGGCTATTCTTTTCGCTACCGCGTCGGTGATTGTAATTATGGCGGCGTGGCTTATATTCACAATCGTTAACAATACGTTCAAAGAATTTGAAGAGGGTGGCGGTGAAGAAGTAACAATGCCGTCGCTTGTCGGTTTTGATTATGATGCTGTCATTGCGCTACATCCCAATTTAACCTTAAACGCTATACAGGAATACTCAAACGAATATGAAAAAGGTATTGTTATGCGGCAGGGTATTTTAGCAGGCCGACCCGTAAGAACAGGTCACAGGATTGACATTTGGGTCAGTATGGGAGCGCAGAGAGTTGAACTTAATAATTACGAGGGCGGAGTGCTTCATATTGAAGAAGTCAAGAGCAGATTGCAGCGACAGGGGTTCTCCGACGCAAATTTCCTTTTCAGAAACGAAGAAAACGCAACAGTTCCCGCGGGTTATGTTATACGTACCGACCCGAGCGCAGGCTCAATGGTTTCGCTTGATGAACGCATAACCATAATTATCAGCTTGGGCGGCGGAAACGAAATTACGCAGGCGCCCGACCTCAAGGGTCTTACCCGCCTGCAAGCCGAGGAGCGCGCAAGAATGCATGATGTTGTTCTCCTGTTTATAGAGGAATACAGCGATACTGTAGCTGTTGACAGGGTAATCGAACAAGACCCGCTTCCTATGGTACAGGTTGAAAAATTCAGTTCGATTAACGTTATAATCAGCGCAGGACCCGAACCCGAAAAGACATTCCTTATTCTGCATAATATAACTTCAAACCGCACGGGAGACTTTATATTCGAGCATTATACTGATGGTGTATTTCAGTTTGACCGCCGACAGAACATCGAAATTAACAAGGAAATCCGATGGGAAGTTGAAGGCACGGGAGTGCATAGGTACGATATATATATAACTTCTGTTGAAACAACAAGAAGAGGCTTGTTCGTCACGTATGATATTGATTTTACGGGCGAATCGATTACGCACAGAGCGGATGTTAACCGTGATATATTCATTGAAATCACCGCGCCGCTTGCACCCGACCCGCCTGACCCTCCTATTCCCGACCCGCCTGACCCTGAACCCGACCCGCCTGAACCCGACCCCGACCCGATTGGCGGCGATGATGAATAAGCTCAAAGGCTCAAAAATTATAAAGTATTTGCTCATTTTAATAGTATTGCTGTTAGTTATTACAGCAATACTTTGGGTTTCATTTTTTCCCCGTGAATCATCCTATAATATCATCACTATGCCCGATATAATCGGCGATGATTTTAATGAAGCAGTCTTACAATATCCCAAGCTTGACTTTCAGCCGATATGGGAACATTCTGCGGAATTTGAAAAAGGGCAGATAATTCGGCAAAGCATATTACCCGGCAGAAATGTAAAAGAAGGTCTGCGAATTGATGTATGGGTCAGTTTAGGCGGCCCCGAAGAAAACGGTGAGAATGAATAGTTTAAATGGTAAAATATTAAAATCCGTCGGGGGTTTCTTTCACGTAGAAACCTCTGACGGAGTTTTGTTATGCACGGCGCGGGGATTGTTCAGACTGAAAAACATCACGCCGGTCGCCGGTGATAATGTCATTGTTGACATAAGCGAAAGTACGCCTGTTATTACAGACGTGCTTAACCGTAAAAACTATATTGTGCGCCCTCCGCTTGCGAACCTCGATGCGGTAATTATCGTTATTTCTACCGTTGAACCGACGCCGAACCGACTTATTCTCGATAAACTGATTGCTATTTTTGAAAGCAAAGAGATTGAACCTGTTCCTATTTTCACCAAAATCGACAGAAAAGACGAGGATGAACTTCGGGAAATATATGTAAAAGCCGGCTTTACCGTATTTTCAATTAGTAATAATGATAACTCGGGAATTGAGGAACTGCGGACTTTCCTGAGCGGGAAAACCTATGCGCTTATAGGAAACACCGGCGTCGGTAAGTCCAGCACACTAAACAGCCTTTTCCCCGAACTCGCGCTTGAAACCGCGGAAATCAGCAGGAAACTCGGACGCGGAAAGCACACGACAAGGCAGGTTGAGCTTTACGGTTTGGGAGAAAACGGTTACATCGCGGACACGCCGGGCTTTTCCACGGTTGAAGCAGCGAAGTACGGGAAACTGCCGTCTTCCGATATCGGGCTGTATTTCAGAGAGTTTATACCTTTTCTTGCCGACTGTAAGTTCGCGGGTTGCCGCCACACCGGAGAAGAAGGCTGTGCGGTGATAAAGGCGAAGGAACGCGGCGAAATTACGGAAAGCAGATTTTGCAGTTATTTGCGTATTTACAGTGATGCACGGAAGGAAGAGCAAAATTATAAATAAAAACGGGCGAACAGCGTTCGCTCGTTTTTCATTGGCAATTATCATTATGTAATTTGTTCTTTCTTAATTTTGAAAAAAAACCTTAAAAATCCAGCAAGGAGCTTAGGACTTTTTACTACGACTATTTTCATTGTGTACACCTCACCTTAATTATTTGCGCCCGGGTTTAACAAAAGAGCAACCAGAAACCGAGCGCTATTAATGTAACTGCGAGAATGAAAAACAAAAACTTCGCGGACAGCAGACAAATACAAACGAACGCGCATGCCCCCGCAAGACAAATCATGGGCATACGGCTTCTGCGGCTTTCACGCCTGTACGAGTAACGCCGTCTTCTCATTTTTCACACCTCAGCTTATCAATAATATACTATATTATTCGCAGAACGGTGAATGTGTTACATTAATAACGCTGTCGAGAGAGCGAAAAAAACCAAAAGCGAACCGGCGTCAACTATTGTGGTGATTAGCGGAGCCGCCATTACAGCGGGGTCAATTTTGCACTTTTTTGCGATAATCGGGAGGATTCCGCCAATCAGATTAGCCGCCATAACTGTAAACAATAAGGTAAAGCTGACTACCGCCGATATCATTAAAATCTCGCCGCCAAATTCCACGCGATTCCGGTAAAAGAACCAAACACGTATAAAGTTAACCGCAGACAACCCGCACCCTACCAAAAATCCGGTACGCATTTCTTTCCAGACAACCTTGAAAAAGTCGCGGGGAGTTATTTCTGCCAGCGCCATACCGCGTATTACCATCGTAGCACTCTGACTGCCGGAATTTCCGCCCGTGTCCATCAGCATAGGTATAAATGTAACCAGCAACGGCACTACCGCTATAGCCGTTTCATAATAATCTAAGATGCTGCCTGTTATCATCGCCGCAATCATCAGCACAAGCAACCAGACAATACGGTTCCTCGCGAGAATAATCGGGGTGGTTTTCAGGTACGGCTTGTCGGACGGGAGAATAGCCGCCATCTTTTGAAAGTCCTCGGTCGCTTCTTCCTGAATTACGTCCGCAATGTCGTCAACCGTGATAATGCCGACTAACCGCTTCTCCGAGTCCACTACCGGTATACTTAAAAGGTCGTACTTGTTGAATCTGTGGGCGATTTCTTCCCTGTCTTCAAGGGTTTCCGCGATAATTAGGTTTGCCTCCTCCATGATTTCGCCGATAATTTCGTCACGTTCGGCGAGCATGAGAGTTTTCGCGCTGACGATACCTTTCAGCTTGCGTTCTGAATCGGTGACGTAGCAGGTATAAATCGTTTCCTTATCTGTACCTGTTTTACGTATACGCTCGAATGCTTCGCGCACCGTCATCTCGCTCTTCAGGTCAACATATTCGACCGTCATGATGCTTCCCGCACTGTCCTCGGGATATTTTAACAGGCGGTTAATTTCTTCGCGCGTTTCGGGCTTGGCATTGGCAAGGATTTTCTTAGCTACAGTTGCGGGCATTTCCTCAATAAAGTCAACCGCATCGTCAAGAAAAAGTTCTTCCATGATTAATTGGATTTCGGTTTCGCTGAGTTTTCCGATAAGTTCTTTCTGCACGTCGGGAAACAAATCCGCAAAGACCTCGGCTTCCATATCCTTTGGGAGCATACGGAAAATCAATACCGCCTTATCTACCGGTATGTTTTCAATCAGTCCTGCTATATCGGCAGGATTCTCGTCAATAAGCTCGCCGCGAAGTGCGTGGTACTGCTTATTATCAAGCATTTTTTCGTAGGTTTCAAATGTTTTCATACGAATTTCCTTTCGGGCGGGCGGCACGCTGTGCTTTTCCCCGCCTCTTAGATTTTTTCCGGAGTATGAAAACAAAAAGCCGCGCATAAAAGCGCGACCGTATTTTTGACTTTATAACGACAACGATTTTATACTGCTTTTTATTTTAATACTTCCTAAGCTGCGACTTCGGGATGGCAAAGGGTCGTCAAAGTTTTTAGTACGCATAAAATCGTCTCCTTTCTGCGCTTATTTGAAAGATTAGCATTTTCCTTATTACATTATACATGCTTACCCGCCTTTTGTCAACAAATCTTACACACTTTGAAAAAATATTATTTATCTAAATTTTGTATGTTTTATCTATTGCATATTACAAAAGATTGTGGTATAATAATTTTATCTAAGGGTGACGAGCATAAAATGAAAGGAAGTATCGTTATGACGTATGAAAAGATATTCGCGGAAGTAAAAAAAATTTACTCTAAAGCTGATAAGAAAATCCTTAGCAGTGACTTCGCGTTTCAATTCAACATAGACGGCGAGGGAGGCGGTAGCTTTTATGTCGCTTTCAGAGGCGGTATTCTTGAAGTTGCCCCATATGATTATGTTGACAGGAGTGCTTTGCTTACTGCTTCGGGTGAAGATTTTATCAGGCTTGCGGGCTCTAAGTTCACGCTGGAAGAAGCTGTTGAGTCAGGCGCGATTAAAATTGACGGCGACTATGAATTGGCACTTGAGCTGAATAAATTAGCTCAATCCGCCGCCGAAAAAAAGGAAGCCGCCAAAAAAGCCAAAAGCGTAACTTCTGTAGTGAAAAAAATAACGCCCGCAAAGAAAACCGCAGCGGCGATTAAGACAATGCCGGAGAAAAAGGATTTGGTGTAAAGGCAAGTAGGTGCAAGCAGAAAAACAATATGCTTTTCAAAGTCCGAATTCATGCATGATACCGTGATTGGGTTGGTTATAAATATTGTTGAACTCGGGTTGAATTATCGGCGATTCAACCCGAGTTGAACGTGACCAAAAAGAAAACTTAAAGGAGAAATAGCATGAAAGTATCAATAGAACATATCGCAATTTATACAACGAATTTAGAGCGTTCAAGGGCATTTTTCCAAAAATACTTTAACGCTGAAAGTAACAGTAAATACGAAAATAAAAAAGGGTTTTCAAGTTACTTTCTGACGTTCTCATCGGGGGCGAGAATTGAAATAATGTCCCATATCGAACTTACCGAGCGTGAGGTGCTTGATAAGGTAAACGGCATAAGTCATATTGCATTTTCAGTAGGAAGCAAGGAAGCGGTGCTTACACTTACTGAACGAATAGTTAATGATGGTTATAAACTATTAAGCCCACCACGAGCAACGGGCGATGGTTATTTTGAAAGTTGTGTCGCTGACCCTGACGGAAACAGGATTGAAATTACCGAATAAGAATATAAAGACTATCCATTTCAAAACCGCCTTATGCTTTTATAGGCACGGGGCGGTTTCATGTGTGGCGGTGTTGGGTTCACGCCGTTTTACTATTCAACAACATAAACATTTTTACGCCCTTCCATACCAATCTTCCCTTGTTATATCCATATAAATAATATCGTGACGTTTATTATTTAAGTAATACGCTTTTCTGCGCCGCCCTATTTCCCTGAAGCCGACTTTCAGGTAGGACTTATAAGCTCCCTCGTTGAAATCATAGACAGCGAGATTTACATTGTAAAGATTTAAAACGTTGAAAGCATAGCCGATAATGAGTTTCATAGCTTCCGTTCCTAAGCCCTTGCTGCGGTTTTCGGCTTCACCGATGAAAAGCCCGACTGTCGCGGAGCCGCATGCGAGTTTTACATCCATTAAGGCGATACTGCCTATTAACTCGTCTGTTTCATTTAAAACTATTGCGAAAGCCGGCTCGGTTTTTTTTAACATATCCTCTACCCACTGCGTCTCATTTAAGAGGTTGAACTGCATAAAAGTATCGCCCAGTCCGTCCGTAACCGCACTGTCATTAAGCCATTTGGTGAGGATTCTCACATCCTCAAGGTTATATGGCGAGAGATAAACCCGTTCGCCGGGAATTTTCTTGAAGTATTTCATCTTTTATTCCTCCTGTAAGCTAAGTAGTTTTCTAAAATCACCGCCGCCGCCGCCGCGTCAATCACGTCTTTACGCTTTTTACCTTTTTTGTCTGTTGATTTAAGAAGGGTGTGTGCAATTTCAGTCGAATAACGTTCATCCCACATCGAAACAGGAACGTCGACTGCTTTATCTAACATTTCCGCAAAAATCTCGCACATTTCACTTCGGATTCCTCGCGTATTGTTCGTGTTAATCGGGTTCCCGACTACGATTTCCTCGATTTTTTCCTCGGAAACAATTTTTGCGATTTTTTGTATAAGCACATTGGTATTTCGCTCGCGAATAACAGAATACGGCGAAGCTAAAGTTTCCGTCATGTCACAAGTCGCAAGCCCCGTACGCGCATCGCCGTAATCAACTGCTAAAATTCTCATATATCCTGCCTCTTTTTATTATTGGATTTATTATTTTTCCTGCACTTTTCCGGTTTTTGACTTGAAGCTTTTGAGTTTTTAAGTGTGTTTTGAGTCAGCAAAACATCTTCCCTGCTTCGGAACCCTCTCATCGAACACATTTTCCCCGTAAAATATCCATCTGTAAAACCGCCGCGTGAAAAAATTGCTTTTAATGTCTTTTCGTCGTACGGAGCGTCTTTTCGCGATTTAATACACGCCTCAACCGCCGCCGCAACATATTCCGGGCGCTTCATGCGACCCTCAATTTTGATTGAAGTTACTCCGGCTTTTTCAAGTTCATTTATACATTTAATAATTGATAAATCTTTAAGTGAAAGCGTGTATTCGCTTTTTAGGGTTTTGAAGTTTAAACGGCACGGCTGCGCGCATAAACCGCGGTTGGCGCTTCTGATGGCTTCACTGCCGAAAAACGCACTCATGTGACATTGCCCGCTTACCGAAACGCAAAGCGCCCCGTGAATGAAAACCTCGGTTTCTATTTCAACTTTACTTGCAATCTCCGCTATTTCCGGGAAAGAAAGCTCCCTCGCCAGCACAACCCGCGAGAAGCCGAGTTCACGCGCCGCTTCCGCCCCCGAAACCGAGTTAATCGTCATCTGCGTGGAAGCGTGAACTTTAATGCCCGCTTCCTTTACTACGCTCAAAACCCCTAAGTCCTGCACGATTACAGCGTCTACGCCCGCTTCTTCGACTATTTTCACTGTTTTGCACAGTTCGGGCAGTTCATCATCAAAAACAAGAGTATTGAGCGTTAAATACAGCTTTACACCCGAAAGGCGGCATAACTTTGCCGCCTCGTATAATTCCTGTTCGGTGAAGTTTTTCGCATTCCTTCTCGCGGAAAAATTGCACAACCCCAAATAAACCGCGTCCGCGCCTGTGTTTATGGCAGTTTTCAAGGCTTCGTAACTTCCCGCCGGCGCAAGTATTTCGACCATAATCAGGAGTAAAACGTAAGCTGACCGCCGCTGTTTCCGTCGGAAAGCTTTGATTTCAAGGTAGCATATTCAAGCTGAACGTTTTCTAACATACCGCGTAGCTTTACGATTTCTTCTTCTTTCAGTTTAACATAATTATCGAAAGTAGCTTCATAGGTACTAAGGGTGTTTCTGAGTGTGTTATTTTCATTTTCCCTGACGCCCGCTATATGTGCCATTTCCTTCGATGCGCTGTCAAAACCGTCATGAAGCCTTTTAATTTCAACCTCACGGTCTTTCATGAGCGCTTCGATTTGCTGCTCGTAATCTAAGATTTTTCCGCGAAGCTGTTCGTTAATTTCATCCGTTTGACCTGCTATGTTCGCCATTTCGCTTTGTGCGCTCTCGAAGCCGTCTTTGAGCCGCATTATTTCAATCTCGCGTTCTTTGGCAAGATGCTCTGCATTACGCTCGTATTCAACTATTCTTTTTCGGAGTTGTTCGTTTTCCTCGTCTCTGACCTGCGCGATTTGCTCAAGCTCACGCGTTGCGCTTTTCAGGTTTTCGCTTATAGTTAATTGCTCCGCTGACTTCAAATCCGAATTTTCTTCTTCAAGCGCGGAGATTCTTTTATGCATTTCACCTATAACATTCTTAACTGCGAACATATCTTTTTCCGCTTCGTTCAGGACGTTGAGCGCAATGAGCGTCAGCATTTCCTCATCGGAGCGTATTTTTGTCTTGCTGAACTCGACAATCTTTTCTTCTAACTTCTCAGCAATTATTCTTATGTCTTCGGGGGCATCGTCCGTTACGAGATTAAATTCCCTGCCGCAAATTGTTACCTTGATTTTTTCCATAGCGAGTTCTTCCTCCTGCTTTAGTTGTTACTCGGTAATGCGCGTAAAGTTTACGTCCACCTGCGGGTCTCCCACCACCCACGCCGGTACTCTCGTGCCTCTGATTCTGCACTGTACGCTTCTTGTGATAAATCTGCTGTCCTCTGTTATTTCGGGAATCCCGAGAAGATTAAGTGTTACTATTATATCGCTTACAGCCATTGCGTGAATAAAAGAAGCCGGTCCCAGCACAGTAACAGTCAGCTCCCGGGTCAGGATTTCAACATCAAAATCAACCGGCTTATTAAGAATATTGATATTCTCCCACGGAATGGCGAAATTATATTGCGTGTAATCCTCTACGTCCCTGAACTGCAACGAAAAGGAAGCATAGCCCGAAATGTTTTTATACCCTTCGGGCAGTTTCGGCGCAAATGTATCGCGTATTCCAAAGAGAAGCATCTGCATATCAATTTCATTAAGCGACATTTCCCCCACGTCAAAGTGGCTTAAATGACTTATGGACATATCGGGAGAAGACAGCGTAATTTCATAAGGCGGAATATCCATCATTGAGCGTAAACCCTGTAAGTTAAAGTTGCTCGGAGCGCCGGTTATAATAAAATCAAGCGGTAACGTCCGCACCATATGAATCGGAACAGTCACGGAAAAAATCTCGCTGTCGTAATCAACATCCGGATTAGATACCCTGATGTTTTCATTATTGAAAAGCACCAGCTCGCCTTCAAGCGAAAGCGACGTATGCATTTCCTCACTGTGAACAGCGTGAACTTCCGCCCTTTCGATTAAATCTATAACGCTCTTTTCACCGCTTATGGTGACGGTTGGCGGGTTCACCGACAAGCCGGAGGTATCAATAGTCATTCCGTCCGCTACGGTGATTGAATCAACACGCGGGGTAATTTCAAGGGTTTTCGATTCAATGCGCTCGATTTTGATTTTAGCGTTTTGGTTTGAAGGCAATATTTCAAAATTAATCGGCGAATCTGATGTTATAATTATATTGGCTACATGCTCGCCTTCATCCTCAACATTCGTGAGGTTAAGCACCGCCTGAAAATCACTGCTGTTCAGTATGCCGATGTCATAGCGCTTTCCCCTGACCTGTACGTTGGCAGTCAGTTCGTAATCCTCGGTAAGCTGAAGGTTATGTTCAATCATAGAAGACGTCGGTGCAATTCTCACCGGAATATCTGAAATCGTGATGGTTACATCGGGGAAAATCTGAAGCGAAATGGCAAACCAAATCACCGCAGATGTAATTACCGCGGTTATGATTGTCTTTATGTTGGATTTAAGTTTAAGTGCGAAATTTTTTAGAACCTTTTTCATAAAGTGCGTCTACGCCTTTCCGTTAAGCCATTTCTTTTGTTTTGCCGCCGCGCTTCTTTGCGCGTTTTTGCTTTGGCGCCCCGTTATCCGAATCTTTTAGAATCGTATTGCTTAAAATCTTTGTAAGTGCCGCACGGTCTAAACTTCTTCGCAGTGTGCCGTTCTCGGCGACAGAGATAATCCCTGTTTGCTCCGAAACAACAATCACAATTGCATCACTTATTTCACTCATGCCTATAGCGGCTCTGTGGCGGGTTCCGAGGTCTTTTGAAATGAATTCCTCGTTCTGCGGCTTCGGGAGGAAACAGCCGGCAGCAAGAATCACGCCGTCCCTTACAATAACCGCGCCGTCATGAAGCGGCGAGTTCAGGAAAAAGATACTTGCGAAGAGTTCAACGGAAGGCGCGGCGTTGAGTATTATACCGGTATCCGCCTGCTCTCCGAGCTTAGTTTGACGCTCCATGACGATAATCGCGCCTGTCGCTGTTCTCGATAATTTTTCGCACGATGCCGCAATCTTCTCAATTGCCGAATCCATGTCTGTTCGCGCATCCACAAGGTTGAAAGCGAGGGTTTGCACAACTTTAGTACGCCCCATCTTTTCAAGCACCCGGCGCAGTTCCGGCTGAAACATCACTATAATAGCCATCAAGCCAATACTGAAGAACGTTTCGCTCAAAAATCCGAGCGCGCGCAGGTCAAACTGCTGGGTTATGAAAAGAATTAAAACTACAACTACTATTCCGCGCAGAAGCTGTTCGGAGCGCGTTTCGCGAACTAACCTAAGCAACTTGTAAACAAGGTATGACAATAGAAGAATTTCGAGAAAATCTACAATCCCCATTGTCTTAATTATGCTGATTAGGTTGTCTAAAATATCATTTAAATAAGTCAGCATATTTTATATACCTTTCGTTTATTGTAAATCGCGGTAATCCGCAATCATTTTTTCAACTAACAACGCAAGTCTTATTGACGGTCGCTCAAAAGCTGAATTATCAATAAAAATTATTTTTCCCCCGATAACCGCGTCAAGCTCACTAAAATTCTCCGAAGCAAGCAGGTCGTCTGCTGTATATTTATCATTAAGCAGGATTATATCGGGCTGATTTTCAGATAACAGCGATAAATCAAAATCATAATTTCCGCCGTCTGCCGCTATGTTTTCGCCGAAGCAGGAGAAAATCGAGCTTTCAAGCGTGTCGCCTGTCGCGGCTTTCATATCGCCGGTAATATAAACAAACTTTCCTATATTCAAAACACCTGTGTTATCGCAAACCTTTGAAATGAGGGCGAAAGCTTCATCCCCTGCTTCAATCCCCGTGAAAAGCCCCTCAAACACTAACCCGAGAACACGATAAACTTCCCTCAGACTGCTTATATTTTCACTCGCCGGAATAACTAAAGTCTTTATGCCCGATTGTTCCATGCGGAACATGTCCATGCCTGATAAAGGCGCAGTAGTAAGCACTAAATACGGTGAAAGCGAAATGATTTTATCAACATCCGGATTTGCGGCGCTTCCCGTATCGGGAGCTTCCGTAATAACAGGCGGAAAATCACAGTAACTCCCCCTGCCTATTATTCTGCTGCCATAGCCGAGTTCGTATACAATTTCCGACAGCGACGGCGAAAGGCTGACAACCCGCGGCGGACTTTGCGTAATTTCCACATCACCTATGAATAAAGGAAAGGGCGTGGGTTCGGGCGGTTCTTCTGTTATGTCGGGTTCCTGAACTATTTCGCCGCCGTCTTTGTCACAGCCGCTCATTAAAAACAACAAATATACCGAAAACATTAAAACTAACAATTTTTTCATAGTTTATATTCCAAACTAATTTTTTCAATCAATTGCAGAAAATCTTCCTTTGAAGTAAGGTTTGCGCACATATTCCTGTAAACCGCCGCACCGCGCACACCGCGCAAATACTTAGCAATGTGAGCGCGCGCCTGCTTCATGGCAACGGCTTCACCTTTATCCCCAATCAGGAGTTCGACATGGCGCGTCATAACAGCAAGGCGTTTTTGGAGTGTAATTTCCTCGTCGCGCAAACTAAAAATCCACGGCGCACCCCAAGCCGCTCTGCCAATCATAACTAAGTCACAACCGGTCTGCCCGTACATTAATCTGCACTTCTCTGCACTCGTAACGTCACCGTTTCCGATTACGGGGATTTTCACTGCTTTTTTTACATCCGCGATTATGCTCCAGTCGGCGGACCCGCTGTACATCTGCTCCCTTGTCCTTGCGTGAACAGTAACGGCACTTGCGCCGCCGGCTTCACAGATTTTTGCGACCTCGACTGCGTTTTTGCTGCTTTCGTCCCAGCCTGAACGAATCTTCACAGTCACAGGAACCGGCGAACCGACGGCAGTTTTTTCAACAGCTTTTACAACAGAATTCACTATTTCGCCAAGTAACTTCGGCGTCTTTAATAAAGCCGCCCCCGCGCCGCCGCCCGTGATTTTCGGCATCGGACAACCGGAGTTTATATCGATAATACAGGGTTTGAATTCCTGCACGATTTCTGCCGCTCTTGCCATAAATTCGGGATTATTCCCGAAAATCTGCGCGGCAAAAGGCTTTTCAATATCTGTAGAAACCAATAGTTCCGCAGTTTTAGAGTTGGGTGCAGACCCTCTTCCGCCGTAAACAAGTCCCGCCGAACTCGCCATTTCACCATAAACAAGCGCCGCGCCGAATTCCCTCGATAAAACGCGCTGAGCATGGTCACAAACGCCCGCCATCGGAGCTAAAACGGCTGTTTTCTCAATTTTCACATCGCCGATATATACGTAGTCCATTAGTATATTATATAATATATAGTTAAAGTTGTCAAGGCTTTGTTACAGCGAAAATCTCTCTTTTATTATTTTCGCGGCTTCTTCGGCTGAAAGCGCGGAATTGTCGATTCTCATGTACCTTTCGGGCGGTATGTTCATACCCTTAATTATTTCGCCCTCGTTGCTTTCACAACGTTTTTCCTCATCGGTTTGGCAGATGAACCCTGTTGAACGTTCAATGTTTCTTTTGGACGGCTTGTGTTTCAACCGATTCTGCCCCACCGTCATTTTCCCGACTGCGCCGTTGCCGGTGATAATTAATAATTTCATAATGTAACCTTTCTCGACTTAAACCACCCGTCAGTAAAACCGAGGTCGTCTGGTGGTTAAAAAAACGACGCCGCTTTCACGGCGCCGCATAAGAAGCTTTCAGCTTACTTTAAACCCGCGAAATACTTAATAGTCCTAACCATGTTGCTTGTGTAGCTGTTCTCGTTGTCATACCATGAAACTACCTGAACCTGATAAAGGTCATCGGAAATTTTCGACACCATTGTTTGTGTTGCGTCAAAAATTGAACCCGCGAGCGAGCCGATTACGTCAGAAGAAACGATTTCATCGGTATTATACTCAAAAGCATCGTTAGCGGTGGCTTTTATAGCGGCGTTAACGCTGTCCTTAGTGATGTTCGCGCCTTTTACCACAGCTACAAGAATGGTTGAAGAACCGGTAATTACAGGCACACGCTGAGCCGAACCGATAAGCTTGCCGTTAAGTTCGGGGACAACCAAGCCGATAGCTTTCGCCGCGCCCGTAGAGTTTGGAACGATGTTGGCGGCGGCGGCGCGCGCTCTTCTGAGGTCGCCTTTTGCATGAGGGCCGTCCAAGGTCATCTGGTCGCCGGTATACGCATGGATTGTAGACATAATTCCGCTTTGAATCGGCGCGTAATCATTAAGCGCCTTTGCCATCGGCGCAAGACAGTTTGTCGTGCATGATGCTGCCGAAATTATAGTGTCGCTTGCTTTCAGGATACTCTCGTTTACGCCGAAAACCACTGTCGGCAGGTCGTCACCTGCAGGAGCGGAGATAATAACTTTCTTCGCGCCCGCATCAATATGCGCCTGTGATTTTGCTTTTGTAACATAGAAACCGGTACATTCAAGCACCATATCAACTTCATGCTTACCCCACGGCAAATCTGCCGCGTTACGTTCTGCGTAAATTTTAATCGTTGTGCCGTCCACGGTGATGGAATCATCGCCCGCTTCAACTGCATAAGCCTTGTAAGGCCCCTGCGCCGAGTCATACTTCAAAAGATGTGCCAGCATTTTTGGGGAAGTTAAGTCGTTGATTGCCACGATGTCATAACCGGGCGCCCTGAACATCTGCCTGAACGCTAATCTTCCTATGCGTCCGAAACCGTTAATTGCTACTTTTACTGCCATTTTTGTGATACCTCCTGTTTATTTTTTATTTTAATTGCCTTTCCATAATAGCATAAATTTGACAGCAAGTCAAGATTTGTGGTAATATAATATTATGATTTTATATTTAACCGACCTTGACGGCACACTGCTCAATTATGCCGCAAAATTAAAGCCCCGCACCGCCGAAATTCTGAATCGGCAGATTAAGAACGGCGCGTTGTTTTCGTATGCAACGGCGCGAAGGTTCCAAACAGCGGGACCGATTATGCAGGAAGTCGAAATGAACATACCCGTCATAACCATGAACGGCGTGATTATTGTTGACCCGAAAACGGGTGAACGCATTTCAACCGATTACATTGCCGAAAACAGCATTGAAGCGGCAAAACGCTTCATAATCGAAAACAACGAAACCCCGCTCGTTTATTCTCATGTAGACGGCGTTGAGCGGGTCAGCTTCTTGAACAAGAGCCATAAAGCCATTAAAGCCTTCAACGACACTCGCAAAGGAGACCCTTTTCGGCATGCCTGCAATAGTTACGATGAGCTTTTCAAGGGTGAAATCTGCTACATAACTTTTCTGAACCCCGAAAGCGAAATTTCTGCCATTGACGCGGTTTTAAACCGCGAAAACGGCTTCTGTGCCGTTACATATTTGGATACTTATACGAAGAATCTTCGCTTTTACGAGGCGTGGAGTGTGAACGTCTCAAAAGCGGTTGCGGCGTTAAAACTGAAAGAATTAGCAGGTGCGGACAAAATCATCGCTTTCGGTGATAACTTGAACGATATACCTATGTTTGAAATTGCCGATGAGTCCTATGCGGTTGAAAACGCCGTTACCGAGTTAAAGGCTATTGCGACGGGGATAATTTCAAGCAACGAAAATATGGGCGTACCTGTTTTCATAGAACGCAGAACCGCGAAAATTTGGGATTATAAACTTCCGCCCGTTAATAAAGAACCTGATAAAACCCGTTTCGCGTCAGCCCTTGAAAAAGCCGAAAAAAGTAAAATAACCGTAATCGGAACCCTGAACGAAAAATTAACTCATGCCGCACTTAAAAATTACTTCTCCGTCAACTCCGACCGCGAAGTTAAAATAGGTTCCTACTACGCGGACGCGGCGGGCGAGAACGGGATTTATGAAATTCAAACAGCGGGTTGGGATAAACTGAAAGTCAAGTTAGATGTATTTCTTGAAGCGAGTCACGTTACTGTAGTTTACCCGTTTGAGCAACGTGTTCATAACGCATATATAGATGAAAACACCGGCGAGCTTCTAAAAAAATCACCGATTCGCAACAATAAAGATATGACCCGATTTTTTCTCGAATTATATCGTATCAAGGGATTTTTGACCCATCCGAACCTTACAATCTGTATTGCGGGACTTGAAATTGAGAAATTCTTTTATGTTTCAGACGAAAAAAACCTCCGAAAACGCAATCAAAAGAAGCATAAAAAGCCGCTTTCCCTGCTCTCGGAGGTATATTTGAACAGCCCGGAGGATTACCGAATGTTCCTGCCCGATGACCTGCCGGAAAAATTCACACGACAGGAATTTATTAAACTGTCGAAAAAATGTAATGATTCGATTATTTTGGAAATTCTTGAATACATGTCAGTGATAAATAAAATCGGGAAAAAAGGGAGAGAGTTTATTTATTCAGTTTCTCTGCAATAAGTCTCGCACATTTATCCACATCTCCGCAACCCATCGTTATAATTAAATCTCCGCTTTCCGCATTTTCAGCTATATAATTTGCAATACCCGCGAAATCCTGAATTACAACGGCGCCATTGATTTTCGCCGCCAAATCCTCTGACTTTATATCGCCGGGGTTCGGTTCGCGCCCGCCCATAATCTCGCTTAACACTACTTTATCGGCAATTGAAAGCGCTCCGGCAAAGTCATCAAGAAGCGCTTTTGTCCTCGAATACGTAAACGGCTGATGTACCGCCCAAACCCGCTTGTAATCCATGTTTTTAGCAGTTTTAAGTGTGGCTGCCACTTCGGCGGGATGATGTGCGTAGTCGTCTGCGACAGTTATGCCGTTTTCATTATAAATGCGCTCAAAGCGCCGAACAGCGCCGGTAAAGCTCCGCAGACCCTCCCTAACTGCGTTTGTTCCTGCGCCGAGATACAGCCCCGCCGCACACGCCGCAACCGCATTTATTATATTATGTTCGCCGGGTACACTTATAATTATTTCGTCAATCTGCTTATCGTTATGCCACAGCTCAAACGAACTTTCATAATTCGATAACCTTTTAATATTGCGCGGAAAATAATCATTGCTCTTTGAAAAACCGAATGTAATGGTTTCGCTTCTGTAATTGCTGTTCATTACAGCTACCCGCACATTAAGGTCATCGCCGTTGAAAATCACCAAATCCGTAGTCAGGTCACAGAATTTCGTGAACGCTTTCCGCAGATTATCCATGTTCCCGAAGCAGTCCATGTGGTCTTCGTCAATGTTCAGAATAACTGCAATGTTCGGGGAAAGTTTAAGGAAATTACTGTTGAACTCGCAGGCCTCCACCGCCATAATACCGCTGTTTCCGATTCGCGCACTGCCGTTCAGCAAATTCAACTTACCGCCGATAAATGCGGAAATATCAAGTTCAGCCGCCATAAGTATATGCACGAGCATTGAAGTTGCTGTAGTTTTTCCGTGCGTACCGACAACGCAAACAGCCTTGTCGTGCCTGCTTGTTAAAAGCCCGAGAAGTTCTGCGCGGTCAAAGGAAGCAATGCCTGCTTCCCGTGCGGCGCGGAGTTCGGGATTCTCGCCTGAAATTGCAGACGAGTAGATTATTAAATCCGCGCCTTCAATGTTGCTTTCATTATGCCCCAAATAAACCTTTATGCCCATTTTCCGCACGGCATCAAGCGTCACGGTTTCGTTATTATCAGAGCCGGTTATCGAATACCCGCACGCGTGTAAAATCTGTACAAGCGGAAACATCCCGCTTCCTCCGATTCCGATAAAGTGAATTTGTTTTTTGCCTTTTAAAAAGTCTGTCATAATTTTTCCCCTTTAGTTCTTTGTGAATTTTGTTATGAATAATCTGCCGACTTTATTTTTTCCTTAAATTCAAAATGCTCGCGAAGTGCAGAATATCAAATGTTTCGGGTACACTTTGTAAATATTCGATATGCTCTTTCTCCCACGCGGCGATGTCCTCTGCCGAAAGCGACGAAGCGCCTATTCCGCGGCAGGCTCTCATACGACCGTGCCAGCTTTCGCGGGTGAAAGTTACGGATAAGTCATAGCAAAAAGAATCCGCAACCTCGAATAAACCCTGCGCCTGTTCGGGAAAATCATAGGTAAACCGCTTCATGCTGTGTGCTGACCAATGCGGGTTATATTTTAAAATAAGCTCTTCGCTTCTTCGTGCAATTTCGCTTTCCTCAATTAACCAAGACATAAATAGTATGCAAAAATTCCCTGAATCTTTCAAGATTTTATGAATCTTATTGAAAACAATGTCTTTGTCAAAGTAAACATAACACTGACAGGCAGTTACGGCATCGAAGCTGTTTTCGAGGAAGTCTGCTTCCTCCGCTGAAGTTACGATATAATCTATGTTCAATCCGGCTTCTGCCGATAGCCGCCGCGCCTGTTCAATCTGATTTTCGGAAATGTCGGCGCCTGTGAACTTCGCGCCGTACTTATACATATTACGCGGCAGAACGCCTGTGCCCGTGCCTATATCCAATACTTTCTGTCCTTTTACACATAATCCCAGTTCAATTATTTTTTCATAAAATGCAGCGGGATAAATATCCCTGAACTTTGCGTAATCCTCTGATGCGCGCCCCCAGTCAAACGCTTTTCCGCAGTCTATATTCTTATTTTTTATCACTAATTTTCTCCTTAATTTATATGAATATTTCAAAACTCTATGTCAAATACTAATCTCAAATACATTCTTGAAAGGTGCAACGTAATGGAAATAAACGACATTCGTATTAGAAAGGTTTTGCAGGACGGACGGCTTCGCGCTGTTGTTTCTCTGACAATCGACAACGCCGTAGCGGTACATGATATAAAGTTGGTTCAAGGTGATGACCGCATGTTTGTGGCAATGCCGAGCCGCCGCGATGAAGCGGGAATGTTCCGGGATATAATCCACCCGATTAATCCCGAAGCGCGCAATCTGCTTGAAACAAGTATACTGAAAGCTTATGACGAATATATCAGCGCAGACCAGCAGTTGCGGCAGTGATTTTACATGGGCGCGCATTGCGCGTCCTTGTTGAACAAAATCCACGCTTTCAGCAATGCTACCTGCGTTTTCCCGTCCGTGATTTCTCCGCTTAATGCCATATTGACCGCGTTTTCAAACGGAATCTCCACAATTTCCAAAAACTCGTCCTCGTCTAACATCTGCTCGGTTTTACGCAGTTCCCGCGCTAAATAAATATGTATAACTTCGCCGACATACGCTCCGGTCGGAATCATCTTTCCGAAATATTCAAAGCTTCCCGCTTCATAACCGGTTTCTTCTTTCAGCTCGCGAATCCCGCACAGTTTTGGGTCTTCTCCGTATTCAAGCTTACCTGCGGGGATTTCAAGCTGTATGATTTTGTGAGCGTAGCGGAATTGCCGCACCATGACGGCTTTATTTTCGTCGGTAATCGCGAGTACGCAGGCGCCGCCCGGATGTTTTACTATCTCGCGGGTGGTTATTTTGCCGTTTTCAAGCTCAACCTCATCGCGAACCAAATGCACGACACGCCCTTCAAATATGGTTTCGCTGGATATGGTTTTTTCGGTTGTTAGTTTCATCGTAAACTCCTTTTAAATATTTCATCATTCCGTTTTCTTCGTCTTGATTGTATAAAATATTAAGATTGTCAGCAATGCACACCCCTACATTTACATCTTCTCCGGTGCGTCTACTTTGAGAATTTCCAATGCGTTTTTGAGTGTGATTTTTACCGCATGGCAGAGCGTCAGGCGCGACTGCAAAACAGTATCTTCCTCGCCTTTGATTCTGCAAGTTTCATAAAATTTATTGAAGGTTTGCGCCAGTTCCAAAACAAATCTTGTGATTCGCGACGGATTAAGTTCCTGTGCGGCTTTTTCGGTTTCCGCGGGTAATTCGGAAGCTTTCTTTATAAGTTCTGACTCAAATTTTTCCGTGAAAATAAGATTTTCAGGAAAAGTACAGGTTATGCCCTCGTCTGCGAGTTTACGAATTATACTGCAAATCCGTGCATATGAGTATTGGACGTAATAAACAGGATTCTTGTTGCTTTCCTCAATTGCCAGGTCAAGGTCAAAATCTATGTGCGTGTTTGAATCGCGCAGATTAAAGAAAAACCGCGCCGCATCAAGCGGGACTTCATCAAGCAGGGTCGCGAGCGTGATTGCCTTTCCGGAACGTTTGGATAATTTCACCGCTTCCCCGCCCCGAAGCAACCGCACCATCTGATAAATTATTACTTTTAACCTTGAAGTGTCAATTCCGAGCGCCGCCAAAGCCGCATTCATGCGCGGAATGTAGCCGTGGTGGTCTGCGCCGAGAATATCAATTGCAATATCGAAATTTCGCTCAACTAACTTATTATAATGATAAGCAATGTCCGGCACCAAATAAGTCGGAATACCATTGCTTCTGACTAAAACCCTGTCCTTTTCGTCACCGAACTCCGTGGATTTAAGCCACACCGCGCCGTCCCGCTCATACGTATGACCTTTTTCCTTTAATAATTCCACGATTTTCGCAGGTGCATCGCTCTCATGTAACGCGCTTTCTTTAAACCATGTGTTGTACGTAATTCTGTACTTTGCGAGGTCGGATTCTAACGCCTGTATATTTAAAGGAAGTGCATAATCGGCAAGTTCGGTTCTGCGCTCTTCTTCTGTCGCTAAAAGCAACTTGTCGCCGTGTTTCGCAATATAATTCTTCGCGTGTTCAATTATATCATCACCGTGATAGCTGTCTTCCGGCATTTCAACCGGAGAGCCGAGCAACTGACGATAACGTATGTCAAGACTTAAACCGAGCTTGTTAACCTGATTGCCTGCATCATTTACATAAAACTCCCGCTCCACATAATACCCCGCCCGCTCCATTACAGAAGCAAGACAGTCGCCGAGTGCGCCGCCGCGTGCGTTTCCTATGTGCATGGGACCTGTAGGATTTGCCGAAACAAATTCAATCAGAACGCGCTTCCCTATCCCGAAATCAATTTTCCCGTAATCTTCTTTCTGCTCTGTTATGAACTTCACAGCCTTTGTATACCAGCCCGAAGCCAAATAGAAATTAAGAAAGCCGGGACCCGCAACTTCACAGCGGCTGAAAACAGCTTCATCAAGCCTTATGCTTTCAATTATTTTTGCCGCAACTTCTCTCGGATTCTTTTTCTGGCTTTTTGCGAGAATCATAGCGGCATTGCAGGAAAGGTCGCCGTTTGCGGGATTAGCGGGAACTTCAACAATTACACCGGCAGGGAGTAAAGCCGGCGATTCTATTTCCAATGCTCCTGAAATTAAATTCTTTATTTGCTGTTTTGCGTATTCTGTCATGTTTTGCATAAATTCCTAAACTTCCTTTATATTAATGTGCATTTCCGTTTCAGACATATAACTTGAATTTATGTCGATAGTGTATTTAAGGTATAAATTACCTCCTTTATCGCTGAGTTCGGAGCGGATTTCATCAGCGGTTACACCCACCATGAAGTCGCCGAACGGCGTACCGTAATGGCAATGATGCTTCTTGCCCTTTTCAATCACAAGATTGCTCAGCGCATCACCCGAGCGGTAAAGCGTAACCATGTCATTACCCGCTATATCAAGCGTCACGGTATTTCCGCCGAAGCCGGTCGCCTCGCTTTCCTCATATATAATCTTGTACTTATTTCGTTCGCGCCCGCGTTTAAGTCTGCCGTAGGTGAAAAGTTCTGTTACATCACGCTCGTCTTCAGCAAATTGCGTACTTTTAATGTCTATGCATACGTTTTTTTCCATGTTTGTTCCTTTCTGTTGTATAGGTTCGTTATAACCCTCAATAGCGATTAAAACCACCCTCGCCGGCTATAACCTGACCGGTAATCCATTTAGCGTATCCGCTGTGCAAAAACAACAACAAATCAGCAGTATCATCAGGCGTCCCCCAACGCCCCGACGGAAACATTTTTGCAACAGCTTCATGCGCTTCATCAAAGCAATAACCTGTATCAACGGGTCCGGGGTTTATGCAATTCACACGAATATTTTTATCAGCGAGCAGGTAAGAAGTTTGTCTGCATAAACAAATAATCGCTTCTTTTGACACGCTATATGCAATTTCATTTATCATCGGACCTAAATACTGACCGCTTGTAAACAATGTAATTGCGTTTTCTTTTGTGATGTCTGCCTGATTAACAAATGCCTGTATCATCATCATTGAAGCACGCACATTTACAAGTAAGTGCGGGTCTATATGCTCCGGTGTCCAGTCGCCCATTTCGCCGTAAGTTGAGTAAGCGTGATTCAGAACCAATCCGTCAAGCCCGCCTAACTTTTCTGCCGCTTCCTCAACAACCTTTTCAGCAACGCCCGGTATCATTAAATCCCCGGTCGTGATTGCGGTTATATTTAATCCGGAATCAACTGATTGCTTTGCCAATATTTCCGTGCCGTTCGCCATAGCGGATTTACTCACGCCTACAGTCATATCATAGTCCGAAAACCCGTGAATTGCAATGATTGCCCCTGCTTCGGCTAATCTCTTGGCAAGTGTTGCACCAATACCGATTGGACGGCTTACACCGGTAATTAAAATCTTTTTTCCGTCTAACCGGACAGCAGAATTATTCACAGAATTGCATCCTCCCGTTTATATTTACACCCCACACGTTCTAAAGCACCGACTCTATAATTTCATCCAACATTTCCGCATAACTCGTGCCGCTCTCCATTATAAGTGCCGGAAAAACCCCGACCTCCGTAAATCCCGGCATTGCGCCGGCTTTTCTTAAATAAAGCTCGTCACCGACAAGCGTAAAGCTAAACCGTGCAAAGTTCTTGCACCCGAGCGCTACAAACGCGGCTTTCGCGGTTTCCTGAATTTCGGTTTGCAGGGATTTTTTAAGCTTGACTACGCCGAATTCTGATTTTCTCGAGGTTTTTACTTCACCCGTCACAGACGCTTTCAGCTTGTAAGAGCCGCCTGTTACCGCACATTCAAACT
This sequence comes from Oscillospiraceae bacterium, assembly GCA_031280965.1. Taxonomy (GTDB): domain Bacteria; phylum Bacillota; class Clostridia; order Oscillospirales; family Ruminococcaceae; genus Ruminiclostridium_E. Next base: position 34,315 of record JAITFZ010000029.1, on the reverse strand, counting down.
CTCTGCCCGAAAGACACTGCTCAATCAAAACCTTGTGATGATGTGTAGCCGCGAGTTTAATCGACTGCCGCAATTCTTCGCGGTTAGCGGCATAGTTTGCTCCGATTGAGTTACTACAGTTTGAGGCTTTGACATACATGGGGTACTCAATCTCGGCTTCTATAAGCGGGAACAGCGAGTCAATATCGTCAAGCCATGCGCGTTCAACGTAAAAGTATTTCGGCACTTTTATCCCCGCCCTCTCAAGCAGAAGATAAGTCAGCATACGGTCACTGCATGCGTTTGCGGCTTCAAAGCCGCTACCGACAAAGGGTACGCCCGAAAGCCGGCACAACGCCTGAATTCGCCCACACTCGCCGTATTTTCCGTGCAGTACCGGAAAAATCACGTCTATATTTTGGCGGGTGAAGTGTCCGTCGTCAAGTATTTTTAATATGCCGCCGTGATGCGGGTCGGGACTGATAATTGCGGAACAGCAGTCTGCATTTTGCTCCCACGCGCCGCTCGGAATCTCGTTATAGTCGCCCGGAAAGAAAAGCCATCGCCCCGCTCTTGTTATTCCTATGGGGATTATGTCATATTTTTCTTTAGATAATACGCAAAGCACAGAGTAAGCCGATTGCAATGAAGCCGCATAATCCTGACTTGCCCCCCCGAATAAAACCGCAACCCGTTTTTTCGCCATAATTCGTTCCTCTTCTTCTTTTTAACGGACGCATATTCCGTACCCTTACTATTGTATCACAAAATAAAGGTTTTTGCAAGAAGTTTATACGGCATAAAAAAAGCCAAGTCCTCATAGATATTACATGATGATAATAAAAAGAAAGGATTACATGTATGACAGGATTTTTTAACGGGAGCATTTCCGTGCCGCCAAAGCCGGAGGGCGAACTTTTCTGCACTGAGGAAAATAAGCTCCATACTTCATCAAAAAAGACTTTGGAAGAATGTATAACCGCGAACCGCACTGTTGAAGCTCCTTGTATAGTTTGTGACAGCCGCCATAATTTAATTATAGATTTTGGATTTATGAAGGGTATGATTCCGCGCGCAGAAGGCGCACTTGGAATTGAGGAGGGCATAACCCGCGACATAGCGCTTATATCAAGGGTAAATAAGCCTGTCTGCTTCAAAGTCACGGGATTCGCCGAGGACAGCTTCGGGCGTGAAACTGTTATGCTGTCAAGGAAAGCCGCGCAACTTGAATGTATGGAGCATTATGTAAGCGCGCTCAAAACCGGCGATGTCATAAACGTGAAGGTTACGCATTTGGAACAATTCGGCGCGTTTGTTGACATCGGATGCGGTCTTCCCTCGCTTATTCCTATAGACGCAATTTCAGTTTCGCGGATTTCGCACCCGGCTGACAGATTCTTCATAGGGCAAAAAATCTTCGCGGTTGTAAAGGCGATAGAAAATAACGGCTCTGTTCCCGGCGGCAAGATTACTCTCTCTCACAAAGAGCTTCTCGGTACATGGGCGGAGAATGCAGCAAAGTTTACGGTCGGCGAAACTGTAGTAGGGATAATCCGCTCGGTTGAGAACTACGGAATTTTTGTAGAGCTTGCACCGAACTTGGCGGGTCTTGCGGAATTACGGGAAAACGTGAAAATAAATCAACAGGCAAGCGTTTACATAAAAGCCATAATACCCGAAAAGATGAAAATAAAGCTGATAATCGTTGATATTTGCGATTATAGCTGTATAAACCACACCTACGATTATTTCATAGATTCAGGACACGTGAACAAGTGGGTTTATTCAACACAGGAAAGCGAAAAACTTATTTTCAGCGATTTTAACTGACAAATCCCCCGTAATTCTGTGAATTACGGGGGATTTGCACTATGCGAGCATCTCCTCCAAAATCTTATCATAAGCCCTGTGCATTCTCTTAAAGTCCATCCCCTCTATATAAATTGCTTCGATTTTCACATGTATGCCTTTCGCCGCCGCCATCGTGCCGATTGCCTTCTTCAGCAGTTCGTCGAATATGCCGTCGTTGTAACTTAACTGACTGCTGTATTTTTCAAGCACTGATGTGTTCAAAAACTCCCTGAAACTGATTGCATCCGCTTCGGCGGTGGTTTCATGAAAACGGTTGGAAGTTATGAACGCAATATCATACGCGGGAATATAAAGATGTTCGGTTTTTTTAGGATTGAGCGGACTTTTGAAGCTTATGGTTTCTAAGCCATGCAGGTTTGCGCTTCTTTGCACAGTATCTAACATTTCTGTTATTCCCATTGCGCCCTGCCCTTTTAAAATGTAGGTTTTTTCCGCTTTTAACGCGGACTCAATAAGGCTTTTCACACCTTCGGGCGTGATTGCCGTAGCGAAAAGCCGCCTGTTATGCAGTCTGCCGTTATTCTGCTTTTCTTCTTCAAAAACCCGCAGTATTTCAAGCACAAGCCCGTTCAACGCATCTGCGCTCTGCGCGCTTTCATAAATGCTTTCGTTCAGGCGGTAAATTTCATTCGCACTGCTCAAATAGCCGTAAGCCCGCTCGTAAAGCACTTTTTTCTCCGCCAGCAACTCTGTTAAATAATCTTTATTCTCACGCAGATATGCCTTGTCAAGGAAGTCCGAAGCGTTGAAAATCTCGTCTTTTGCACAGGGGAGTTGAGGGTCATCAGGATGCGGATTGCTTCCGTCAACCACGGCAATTCCAAGCTCGGCAACACCGACCCCGTCAAGGCTGTTCGCGTCATTCGAGCAATGAAAGTATTCAACCTCCCTGCCCTTTTTTTCAAAAATCCCTGCGGTTTTTCTCATGAGTGTGCTTTTGCCTGTGCCGGAGCCGCCTTTTATGTAGATTTTCCTTTCGGTGTCGCCGAATTGTATTATATCGGAATAAAAGCTGAAAAAGCCGGTTGGGGTGTTCGAACCCGCAAAATAGTGTCGTGACATAAAAAACCTCCGTCTTTAATGTACTTAAAGTATATTAAAGACGGAGGATATTTACGACTACATTAGCGAGAATGCGGTTGTCACACCGACAAATACAAGCGAAACCGCTGAAGAAAGTGTAATCAGGATATTAAATGAGGGGCCGGCGGTATCTTTAAACGGGTCGCCGACAGTATCTCCAATTACGGCAGCTTTATGATTTTCACTGCCTTTACCGCCGTGATTTCCGGCTTCAATGTACTTTTTCGCGTTGTCCCACGCTCCGCCGGAAGTCATCATGAAAATCGCTAAAGCAAATCCGGTTACTACAATCCCTGCGAGCATTCCGACGACTCCCGCCGCACCGAGAAGAATTCCGGTGGTAATCGGCACTACAAACGCAAGCAACGATGGTGCAACCATTCGCCTGAGCGCGCTTCGGGTACATATATCAACACAGGTCGCATAATCGGGTTCGGCAGTACCCTCCATAAGCCCGGCGATTTCCCTGAACTGCCGCCGCACCTCTATAACAACGCACTGAGCTGCCTTATGTACAGCGGAAATAGTAAGCGCGGCGAAGAAAAACGCGGTTATACAGCCGATGAAAAGCCCGACAAGAACGGGCGGATTGGTGACACTTAAATCAAGACTTTCTTCCAAAGCGTTTTCAGCTAAAGTTACATAAGAAACAAGCAACGCAAGTGCAGAAAATCCTGTAGCGCCAATTGAAAAACCCTTTCCGGTTGCGGCGGTTGTGTTGCCGAGAGAGTCAAGGGCATCGGTACGCACACGTACCTCCTCAGGCAGGTGAGCCATTTCCGCAATGCCGCCCGCGTTATCGGCAACAGGCCCGAAAGCATCGGTGGCAAGGTTAATTCCGAGCGTTGCGACTAATCCGACAGAAGCGATTCCTATACCGTAAAGCCCTGCCTGAAAAGCTTCATCCATCATTTCAAGCGAAGCGTGTCCGCCGGCTATAAAGAAGCTTATAAGCGCGGCTCCCGCTACAGTAATGATGGGACCTACGGTAGCTTTCATGCCGAGCGATAATCCGCCAATCATAACCGTTGCTGTTCCTGTTTCGCTTGAGGCGGCAAGCTCTTTCGTGGGTTTATTAGTGTCGGAAGTATAGTATTCAGTGAAAAAGCCGATTAAAAGACCGGAAATAATCCCCACGATTATTGAGCCGAAAATGCCCCACTCGTTATCCTGCATGTAAGAGTCATCCGACATCCTTGCAACTAAAAAGGTCAGCGGCAGAGCGGCGGCGGCGGCAATACCCGCAGCAAGAAAAGTTCCCATATGTAAAGAACGTAAAAGCGATTTTTGGTCTGCCTTCTCCTTGGTTCGCACAAAGAAAGTCCCTATCAGTGAAGCAACAATACCGGCTACAGAAATAAGAATAGGCAAAAGCATCCCGCCGTAACTGTATATCCCCACTCCGAGCGCAAAAGTCGCGATAATAGCGTGAGCATAAGCTTCATAAAGGTCTGCGCCCATTCCGGCAACATCGCCCACGTTGTCGCCGACGTTATCAGCGATTACGGCAGGGTTTCTCGGGTCGTCTTCGGGAATGCCGACTTCGATTTTACCGACAAGGTCTGCGCCTACGTCTGCCGCCTTGGTAAAAATACCGCCGCCGACCCGCGCAAACATAGCCATTGAAGCCACTCCCAAACCGAATTTAACCATAGACTGCCCTATTTCCACATCAGTTGCGCCGAACACGTAATGCAGAAGTAAAAGCCATGCGGTTATATCCAAAAGCCCGAATCCCACAACAATAAAACCCATAACCGTCCCCGAAGAAAACGACACGCGCAAGCCCTTGTTAAGACTTTCGCCTGCCGCGTTAGCTGTACGGGCGTTCGCGTTGGTCGCGACTTTCATACCGATATAACCGGAAAGCCCGGTGAAAAAACCGCCCGTTATGAACGCAAAGGGAGCGTATTGGTTAACAAGCCCTTTTTCCCCGAAAAATACCGGCACAAACGCAAGAGCGCACAAGATAACAAACACTATAGCAAAGAATTTTACTACGGCTGAATATTGCCTTTTCATGTAGGCCTTTGCGCCGGTTCTAATCGCCGATGCGATTTTAATCATGACTTCGTTGCCTTCTGAGAATTTAAGTACTTTGCGGCTTTGTGTAAATGCGAAGCCGAGCGCAAGAGCGGCGCCGGCAATTCCCAGCCAGAAAAGATGAATCATCATATTTTTATACTCCTTTAATCCCCATAAGGTTTTATAGTTGTAATAGTCCCGTCCGGTGCAATTTCAAGCTCGGTATACATTGCGTTACGCAGGTGCGTTTTCCCGCCCGAAAGCGAACTGTCGTGATAGAAAAGATACCATTTTCCTTTAAATTCAACGATTGAATGATGGTTCGTCCATCCAAGCACCGGTTCCAAAACCCTGCCTTTATATGTAAAGGGACCGAGCGGGGTTTCGCTCTCGGCGTAACAGATGAAGTGAGTGTTTCCTGTCGAATAGGATAAGTAGTACTTACCATTAAACTTATGTAACCACGGCGCTTCAAAGAACCTTCTCTCTTCATCGCTTGCCTTTAAAGGTGCGCCGTTCTCGTCAAGAATCTTGAATTCCTCAGGCTCGGTTTTGAAGGTCAGCATATCGTCGCTCATTTCCGCAACCCAAGGCCCAAGCGCGTCTTCGTCAGTGAAAGGTGCTTCCGAATGGGGTTCATTCGGATTATACGAGCCGGTCTTCCACCTTTCAAGCTGTCCGCCCCAAAGCCCGCCGTTATACATATAAGCTCTTCCGTCATCGTCAACAAAAACAGCAGGGTCTATACTGTAACTGCCGGGGATATAATTCGGCTCAGCTTTAAACGGTCCGGCAGGGATTTTGCTTGTCGCTACGCCCACACGGAAGATGCCGTCCTTATCCTTAGCGGGAAAATAAAAGAAATATGTACCGTCTTTATATGCGGCGTCGGGCGCCCACATTTGCTCGCTTGCCCACGGAACATCTTTTATATGAAGCGCCTCACCGTGGTCTACGCAGGGTGCGCCTATATCGTCCATCGACAGAACATGATAATCCTGCATTTTAAAATGGTCGCCTTTGCCGTCGTCAAGCCCCTCGTTCTCAAGGTCGTGAGAAGGATAGATATAGAGCTTTCCTTCAAAAACGTGCGCCGACGGGTCTGCGGTGTAGATATGCGAAACTAATGGGGTTTTAAAACCGGAAATTTTTTCCATTGCGTTTAATCCTCCGTTATGATTGTATTAAATTACATTGTACCACGAGTTAATGCTTATGTCAACATGTCAGGGCGCTTCTCCTGCGTAATTTTCCTGCTTTGTTCCTTTTTCCACTTTTCTATATTGGCGTGATGACCTGAAATAAGCACGTCGGGAACCTTTCTGCCGCGCCAAACTTCGGGGCGGGTGTATTTCGGCTCTTCAAGTAAACCGTTATAATGGCTTTCTTCGGTGAATGCGTCTTGGTTCGGAAGCACACCCTCCTGAAGCCTCGCCACGGCGTCTGTAAGTATAAGCGCGGGCAGTTCTCCCCCCGTCACTACATAATCACCTATTGAAATCTCCTCAAAGCCGAGTTCATCAAGCACACGCCTGTCTACACCCTCATAATGACCGCAAAGAATTACAAGCCGCTGTTCTCCCGCGAGTTCTTTCACAAGTTTCTGGTTAAGCGGCTTGCCTTGCGGCGACATATAAATCAAACGCGCACTGTTATCGCCGACTATACTCATTACGCAATCGTAAATCGGCTGTGCCTGCATAACCATGCCCGTGCCGCCGCCATAAGCCTTATCGTCAACGCGGCGATGCTTGTCTGTTGTATAATCGCGGATATTACGGCAGTTTACTTCGATGAAGCCCGCCTTTCGCGCTCTGCCGATTATACTTTCACCGAGATAATTCCCGCACATCTCGGGAAACAGCGTCAGTATATCTATTTTCATGTTTTTATGCTCCCGGGCTACTCAAACAAGCCTTTCAGCGGTCTGATTAGTATTTTCCCTTCATCTGTATTCACGTCAATCAGCACTTCCGGAATTGACGGGAAAAGCAATTGTCTGCCGTCATCGGCTTTGATACAATAAACATCCGCAGGCGCGTTTTGCAGGATTTCCACGACTTTTCCGTACAACTCACCCGTATCGGCATCAAAAACATCCAAACCGATTAAATCACAGATAAACCACACGTCTTCATCAAGCTCCACGTCTTCCCTGTCGATGTAGAGAAATTCTCCCGCAAGCTTCTGCGCCCGCTCTATTGTATTAACGCCGTCAAGCATAATCACCGCCATGTTTTTTATAAGTCTGCATGAAATCAGCTTCACGGGTTCTTTCTTCCCGCCTAAATATAAAACGGCGAACTGCTCTATTTCATCAGGGTCGTCGCAGTAGTATTTAGCGCGCATTTCGCCTTTTAAGCCGTGCGGTTTGGTGATTTCGAGAATTTCAAGATATTTTTTCATAACATTATTTTAACATGTAATTGACTATATGTCAAATATGTGGTATACTTAAATTTATATTCTAATATAATTTTTAAGGAGAACTGACATGATACTTGTAAACACTGATTTTATCACCGGGAAAAACCTGCATACTTTATCGCTTGTAAAAGGCAGCGTTGTTCGGGCGAAGCATATCGGAAGAGATATGATGGCGGGCTTCAAAACCATTGTCGGCGGCGAAATCAAGGGCTACACCGAGATGATGAACGAGGCGAGAGTGACCGCTACAAACCGCATGATTCAAGATGCTGCATCAATAGGTGCAGACGCTGTAATTAACGTGCGCTTCGTTTCCTGCGAAGTAATGCAGGGTACGGCAGAGGTAATCGTGTATGGAACGGCTGTGAAGTTTATTCAGTAAAATTAAGTAGAGTTAACCGCCGCATTTGAAGCGGCGGTTTTGCTTTTATTTCTTATCCCATGTATACATTTTCCTAAGCTCCGCGCCGATTTTTTCTACTTCATGTTCGCTTTCGGCTTTTCTTTTCTCATTGAAGTTCGGTCTGCCGTTTTTGTTCTCGTTAATCCAGTTTTTTGCGAACGTGCCGTCTTGAATTTCGGCTAAAACCTTTTTCATTTCTTTCTTAGTTTCGGCGGTGATGATTCTGTTTCCGACTTCATAATCGCCGTATTCGGCGGTATCAGAAACAGAGTAGCGCATAAGATTCAAGCCGCCCCTGTAAATCATATCAACAATCAGCTTCATCTCATGAACACACTCAAAGTAGGCGTTTTCAGGGTCATAGCCGGCTTCAACCAGCGTCTCGTAGCCCGCTTTCATCAGCGCGGTAACTCCGCCGCAAAGCACGGCTTGCTCTCCGAAAAGGTCGGTTTCGGTTTCCTGCTTGAAAGTAGTCAGAAGTATGCCCGCTCTCGCACCGCCGACACCCGCGGCATAAGCTAAGGCGGTTTCAAGCGCTTTTCCCGAAGCGTCCCTGTGAATCGCAACAAGGCACGGCACACCCTTGCCTTCTTCGTATTCGTAGCGCACAGTGTGACCGGGACCTTTGGGCGCTATCATGATTACATCTACGTTTTCGGGCGGGGTAATCTGCCCGAAGTGTATGTTGAAACCATGAGCGAAGGCAAGAGTTTTTCCCGCAAAGGATGTTCCCTCCGCTTTTAAATTCGGCTCAATGCTTTCAAGGTATAAGTCTCTTTGCTTCTCGTCGTTAATCAGAATCATGATGATGTCGGCTTTTTTCGCGGCTTCGGCGGCAACAGCGACTTCAAAGCCGGCGGCTTCCGCTTTAGCCCATGACTTACTGCCATCGTAAAGCCCGATGATTACCTTAACACCGCTGTCTTTTAAGTTAAGCGCGTGGGCGTGACCCTGGCTTCCGTAACCGATAATTGCGACTGTCCTATCGTTTAAAAGTGATAAATCACAGTCTTTCTCGTAATAAATTTTCGCCATGTTGATTCTCCTTTATTGTTTATAACTTTCTTCCCATATAAAGCTGGAAAGTATATTTCTCATCGTACTGTCCGCCGTGTTTTAAAATCACTTCTTTTAATCCCGCATACAAGGCGGTTCTGTTGCTTTCAGGAAGCCCGCGGTGGTCGGGAAAAGTATCGCGGATTGCAACAAATTCATCTGCCGTAAACGTGCGGCTTACGTCATATAGTTTCATCTTTAAATTGCAGAATCCGTATTCTTTCATGTCCGCAAACCCAAAACTATGCAAGATTTCGGCAGGTGTGCAAAAATCATCATGAGATTTTTTAACGGGCCTTTTATTAGATGTATAATGGTTGTAATAATGCTTTTCGTAGATTTCCTGAACGGCTTCATAAAGTGTTTCGCCGATAGACGGAACGGCGTTGTAGCGGAATAGCGCAAACACACCGCCGCTTTTTAGTATACGAAAAACTTTCGGACACCCGATTTGCGGCTCTACCCAGTGAAAGGCGGTTGCTGCGTACACTAAATTATAATTTTCCTCTTCTAATGAAAATTTCTCAAAATCGGACACGATTACATTAAAATTACTGTTTCCTTTAAATTTATTTCGCAGAAATTCCGCCATATTTTCACCCGGTTCCACGGCGGTTACATTGTATCCCGCGTCAAGAAGCGGTGTTGTTGATTTTCCGGTTCCGGCACCTATTTCAAGGGCTTTTTTATTCTCGCCCGCGCCCAAATATTCGATTAAATCATCGAATAACTCGCGGGGGTAATCCGGTCGTTCCCTGTCGTAATTGTCAACGATTTCATCAAAGAGTGTTCTTTTGTCCCGCTCCCATCCGGTTTGTGTATTTCGATAATTTACGCCCATTAAACTCTCAATCCCCCGCTCCCCTTCTGCATTGCGACTGTGCCTGTCCGCACGATTTCGATGATTTCATAAGGTCTTAGCAATTCCTCAAAAGTAGCGATATTATACTGGTTCCCCGAAAGCTCAAGCGTCATAGTTTCAGGCGAAACATCGGAGATTTTCGCGGTTGTAATTTCCGCGATGTCGATAATTTCCGAACGCTGTGCGGGTTTGCAGCTTACCTTTACAAGCACGAGTTCCCTTGCGAGCAGTTTATCCGCAGGCAGTGAACGGACTTTTATAATGTCAATCAGCTTATTCAACTGCTTCTCTATTTGCTCAAGGGTATAATCCGAACCCTCCGCGACTATTGTTATGCGCGAAACCTTATCGTTATCGGTCACGCCGACCGCAAGACTGTGGATATTATAGCCGCGCCGCGCAAAAAGCCCCGAAATTCTGGCGAGGACACCGGCGTTGTTCTCGACTAATATTGAAATTGTGTGTCTCATATTTTCATCATTCCCTTCCGGCTTCAATGAGCCGTTAAAACTAACCTCCCCTAACGGCAGATTCTGTTTTAAAAAGTTTTAATCTCCTATATAACCGACTTCTCGTTCTCGTCTACTTTTACCTGCAAAATATACGGTTTGTCTGATTTAATAAGGTTTTTAAGCGCTTTTTCAGCTTCGGAAATTTCGTTCACATACTCGCCCTCAATGCCGTAAGCGGCGGCAAGTTTCACAAAATCGGGGCTTCCGTCAAGAAAAACAGCGGTTTGCCTGTCTTCATAATTATTAGTCTGGAATTCTCTAACCATACCAAGGCGATTGTTCGCCATTATAATTACTTTAACATTAATCCCGTGCTGAAGCATGGTTGCGAGTTCCATTGACTGCATTTGAAAACTTCCGTCGCCGCAGACAGCAATAACTTCATATTCCGGCACTGCCGACTTCGCACCGATTGCCGCCGGAACCGAATAACCCATTGTACCCATTCCGCCCGATGTTATAAAGCGACCGCCGTTAAGTTTTATGTTGTTCGCCGTCCAAATCTGATTCTGCCCGACATCTGCGGAAACCACACATTTCCCGGGTAATAGTCTGCTTAACTTATCTATGAAAGCGGCGGGGTTTACTCCGTTTTTGTGAAGTTCGGGCGTACTTTTCCGTGCTTTTAAATCCTGTAAATATGAAATCCATTCGACATTATTTCCACGCTCTATTACTTCGGAAAGTTGCGTCAGTACTGCCTTTAAGTCGCCGACTACAGGAACGCTGACAGGCAGATTCTTGCCTATTTCTGCCGGGTCTATATCTATGTGAATGACCTTTAAATCATCGCGGTTCTTTATTGCCGTGACCGCTCTGTCGCCGACCCTTGCGCCGAGCAGAATTAACAAATCGCACTCGGAAATAGCTTGATTCGGTGCGCTTTTTCCGTGCATACCAATCATGCCGAGAAAAAGCGGATGGTCGTGCGGCATCAAACTAATGCCCATCATAGTACAGATTACTGGAATATTAGCGGTTTCTGCAATGCTTTGCAATAAATCCTTTGCTCCGGCGTTAAACAATCCGCCGCCCGCACAAATCAACGGCTTTCCGGCTTCTTTTATTGTTTCGACAACACGCTTGATTTGCAGTTTATTACCTTCGCATTTGGGCTTATAACTGCTTATTTCAACGCTTTCCGGGTAGCTGAACTCAATTTCCTGTAATTGCACATCCATAGGAACGTCAAGCAGAACTGGTCCCGGTCTGCCTGTTCCCGCTATATAAAAGGCTTTTTTGACTGTTTCGGGAATGAGTGCGGCATCTTTAATGAGGTAGCTGTGCTTGACGAAAGGCTGTGCCGCGCCTGTTATATCGGCTTCCTGAAACACGTCGCGCCCGATTTGGTCGGTACAGACCTGTCCTGTTATAACCACCATCGGTATACTGTCCATGAAAGCGGTTGCTATCGCGGTTATAAGGTTAGTTGCGCCCGGTCCCGAAGTTGCGACGCAGACAGCGGGCTTGCCGGTGAGCCGTGCATAGCCGTTTGCGGCATGACCTGCGTTGGCTTCATGCCGCACTAAAATATGCTCAATTTTACTGTCAATCAGTTTATTATAAAAGGGGCAGATTGCAGCGCCCGGATAACCGAAAATCGTCTTGATTCCCTCGGCTTCAAGGCATTTTACAAGAGCTTCTGCGGCTGTTATTTTATGTGACAAAGCTTTCACCTCTGGCGGTTAATACTGTTTCATCTTTGACATATCGAATATACATTTTTCATTTTAACATAATTTTTTCGATTTGTCAAATAAAAGCCTTTCCGTCCGCGCAGAAAACTGCCGTCCGCGTTACGTCCGCTTGTAATTCTGCGCCGCGAAACGCGCCGAACGCGCTTATTACCTGAATCGGATTGACGTTTAATCCTGTTCCGGCGGGCAGAAGCAGGGTTATTTTTTCACCCTCAACCGCCCTTAATTCAATCAGCGGTTTTATGTCTGTTTGTATTTCACCTTTTTTTGTTTTCTTTTTAATAATTATTTCGTTTTGATTTAGAAATTCTGTGAATTTATCGGTCTCATTTAATAAAATCTCATATTCGGCTTTTTGAATTTCAGTGTGCCTGTAAACAGGCTCTGCAACGCATATTATCTTCAAGTCTTCGGTCAGCGCGGCGTTAAGATGGGCGCGGATTTCATCAGTTGAAATTTCGCCTGTCATCTTAATGTCAAACGATTCGCAAACGCCTTCGATTCCGAGCGAAAGCGGCAATGCGAATGTAAGGTAGATGTGCGGATTGAAGCCTTCGGTTTCCCACACGGGTAAAGTGGCGCGCTTCAATGCACGTTGCATTGTCCGTTGTAAATCAAGGTGGGAAATGTATTTCGCCCTGCCTGTTTTCCTGAAAAACACGCGCATTGGTTTACTCATTGCAAACACCTCCAATGCCGCATCCTGCGCACTTTTCGCGGCATGACGGTGTTGTAATTCCGCTTACAGCACGTTTGTTTTCCGCTATTAAAAATTCCCTGCTGACTAACATGTCGAGCATCGCCCAAGGCGGGATTTCGTCATATTCGCGTCGCCTGTTTGCGTAAAACGTCATGTCGGTTCCGCAGTCGGCAAACGCCTTTTCCCACTTCTCAAAATCGAAATGCTCTTCCCAGCCGTCAAGCTCGCAACCACTCTTCCACGCTCTCATTATAACCTGTCCGAGTCGCCTGTCGCCCCGCGCCAAAGCCGCTTCCAATACCGAAACATCGTAATCCGACCAGCTTATGCTGACCTTTTTGTTTTTTAAAATACCGAGCAGGAATTTACGGCGGCGAGTGATTTCCTCACGTGAAAGCTGCGGCTCAAACTCGAAAGGCGTGAAAGGCTTGGGAATAAAAGTGGAAAGCGTCACGGATACTGATATTTGCTTGCCTTTCGGGCGATTCGGAAGAGCGTAATACAAGTCGATTATTTTGTCAATCAAGTGTTTAATTCCCTCTAAATCATCATCAGTTTCACCGGGAAGTCCGAGCATAAAGTACAGCTTTACGCTTGTATAACCGCCTTCAAAAGCGATTTTACAGCCTTTTAAAATATCTTCTTCTGTTATATTTTTGTTTATAATATCGCGCAGACGCTGTGTTCCCGCTTCCGGCGCAAAAGTAAGCCCGCTCTTGCGAACGCTCTTGACTTGTTGCAAAATCTCATCATTAAAGCTGTCAATCCGCATTGACGGAAGCGATAAGTTTATATTTTTACTGCTTGTATAATTGGTTAACCTGACAAGCAATTCTTCAATTTTTCCGTAATCGCCCGTACTTAATGAAGACAACGAAACCTCGTCATAGCCTGTGTTTTCGCATAATGATTTAATATTTCCGAGGATTTTATCCTCGCTCCTTTCGCGGTAAGGGCGATAAATAAATCCCGCCTGACAAAACCTGCATCCACGAATACAACCGCGCAAAATCTCAGAAATTGCGCGGTCGTGTACGATTTCACAGAAAGGAACTACGAATTTATCCGGCGTGAACGCCTTGTCAAGTTCCTTAACTATACGTTTTTTTACAGTTTTTTCCGGAGTTATTTTATTAATTGTATTATTAGTTTTGTATGTTACATTATATAACAATGGTACGTATATTCCATCTATTTGTGCGGCTTTTTCAAGAAATTCGGATTTGCTTTTTTTCTCGCTTTTGCATGTTTCGTAAAGGCTCATTAATTCAAGATTGACTTCTTCGCCTTCACCCATTACGAATAAGTCAAAAAAGTCCGTAAGCGGCTCGGGATTACAAGCGCACGGTCCTCCCCCGACCACAATCGGATTAAGGTTTTTTCTCGCGCTTGCAAGCACGGGTAAACCCGCCAAATCAAGCATGGCGAGTATGTTTGTGTATGTCAGTTCGTACTGTAAAGTAAAACCGATAAAATCAAAATTGCGAACAGGTTCAAGGCTTTCCAGCCCGTAAAGCAGTATGTCGTTTTTCCGCATTTCCGCCGCCATATCGGGTAAAGGCATAAAAACTCGTTCACACCAGTAATTTTCAACATTATTTTTAAGCGAATACAGGATTTTCATGCCGAGATGCGACATTCCTATATCGTATGTTTCGGGAAAGCAAAACGCAAAACGCACGTCAACTTTGCTTTTATCTTTACTGACTGAATTCACTTCTCCGCCAATATAACGTGCAGGTTTTTGCACATTCAACAGTATTTTGTCAAGTTTTTCCTTATACATTTTAACATTCCTTTTTATATATAATATCTGAAATTATAATATAAAGCATTACAATTAAAAGCGTTGGATTTATATTTCCCGAAGCTATGATAAAAATAGGCATTATGATTGTAAATAAAGTGGTTACAATTTCAGTTTTTCTTAATATTGACAGTGCTTTTCCTGCATGAAAAAGTTTGATTAATATTTTTTCAAGTAAGCGACCGCCGTCAAAAAATCTAACCGGAAAAAGATTAAAAATTCCAATTATCAAATTAATTAAAGCGAAAACTTTTAACATTAAATTTGCATGAAAAATAAAGTAAAAAATTATGAAAACCGTAAAATTCAAAAGGCTGCCCGCTATAATTAACCTCACCGAAGCGTCCAAACTTTTATCATAATTTATCTTGATTCCGCCACCATAGAAAGTCAGTGATTTGAGCTCTCTTTTTTCGAGAAAAAGCGCCGCTAAATGCCCTGTTTCGTGAATTATACAAGCGCAGACACTCATAAACGCTAAGCCGTTTTCATCAAAGTAAAAAAACAATGCAATTACCGCAAAAAAAGTAAAATCTATACTTACCCTTGTTTTTTCACGCAGTTTTATTTGAATCACGGCGTAAGAGGAGAAAGCGCAAGTTTTTCATTAAGCCACGAATCAATCACAACATAAATATCCGGGAAAAAGACCTTTAAAACAATCAATGCAATTATAATCAGCGCGGCGGCAAAAAGTCGGTACAGAACTACTCCGCCGCGGGGCTTCTTGCTTTCTTTAATCTGCGCTGTTCTAAAAATCGGCGGTATTTCCGACGGGAAATATTCCGGTGAAAATTCTGCCGCTTTTATTTCTTCCATAACTCAATTTCCTTTCATAATTTAAACTCGTCCGTAAATTATATGAAAGGGAATTCCCCGCTATTCTCTTATTGAAATAAAAGAACAGCAAAGTCACAGCATATCGTTATCGGTATTATGAAATTGTTTCAAATTTCCGGTTTTCTTTCCGCGTCCGTTTAAAACTTCTTCTATTTCACGCCATTCAAGTTTGCTCTCCACGCACAAAACCATGACATGATAAATCAAGTCGGCTATTTCATTTTTTAGTTCATCGTTATCAGAATTTTTCGCGGCAATTATCAGCTCCGAACATTCCTCTCCGCACTTTTTGAGAATTTTGTCGAGCCCTTTTTCAAAAAGATAACTTGTGTAAGAATTCTGTTTCGGGTTGTTTTTGCGTTCACTGATTAATTCATAAAGATTATTAAAAACATCACTCATTTTTACTATTCTCCTCTACTTTATTTAAAAAACAACTCATGCTTCCCGTATGACACGCGGGGCCTTTTTGCACGACTTTTATAAGCAGTGTATCAAGGTCGCAGTCGGCGTAAATTTCAATCACTTCCTGCATGTTTCCCGATGTTGCGCCTTTGTTCCATAACTCCCCGCGTGACCGGCTCCAAAACCACGTATAACCGGTTTCCAGCGTTTTTTTAAAACTATGCTCGTTCATGTAGGCAAGCATTAAAACATCGCCCGTTCCGGCGTCCTGAACAATTGCAGGAATTAATTCAGATTTTTCAAAATACTTTTTAATGTCCGTCATCGGCTTCGCCTCCAAACTTTATTTCATCAAATACGCATAAATCACAGAATCCGATTTTACGATAAATTCCGCAGGACACAGGGTTTTCAACGTCGGCGAAAAGGAAGCAGAACTTATATCCGCGCTCTAATAAACTCGCAGATAATTCCGCGACAACCGATGACGCATAACCTTTTCCGCGGTAATAAGGCGGCGTGTAAACACAACTTATTCCCGCGCCGTTCTCGGTGTTTCGATGATTAACAGCAATTGAAACGGGGTGAGTATCCTCCCAAATATAGTACGTATTCATGCCGATATGCCGGTTAAAAAATTCTATACTTGAATCCACTCCGACTTTACAATCATCACCGAAAGCCTTTATCCAAAAGGGCATGTAAAACAAGTCATCTTTACGCAGTTCCCGGCAGAAACCGGGCGCTTTCTGTATGTTGCTTATTTTATCAAGCCGCATTACATTCGTTGACATGTTTTGTCTAAAATTTACTGCGTAATTCTCTGCGAAACGCCGCGCCAACCCCTGCTCCGCAAGTACGCCGGGAAGAGATATGCCCATGCTTTTCAGTTCGTCGGAAAGCAGTTTTACAGCCGCATCGTTTGGCTTATTCTGCGTTTCATACATAACAATATTACGCGGCGGCGTACAGGCGGCAGTCAGCGCAACCTCTCCGCTTTTGTCTTTGACTGTAAACAACAGCCATTCGGAAGTGTCAAGACCCCGCTCATTTTTAATGAAGCTTAACGGCATGTTATTCTGCACCTCGTTTTCAAGCAGAATTTTGAGCGTATCTTTCTCAAACAGCTTCATATCTATATAGCGTGTAAATTTCATCTGTGTTCCCTAACCGGAATACCCTCTTTTTGCAGGTATTCCTTAATCTCCTCAACCGTTAATATTCCGAAATGGAAAACCGATGCCGCGAGTGCTGACGTTGCTTTAGTTTTACTGAAAACTTCCGAAAAATGCTCAAGCTTTCCACAACCGCCGCTTGCAATTACGGGGATTTCCGCCGTCTCGCAAACAGCGTTCAACATTTCAATGTCGTAGCCGTTTTTAACGCCGTCTTTGTCTATGGAATTAAGGCAAATTTCACCGGCGCCGAGACTTTGAATTTTCTTCACCCATTCTATTAAATCAAGCCCTGTGTCAATTTTCCCGCCGCCTAACATAACCGTGAAATTACTTTCGGAACCTCGCTTTGCGTCAATCCCGACAACCACACTCTCACTACCGAAAGCGGCAGCGGCAAGACTTATAAGCTCAGGGTTTTTCACTGCCTGCGAATTAATTGAAACCTTGTCGGCGCCCGCGTTAAGCGCATTTTTGAAGCCTTCTTCCGTACCGATTCCGCCGGCAATACAAAACGGCATTGATATTTTTTGCGATACTTTTCTGACAAGCTCAAGGTCTATAATGCGGTTTTCAATTGACGCCGATATATCGTAAAGCACCAGTTCATCCGCACCCTGACTGTTGTAAAATTCCGCGTACTCTATAGGGTCGCCGACTTCTTTTATGCCCTCGAAATTAACGCCTTTAACTACCTTTCCGTCTTTAACATCAAGGCACGGAATTACCTTTCTTACTAACATACTTTATAAAGTCCTTTCTTCACCAACGAGAAATAAAAACAACATTTTCCCCGTTTCAGTTATATTTTTTTTCCCTCTGCGAGTGTTCAATCGCTTTTTTTAAGTCCAGCGTTCCGCTGTAAATCGACTTCCCGCAAATTGCGCCGCATACGCCGTTTTTCTTTAACGTTTTTATGTTTTCGAGCGTTTTGATTCCGCCGCTTGCTATAACATCAGCGCCATAAGGCGCAATTTTTTCCTGAAGTTTTTTCGTCTTAAAATGATTAGGGCGTGAAAGCGTACCGTCTTTATCTATGTCGGTGAAAATAAAATATTTCACACCGATTTTACACATTTCAAGCGCCAGTTCAATGTAATTAACGCCGCTGCTTTCAAGCCAGCCCTCGGTAGCTGCGATACCATTCTTCGCGTCAATTCCGACGGCGATTCTGCCGCCGTATTTTTTCACAGCCTGTTTTACAAACCCGGGATTTTTCACAGCCGCCGAACCGATAATCACACGTGATACGCCATTATTCAGGTAATCATCAACGTCTTCAATACTGCGAATTCCGCCGCCTGTCTGAACTTTAAGCGGTGTATTCTTCGCAATATCAATTACTATTTCGCGGTTTTTTCTTTCAGCGTCTTTCGCACCGTCGAGGTCAATTATGTGAATCCACTCAGCGCCCGCCTTAACAAAGCTAAACGCCGTTTCCATATAACTGTCGGCTACCTTGTGCGCCGTGCCGAATTCGCCCTTCCAAAGCCTTACGCACTCGCCGCCCTTCAGGTCAATCGCGGGAAATATAATCATGAGAGAACCCCTTTTGACGAGACGATTCTGCCGTCTTCCTTTATTCTGACCGCCTGCTTTAGCGCATATGCCAATGACTTGAATAACGCTTCGGTTTTATGGTGGTCGTTGCTTCCGTACATTGCACAGATGTGCAGAGTTATACCTGCGTTAAATGCAAACGCCCGCATAAATTCTTTCGTCAGGCAATTCTCGTATTCGCCTGTTTTCTCATTCTCGAATTCGATTTCATAAACCAGGAACGGCCGCCCGCAAATATCAAGGCTGCAACTTCCGAGCGCGTCGTCCATAGGAATACAGGCGTTCCCGAAACGCGTGATTTTTATATCGCCGAGCGCCTGTTTAAACGCTGTTCCGAGTACAATCCCCGCATCTTCAACGGTGTGATGTGCATCCACCTGCAAATCTCCCTGACACTTAACAGTTAAATCGAAACCGCTGTGAACCGCAAAACACGTCAGCATATGGTCGAAGAAGCCCACACCCGTGTTTATTTCGCAGTCGCCCGCACCATCAATATCAAGCTTAACAAGTATATCTGTTTCCTTAGTTTTGCGCGTAATTTCCGCTGTTCTTTTCATGTTTTTTCTCCTTTATTTCCGCTTTATTTCAGACAACGCGCATATTAATGCGCTGTTTTCTTCTTCAGTACCCGCGCTGATTCTCAAATAACCGCCAAAGCACCGCACCGCTATGCTTTTTCTAAGCAGTTCTTCGTAAATCTCACGCGCTCTTTCGGTTTTTATGAAGATAAAATTCGTGCGCGTTTCAAAAATACGCCCGAACATATTTAGCTCTGTGAGCGCGTTATACAAGCAGAGAGTTGATTTTTTTACCGCTTGAACACTGCGCTTATATCCCTCGGCATCGGACAAAGCCGCCGCGCCGATAGCCTGCGTAAGTACGCCGACATTAAACGGCGACTTCATCGTCCTGAGCGCGTGTGTAATTTTCTCGCCGGCGACCGCGAAGCCGAGCCTTATTCCTGCGAGTGAACAGGACTTTGAACAGGTACGCAAAACAATTAAGTTGCTGTAATCGGTTGCTTCCGAAAGCATACTTTCAGATTCATCCCAAAAATCCATGTACGCCTCATCAAGTACAACGAGCGCGCCTGTGCTTGTAATCAGGCGCCTGATTTCCGCTTTTTCAATGCCGAGCGAAGTTGGGTTGCACGGATTTGAGAACATCAGCGCTTTAACATTATTTTTGTTGATATAGTCAATTACGGCCCTTATATCAACTGTCATGTCCTCGCTTTTCGGAAGTTCGGCAACCTCAAGTTCATACAACCTTGAATAAAATGCATACATCGAAAAATCGGGAGTCAGGCACAGAAGCTTATCGCCTTTTTCAAGTAACGACGCGGCAATTAACCCTATTAATTCATCCAGTCCGCTCCCTGCCGTAACAAGCGCGGGGTTCACCCCGAATAACCGCGAAAATGCGTTAACCGTATCGGTTGCGTAAGGGTCGGGATAGCGGTTCAAGCTGACGCCTCTGACCGCTTCAATTATTTTTTCCTCGTCCACTTCAACAAAGCTTTCGTTCACATCAAGCCGGATTTTATAGTCGCCGACAAGCGGTTCGTAAGGGGTGAAGTTTTTCAGTTTTTCAGGTAGCTGATACATTAATTTTCACACCTAACCTTAACAGAGTTCGCGTGAGCATCGAGTCCCTCACGCTCTGCAATCAGAATTGTCGCGTCTGCCGCTTCCTTCAGCGCGTCTTTTGTGTAATAAATCCAGCTTGACTTTTTAGTAAATGTTTCAACCGACAGCGGCGAGAAAAACCGCGCCGTACCATTGGTCGGGAGAACATGGTTGGAACCCGCGTAGTAATCGCCGAGCGGTTCGGGTGAATACGCCCCGAAAAACACCGAAGCGGCGTTATTAATTCTGCCGATATATTCAAGCGGGTTTTCAAAAAGCACTTCAAGATGTTCGGGGGCAAGCTTGTTCGCTAAGTCAACCGCCTGCTCTTTGCTGTCAGCTACGATAATCGCACCGTATTTTTGAAGCGACTCTTCTGCGATTTCTTTACGCGGAAGCGCGGCTAACTGCCTTTCTAACTCTACAACTGTCGTTTTTGCGATTTCGTTGCTTGTTGTAATCAAAACTGCGCTTGACAACCTGTCATGCTCTGCCTGTGAAAGCAGGTCGGCGGCTATATAGCGCGGGTTAGCACTTTCATCGGCTAAAATCAGGATTTCGCTCGGACCTGCGAGCATATCAATATCGACAGTTCCGAACAGTAACCTCTTTGCCGCTGTTACATAAATGTTTCCGGGACCGACTATTTTACAAACCCGGGGAATATTTTCAGTGCCGAACGCCATAGCCGCGATTGCCTGCGCTCCGCCGCACTGGAATACTTTATCAACGCCGCAAAGCCGCGCCGCGGCTAAAATATCCATGTTAGGCGTACCGTCTTTTTGCGGCGGCGTGGTCATGATGATTTCGCCCACACCCGCGATTTTTGCGGGAACAGCGCACATTAAAACCGACGACACCAACGGCGCGGAACCGCCCGGCACGTAAATTCCCGCACGTTCCAGTCCCCTGCTCCTCTGCCCGAGCATAACGCCGTTTTCCGAGGTTATAACGTAGCCGTCCTGTTTTTGACGCTCATGAAAAGCTTCGATGTTCTCCTTACATCTTTTGAGCGCATTTATTAATTCTGAGTCGGCTTCTCTGTACGCTTTTTCAATCACACCGGCAGGCACTTCATAATATTTTGCACTATCGCTGTCGAATTTCGCCGTATACTTCCGAACCGCTTCATCGCCGTTAATTCTGACATCCTCTATAATTTCCGCAGCGGTTTCCTCGGCTTCCTTCACGCCTGTGTCCGAGCGCGCGTTAATTCTGTCAAGAAATTCCGCGCAATTATTTAGATTATAAATTTTCATAAATTCTCCTCAATTCTGCTGATAATTTCGTCAAGGTTCTGCTTTTTCAGCTTCATGCTTACGGTATTGACGATTAACCGTGCGGAAATCTGTGCTATTTCCTCTATTTCTTCAAGACCATTTTCCCTCAGCGTTGAGCCCGTTTCAACCAAGTCAACAATTCCGTCCGCCAAGTCTAACAGCGGCGCAAGTTCCACCGAACCCTCGATTTTAACTATATCAACGTCCATACCCTTGCTCCCGAAGAAATTCCTTGTAACGTTCGGATATTTTGTTGCGACTGTTTTAACTCCGTATCCGCCGTAAAATTCCTCACCTTTTTTCACCGCCAGCGAAAAGCGGCATTTCCCGAAGCCGAGGTCCAGCACTTCAAAATATTCCCCGCCACATTCAATAATCGTGTCCTTGCCGACTATTCCTATGTCGCAGACGCCGTGTTCAACGAAAGTTAAAACATCCGGCGGCTTTGCGACTACCACTTCTGTGTTGCGTCCGGGAATCCGTGCTATAAGCTGTCTGCCGCGGTCTGACAACAGTGATGTATCAAAACCCATTTTTCCAAAAAGCTCGGTTGCTTTTTTTTCAAGCCTGCCCTTTGTCAGAGCAATTCTGATTACATTATTTTGCATAATTACCTCTGCTCAACCGCGCAACCGCGCTTACATTTACCGCGAAACCGATACCTGATGTGTTGTTAATTTTATAGTTGCCGCCTTCAAGAATTGGCTTACCGCAACCTGCAGCGTAGCCATTGAATAGGATTCCCTCGTAATAATCGCGCTTGCTTGTAAATCCCAAATCAATTGTTATATTCTCGCCGGCTACCTTTTCTCTGAGTTCGTTATATACTTTTTTAAACATATTTAAACATTTTTTAAGATTATCTGATTTGAACAGTTTGTCAGCTTTATCAAAAACTTCGCCGCCGCCGAAAAGCTTAGGAAGTTCAATAAAAATATCCGGTATGTTCATAACAGAAAGCGCGGGATAGTTCTTTTCTTCAACTAATTGTCGGATTTTTTCTGCATCGTTAGCTTCGATTCTGTTTTCTTTAATCAAAACCTCGAAAAAAAAGCCGTTTCCTATTTCAAAGCGAAAATCAAAATTGGTTGCTTTAATCGCCTCCGCCGCAAGTTTTAAAACCTTAATGTCGCTGCCGCTCATACTGTTTTCATCATTTATATATTCAACCCCGCACTGTGCGGTTTCATCATCTCTGCCGGCATCTTTAGGGTTTACATTATAGATAGTCTGATTGTAACAAAGCTTCAGGGGCCTCGGTTCATCTTTGAGTCTCGTTTCGGCAAGCCTGATGATGGGAATGGTGGAATCAGGGCGAATTACCATCAATCTGCCCTTAGCATCGGTAAGTTTATACATGCTTTCCTGCGGAAAACTGTTAAAAACATCATAAAATTCCAAAGACGGCGTTATGACTTCGGAATAACCTTCGCCTTTAAATAAATCCATCAACTTGGTTTCAATATCCCGACGAGCTTTACATTCCTCGAAAAGCAGGTCGCGTGTGCCTTCGGGGGTTATTAAGTTGTGTTTCTTCATATTTTCATAAAGTCCTTTCTTCTCCTTTATCTCATTATCTAATCATCTTATTATCATATTATCATATTAGCACGTTAAAGTCAATTGACTTATTATATAATTATTCTCAACATCGATACGCGAATGTTGGCGAATTTGATATATAAACAAGTTCGTATTGCATGATTTCGTTTCACATGAACACCCTGAAATCAGGCGGTTTATCAATCACTTCTATTTCCATTTTTTCACCAAATCCTCCGAGATTTCAACCTTTTTGCCGAAATTTCCCGAAAGATGTAAATAAAATGAATACAAGCAGATTCACTGCCACGATGCTTGCACCCGGCGGAAGTGAAAAATAAAACGTAAACACAAGCCCCGCCGTAAAGCAGACAATAGACAAAACAGCTGAGCAGGCAACCGCTTTCCTGAAGCCGCCGAAAATTCTCATTGCCGAAAGCGGCGGGAAAATTACTAATCCGGAAATGAGAAGCGCGCCCATAAGCCTCATCCCGACTACGATTATAACTGCGGTCAGTACGGCGATAAGTGTATTGTAAAGCGGTACGTTTATGCCGGAAGCACGAGCAAAATTCTCATCAAAAGTGACAAGAAAGATTTTATTGTAGTAGATTATGTAAAGTGATATTATTATGAATGAACAAACGGCACTTATAATAACGTCGATTTTATCAAGCGCGAATATACTCCCGAACATATAGCGGTTTATGTCATTTCGCACCTCAAATGCAGTGAGCAGAAGTAAGCCTGTTGCAAGTGAACCGGAGGAAATTACGGCTATGAGCGCATCGCCCTTGATTCTGCTGTTCTTGCTTAGCCGCAGGAGCAGAATCGCCGCGATTCCGACAATCGGGAGCGCCGCCCATGCCGGAAGCGGGTTCATCGCTGCGGTCAGTGCAAACGCCCCGAAACCTACGTGTGCCAAGCCGTCGCCTATCATCGAATAGCGCTTCAAGACTAAATTAACACCGAGAAGCGACGCCGAAAGTGATGTCAGCAAACCTGTAATAAAGGCGTACACAAAAAAATCGAATGAGAACATCCGTGCGATTTCATTAAACACAACCGCACCTCATTTCCCTGTATACCGATGTTTGCATATACTCACTCACGGTTCCGAAAAAATTATCACTTGCTTTTTCAGATATGTGCAGAACTTTGCAGGAATTCGCTACCACACCCTCCAAATCATGCGATACCATTATTATAGTCAGGCGGCAGGTTTTATTCAGGACGCCGATTAACTCATATAATTCTGCCCGCACCATCGGGTCAAGTCCCGACGCGGGTTCATCAAGCAGTAACAACTCTTCCGCCGCGCAAAGGGCGCGCGCTATTAAAACCCGTTGGCGCTGTCCCCCTGATAATTCACGGAAGCATCGCTTTTCAAGGTCAAGCGCCCGCATTTTTTCAAGGGCTTCCCGAGCTTTTTCTTTGTGGCGCGTTTTATAAAAAGGCAAAAAACCCACATCATTCAAACACCCGGAAAGCACAACTTCCCCCGCCGTCACAGGGAAATCTTCGGCGACAGGCATTTGCTGTGGCAGGTAGCCGATTCGGTTTCGCCGAACATTTATTTCGAGCGCACCGCTATGTTTTTTAAAACCGAGCAGACCTTTAACGAGCGTACTTTTGCCTGAGCCGTTCTCACCGACAACAGAGAGGAATTCCCCGCATTTAACGTTAAACGTCAGGTTGCAAAACACATTGTTATTATCATAACACATGCACAGATTTTCACATTTAATTATATCCATGCTTCAAGTATAATTTAAGCCGGTATAAGAAAAAGCGCGAATAATGTCGCGCTTTTATGATTTTTTATGAATTCTCCCATTTCTTCCAAACGTCGGGCGCATAACCCACAGTCGCCGCCTTTCCGTTACGGACAATCGGAGTTTTAAAAAGTCGCGGACATTCGAGCAGTTTTTCAAGCTTCGCGTCCGGTGTGAGATATTTGAAAATGTGGTATTCCTCTGCTTTTTCCGAAATTATTGCGTCCATTCCGACCGCACTTATTACCGAATTCAGCTCACCCTTGCTTAACCCCTTTTGCATAATATCAACCGCCTGGAACTTAACGCCGCGCTCCTTAAAGTACCGCTCGGCTTTTTTCGTATCAAAGCACTTTGTTTTCCCGAAAATCTGAATGTTCATATTTTCATAAAGCCCTTTCTTCACCAACAAGGAATGAAAATAACATTTTTCCCGTTTAATTTGTATTTTATTTCAAACTTATGACCCGCCTTAAACTTTATATCCGATTATAGCATAATTTAACGATTTATGCAACTATTTTTTTCCAATTTGAAAAACGAATAAAGAAATGCTCCCGGTCAATACTTTCAATATAGACGTAAAAAGCACCATAGATTTACTTAACTTTTATGGATGCAAAAATATTCTTGTTTTCATGTTTTTAGTGAAATATTTTATGGGAGTGATTTAATTTGTATTATAATAAAGTTGAAATCAGCGGTGTAAACACCGCCAGCTTAAAAGTCCTTAAAGAGGCAGAAAAAGTCGAATTACTCCACAGAATAAAAAGCGGCGACATGAAAGCCCGCGAAGAGCTGATTAACGGGAATCTGCGGCTTGTGCTGAGCGTTATTCAACGTTTCTCCGGGCGCGGCGAAAACCCCGACGACCTTTTTCAGGTAGGTTGTATAGGGCTTATTAAATCTATTGATAATTTTGATACTACGTTGAATGTGAAGTTTAGTACGTATGCCGTACCGATGATTTTAGGCGAAGTCAAGCGCTATCTCCGCGATAACAATCAAGTGCGCGTGTCCCGCTCTCTTCGCGACTTAGCTTACCGCGCAATGCAGGCAAAAGAAAAACTGACAAGTGAAAAATCCCGCGAACCAAACGTAGAGGAAATTGCAAAGGAAATAGGCTCAAAGCGTGAAGATGTTGTGCTTGCTCTTGAAGCGATTAGCGAACCTCTTTCACTTTACGAGCCGGTTTTCTCAGAAGCGGGCGATACTATATATGTTATGGACCAAATCGGCGATAATAACGATGACAACAACTGGCTTGATGAAATTGCGCTCAAGGAAGCCATAGCGCATCTCGGACAACGTGAAAAAAAGATTTTAAACCTGCGATTCTTTCAGGGAAAAACGCAGGTCGAGGTTGCGGAGCAAATTGGGATAAGCCAGGCGCAAGTTTCCCGCCTTGAAAAGGGCGCGCTTAATAAAATCAAGAGGAAAATATAATTCAATGTAAGAACGGGGGTTTTTATTGACATTTTTTTGTTATATGTTAATTCCTTGCCGTAAAGATTCAACTTCGTACACAACTTTACAAAATCCCGAAACACATTTTTCAACGCAACAGTATTTTCTTTGCGAAAACGGGAAATAGTTTTATGGTCAGGCGATAACTTACCGAGCAACCAAATAACTTCGAGATTGTGCTTAGTTTCCGTCTTCTGGACATAACCGATTTGAATAGGTTTAATATGCTCATGCACGTCCTCCGTGATAGTAGGGCTTGTTTGAGTTTATGCGGGGTTGAGTGGTAATATATGAATTTTTCAGAAAACTATTGCAAATTAGGCATTTTTATGATATAATGGATGGATAATCTGTACTTATGAGGTGTAATCATGGGATTTATCAAACCTGCATGGGCAAGTGAAAACGGAAAAAGAGCATTAAAAGCAGTTGAAAAAGAAACAACACAAACGATACTTGCTGAAATAGCTAAAAACGCACCACTTAGTCATACTCGTAAAAACGCATTAGATAAACTTACTGACCAAGTTATTTTGGCAGACATTGCGAAAAACGCACCACTTAGTCATACTCGTAAAAACGCATTAGATAAACTTACTGACCAAGTTATTTTGGCAGACATTGCGAAAAACGATAAAGAGAGTGGAATACGCAAAGTAGCGGTTGCAAAGCTTACAGACCAAGCCGTGCTAACCGACCTCGCTGAAAATGCTACTTCTATAGATATGAAAATGGAAGCGGCTGAAAAACTGGAAAACAAAATAATTGCGTATAACGTATTTAAGGACATTGCTGAAAATCCTAAAGCATGGGGTAAATTGCGTATAACTGCAACTGAAAAATTAACAGACCAAATACTTGTACAAAAAATACTTATTGATATAGCAAAAAAAAGTTATGGTAATGCAGATAACTGGGGATATGCAGCATTAGAAAAATTATCTGGCGAAGAAATAATTGCAGATGTAGCCAAAGAAGCCATTGATAATGACATATCTGATAAAGCAATTAAAAAGCTGGTTAACGAAAATATTTTGCAAAATGTATTTGTGCATATCGCAAACAATAACAAAAAAACTAATGAACGCCGTGTAGCAATGGTTGAAAAAATAAATAATAAAGACATTGGACAGCAAATTATTGCTGATATTATTATAAACGCAACAAGCAATGCAGTATACATACCAATTGATAAACTCACTAACGAGAGTGCTCTGACAAATGTTGCAAATAATAGCAAAATTGATTTTATCCGTATAAAGGCCTGTGAAAAAATAGGACACATTTATGAAGGAGAGTGTTTTTGCACAAGATGTGGAAAAGAAGAACACTATTTTGAAAACGATAAATGCTTGCATTGTGGAGCTGTTATTTGTCACGAAGAAGTTGAAGTTCCGTATTGTTCGGGGTGTGCATATGATATGTCCAGTTCAGGGGCAAGCGGAATGATGACCGGGACATGTACAGGCGGTTGTAATACAATTGAAGTTAAAACCTATATTGAATATACTGATGGACGTAAAAAACAGATAAAATAAGCATTATCGCCTCGCTCCATTTTCCCTTTTTCCTTGCGCGTATCTTGGCATGGTATAATTACCATTGCAACAACCAAAAGCACTGCAAAGTTATAGCTCCCGGGTAATTCTTGGCATGGTATAATCCGTATCGGCAAAATGAACCACAAGCCGAGGTTATAGCTCCCGGGTAATTCTTGGCATGGTATAATCGGTGTAGAATACTCAATACATGGTCGGAAGTTATAGCTCCCGGGTAATTCTTGGCATGGTATAATCCCTGCTTTGCGTGTGGTTACTATTTCGCTTTGTTATAGCTCCCGGGTAATTCTTGGTATGGTATAATCAAGGTTAATAGGTTAAGCCCCGACGAAACGTTATAGCTCCCGGGTAATTCTTGGCATGGTATAATCGCCGCAACATACCCGTTGAGAACGTCCGGGTTATAGCTCCCGGGTAATTCTTGGCATGGTATAATAAGTGTGCTAAACGATGCTTTGGACGCGACGTTATAGCTCCCGGGTAATTCTTGGCATGGTATAATCAAGGTGTCGCGTTCATGTTCACAAGGGACGTTATAGCTCCCGGGTAATTCTTGGCATGGTATAATTATAACCACCAACGCCACGGAGATATACAAGTTATAGCTCCCGGGTAATTCTTGGCATGGTATAATGTAAACATCAAAGACCTAACGCTCGCGTGAGTTATAGCTCCCGGGTAATTCTTGGCATGGTATAATAACCGCCGCGCAAATGAGGGCGTACATCCAGTTATAGCTCCCGGGTAATTCTTGGCATGGTATAATTAACTCTTGTAAATGTGTTATAATAATAGTGTTATAGCTCCCGGGTAATTCTTGGCATGGTATAATTAGAATTTTCGTCGATTGTCAACTACCTAAGTTATAGCTCCCGGGTAATTCTTGGCATGGTATAATCAGAAACTTCACTTAAATAACTTCCTACTCGTTATAGCTCCCGGGTAATTCTTGGCATGGTATAATAAGCACCGTTGAAAACGATTGACAGCGGTAGTTATAGCTCCCGGGTAATTCTTGGCATGGTATAATAATTGTGCAATTTGTATGCATATATTAATAGTTATAGCTCCCGGGTAATTCTTGGCATGGTATAATCCAAAGGCGTGTACCCGACAGGACATGCGGGTTATAGCTCCCGGGTAATTCTTGGCATGGTATAATCCGGCATTAGATACACCGCCGCCTGTGCGAGTTATAGCTCCCGGGTAATTCTTGGCATGGTATAATGCGCGTGCCGTTCGCAAGTTTGTGACAAAGGTTATAGCTCCCGGGTAATTCTTGGCATGGTATAATAAACCCCTTACAAATCAGCTTAGAGCCAAAACTAAACCGATTTGTAAGGGGTTTATTATTTGCGAATTTAACAGAAATTTCGATAAAATATATCGTTTTTCAAAAAAGTGTAAGCTGTTCTGTTTCAAATGGCTTATCACAAGCTTTTGTCAAGCTACCTACTAAAATTTCAATGCTTTGATATTGCTTTTCGGTTATAGTCAAAGCTCGTATTGAACCATTGTCCGGCA
Organism: Oscillospiraceae bacterium; assembly: GCA_031280965.1. GTDB lineage: Bacteria > Bacillota > Clostridia > Oscillospirales > Ruminococcaceae > Ruminiclostridium_E. The sequence goes on along the minus strand of JAITFZ010000029.1, from coordinate 5,134 downwards.
GACTGGCATACAACCGCTTTTTATGTTTTTCCACGGCATCGCTGCCGTTACAAGTTCGGGCATACATAGAGTATTGTAACATATGATACCCGTCATCAAGCAAAAACTTACGAAACTTAGTCGCAGCCTTTCTTTCCGGTTTTGTTTTAACAGGTAAATCAAAAAATACAAGTATTCTCATAAATTTATTCATAAGTGTGTTGTTTTAACTCTGTGAGTTCCGGCAACAACAGCTTTTTTCCTTTGCCATTAATTACTGCCGAAAAACTTTGCACTGTTTTTTCAATTGCGTACGACAAAGCGTATTTTTTATCATCAATTATAATGTCATAATTTATTAGATTAACTAATTTGCTTTTAATATCAGGGTTTAATTCACCATCTGCATCGGCATATGTAGCCGCAAACAAATCGACAATTTGTCGAAAAGGCTCTATGAAGTCATCAGCTAAATTGAACTGGTTGAGAGTAGAATGATGTTGTAATCCGAAGAGAGAAAAAAATCCATAAACCGCCAACGACCGCGCCACACACCCGCGAACAATCGAATAACCGTAGTTCAGCCATGAATTTCTATGGTCTATATCATCACCGCGTATAAACCCCTTTCCGAATAGCGCAGGAAAATATCGCGCGGCGGCATAACCCTCCGCATTGCCCTCATCGCCCGACTTAACACTCTTGGCAATACTTTCAAGTTCTTTGAATTCTTTCTCTTTTCCGCATAACAAAAGACATTTGGCTTGATTATTGATTTTTGCAACAACAATTTGCTTCCATAGCTGCTTTTTTGTCGGAGCAGAAAGCTCAAGCTGTTTTTGCGTAACTTCATATTGGCGCGAATGTTGTAAATACGGTTGGAGTACCGCACATGGCATATGGTATTCATCGCAGATAAATAATGCTACACCCGATTTCGCAAGACTTCCAAGCAGAGCCGTACTGATTACTGTTCGTCGGTTTTCAACAAGAATCGTGTCAATGTCTTCAATTGCGAGAGAGGCATCGGCAGTTTCGGTTTTCACAATTAGTTGCCCACTTTTAAGCGATAATTTCGCCTCATTTTGTATAATAATGTTACGAAAAGCCATTGTCACCCCTCCTTATCGAATCCTAATCGCGGTTCATGTACAACCTTGGTCTTGTTTCCCAAAACATCAACCTGCCATTTCTCGAATTTTAATAACGATTTAACACCAAGGCTCGGTATGAAATAACTATTGTCATGATTAATAATTGTTATTGAACCGGTTGATATTCCAGTTTTTTTATAATACACATATTCGCTTTTCTTATCTAATTTTTGGGGCAGTGAGCTTTTGTCATTAACTCTGCTAAAGGTCAGACCCTTTTTATGTTCAATATAGACCAAATCATTCGGATAAAGCGAGAAGATAAAATCATCATCGCTCATTTCTTTCCAGTCTACATAAGACTTGTTAGCTATAATTGCTTTATTTGGAAGTTTTCCCTTTACAACATCTGCAACATAAATCGGAACAAGATAATATCCGTCACCATTCACGTAAAACACATCAACCCTAATCATGCTGCCGTTGTCTGCTGAACCCGTCTTATCGTGAACTAATACGTTTAATGTGCTTTTTTCCTCGATTTTCACTTTTTTAACAATCGGTCCGGGTGTACCGTTGCTCTTGGGTTTATAAAAAGGTTCATCAAATGCTTTTTCGCCTTTGCCGCCAAATTCGGCTAATCGTTCTTTGAGTGCATTATAAAGTAGGCGGTCATCATTAGGATTGTAATATCCGTCTATTTCACCGTTTTTATCGAGTTTGAGTGCAGACAGCGGCACTTTCTTGATTTGAGAGTTATTTTCACCGATACCTTTAATGGTTTCCTTGTGAGCTGCACCGCTGACTTTGCGATTCGGCATCCTTGATACAAATACAGGATTAATTTTTTCAAGCGTATAATAACTATAAGTCGGATAGTTTAATTCTCTGAGTGTTTTTTGTGGATTATTTGAAAGCCGTGCCGCTATTTCATTGCTGAAACTTCTCTTGTTTCCGTAATCATAAGGCTGTGGAAAATCTTTTTCCACTGCTTCGCCTGTTTTTCTGTCAATATAATAATTTTCCTTTTTGATATAATATTTTTCAAGTTTTGTAAGCATACTGATGTTACCCTGTGTTACGCAAGCAATCACCGCCGCATCAAGTGCGTGGTGCAAGTCACCGTCTTCGCGGATTTTATTCAATCCCCAACGCTTACGAAGCATAGATGTAACTGCACCGTTTACAGCCATAACATGACGTTTACGGTCGGTTGAAAAATCAGCGAACGTAAGGTTGTTTGTGAGATAGTTATACATAAAACTCGATATAGTCTTAGTATCTTGTAGATTGCGTTCCTTAAAGCCTTCGGGGATTTTTTCGCATAATAAGTTCTGCTTCTTGTTTTTTGTAAGATGAGAGTTATTCACCCAAACGATGAATTTATCTTGTTTTTCACCTTTTAAGTAATGCAAAGGCAAGCGGTCACCTTTTTGGCGGTTTTCTTCTGTTCGCACTAAAATCTTGTTTTTATAAGAATCATCAAACGATTCGCTATACGGCATTATATGGTCTATATCAGCATAACCCGGGTCAAATAACTGCGATATATCCATTTGAATAAGCGAATACGGGCATATTCCGCTTTGTTCCTCGTATAACTTCATCTTAACAATATCAAGTCCGGTAGGATTATTAATACCGTATTCCTTGATTTTTTCTTTAATTCTCTCGTTTTTTGCTTGATTTTCTTTCATATCTTTATCGGTTTTCATTCGCTCATCGAAATTGTTTGACATTTCACGAGCAAGTTCAATGTTGATATAAACAGGACTTGTCCCAATTTCACGAATTATAGCATTTATGACTTTGGCACATTGCGACAAAGCACGGCGAGCAACCGGGCTTGTAATGGTGTTTTCGGTTTTCTTTGCAAGGTGTTTCAATTCAATTAGTTTTTTTGGTGTAGCATCTTCATTGCTCTTTAAATTATAACCTGCTTCTTTACAAGCATCATAATAAGTAAATCCTTTTTCTAAATGAGGAATTAATTTATCAAGTGCGATTAATGATAAATGCCCGTTTCCTTTGAAATTTTTTATATTTTTTATATTTTTTATAAGAGCGTTTATTTCGCCAAAATTTAACGAAGTCTTCTTCAAAGCTGTTTCTATATTCTCATCTGTTTTTTCGTAAGTAAATATATGACCGATTTGATTCCGCAAAGCAGTGTTGATATATTTAATATCTGTTACGCTTTTCAATGCTTTTCGCATTTCGTGAAAAGCTTTTAAAGGTGTATAATCTCTGAAATTAACTTCGGCATCTTCAGGCAGACTAAGTAGCTTTCGTAACGAAACGGCAGTTATTTTAGATGGCGAGTCATGTGCTTTGTTTATAATTATCCGCTGTTCATCAGCAAACAACGCTCTTGATTGACCGCTTGTTTCAAGCCGAATATGATTTATTTTCTGAAGCAAATTAAAATATTCAAACGAATAAGTCGCTTTTGCGGCACGCTTTTCCTTTTCTCCTTCGAGTGTACAATCTCCAACCATATATTTGTAAAAATCCACTTTGTAAGGACTATCACCGCCTGGTCCCTCATCAAAGGAACGCTGACTTGATAAAATATCATAATAATTATTCTCAAACTTTTCATCACATATATTATTCCCGAGACTACGCTGTTTCTCAAAAATCATATGAGCTTCTTTGAGGACATCTGAACGCAATACAGTATTTGAGTAATCTTCGGGTTTATTCCGCTTGCTTTCGCGGTTATATAGCATTTCCCCGACTGTCCTGTATTTTGATAGTTCATCTGCATTTACTTCTAATGCTTTCAGTAACCCTTTTGAGTCTTTGGGTTCAGCTTCATTTTTCCGATTAGACTTAAAGCCACGCCTTTGAGCAAGATGAATCAGCACACGAGCAAGCTCGTTGTTTGTTAGCAATCCGTCAAGAGCATCGACCCTAAGTTTATATACATCGGGATTTTCTCCTGCATATAAACTATTTAATTCCTCTTTTGAAAGCAAACTTTGTGAAACAATCAGGTTTTTGATTCTTTTCTTGCGGTGCCGCCGTCTTCTTGTGCAACGGCGGATTCCCCGTGCCTCTCTGCGGGGTAAAGCAAGCGAAGCACCATCTTTCGGATTTTCGGGTGCATCAAATATACGTGAACCCATTGTAGCAATACGGCAAGGTATATCGTCTTCGTCAAGCTCCATAATTGCAAAGCCAACCGATGTAATTCCTATATCGAGTCCGATTGAATATTTCATAATTCATTCTCCTGTTTTAAATTTCCTTAAATAAACAGATAAAGCCTACTAAAAGTAGACTTTAGAGCTGTACGGTCACTACTTTTAGGTAGTACCTTATTATAGCAACCGAGTAACTCTTGGCATGGTATCCAAGAATATATCAATTATAACAATTCAAATTGGCTTTGTCAACACTTTTTCTACAAATTATCGGGTTTTATAACATTTTTTAGAAATATTTTTGGAAAACACTTGCAATCTAATCTGAACAAGTGTATAATGGGTATATAAATATTTTCGCATACGAAACCGGAGGTGTATCCTTATGCTTGACCCGCAGGTCAAGCTAACCATATCGTTGACCTCAGGCAGGATTTTGTCTGTGATTTTAGAGATTAGTGTCTGCGGAATTTCCGCACCGTAAATCTCACGAAGATTGTCTTCAATGTCGCGTTGACTCATGCCTTTGGCGTACATCGCAAGGATTTTCTGCTCTATTTCGTCGGTTCGTGTCTGTCGTTTTTCAAGAACTTTTGGCTCAAATTCGCCGTTTCTGTCACAGGGAATTACGATTTCAGACTCACCGTAATCGCTGATAATCGTCTTTTTGTTGTAACCGTTACGACTATTTCCTGTTAAATCGCCCAAGTTATTGTGTTTCTCGTAACCAAGATGTTCGTCCATTTCGGACTCTAACATCTGCTCGATTGTTCCCGCGAACAACCTTTTCAGCTTAGAACCTATCCAACAATAGGCATTTCATGAACAATTATGATTTTTCGCCACACAATCGTTGCGAAAGCGAAAGCAAGCAATCCGATATAATTATCGACTTTCTTTTCAAAGCGAATA
>JAITFZ010000027.1 GCA_031280965.1 Oscillospiraceae bacterium | reverse complement strand
TTTACCGTCGCTTTGCGGATAAAAACACGCTGCATATACAAGATTCATAATATCCTCCTTTTGTGTGGAAACACGCGGAATTACCTCAATCCCGCTTGTTTCAATATTGATTTTACGGTGTCGGGATTGAGGTCTTTTCTGCTGAATGGTATTGTTGCTTTCCCTTTTTTTGTTGGGTGTTTGTAATGGTAATGAGAACCTACTGTTTTTATATGATACCACCCATCTTTTAAAATAATTCTTTCAATTTCATTAAACTTCATTCCCTCACCTCCTACATTTATTATAACACGCACAATGCGCATTGTCAAGTGTTTTTTGAAAAAAATAAAATATTTTTAAGGCGGTGCAACATGACAAGCAAAGATTTAGCAAGGCGGACAGAAATTGCGGTTAAGATTAACGGCGTTGAAATCAGCGCGGACGTTAATAAATACCTTATATCAATGACGTACACCGACAACGATGAAGATAAATCTGATGATGTGCGTATTGAGCTTGACGACCGCGAGGGGATATGGCTTGAATGGCTGAAAACCGTAGCGCAAAGCAATTCGCAGAGGGCGTCCCTCCAAACCGCCGCGCCTGTTACCGCTGATTCCGGCGGCGATTTTAAAATAGGCGAAATCGTACAGTTTAAAGGCGGGCTTTCCGCGGGTGTTACTGTTGACTTAGAGGGGTGGGGCGTTTTCAACCCGCGTCATTTAAAGTAGGCGACCGGGTGAGAATCACCGCCGCGTATGCTTCGAGCGCGTTTGACGCCACGGCGCGGCATAATTCTTTAATCGGTGCAACGCGATTTATTACCCATATCGAAACCGGAAGCGGGGTTAGATTCCCGTTTCAACTTGGGACAGCCGCGGGTGTTTTTTATTTTATGTCATAAGGAAACCCCGCCGTAAGATAGCTCATTGCGCCTTACTTACGGCGGGATTCCCTGTTATTACCTGTCAATCACGATTCCAAACAGCCCGTTTACAAATATAAAGCGGGGGTTCGGATTTGACATAATGCTTCCGGAGAAGGAGAGACTCGAACTCTCGCGCCGTTTTACCGACCTACTCCCTTAGCAGGGGAGCCCCTTCACCACTTGGGTACTTCTCCTAACTTCATATAACGCAAATTTTATTTTATCACAAAAAAAAGCTCTTGTCAAGCGAAATGTTATCACTTTTGTCTGAAAATTTTACGCAAAATCCCAAAAACACTTGACAACAGGTAAAATATACTTTAAAATAAAAGTGATATGCTTGTATAAGTCACAATATTTTGTAACTTTTTTATATAAAGCAAATCAATCTTTTTTATCCCGTACAACCGGGTTAATATAGTAAGGAGGATGCTGCCAATGAATGAATGGCAGATAATGGTCTTGCTGTGTTTACTCAGTTTTGGCGCAGGAGCCGTACTTTTCGGCTTCATAATGTTCAAAATGGGCGAGAAACACCGCATGAAGTTCGCGGAGGCGCACATTGAATCCGCGGAAAAAGAAGCACTCAGAATCATCAACGAGGCAAATGAGAAAGCTCAAACAAAGAAAAAAACCGCCTTGGTAGAGGCAAAAGACGAAATCTACAAACTCAGGGGCGAGGCAGAAAAAGACATAACTCGCCAAAAGCAGGAATCCGAGAGAGACCTTAAAGAACGCAGGTCGGAGCTAAGTCGCTCTGAAAGGAGATTACAGCAAAAAGAAGAAAGCATTGAAAAGAAAAACGACAAAATCGAGAAACTTGAGGAGTCTTTAATCCAGAAGAACAAGTTAATTGATGAGAAACTGGAGGCGGCCGAAGGCGCAAAACAAAGTCAGCGCAGGGAATTAGAGAGAATATCGGGATATTCACCGGAACAAGCGAAGGAGCATCTGCTTTCATTGCTTGACTGCGAGCTTGACCATGAGAAAGCAGTCAGGATTATAGCGCATGAGCAGAGAGTTAAGGACGAGTGTGACAATAAGGCGCGCGCCTACATTTCGCTCGCTATATCAAGATTAGCATCGGAAACCGTGTCAGAACTTGCGGTCTCGGTGGTTCCGCTTCCGAGCGATGAGATGAAAGGTCGTATTATCGGGCGCGAGGGACGCAATATCCGTACGCTCGAACAGCTTACCGGCGTTGATTTAATCATCGATGATACGCCCGAGGCAATTACCCTTTCAAGCCACGACCGCGTAAGGCGCGAAATTGCGCGTATTTCACTCGAAAGGCTAATCCAGGACGGCAGAATTCACCCGACCCGCATAGAAGAAATGGTCGAAAAAGCCAAGCACGAAGTCGAAATGAAAATCAAGCAGGAAGGCGAGCGCGCTATACTCGACACAAATGTCAACGGCATAAACCATGAAATCGTTAAACTGCTCGGACGGCTCTATTACAGAACTTCCTACAGCCAAAACGTTTTAGCGCACTCAATCGAAGTCGCGCACCTTTCAGGGATTCTCGCATCGGAACTCGGCGTAGACGCCAACTTAGCGAGAAGAGCCGGATTATTGCATGACATTGGAAAGGCGCTGACGCAGGAAATCGATGGTTCGCACGTTCATATAGGCATTGAAGTCTGCAAAAAATACAAGGAAGGGCAGGAGGTTCTGCATGCGATAGAGGCGCACCACGGAGATGTTGAAGCCAAGACCGTGATTGCCGCAATTGTGCAGGCCGCCGATGCAATCAGCGCGGCACGACCCGGCGCACGCAGCGAAAACTACGAGAATTACATCAAACGCCTGCAAAAGCTTGAAGAAATCTGTACGGCTTACAACGGCGTGGATAAATCCTATGCGATTCAGGCAGGGCGTGAAATCAGAATTATGATAAAACCCGACAGCATGGGTGATGACGGTATGGTGATTTTAGCGCGTGACATCGCTAAGAAAATCGAGGACGAAATGGAATTTCCCGGACAAATCAAGGTTCATCTTATTCGGGAGAGCAGAGCAATCGACTTTGCGAAATAATTATTTTAGGGCATTAAGGCGCAAGTACATTCGTACTTGCGCCCGCCCGTATCTTATTTGTTTGTACCATTTTGTATTAATTCTGTTAAGGTCTTTTTATGAAAACACTACTCACTCTCTTTATAACCTTCGCTAAAATCGGGCTTTTCACGTTTGGCGGCGGCTACGCTATGCTGCCCATGCTCACCCGCGTTGTCGCCGGTGAAAAGAAATGGGCGACCGAAGAAGAACTCCTGAACTTCTATGCCGTCGCGCAGTGTACCCCGGGTATTATCGCCGTCAACACCGCAACTTTTATCGGCGCAAAGCAAAAAGGCATACCCGGTGCGGTATTCGCAACGCTCGGCGTAATTTTTCCGAGCGTGGTAATTATTACGTTCATCGCCGCATTTCTAAACAGTTACAGCGGCAGTGAAACCGCGCAAAACGCCCTTGCCGGCGTCAGAACAGCCGCCTGCGCCCTCATTACTGTTTCGGTATTCAAATTGGCGCGGCAATCTGTAATTGGCGTAATAACCGGACTGATTGCGGTTACGGCTTTTGCAAGTGTCGTTTTTTTCGGAATCTCTCCGGTATTTCCGGTCTTGGCGGCGGGGATTTTCGGAGCGTTGCGGGCAATAGTTCTCACACGAAAAGAGGCGCAAAAATGACCTACATTCATCTCATTCTTGAGTTTTTGAAGACCGGTTTGCTCGCAATCGGCGGCGGACTCGCGACGTTGCCGTTCCTGCGGGAAATATCAAGCAAATACGGTTGGTTCACCGAGCAGGAACTTGTGGACATGCTCGCGATTTCAGAATCCACGCCCGGCCCGCTCGGCGTTAATATGGCAACTTATGCGGGTTGGAACGCGGCGGGAATTCCCGGCGGCACAGTCGCTACATTATCCTTAGTTCTGCCGTCGGTAATTACAGTGCTGATTATAGCGCGGTTTTTAAAGCGTTACGGTGAAAATAAAATTGTTACAGGCGCATTTTGGGCGCTTCGCCCTGCGGCGACAGGGTTAATTGGCGGAGCGTTGTTTGTGCTTCTTATAGTCACTTTATCCGGAACGGAAGCCGCAAATCTGCCCTCGGTTTCGTTATACGCGCTCTTAACCGCCGCCTGTTTTGCGGGTGAGTATATTCCGGGAATAAAAAAACTCAGAATCCATCCGCTTTTTTTTATAGCGGCGGGCGCGATTTTTGGAATTGTTTTAAATCTTGCACAATAATGCAGTTTTTTTCATTGAACATTGTCGTTTATTGTCATATAATTAAAATCAAAATTGCAATGTTTTAAACGCAGGAAGGATTTTTAGTTATGACAATTAAAGAATATCTCTCGCAGGCTGTGAAGCTTGACAGAGTAATTGACAGCGCACTTCTGAGGATTGAGGAGTGGAGGAGGTTCAGCCTGAAGTCGCACAGTTTCCTCGCTGCGGGCGGCAACCGGAATTACGGAAACGACAGCAGTGTTGAGCGCACTGTTATGAAAATCGCACGCACCGAGGAACGACTCAACAAAGACATAGACAACTACGTTGACTTACAAGAAAAAATACAAGACCTGATTTTTACCCTTGACAACCTTGAAGAGCGCGCATTGCTCGAACGCCACTATCTTTTGGGGCAGACGTGGGAAAAGGTGGCGGAGGAATGTTTCGTCAGCCTGAGAACCGTGCATTATATCCACAACAAAGCCCTTGAAAAGCTTGAACCGTACTACGCAAAAATAAAAGACCCGGAGATAAGTTAAATGTACCTGAAAGGATTTTCCTATGCTAAGACTCATCGTTTCGCCTCCCGGAACAGGAAAAACAACCTTTGTAACCGAAAATATAAGGGCGAATTCTGCGAATTCCATCCCTGTTTTAATTGTGCCGGAACAGAGCCATTTTGAAACTGAACGAACCTTATACCGAAAGCTTAAAGCAAGGGCGTTCGCCAATACCGAAATTCTTTCGTTTGAGAAACTCGCCGCAAAAATCGTTTCCGAAAGCAACACGGAAAAGGCTTATGTCCCCTATGCGGAAGACACCGTGCGGGAAATTACCATGTTTAAAACCGTTCATGAATTGCGAGAAAAACTAAGGTTTTATGTCGGCAGAATCGACAGCCCCGATTTTGCCGCACGTATGCTTGACGCTGTCGGCATGTTTCAGCGGGAGGGAATCTCGCCGGATGAACTTTTAAGTTCAGCGGCAGAAATAAAATCTTCCCGCCTTAAAGCTAAAATCTCCGATATAGCGGCGATTTACGGCAGATATACGGATACTTTGAGCGAAGATTTTTCGGATAGGCAGGACGAAATCAGAATAGCGGCAGGGCTTGCTTTCCGAATCGGTTACTTTAGAAACAGGCATATCTATGTTGACGGCTTTGACGGATTCACAGGCGGACAGTTTCTGTTGCTTGAAGCCGCGCTTGAACAAGCTTTGAGCGTTGTCATAACTCTAACATCGGACAAAATTAACTCCGGCGACCCCCGCTATATAACATCAGCGAGATTAGCATCGCGGCTTAAAGAAATCGCCGCTCAAAATAAGGTTCGGGTTTCGGTTGAAATCCCTTCACCCTACTTTCCCGAGCGTAATCCTAAAGATAACACTGAAATTTTTCAGCTTAGGGATATTTACGCCGAGAGTAATTTTGTCGCAGCGAAAATCCGCGAGTTAATCACTACGCAGGGCTACACGCAAAGCGACATTGCCGTACTCAACGCACCATCGCCCGAAGTTCTGATGAGCGCTTTTTCGGCATACGGCATTAAAGAGTTTTCTGATATACCGGTTTCCGTTATTGAAAAGCCGATGGTGCGCTTTATAATTACCGTCCTTGAAGCGGTCGAAAATAAACCGGGAGCTGTGCTTGATTTAATTCAAAGCGGTTTCATACGGGTGTCCGAGACTGTTTCGTTTTCACGCGTTGCTAATGTAAGCGTTCAGCGTAAAATCACCGGCAAGCGAACCGGCGATTATGTCCGATACAATAAAAAAACCTGTCGTCCCGGGCGCGGATTCATAAAACTTCTGACCCGTACCGCACATGAATGGCAGCTTGACGGCGCGGACTGGTACAAGCCTTTCCCGAAATCCGACGCTCTTGAAAAAGCGGAGCGGGTTCGCGCCGAAATAACCGGCAAGCTTGCGGATTTACGCGGAAAATTCGATGGTGCTGCGGGTGATAAGCTCACGGAAGAGCTTGCAAATTTTCTTATAAATGACATGGAACTCGGACGCACGGTCGCCGATATTATTTATAAGGGGTGCAAAGTTGACAGCGCGCTTAACGACGAGTACAGGCAATTATGGGAAAAGGTCATTTCCATTCTCGAATCAATGTACAGCGCACTTAAAAATCAAAGCATATCCGTGCGGGATTACACCGCAATCCTCGCATCAATTTTCGGGAAAACAACAATCGCGAAGCCGCCGCAAGTTCTCGACTGTGTAACCATAGGCGACCTGCGCCGCACACGTATCGGTGAAATCAAGGTGCTGTTCCTTATGGGCGCGAATCAGGGTGATTTCCCAAAAAGCAGTTTCAACGGCGCAAGCTTCAGCGAAGATGAAGCCGAGCGAATGTGTGAGGCAGGAATATTCATAGAAGAAAACCGCGCCGACCGTTATTATCGCAACAGATTCTTAATTAACAGAGCTATGACACTGCCGACCGAAAAGCTGTACATAACCGCCCCCCTCAGAGATGCGTCGTTCAAAGAAAAACGCCTGTCGCGTATTCTGTCTGAGCAACCTCAAAAAATTAAAAATGTCGGCAACCTGCCGTTGTCTTTTTGGGCGAGCCACAAGAGTGCGCTTAAATTCTTAACGGCGGAAAAGCCGCGTGAACAGGCGCTTAAAAGCGCACTTGCTCAAATAGACCCGCCCGAATACAAACGACTTTTCGGTTATAATCAAAAGTGCAGTTATATGCATAATATCAGCAAGTCTAACGCAAAATCGTTAATGGAGCGCGGGAGTTTATCACCGAGCAGAATCGAAACTCTAAACACCTGTCTGTTCAAGTATTTCTGTGCCGAAGGGCTTAAAATCAGCGCAGGCAGAATTAAAAACGACATAGAGCCCGATGCACTGACACGCGGGAATATGACGCATTATGTGCTTGAAAAAGCACTGAAAAACCATGAATGTTTTATGGCGTTAAATCCCGATGAATTCTTGAAAACCGCAGAGAAATATATCGCCGAGTTCGAGGAAAAAGAGTTCCCGGGCGGATATGCGCGAAGCGCCCGTAAAAAAGAAATTCTGCTGTCTCATGCGGCGGGAATCGCCGAGGTCTTAAAGCAGATATGCGAGGATATGGAAGTGTCGGATTTCAAGCCGTTTGAATTTGAAAAGAAATTTGAATTTACGCTCGGCGGACTGTTGATTAAAGGAAAGACGGACAGGCTCGATATGCTTGAAAGCTCTGAAAACAATAACACCCGTTATGTCAGGGTCATTGATTATAAAACCGGCGCAAAAGAATTCAGCTACCCTGAAATAGAGTTCGGACTTAACTTGCAGGCGCTTATTTATTTGTTTGCAATTGCGAGCTTGAATGAGGATTATAAGCCGTCGGGCGCGTTCTATCGTTTAGTGAACGGCGGCAGATTAAGCAGGGAATATAAGGCTTACGGAGCTTTTGAAAATATTGAAGATTTATACAAAAACCGGATTGAAACCCAAAAAACCACAGGGCTTCAATTCGGCAGACCCGCTTCCGATATTGAAACAATCAATAACAGAATAAAACAAAAAACCGCGTCAAAGCGGGAATTCATAAAGCTTGTAAACTTAGAAGAGGAGCAGTTTGCCGAGCTTGCCGAAAAGACGGCGGTTCAGCTTAGGGAAAGGCTTGACACGCTTTACAGCGGCGATGTAAAAGCGGTTCCCTTTTACTCAAAATACTCACCCTGCCTTTTCTGCGATTATAAAAACATCTGCGGCAACGCAGGAAAGAAAGAACAAGTAATAATTAATAAGGAATAAAGGATAATGCTGTTTTCGCTTCGTTTTTAAACGAAGCTATCCTCTGTTGGTGAAGAAAGGATTTTATGAAAATATGAGCGGATTTAACTGGAGCAAAGAACAGGAAAGCGCCATAAACCATTCGACCGGCGAAAGCGGTTCCGCCATCGTTTCGGCAGCGGCAGGAAGCGGAAAAACCGCTATGTTAGTCGAGCGGATTATACGTATTATAACAAATCAAGCCCTGCAAATCCCCGCTGACAAAATCGTTGCCGTCACCTTCACAAACGATGCGGCAGGGGAATTAAAAGTACGCTTGGAAGACGCAATCAGTAAAATTATTGCAGATTCCGAAACCCCGTGGTTAAAAGAACAATTGATTAACCTTGAAAATGCACCGATTTGCACAATCAGCTCATTTTGTATACGGATTCTGCGGGATTATGCCGAGGAGATAAACTTGAAACCCGACTTTAGAATCTGCGAGGGAAAAGAACGGGAACTGTACTCTAAACTTGCGCTTAATTACGCGTTGGAAGCGGTTTATGACGAAGGGGTTTTTAAATCTGATGAAAAAGCAGCCCTGCGCTTCTTAACGGGCGAGACCGGTGACTCTAAGCTTGGGCGGGCGGTGCTTGAGTTGCATGAGGAGTATGTAAAACAACCTTTCCCTGAACGCTGGCTATGCGAAAAAGCCGCATTGTATAATTATCCGGACGGCTTCAAAGACCTACTTATAAATGACGCACAACGGCAGATTAAAAAAGACGCGCACTCATGTCTTGAGTATATTGAAGAGTGTGCTATGCTGTCTTATAACGAAAAAATGACCGAAAGGCTTTGCGCCGACCGCGCTTTCGCGCTTAGTTGGGCGAAAGCGGATTTATCGCGTGGTGAAAAAGGTTTGCTTGAGTACGGCAATTCTTATTACGGGAACGTTTCTGAAATTAACAAACCCGCAAAAGAGCAAATAAAGACGCTTCGCGATATATATATACCGGTTTTTAAGGAAATTATTGTAACTGCGGGAACGCTTCTTGACTTCGAGCTTGTAATAAAAAAGCAGGCGTGTCAGGTTAAGGCGCTGAAGCGGCTGTTTGAGCTTTACCGCGACAGGTTCAGCGAACTTAAAATTGAGGCTGATTGCGTTGATTTTTCGGATGCGGAGCATTATGTTCTGAAGTTGTTGCAAGCCGATAAAATCCAAGAAAGTTATCACGAGATTATAGTGGATGAATTTCAGGACAGCAACGCGGTGCAATACGAAATTTTCAAAGGTATAAGCAAAGGCGGCAAAAATTTGTTTTTCGTGGGCGACGTGAAGCAGTCGATATACCGTTTCAGAAACGCCGACCAGCGGGTATTTACAAGCGTAACCGAGGACGAGAATTTCACAACCCTGACTCTTAACAAAAACTACCGCTCATCGGAAGAAGTAGTTCGCGCAGTAAACGTTATTTTTGAAGGCACGATGACTAAAGAAACGGGCGGCGCAGATTACGATGACAGCGCAAAGTTGATTTTCGGTACGGGAATTACAGGCGGCGCCGCATATGAAGCCGAGCTTGTAATAACGGATACGGAGGAAGGCGGCGATGTTTCGGTAAAGACAGCCGAAGCCGCTTACATAGCAAATCGTATAGCCGAAATGGTTGGAAACGGTTTTACCGTTGCTGACAGGGACGGTAGCCGCCGTCCCTGCAATTATGGTGATTTTGCGGTTTTAATCAGCCAGCTTTCCACCGTTGAGGAGGAATTCGGCGCAGCTTTCGAGGAACGCGCAATCCCTTATGACAAGCAGAAAAGCGGCGATTATACCGAAGTTCTCGAAATTAAGACGATTATAGCGTTGCTTACGGTGATTGAACGACCTTTTGAAGATTTAGAGCTTTTAGCCGTACTGATGTCGCCGCTTTATAACTTCACAGCCGCCGACATTGCCGAAGTGCGGGTAAGCAATGTAAACAAACCTCTTTTCGATAATTTAGTTGGAACATCGGGAAGCCATGAAAAAGTAACGGGATTCTTAAACGATTATCGCAGATGGTCGGCGTATTCCAAAAACCACGGCGCATGTAAACTTGTCCGTTTAATTTACAACGAGGGCGGGTTCAACCCGCTCGCGGCTTCAAGCGTAAACCCCGAAAAAACCATGACTAACATCCGGCTTATGCTGTATTATTCCGAAAATTTAAAGAACATGACGAGAGATACGCTTTCGGGGCTTGTAAGTGTGCTTGGCGAGAAAAGCATCGTAACGCTTGAAGAAGCGCGGTATTCAGGCGAAGCCGAGAACAATAAAGTAAAACTTATGACAATCCATGCGTCTAAAGGTTTAGAATTTCCGATTTGTTTTGTCGCGAGGACGGGCGCGAGATTTAACCTGCGTGAAAATTATTCCGATATAATTTTCAGCGACAGAATCGGTTTTGCAATGCGGTATATTATCCCCGAAACAAGGACAAGGTGCGATACGCTGATTCATAAAAAAACACGCGAAGAAAATCAAAGCGCCATAAGAGCTGAAGAAATGCGAAAGCTGTATGTTGCGTGTACCCGCGCAAAAGACAAGCTGATTCTGACCGGTGTGCGCGAGCGCGAAAAAGTTACGGAAAACTCTTACTTGAACTGGCTAATGCAGACGGATATTAATAAAAAAATAGAAGAGAGCGGTTCGGTTTCGGTTCATACAGCCGCACCCGCACCCCTGCAATTATATAATCAAACAGAAACACATGAAATAATCGCGGCTGTTGAAAAAACCTATCCGCGTGAACTGCTGACAAGAATTCCGCGCCGGGTCACAGCGACACAAATAGGCGCACAACAAGCCGTTTTGTCCGAATACAATGATGAAACTCAGGATGAGCCAACGATTTTCCCGCGTGGAGCGTCGTTTATGGGTAACAGAAAACTGACAGGCAAGAAGCGCGGCGACGCTTATCATAAAATGATGGAGCTTATTGACTTTAAAGCCGGTGATTATGAAACGCAAATGAAAAAGCACAAATCCTGTTTTACCGAAGAAGAATTCGCCATCGTTGAGGTTGAGAAAATCATAGGTTTTTTCGCATCTTCACTCGGCAGGCGCGCAGTAATAAGCCCGAAAGTGCAAAAGGAATTTAAGCTCTGCACCGAAATCAGCATATCGGAACTCGGCTATCCTATAGAATATGACGAAAACTTCAATGAAAAACCGTTTGTTCAGGGCATAGCGGATATGTTTTTTTACGAGAATGGCGGGATTATACTCGTGGATTATAAAACAAACAGAAATACCGCCCGGGATAAGCTTGCAGGGCAGTATAAAAAACAACTTGAAATTTACGCAAAAGCGATTGAGGAAATGACAGGGGTTCAGGTGCGGGAAAAGTGGATTTATTCATTTGAACTCGGGGAAATTAAAGTTGAGGATTGAATTCGGATAAATCAACCTAAGAAAGCGACAACAAGACTAAGGCGGGTCGCAATAAAAAAGCGCGGATTTCCGGTCATAAACTTTTATGAGGTTATAGCCAGTTAAATATAAAAATCTAAACAAATCAAGAAAAATGCCGATATAAAAAGTATGGCACACAGTATAGATTTCAGAAAAAAAGTAATAGAGTACAAAGACAAGGGACATACGCACGCTGAGGTTCTTGAAGTCTTTGGAATCCATCCGACAACGTTAGCGGATTGGAGAAAATTACTTGAAGAAAACGGCTCGTTAGAGCCAAAATATCCGGAAACACGCTCCCGAAATTGACAGGAATTTTGCTTTGTTGCGGAGACGTGGATTGGTGGGGTGTAGGTTGGGTTTATCTTAATTCTACATGACAACAATCATCACACATCTGACAATCGGTACACCAAGAATGCTCGCTACAATAACTACCGCCTCTTACCTTGACCGAACCACATCGTGTACATTTACAGCCATCCCAATTATGTTGTTCATTACGAACTTTACCACATTTCGTGCATACACAACCATCCCAATCATGATTTTTGTTACGAGTTTTTGGGCAACTCTTACACTTACAACCCTCCCATTTGTGTTTGAACGGTTTGCATTTTATAATTTCCATATAGATTGACCTCCTAATTTTATATTTTCATTATACCATAAAATTCGTAAGAAATCAACTATCAAAGGAACAATATTTCCATGAACGCTTTTATTCTCAACACCACCATACACTCCCGAAATAGACAGGAATTTGGCGTTGTTAAGACGACGGAGATTAGCGGGGGTAATGTAAGAATTAATATCCTCTTTTTTTCCACATTTCAAACATATCCTTGTGTAATATTCATATTTATCTACTGATTTATAGCACTTATGTTGCGTTCCACGCAAAATGACAAAAACTGACACGCAAAATGACAAAAAACGCCCTGAATGTTGAGAAGTTAAAAACTCACAACAGGGCGTTTTTACGATTGCAAAGCTATTTGATGGCATTTTGCTCGGGGAATTATACAAAGAGTAATATCGGCGGTTTGTCTCATAAAAATCTTTCAGCAAAATGCATAATTTACGCTTATTTTTTTGTGGTTTTTCATTTTAGATTCTCAAATATTGCGAAAACGGCATTGCCGAAATGATTTGAAAGTTCATATTTTCATTGGCGAGGAATTTAAACCTAAGCTGGATTTATTTGCAAAGGAGGCAATGTGGTAGTTCCATTTGGTGAATATAGACTTGATACTCGAATATCATATTTTTCAGAAGGCTTGGCTGCTGTACAAAACCATGATGGTAAATGGGGATTTTTGTCATTACAAAACCGTTTTTGAAACAGTAATGTCAAGGGCTTTTCGGATATTCATAAAAAATATTTTTCCAGAACGGCGCAAAACCGCTTGACAAGCGATTTTTATTGTGATATACTATATATTGAGTAGTTATACGATATAAGCTACTAAAAAGCGGATTATAGGGGTATATTATGAGAATAGAACAATACACCGAGGGTCTTACGCTCAAGGAAATGAAATGCGAGTTAGGCGATAACGGTTGGGGGTATGTTTTCCCTCAAGGTGATGTTTCTGACATAGATAAAATCGAAAATCTTTTGAAAAAGGCAGGTGGTAAGCCCGTCCGCTGTGCGTTGAGTGATTACTCACAAGGAGGCAATGGAAAAGCCAAACCCGAATACATAATCACGTTCAATGATGATGTTAATATTATTATTGTGGTTGAGTGTAAAAACATCGCAAGCAAACACGCAAGTGAGAATTTAGATTCGCCACGGGGGTTCGCTGTTGATGGTGTTCTCTATTACGCAAAATTCTTGAAAGAAAAGTACAATGTAATAGCCATAGCTGTTAGTGGAACGACAACAGCGAACATGAAAGTCGACACCTTTCATTGGCAAAAAGGACAGGACGATTATTTACCGCTTAATAAAGCGAGGGATATAATCTTAGAGCCAAAAAACTATGTCAAACTCATAAAGGGCGAAAAACTTCAAAAGGATTATTCGCTTGATGAAATTCGTGAAACAGCTATTGAGATGCACGATTGTTTGCGCGAAATTAAAGTAGTTGAAGCCTATAAGCCAATTTTCATTGCAGGAATACTAATCGCTCTTTGTGATGATGATTTTTGCAAGACATATATGGGTCTTCCTTCGTTCAAATCGGTTATGTCCAACATTCAAACCGCAATAGAATCTGTTCTTAAAGAAAGCGAAATAAAAAGTGATAGAATATCACACATTAAACATATATTTAAGACTTTACAGGATAATACCAAGTTTGCAGAAATTCCACTCATTCAAAAAAAATCTATTAACTGGTATATTGAGCAGCTTGAAATGAAAATAAAGCCGATGATGGATTATGCCGACAGTACAGTTGATGCCCTCGGTGTATTTTATCATGAATTTATTAAATATTCGGGTGGTGACGGTAGTGGTCTTGGTATTGTTCTTACACCGCAACACTTAACCGAGTTTATGTGCGAATTAGCAGGAGTAAATAAGAATAGCCGAGTTGTGGATATTTGTTGTGGTTCTGGTTCGTTCTTAGTAACAGCTATGAGCAAAATGTTCAAAGGTGCTAACCCACAAGAAGTTGAAAAAATTCGCAAAGAACAACTTTACGGAATAGAATTTGACGATGGGCTTTATACGCTTGCTATTGCCAACATGATTATCCGACAAGACGGTAAATCAAATATTTACAAAGGTGATTGTTTCAACGAAGCTATTGCAGACGAAGTAAAATCAAAGAATATAAATATCGGCTTAATCAATCCGCCTTATTCTCAAGCGGACAAATGCGAGTTAGAGTTTACAGAACAATTACTTTCAGTTTTATCAATCGGTGGCATAGGCGTGATTGTCGTGCCTATGAGTTGTGCCATTGGCACAAAATTCAAAGATGTTCGGGAAAGATTATTCAAAAAGCATACTTTGAAAGCTGTATTTTCAATGCCGGACGATATATTTTATCCGACAGGCACTAACCCTTGTGTTATGGTATGGGAAGCCCATACCCCACACTATCAAGACGTTAAACATGAAACCCCACGAAAGGATACTTTCTTCGGATATTGCAAAAATGATGGTTTTGTCAAACGCAAGAAATTAGGACGAATTGACTATTACAATAAGTGGGCAGAGATTCTTGCAGAATGGTTAAAACTTTATTGTGGCAATGACATTAAAGATGGTCTTTCCGCTCGTAAAGCGGTAACTCACAGTGATGAATGGCTTTGTGAAGCATATATGAAAACCGATTATAGTCAACTCACGCAAGATGATTTTCAAAAGACTGTGAATGACTATTTAGCTTATCTCATAAAGGCGGGTGAAGTCAATGAAAGTTGAGGAATTATTTGACGTTAAATACGGTGTTAATTTAGAGTTGGTGACACTCGAAATAGTCGATGATACCGATAAAGACGGTATTAATTTTGTTGCACGAACTTCATCTAATAATGGTGTAGTCGCAAGGCTAAAAAGAATTGATGGATTAGAACCGCAATCAGCGGGAATTTTGTCGTGTGCAGGTGGCGGTAGCGTTCTTTCTACTTTTGTACAAAACGAGCCGTTTTATAGTGGGCGAGATTTATACACGCTTACGCCTAAAAAAGAAATGACGTTACAAGAGAAACTGTACTACTGTATGTGTATAAAAGCGAATGCCTACAAATATAACTACGGACGGCAAGCCAACAGAACACTTAAAAGTATTGAACTTCCCGATGTAATACCGGAATGGGTGTACAACACTACGATTATACCGATTACGACATCACAAATAGGCACGAAATCTTCGTCATTGAAAACGGAAAAATGGGGTGAGTACGCGCTGGGAGACTTGTTTACGTTTCATAAGGGCAAACGCCTTACAAAAGACGATATGACAGAAGGAACTGTTAATTTCATAGGGGCAATCAGCGAAAATAACGGGGTGCGCCAATTTATTGATGCTGAACCGATGTTTTCGTCAAATTGCATTACTGTAAATTATAACGGAAGTGTCGGTGAAGCTTTTTACCAATCTGAACCGTTTTGGGCTTCTGATGATGTAAATGTACTTTACGCCAACGGTTGGGAATTGAATAAACACGTTGCTATGTTCGTTATAACCGTAATAAAATCTAATCGTTCTAAATTTAGTTATGGGCGGAAATGGACTTTGGAAAAGATGAAAGAAAGTATTGTTAAACTACCTAAAACGAAGAAAGGCGCTCCCGATTGGTCGTGTATGGAGGATTATATAAAATCTTTGCCATATTCTGACAGAATATAACTAAGATACTATTTATTGAGGTATTCGTATGCGTAAAAAAGTTCAAGTACACAACGAAAGCATTGAAAGCGTTGTAAAAAAAGATTACAAACGGCAACGGAATCACGCAGACCACGCGCTACAACACCGCGGGATTAGTCACCTCCGTGCGGAATACTTTCGGCAGACTCACGATTTCATGATTCCTCTCGCTTTTGATTCGCTCTCATCTTCGTTCACAGAATAGCCTTTATCAGCGAGTTCGCGTTTCAAATTGCCATTAAGATACTCGTCGGGATTGTACTCGGGACAATAAGACGGCAGATAGAAAACCTCGATTTCGTCCTTGTGTTTATGCTCACAGACGGCACAAAGCCGCTCAGAATGTGCAAACATTGCAAAAATACTTTCGCGGCGACGCACCATAATGCGGTTTTCTGTAGCGGGAGATGTAAGAATCAATTTAGAACCTATCCAACAATAGGCATTTCATGAACAATTATGATTTTTCGCCACACAATCGTTGCGAAAGCGAAAGCAAGCAATCCGATATAATTATCGACTTTCTTTTCAAAGCGAATA
>JAITFZ010000014.1 GCA_031280965.1 Oscillospiraceae bacterium | reverse complement strand
CGGCATGGGATTGTTGATGGCTGCTGTTTTGATTATTGTATTCAATTTCTTTGGAAGTTAATATTCTTTAAAAATATGAGCATTGACTTTTATCGAACAAGAAAAGCATCTATTGAGGACGATTCGGAATTTGCAAATGTTATCGCCGAGGAAGCGGCTAATGTGTAAGTTGTTATCATGTATAAATAATTTCTAAAACGTAGAGCGATATTTGTCGAAACAGAAGAATTTCGCTTCTTTTCTGTAACATTTGGGATTGTTCTTCCGGACTCAATTTTACCGCATTTGTTTTTAATTCGTTTTCCATAATTTTATTATAGCATATTTATTTAGTTTTGGCAAGGTATTATTGGTATATCAATAGCCATCTAAAAAACGTACCTACACGGCTATGCTGTTCTTTTTTGAACTTAGGCTTCTATTGTTGACCCAGAAACATAGTGTATACAAATATTATCATAAATAACAACTAATTACAATCCTGTCAACAATCGCATCGGCAAGGGTAGGGTCTCCAATTTTCTCATTTCTGCCTTGAACCATATTTTTTAAGTAAATCAAGATAATACACATTATCTTTCCGCAGAAATATCGTTTTCTCGTGATTTTGCGGGCAAATGCGGTGCAAAGCCGCATGAATAAAAGAAACAAGAGGAAATAACGAAAATCGTTATTTCCTCTAAAAAAGCGGGTGATGGGAATCGAACCCACACGACCAGCTTGGAAGGCTGGGATTCTACCACTGAACTACACCCGCAAAATTTTTGAATCATGGAAATTTTGTCTGTTTTTTATGACGAACGACCATCATATCCCATGCTACAGCGCTTGTTGTCTAAAGGCTTTCTCGTTTGGCTTTACTATTATAACATAAAGGAAACGAAAATGCAAGCCTTTTAAAAAATATTTCTGTTTTCTATGCTTTGGTAGGCTTTGGGGTCGATTTCAAAGACGCAGAGGGGACAAATCGGGGACAATTTTTACAAGCAATTTTCCCGATGAACAAAGGGCTAACGTAAACGACTACATCTTAATTTGTGATGTAGCCGTCATATTAATATGTTTTTCTATAGTCGAGCCGAATCCTCGGCGTCGCTTCATACTTTCTCTGACCTCCTCCTCTGACGGGAGAATAAGTATTTTACCGTCCGTCAACCACTTTTTGTTGCGCGAGCCAGTATGCGAAGTCAATCAAGGGAATGATTATCAATTTGCCTATCCGTTTGTGGTTAATTTTGTTTTTCCCACTATTGATTCGACTGAAATGCTGACAGGCGTAGTGCCTCCCTATTCCAAAATAGTCTGCATACTCGTCTAATGTAAGCTCCAGTTTGCCCGGAAACCTTTCCTTAAGCATTTCAAGCTCCTCTTGGATAGCTGGGTGCGTATTTACCATGATTTCACCTCCTTGCGTTAATCAACAATCTTCAAATTAGGTTTTCTTTGTTGCGGGTTAATAATATGAATGTTTTACGCAAAGTGGCTTTTAGCCTATTATAATCCGTCAATTGGGGGCGTATCGGGATTAAAAAAGAAGATGTTTATTGCCGCTCTTAATACTTTAAAGTTGCAGGAAGTAATTTTGGGACTTTTTAAAATGCTGTTGCCGTGAACCCATAAATGGGTTTCGTTGACAAATTCGAGATTTTATGATAGAATAAATTTAAACTAACGGAATTCCGTGAGATTAAATGTAACCGAATCCGGTAACATTAGAAAGGTACACCATGATTTGCACACTCACCCTACAAAAGAAACTGCGCGATTTGCGTGATGAACGCAAGCTAACAATCGCCGAGTTAACGAAGATGAATTTCTGCTGAACAAAGTCGTTGAACGATTCCGCAGCTTGCTTGTCACTATGTACGATGAGCATAAAAAGAACGCCCGTACTGATGAACAATCGGACGTTATAAAAACCTTAACGGGCGATATTGACGAGTTGATGAAAAGCAAGAGCAAAGGTCGGGCGAAGTTGGCACTTCTCGGAAAGCAAATCGGGCTGAACACAAAAGCCTTGACTGATGAAGAAACGGAAGTATTGGTTAAGGCATTGGAAAAATCGGATTTGTATAGGAATAATCGGGGTAGGAGGAAATAATGATTATGAAAAAACGTAAAGCGTTTTACCAACTTGAAAAATGGTTGAAAGACAATCACCAAAGCGTTGCAATTGTTTTGGGGATTCGCCGTGTGGGTAAATCTACAGTGTTGAAACAGTTTGCAGAAGCGCACAACGGCTATTATGTCAATTTCAAAGAAACCCCCATGACCACCAACGAGTATGAGGAACTTTTTGACAGGCCGGAGCAGTTATTATGTTTTGATGAAATTGGTTATGTGCAAGATTACGACATGGTTTATCGTGATGTTCATACTGAGTTAGAGGGTAGACGATTAGTAATAACAGGCTCATCTTACGGCGCATTATCTCAGCTTGGAATTGAACATTTAGGTTGTCGCAGTGATAAAATAGAAATGTTCCCTTTGAGTTTTGAGGAATATTTGTACTTTTCGGGACGAATCGGCGAGTATGGAGAAAATTATACTCCCACGGACAGCGATATTCAAGACTTCTATCGTTTGAAAGATGTTCCCGAAGGTATGCAAATTACTTTGAATGCAGGATACTTTGGTGAAGTTTCTGATGAAATGCAAATCTCTGCGAAAAACTTGTTCTGCGATACAAGACATAAAGTATTATCAAAAGATTTAGCAAAGGCAGTCTACAATGTGCTTGCATACACATTGAACCGTCATGTGAATACAAAGAGTTTTGGCGAAACAGTTCCGGGGAAACAAGAATACACAGCTAAGACCTTGCGTAAATTAGGAATTGACTTATCAAGTTCTTTGATAGGGCAGTCTAACGCATTATCAACCGAATTATCTCCAAAAGAGATAGCGCAGGCATTGAATTTTCTATTGGCGAACGGATATGCGTTTGTCGATTTGAAAAAGAATACTGATGAAAAACAAAAAATAGACTTAGCTCATGTACTTTTAGCTGAGGTTGACAGTGCCGAAAGTTTAGATAGAGTATTAAAAGAATACACTTTAAGTGTCATCAGCCCTTTGGTTTACACTCGCCTAATGATAAATATTGAGGACATAGTTGGAATTCTATGTAGCAACCCTGCATTATATGGCGAATTGTATGAATTAGCTGTCAAATCGGAAGAAATATACCGCAGAGGATATGAGAAGATTCACTATTCATATAAATTTGTTGATACAGAAATAGGCGAAGTTGATTTAATGACGTGCTCAGATATAACAAAACCGCCGTTATTTTTAGAAGCAACAATAACCCACAAGAGAACTACCGATTGCTCAGTTAATCAAGTTTTCCGTGATAGAGAAGCATACAGAATTTTGACCGACCTCCCCGGAGTTTCCCGAGAAGCAGGCAATGGCACTTTATATCGTTTAGGTTATCCCGAGGTATTATTAATGCTGTCGAGTGATAAGGAGTTTGACATTCCACTTATGAAAGGTGTGCAATAAAAAAAGTGGTCGAATTCGACCACTTTGAAAAAATCGGGAACGCCATTTAAGTTTTAATTTGATATTTAGTTGATACTTATTTGTGCGAAAATTATATTAGAGCTCCACGGAAATCTAATTCAGTGGAGGTCTAATAGAGTGCGGTGATGCTTTCGCCGTTCGCGAGAGTGAATGGTTTATGGAGCGGGCGGTCGAGATATAGAAGCATACAAAAATTTGTTTCTGCGCAACGGAATTACCTCTAACCGCACAACACGCTCACCTTGCGGGGAAAATGGATTGGGAACATCGTGACCCTTTTGACAGATGACCCCGCTTTCAAAGAATTACCGTGGGTATCACGCTATTGGTAAAAAACTATCTCTGCTCGTTCATCGGGCAGGGGAACAAAATAATATTTAAAGGAGCATTAAAATGAAAAACAAACTAATCGCAACACTTCTGACATTATCGCTAATACTTACCCTTACGGCTTGCGGGGGAGATACCGAGCCGAGCGGAAACAATGACATAACAACCCCGACAACAACAACAGCCCCTGTTACAACAACCACACCGAGCGAACCGGAAACGCAAGACCTCGATAACTCAAACACTCCCGATAACGGAGATTATTTTATGACATCGTTTACTGGTGACGGTTCGGAAGAAGGAATGATTTCAATATGGGGAATCAGTATTAAATTTAACGGTCAACATGAACAAGATAAAATAAGTTGGAGCGACTTATCAGATTTTGAATTAGAAAAAGACGGCACGAGAATTGCCTTAGACCGTTCAAATTTCAATGATGATATAATTTTTAACTACATGGAAAATTTCGATAGAACAACTTATGTTATTCATTTTACATCAATTCTTTATGACCTCGCAACATACGATATACATTTCAAACTTAACGGCGTTCAACGTCAAGCACAGCCTGTTACACTAATTTCCGGCTATGTACCGCCTGTTGTTGACATTCCCACACCCGACCCAGCGCCTACACCCGACCCAACACCCACACTACTGTACCCTAATACTGTTGTGTATAGCAGCCCACAGATTGCAGAATTAGCAAATCAAGGCACAGCAGATGCAAATTATTTTAGGACATTGTCAAATAATTATCTAATAATATCTATTCCTCATGGTGTGATTTATGGTTATAATAGGCACGCTATTGATGACTTAAGGAGTTTTGACGGAGACGGTAATGTTATTTACCGTGTAGTTAAACGCACATTTGAAAATGAGGAATTTGCACAACTGTATAGTGAAGTCGACCTTAAAGGTGAAGTTTTAGCTATTGTCGGAAACGTTGCTTACTTTGTTGTAGATAGTTCTAACTTGGACACGTGGACTAAGCATGAACATATTGAGGTTGCAAACAACAGCGGTTTTAATTTTGTAGATTCCATGCCGTAATTAATCCAATACTACAGGTGGGAGCATTTTGCTCCCGCTTACCAAAAATAAAAGGAGCAAAATATAATGAGAAAATTTTTAGCAATCGCACTTGCATTTATGCTAATACTTACGCTCACGGCTTGTGGAGGTGAGCAACCTAACGACAGCGGTAATGCCGATATAACCACACCGACTACTACAACAACCCCGATAACCACAACAACGCCCCCCGTTATAACCACAACCTCCGAACCCGTAGTAACAACAACTCCGCCTGTAACAGCCCCGCCCGTAGTTGACAAATTACAATTTGGCGGATATAATTGGATTGTTCTTGAAAGAAGCGGAGATAAAGCATTAATTGTCAGTGAAAATATTTTGGAAAGAAGAAGTATTCATAATGGTGCAATGGTAAACAATACAATTACATGGGTTGACTGTGATTTGCGAGTATATCTGAACAGCGAATTTTATAACAGTTTTGATGCAGCAGACAGGGCACGTATAATTGAAACACAGATAGAAAACATTAATCCACAGCATTATTTTGATGCGGGGGATTACGCAGATGCGGGACCTGACACAAACGACAAAATATTTATATTGAGCTTAACGGAAGTTCAAAAATACTTTGTCAACAATTCGGCAAGCATTGCGAATTACAACGACAGCCCTCAATGGTGGTATTTACGCACACCCGGTTTTTATATGGGAGGTAACAGCGACAGCGGAAAATTCGCTTTTATTCGCGAAAACGGTGAAATTGCTCTTGAATTTAGCGGCACTAACATGACAATGTTTGACCACGACATCGGTGGTTTTGGAATTCGTCCTGCTATGTGGATTACGTTATAACGAAAAGCTAATACGGCAAGCGGGGCAAAATGCTGATATTCAGCAGTACAGATACAGGAGCGGCATACCATATCAAATCCCACCGCGTTTTCAGTTTGAACAGCTTCCCGCATGTTTTCTTTACAGATTTTTTAAAGTTATCTTATAACACACTTGCCTTGTCAAAATATTTATGGTATAATAAAATAAATCCCATAAGGAGATTTGACATGAGCTACGATATTTTTCAGCTATATAATAAATGTTTTCCCGGTTTTCAAATGAACCGGGAAGTGTGGAACAATTGCCTTAAACCCGAAATAGCGTGTATAATCCGGGTTTATGAAGGTAAAGAAACTATTGGGTTTTCAATGATTCACGGAAACTCAATTACGCTCTTGTGCGTTGATGAAAAGCATCGCGGCAAAGGCTATGGGAGCGGGCTGCTGAAAGTATCCGAGGAGCATATTAAATCATCGGGAGCGGCTCATATTATACTCGGACAGGGACGTTATTATGTCTTGCAGGGTGTTCCTGCCGAAAATCCTGATATTACCTCTTTTTTCATGAAAAGAGGTTACGAAGCCGAGTGGACAAGCGTGAACATGAGTATTCAGCTTGATATATTTGACTCGGACGCGCTTAATCTGCCGCCGTTACCGGAATCGGTCAGCTTTCGGTTTGCCGAGGAAGCGGACAAGGAAGAACTGCTTGCCGCTGTGGAAGACGCAGATTCAAAGTGGGTGCGTTTTTTCGAGGACTGCAAAGACCCTGTCATGCTTGCGGTTTCGGACGGTGAAATCACGGGCTTTCAGATTTTAATTACGGAAGATGCGCAATTTTCAGGCGAAAAAGAAAAATTTGCCTATATCGGCTGTGTCGGCGTTATTAATAAAGCGCGGGGGCTTGGCATAGGGCGGCGAATGGTAGCCGAGGGCATGAACTTTCTCAAGCAAGAGGGTTGTACGGCGGCGGAACTGCGTTATGTCGCAATCGCTGATTGGTACAGTAAATTAGGGTTTCATGTGGTGAGTGAGCAGTGGATGGGAGAGAAGAAGCTGTAAGAGCAGCATAATAGAAACAAACATAAAATAAAAAGCAGAGGATAAATAAATCCTCTGCTTCTGCTTTCTTGGAGTTCTTGCTTAATCAGCACCGGCCGAATGGCTGAAACGATGTTCGTTGTCACCGGTTACATCGACCTCAAACGATTGTTCACCCATGATAATGATGTCATTATCATCATCTTCAACAGTCACGCTGAATCCGTCGCCGGAGCCGTCCTCAAAGCTCTGCCACCCGTCGCTGTCGCGTACTCTCTCCCCGCCGGAAGGAATAGTAACACTATCGTCAAATTGATAGTTTCCGCTTTCTTCGGACAATGTGTTGTTGCCGCTTGGTGAATCGCTTTCATTATCTGTACAAGCGGTTAAAGTCAATAACATCATCACTGCCGAAAAAGCGATTAACAGTAAACCTATTCTTGATTTACGCATTAATTTCACCTCCTCCCGTTTCATAATTTTTTCCGTCTTTAATATGGACGGTTCTTTTGCACATCGCCCCGACATTAGGGTCGTGTGTGACGATAATAAAAGTATTGCCCTGTGCGTTCAGCTTTTGGAAAATCTCCATTATTTTACGGCTGTTTTCCTCGTCAAGTGCGCCTGTCGGTTCGTCCGCGAGAATTAATTGGGGTTGATTGATAATTGCTCTTGCGATTGCCGCTCTTTGCGCCTCGCCGCCCGATAATTCTTTCGGATATTTCTTTAACTGCTTTTCTATGCCGAGTTCTGCCGCCAACTTTCGCACTCTCTCCTTGATTTCCGCTTTAGGTTTGCGGCTTAGCCGCAAGGGCAGAGCGATATTATCATAAATAGTCGCGTCTTGAATCAAAGCGAAGTGTTGCAGAATAAAGCCGATATTATCTCGCCTGAACACCGTCATTTTATCACCCTTGACTTTTGCCATTTCTTGATTTTTGAATTTATAACTGCCTTTTTGCAAACCGTCAATCCCTGAAATGATGTTAAGAACGGTAGACTTGCCCGAACCCGATTTACCCATGAGAGCAAGCATTTCTCCCTCTCTGACATTTAGGTTGAATTGATTTAATGCGGTTATGTTTTGCGACTGACCGTATTTTTTTGTTATACGCTCTAATTTTAACAGTTCCATGTTTACCTCCTATTCATGTTCGCGCAATGCCGCGCTCATGTCTGTTTTGTGAATTTTTCTATGCCCCGTTATACCTATAAAGCACAGCAGTAACAACTGTGTAATCAGCAGCACAACGACTGTTTCCATACTTATGGGTGTAATATCGAACCGATGGAATGTTGCAGGGTTACTAAACCAAATTGTTCTATATATTTCCGTCAGAGCAAACATCAAGCCGAATGACAGCGCGAACATCAGAACAACATCTTGAAGCATAAGTGCCAATAACTGCTTTGCCGTGATTCCGCTCATCATGTAAATCCCGTACTTTTTCTTATATTTGTTCAGCTTGTAACTCGCCTGTATGGAAAACATCAGAACGCAGACCAAAAGTGTAAAAACGCTGATAATTAAGTTAGAAAGCGTTTGTTCCCTCGCCATGACAAGCCACCTTTGCGCTCCGTCTGTTTCATCAAACAGTTCAAACTCATACAGCTTGTTTTCACCCCAAATCTGATACACTCTCTGCATTGCCGCCGCCGCACTCTGTTCATCAGCGACTATTCGGGCGTTCATCATTATTGAGGAGTTGTAAACAAACCTCGCAAACTCACAGTAACTGCCGTCCGGTAATATAAAGTTATACGTTATCTCCGGCGAGGGAACAACCATATAACGATTTAACAACAATCTTTCATTGTTGTTATCGTAGAACCAACCGTCCTGTTCCAAAAAGCCGATAACATGCAGGGTGATGGGGTTTACCGAACCCATTTGCATATATTCAATAATGTCTCCGATTTCATACAAATCGCTGTAGCCCGCACCGAGAATAACAGGGAACTGAATATCATTCGGGTCATGAACGTAAAACTCTTCCTCTGTAAACCATCTGCCGGAAGCGATATTGACATTCGGCTCGTTAATCAGTAAACGGTCGGCGTAAAGTCCTTTGAGCGATAAATAATCGTCCTGCTTTGCAAATTCCGTTCTGCCCTGCTCGTAGCCATGCAAAAACTCGTCCCTGTAACGCGGAAAATCGGCGACTCCGAAGTTCGGATTATCAAAATCGAAAAACTCAATCGAATTGGGCTGTCTGTAACGATATTCAAACAACGGGTCATTTTTTAGCTGTTCAAATGCTTTAATGATATTTTCCCTGTTGTCGTTACCGAACACTCTCATAAAAACCGCTGAAGAAGGAGGAAGCGACACTTTATAAAATGATTTATTCCCGTAACTTTCCTCATTTTCTCGGCGGAACTTGTCTGCTTGCAGATAATTAAACATCGTTAAGTTAATCGTTATACAGGCAAACGTGAACGCCAAGACCGACAGAATAAAAACCGCCGCATTTCCTTTGAGATAGTTTTTCATTTCAAGCCATAATATTTTCAACATTTACTCACCTCCCTTTCAGCGTGTCGCTGATATTTACTTTTCGTGCTAACTTTACAATAAAGAACACAACCGCCATTCCAAGCGCAATCAACCCGCCGCCCATAATCATAAAGTGATACACCGCTAATTTTTCAAGCGTAAAGAACCCGCCCATATACTGCGATAACCCGACGATTACCAACACAACCGAAATAAACGACGCTGTAATAATAACAGCTATGCTTTTGCCGTAACTCCACGCTAAATTTTTACTTGTCATGCCGTATAGTTTTTGCACAGCTACTTTGTGTTTTTTGTGAGTTACGAAGAATATTACGGTTATGAGCAGATTTAAAACTGCCGCTATTACCGCTGTAAGAAGCATGGTATGATTTACGCCCCCTATGCCTCCGTAATGCACGGACGATTCATATTCTTGCAGCATAATTTTATATTTACCTTCGGCGTTTTGCTGAAATTCGGAAACAACCCTGCTTACCGTATCTTCGTCCCTTGCATCAATGTAATATAACGCTAAGTGTTCATGGGTTTCCAAAATACTCCGCAGATTGACGTAGATAGTTCTGTCGAGAACCGTTCCTGTTTCGCAGAACACGCCGATTACCTCAAACAATCGCCCGTCATAGTGAAGGTATCGCTTGCCGTTTTCCTCAAATGAGCGGAAAACCATGTCCGACCCCACAACAACTGCCTGTACGTTACTTGCGTAATCGTCTGTGTTAAAGAACCGCCCCTCGTCAATAAAGGAAGATAACCCGAACACGTCGCTTGTTCCCCATATCGCCCGCGTGATGTCAAAGCTGTCGTCAAGATTCTTGTAAAGCATATAATCCGCGTTGGGGATTTCGGGAAACTCAAACGCTACATCTGTGTCAACCCGCGGGTCGCCGAGCCACATTCCCCGCACATTTTCCGAAAACATTCTGCGTTCCAAAAAACTCTTCTCTGCAATGTCAAGGTTATACGCCAATAAAACCAAAACAAACAGCGCGATAAAAAGAAGTTGCAAGTAAAACAGAATATACTCATAAGATAGTTTAAAAATCTTTCGCATATAAAAACTGCCCCCTTTCTGTTACACAGTATACAGAGGCAATTTGTAGCTGATATGAAGTTTTTTATTAAAATAAAATAAATTTCATGCCTTTTTCAAATGGAGTAAATTTATATTCCAATCCGCAGACTTTCAAAATACGCTCGGTCAGATACAACCCCAAACCGTGACCTTCGCCCGCGCTGTAAAGCGGCTCAAATACACGGCTCAATTCTTCGGGAGTAAGCGGAGTGCAGTTATTTTCAATGATAAGCTGCTCATTGTCCGTATAAATCTTTACGGTGCCGCCTTTATCGGAATATTTAACCGCATTTGAGATTATATTAGATAATGCTTTTGAAAACAGCAGAACAGGAACAGATTTAATAATATTCTCGTCTGCATCAATTTTTATAGTTACCTGTTCGGATAATGCAATCATATCATGCGTTGCCGCCGTATCTTTAATTAACTTGCTAATCTTTGTGTTTTTATAGTCTTCCGGCAGCGGTGACATTTCAAGCCTTGAAGCGTTAAGAATTTCGTTAAGAAGTGCGGTCAGTTCGTCAATCTTTTCCCCGCAACGATTAAGATACTCGTCCCTGTCTTTGTAAACGCCGACATTATAAGCCATGCCCTCAATCATGCCTTTAACGGCAGTAAGCGGTGTTTTCAGTTCATGGGAAACCGTCAGCATGAAGTCGATTTTTTCTTTATCGGCGGCGGCGGTGTTTTGAATTTCATTTTGTAAATCGTTTATTGCAAAAAGCAGTCTGCTGTAAAGTTCATTTATATTTCCGGCAAGCTCGCCGATTTCATCAGAAGATTTTACTTTACATTTAACGTCTTTTTCAAGCGTTTTCATTTTAAGTGCCGTTTTTGAAATTGCCTTAACGGGCGCAGTAATCGTTTTGGCATATATAAAGGAAACCGCCGCACTTAAAACTATGCTTATCAATAAAGCATATGGAAATACACGGTACAAAACCGTATTGGCTTCGTCTATTGGTTGTATTGATAATGATAGATTCAAAACAAGTGTGTGACCCGTGCCATCTCTAAATAAGCGACTTTCGGCAATTAGCTCGGTTATAAATGTCATATCTCCGCTCGTGATTCGTTCATCTTCGGCAAAGCTTTCGTCCCTTGCTGTGGCTGAGCTTCCGGCAAAATTTCCGCTATTGGGTGAAGGGGGTTGTATCATTGATACCGACATACCGAATGTCCGTGAAAAAAGCGTGTTACCTTCTTCATCACGCAGGATAATACCATATTCGTGCATTGCCGCGAATTGTTCTAACTGCCATGTTAATTCGGCTCTTCCCGTGTTTTCCAATAAAGGTATGAGCGTGTCGAGGTCTGCATTTAACATTTCCTCTTTATATGCACGATAAAATTGCGGTGTTAGTATGCCGATAAGAAAAAAAGCAATAACAACAACACCTACAATCAATAATAAAGAGCTTATAAATGTTTTAGGAAATATTTTTAGTTTAATTTTCATGACACACCTCGAATTTATAGCCGACATTCTTTACAGTAGAGATGCATTCTACGCCAAGTTTTTTACGGATATTCTTTATATGCGTGTCAATCGTTCTGTCCGATGAAACAGTATCAAACCCCCAAACGGCATCAAGAATTTGCTGACGGGATACTACTTTGCCAACATTTTCAGCGAGATATTTAATAATGTCTATTTCTTTTGTCGTTAAATCCAAAGGCATGTTGTCTTTCATTACAGTATAAGCGGAAAAATCAATTACAACATCACCGATTGACAAAATTGTGTTGTTTATAGGGTTTACACGTTTTAGTAACGCTTCTATTCGCTTAACTAAAACAATAGGAGAAAACGGCTTTGTCACATACTCGTCAGCTTGCAGGTCGAAACTTTTGATTTGAGTGTATTCGTCGCCGAGAGCGGTCAGCATAATTACCGGGATATTGCTTAATGAACGAATATATTTTAAGACTTCAATGCCGTTTTGTTTCGGGAGCATAATGTCAAGCACAGCCAAAGCGACCTTGTTTTCATAAAAAACCGTCATGGCTTCCGTGCCGTCAAAAACAGACAGGACATTGTATCCGGCTTCTTTCAAAAATTCGGTAATTACTTGATTAGTGTTTTTATCATCTTCGACAATCAGAATAGTTTGCATAGTGATGCTCCTTTTGGCTTTTCACTATAATATCACGCCAATGTGAAGTTGGCGTGAAGTTGCTTTATTAATATATGAAAAGATAAAAATTGTCAAGATTTCTGTTATTTTTTCTTTTTATAAACTATATTATCAATTGTCCATTTTTCATAAACCCCCACCCAGTACCCGAATCTGCATGCAACCGGCGTCAGCGCAAAAATCCCCATAAACACAAGCGGCGACCAAATCGGGATTTCAGTACCGCCGAGTAGCAGCGATACCGCCATGATTGCCCCGAGCGCAAGCCGGAAAGGGTTCAGATAGCCGCCGTCCGCGCTTATTGCTGTACCTGTTTCCCCGCCGCTCCCGGTGAATAAAAGCAGAAGCGCGCTCGCCACACAGAAAAACCCGCCGATAAGGCAACCGATTTTCACCCACTTACCGCCTTCCGGTTTTTCTATAACTTTCCTTTGAATCAGCTTTCTGTCGATTTCGCCGTCCTTATATCCCGAATTGAACACGAGCATAAGATAAACCGAAATCGAGCAGAACGCCGATATTCCAAGCAACGCGTTGCCTGTTCCGAAACTCGCCAGCGATATAGTAACTACAAGCGCCATTACGTTACCGATGACAGCGCTCCCTAATGTTTCAAACAAAAGCCTTAAAAAAGATTTTTTACGCATATATTTGTCCTTTCGGAAAACAATATTTTTAAACTAATAAATCTGCGAGGTTATTAAATATGAACAATAAAAAAATTCTAAACGGGAATAAAACGCGTATTAAGCCGGACAGAACCGTTACTCCGCTTTTTACAAACAGTATCCCTGAAAGCTATACAACGAGAGACGGCACGGTTTATCCGCTTTTGGAAGCCGATGACACACTCGCCCGGAAAATAGTAAACAACAATCCAAAGTAAAAGCGCAGGGGGAATTTATTCCCCCTTTTAATTTATAACTGCTCCGTTTATAATATTATCCAATACAATAAGCGAGCGTTCGTGGGCGCGCTGCTGACCGCTGTTGTGCAAATTCATTTCAATTACGGCTATATAAAAATCATCGGGACAATGCTCGTCCATATCGGCAAGCCTTGACAATTCGCTTCCTCTCACCCTGAAAAACACATCTTCAACTATATTCTCATTGCCCGGATAAAGCCGGCTCAGGTTTACATAAACATCCCCCACGGTTAAATCATCGCCGATTATTCTGTCGAAAGCGTCACGGTTTCCCATAATCATTCTCGTTGTACCCACCCGTATTTCCCCGAATAGCTTGGTTTGACCCGCTATAACACCCTCCGCGTTCATTGTGTTGAAAAGGTCGATGGGGAACGATTCGGCATAAACGTATCTGTTACCGTTAAAATGAGGAGTGAACTTTTCAACAGCTTCGCCTATATCGTCGGTGTAAACGAATACAAACACGCTTGTTTCTTCGTTCGTAGCTAAAAGCATAAAGTTAACGTCCGACCTTTTCTTCATCAAAATTTCAACAGTAAAAAAGCTGATAAGCAAACCAAAAAACAGCACGATAATTACATGAATCTTATAGTGATAAAAAAAGTTTTCGATTTTCTTTTTGCCGCGGAGTTCAATCTTTTCAGGCTCTTCCCTTTTGATTATATCGCTGTCCTCAATCAAACCCTGCTTTAACTTTAGAATCTCTCTTTTGTCATAATTTGTTGACATACTTTCCCTTTCAGTCAAATTAAAAATGAGTAGTATTTTCAGGCTTCATCGTCGGAAACAACAGAACATCGCGGATTGACGCGCTGTCGGTAAGCAACATTACAAGCCTGTCAAGCCCTAAACCGAGTCCGCCCGTCGGCGGCAATCCGTATTCAAGCGCGGTTAGAAAATCCTCGTCAAGCTGTGAGTTTGCTCCCTGCTTCCTGCGCTCTTCAACCTGCTTTACAAAGCGTTCACGCTGGTCTGACGGGTCGTTAAGCTCGCTGAACGCATTCCCGAATTCACAGGCATTTATAAAGAATTCAAACCTTTCCGTAAACATATGGTCGTTTGCCTTACGCTTCGCAAGCGGCGAATTTTCCACGGGATAATCGTAAATTATAGTCGGTTGAATTAAATTAGGCTCGGCGAATTCTTCAAACAATTCAATAAGCTCGTTTCCGGTTACATCGCGCTTTCCCGCATACTTTTCAACAGCTTCGCGCATTGTCATCCGTTTCCACGGCTTTCCGAGTTCAATTTGGATTCCTTTGTAATTTACGGTATCAGAACCGCAAATTGTAAGGCACAGATGTTTGTACATTTCCTCGATTAAATCCATCATCGCAAAATAATCAACATATGCCCAGTACATCTCAATCATAGTGAATTCGGGGTTGTGAGTGCTGTCCATGCCCTCGTTCCGAAATATACGCCCGACTTCATAAACCTTGTCAAATCCGCCTACAATCAGCTTTTTCAAATATAGTTCCGTTTCAATACGCAGGAACATCTGTATATCAAGCGTGTTGTGGTGCGTGATAAAAGGTCTTGCCGCCGCGCCTGTTTCCACAGTATGCAGTACCGGCGTGTCAACTTCAAGGAAGCCTAAATTATCAAGATAGCTTCTGATTTCTTTCAGAATCAATGAGCGTTTGACGAATACGTCTTTAACATCAGGATTGGCGATTAAATCAAGGTAGCGCTTTCTGTAACGCTCTTCCTTATCCCGTAATCCGTGCCATTTCTCGGGCAGAGGTAACAGCGACTTTGAAAGAAGCGTAATTTCCTTTGCGTGTACAGAAATTTCACCGCGCCTTGTCCTGAAGACAAAGCCCTTAACCCCCACTATATCGCCCAAATCCCACTTTTTAAATTCAGCGAATTTTTCTTCGCCTATGTCGTCTGTTTTTACATAAACCTGCATTCTCCCCGAAGCATCGCGAACATCTATGAAGTTTGCCTTTCCCATATCGCGCCAGCTCATAATCCTCCCCGCAATGCAAACGTCTTTATTTTCATATTCGCCGAATTTTCCGGCAATATCGACATTCTTTGTGTCAACGGGAAACTTTGTGATTTCATAAGGATTCATACCCGCGTTTTTAAGCTCGGTCAGCTTCTCAAGCCTAATCCGGTTCTGCTCACTTAAATTCGCGTTTATTTCTTCATCGGTTAATATTGTTTCGTTATTGTTGTCTTGCATATTTTTGTCCTTTATTTTTTTATTTGGAAATTTCAATTATTTCGTAGGAAACTAAACCCGCAGGCGCTTCGGCAGTAATTATATCGCCGGCTTTGTGACCTATGCAGGCTTTCCCTATTGGAGATTCGTCAGAAATTTTGCCCGCTTTCATATCGACTTCCTTAGAGCCGACAATGTGTAAGTTCATTTCTTTTGAAGTTTCGGTGTTTTTTATTTTTACCTTGTTACCTATTTGCACTTCTTCCGTTGTCAAACTGTCCGCGTCAAGAATTTCCACATTCATGAGCGTAACTTCAATCTCAGCTATACGCGCCTCGACAATCCCCTGTTCGTTTTTAGCCTCATCGTATTCCGAGTTCTCGGCGAGGTCGCCAAAAGAAAGCGCGGTTTTTATTTTCTCAGCAATATCGCGGCGTTTTACGGTTTTTAAAAGTTCAAGCTCCTTCTCAAGTTTGTTTAGTCCCTCTTGTGTTAAAATTGTCTGCTTTGCCATGTTATTGTTCCTCCTGTATTGTTATTTGTGATATTCTTGCTTCGGTAACCTCAAACGCCTTTCTGATTTGCAGGTCGAGCGTGTATTCAAGGTTATCCAAGTCAGTATCTGCCGGTGTTGCGAGTTCTATAAAAAAGTCCGGTCTTATTCCCTCGCCGTCAAAACTCGTCCCTCCGCCCGAACGCACTTTCATGTTTGAAAGCAGCACCGCGCTCCCGTCGCCGAGCAATCGTATTGTTGTAAAGACCGGGTCTCCCTTTGTGGGAGTGCCGACAATCTGCGCCGCCGCAAAATCTTTCAGCGCCGCCGCAAAAAGTTCGCCGCCCTCTGCCGTGCTTCCGTCGGCTATTAGTGTAATCGGCAGACTGATATCCGAATCGCTTGTTATTTCTATAATAGTATTAATACTTCCGTTCCTGTATTCCGCCACAGCCGCCGCCGAACGCGGCAGAAGCCTGTCGAGAATCTGTCTTTGCGGCGCAATCATGCACCCGCTCAGCCCTCTCACGTCTATTATCAACCCTTTTATATCATTTGCAAGCATTTCGTCAATAATCATATCGAACTGGTTGCCCGTGTTTTCGGCAAAACCGCTGATTCTGATAAATCCGATGTCTTCGTGCATAATCCCCCTGACTGTTAACAAATCTATTTCCTGGCGTATTAAGCTGAATCGCTGTTCTTCGCCGTCGCGCTGAATTGTTATATTAACACGCGCACTTTCGTCAACAGAAAGAAGCTTTATTGCGTTCTCGGCGCCGAGTTCAAGCACCTGTATATTATTAATATGCGTAATAATATCGCCAACCTCAACTCCTTGAATCTTTGCCGATGAACCATCGTAAACATCAGTTATTCTGATATACCCGTCTTCATTACGCACAACCTGAACACCCGTGGTAATTATACGCCCTTTCATATACTGGGATAACTCATAAAACTCTAAATCGGGTATGTATCTGCTTTTATTATCGCCGAGTCCTGACATATAGCCGCTCATTATGCCGGCGGCAAGCCTGTCTTCGTCAATTGTTTCAAAAAAGTTGTTCCTGACATAAGAGTCGATGTCCTGCAATTTTGCGTAAATCGCCTCGCGCTCTCCGACGCCTGCGATTCTTTGG
Source organism: Oscillospiraceae bacterium (assembly GCA_031280965.1). Classification (GTDB taxonomy): domain Bacteria; phylum Bacillota; class Clostridia; order Oscillospirales; family Ruminococcaceae; genus Ruminiclostridium_E. The sequence continues at coordinate 211,322 of JAITFZ010000014.1, read as the reverse complement.
TTATAGATGTCAAGCGAAAGGCTCATTGTCAACACAAATGTTACGGCGCAAGCGACAGCGATTAAGCTTATGCAAACGCCGAGCGAAAATTTTTTGTTCATATTTTCATAAAGTCCTTTCTTCGCCAACAGAGGATAGCTTCGTTTTAAAACGAAGTGAAAACAACATTTTCCCCATTTCAGTTGTATTTTGTTTCAAACTTATTTCCCCTTCATTATTCCTTATTACCTGTTAATTATACTTTTAGGTGTTTTCCCATGCTGAATACAGTTCCGACCGCACCGAGCAATGCGCCGGCAAAACAATTCGCCGCAAGCACAATCCAGCGTATATCATTAAAATCGGTGATGCTCGTAAGCCCTAATACCTGAATCAGCATAATTTCTTCCGAAAATATCGAAACGACTGTTTCATAAGCGATTTTTGTTAAAAACCACGAAGCTACCCCCGCAATAATACCTATGAACATTCCTTCTATAAAGAACGGTATTTTTATGAATGCGTTGGTTGCGCCGACGTGCTTCATTATACTGATTTGCATTCTTCGCGCAAAAACGCTTGCTCTCGCCGTATTGTAAATAATTACAAGGCAGACAACAATCAGCGCGGCTAAAATCGCGATTCCCAATATAGCAAACGTGTTTCGTATAGAGATTAACACTTCTGCGAAATCATACGGCGCCCGCACACCTATAACACCCTCAATTGCGCTAAAGCGCGTTGCGGCTTCATTCATTCTCGTAATATCCCGCAATGAAACAATAAAAGTGTGGGGCATCGGGTTATCGCCTACCGAGTCAAAAAGAATATACATAACCTCTCCGAACCACTCGCGCTCGCTTTCCCACGCATCTTCCTTTGAAAAAAAGTCAACACTGCTGACGTATTCGTTTTTATAGCTGTTCAGAATATCGGAAATATAGCTTATTTCCGACTCCGGTAAATCGTTTTCCACAAAGACGAGAATCTCGTTTGTGTCCTCGATGTTACCTATAGCTATACCTATATCGATTGAAAACAACACCGCTAAAGCAATTAACAGCAAACTCACCATTAGTATACAAAAGCTCGCGAATGACATTACCCTGTTGTGCCACACCGAAACAACGCCCTGCTTTACAAGGTACGAAAAATTACTGCCCTTCATTGTTTCCCCCTATATAATCATCGAAATCAACATTGCCTTTTTTAAGGCTGATAATCCGTCCCCCGAAATATTTCACCAAATCATGCTCATGCGTAACCATAATGACCGTGGTTCCGCACTTGTTAATATCCTTGAGCAGCTCAACGATTTCATAAGAAAGCTCGGGGTCGATATTTCCGGTAGGCTCGTCCGCTATAATCAATCCGGGGTCGGACGCAAAGGCGCGCGCAATTGCCACGCGTTGCTGTTCCCCGCCCGATAATTGCGAAGGATACGCCCGCGCTTTATCCGTCAGTCTGACTAAGTTCAGCACATATGGTACTCTCTGCCGTATGAAGCGCCTTGAACGGTCGGTTACGCGCAGTACAAACGCTACATTTTCATAAACCGTCAAATTCGGAATCAGCCGGAAATCCTGAAATATCATGCCGATTGAACGGCGGAACTTCGGAATTTTGCCTTCCCGCAGTTTCGATAAATTAAAACCGTTAACGAAAACCCGTCCGCCCGTAGGAACCCTTTCCCGCGTCAAAAGCTTCAGGAGCGTACTTTTACCCGCGCCCGAATTTCCTACGATAAAAACGAATTCACCGTCGTTTATTCTTAAATTTACGTCGTTGAGCGCATCTACGCCGCCTTCTTTGTAGTGTACATCAACGTTTTTGAGTTCAACCATTTTTCACCTGTGATTCTGCATTGTTATATAAAACTTATACCTCTTGTTTTTTCTGCCGAGAATTTTTCCGCGCCTTTAATGAGATTGTCAAGATAAATATTCATTTCATTATAAGCGCATACCGGCGGACATTCATGCAGTCTTTCGTTCATTCGGGCAATCGCCTTTTTTCTCTCTTCCGAGGACAGAATTTCACGTGCGGTATTATTATTCAAATCACCGACAGCGTATTCTTCGATGCCCGCATATTCAACACAGGGATAAAGTTTTCCGTCGCTCCAAACCGTTCCGTAAAAATACAACCCCAAACAGCAATCATAAGCTTTTTTATTTCTCACGCCAACTGTTTTCATTCTTTCATTTGGGTAAAAAATATTTATTTTCGAGTTCCCGTTCTTTAATTCGGGTTTAATCTCATCTTCAATAATCTTCAGCGCTTTGTCAAGAATCGCCTGCGGCGTCTGTTCATTTTCTTCGATAAAACGCTCGAAAGATTCAACCGCCTGCAACCCGTTTTCGCGCTCCTGTAAAATCGACTTAACCCGATTAATAAATTCCTCGTCATACTTATCGTATATTTTCGATGTTTTATGATTATAAATGGGGCGAATGTGAATGTCAATCTGCGGGTTTATCCCTGTTTCCTTTTCAACCTCTTTTTCAATTTTTAAAATAGCATCAGCAAGATTTTTAAGGTCAAGATAATTAATTTCTCCGACAACACACGCCGCGGAAACATTAACATCATTATTCAACCTCACTTTATTCATCAGCAAAGCCTTAAAGTTTGTTAAAATCTCGTCAAAATCATCTTTTCCAGCCATTAAACGTTGAAACTTTGGACTGCCCGCATTAATACTTACCCTCACATAAACCGGATTAAGTTTTAATATTGATTCGGATAATTCCGATGAAAGCAGACCGCCGTTGGTGTTTAATGCAAAGTGCATTCCGAGCAAGTTGCATTCTTCCATCATATGAATCAAGTCTTCGTGAGTACACGGGTCACCGCCGCCGGTAAATATTATACCCCTTACTCCGGCATCGTTAAGCTTTTTCAAATAATCCTTAGCATTTTCAAGGCTCATTTTAACAGCGCCGCAGTGTTTTTTCTTTGCCTCCCCGTATGTACAGAAGTAACAATTATGATTACATTCCAGCGTAGGTGCAAAATGTATGGTAACGGGTGCAATTTTCTCCGGCTCACCATTTAACAGGTGCTGTACTTTGTCCCAGTGATACTGAAGTTTGCTTTCCGGATTTCGATAGCGATTACGTGAAGAGTTCTCGTCATTATTATACGCCATTTTTAACCCCCCTTAAAACTTCACAGGGTCTGCAGATAAGTATTTTTTAACCATAAGCGCAATCTTAAATATAATCGCATGGTCAAATTCACGCAGGTCAAGCCCCGTCAGCTTCCGAATCTTATCAAGACGGTAAACCAAAGTGTTCCTATGTACGAAAAGCTTACGCGATGTTTCGGAAACGTTGAGGTTATTCTCGAAGAACCTTTGAATCGTGAACAGAGTTTCGTGGTCAAGGGATTCAATCGAGCCTTTCTTAAAAACTTCCGACAAAAAGGTGTCGCACAGCATAACGGGCAAGTGATAAATAAGCCGCGCAATACCAAGGTTGTCGTAGCTGATAATAGTTTTTTCCGTATCAAAAACTTTCCCGACTTCGAGGGCTATCTGCGCTTCCTTGAAGCTTCTCGAAAGGTCTTTAACGCCCATAACCGGCGTACCGATGCCGACATTTACGCGAGTGAAAAACTCGCTCGACAGCGTGTCCGAAATTGAGCGCGCTAACTTTTCAAGGTCTTTTACTTCTGTATTGATTTTGATTTCTTTAACAAGTACTATGTCGGTTTCGGTAATATTAAATACAAAATCCTTGTTTTTGTCCGGAAAAAGATTTTGAATTACATCATAAGCCGATACATCGTTAGATGAAATTATACTAATCAGGAACACCACACGGTTAATATCCGCGTTAAAATGCAGTTCGCGGGATTTAATGCTTATATCGCCGGGCAAGACATTATCAAGAATTATGTTCTTGATAAAGTTGTTGCGGTCGTATTTTTCGTCATAATACTGCTTTATGCTCGAAAGAGTGACCGCTAAAATCGAGGCGTACTTGCCTGCTGCTTCGTCAACGCCCTCGACAAAAACAGCGTAGTCGGGCTTTGAGTGAATCCCGAACGGCTTGTACGTATAGCCGTCCCTGATGAAAATATCGTGCGATTCGCCAATTTCGATTGAGAAGAAATCCGTGCTGGTTCCGAGTTTTGTGGTTTCGCTGCATGAAACCACGGTCGCGTTCTCGTCGATTACGCCGATTACACGTCCGATTGTGTCCTTCATTTGCTGAATGACCCCTTGAAATAATCTGTTTGACATATCCTGTCTCCTTTTCATTACATTGCTTCTTCGTTGCTCTCCTGACGGCAGTTTCCTTGCTTAAACTGCCGGGCGCTGTGTCGAATTCAATGTGTGATTAACCATAGATATATATATTCTACAAGAAATCGGGAAAAAAAGCAAGCCTTTTTTATGAGAAATGTAAATTTTTCATCTGAAATTTATGTGTTCTTGCCAAAAAGACAATTTTATGGTATACTATGTGATAAGATTAAAGACAAAAAAGGAGAAAACATTTTGGAAAACAAAACATTTTATATTACCACACCGATTTACTTTCCGTCCGGAAACCCGCACATCGGTCACTGCTACACCACAACTGCATGTGATACGATTGCGCGTTATAAGCGCTGGCAGGGTTATGACGTGATGTTCAGTACGGGTACGGATGAACACGGCATGAAAATTGAAGAAAGCGCGAAAAAAGCAGGAATGGAGCCGCAATTATACGTTGATGAAATCGCCGCGCGCTTCAAAAAGCTCTGGGCTTACATGAATATAAGCTACGACCGTTATATCCGCACAACCGATGATTACCATAAATCCGCAGTACAGAATATTTTCAAGAAAATCTACGACAAAGGTTATATTTACAAGGGCGAGTATGCGGGTAAGTACTGCGTCCCCGACGAGAGCTTCTGGACGGAATCGCAACTGAAAGACGGAAAATGCCCGGATTGCGGGCGCGATGTCATCGACGCCAGGGAAGAAGCTTACTTCATGAAGATGCAGCCTTTCGCCGAAAGAATCGAGAAACTGCTTACCGAAACCGATTACCTGAAGCCTTCTTCCCGCGTCAACGAGATGATGAACAATTTCATAAAACCGGGATTAGAAGACCTCTGCGTATCGCGCACGACCTTTAAGTGGGGCATACCTGTTTCATTTGACGGGGAACATGTCATTTACGTTTGGATTGACGCGCTGTCGAATTATATAACCCTGCTCGGCTATGCAAACGATGAGCATAATGATTTTAAGTACTGGCCTGCCGATATTCACATGACCGCAAAAGAAATCGTGCGTTTCCACTCAATCATATGGCCGTCGATTCTGCTTGCATTGGATTTGCCGCTCCCTAAGCGGCTTTATTCTCACGGCTGGATTAACTTCGGCGGTAAAAAAATGGGTAAAAGTACCGGTAATGTCGTGGACCCGTTCATACTCGGTGAACGCTACGGAGTTGATGCTATGCGGTATCAGATTCTGCGCGATATGCCATTCAGCGGCGACGTGGATTATTCCAACGAACTGATGTTAAACCGCATAAATACCGACCTTGCCAACGATTTAGGCAACTTGGTTTCGAGAACAGTTGCAATGGTCGAGAAATATTTCAATTCTGTGCTGCCAACAGAAAAAGTGCAGAGCAGTGAGCAGGACAGCGAGTTAATCTCCCTCGCTTCCGGATTAAAAAGCAAAATCGATGCTTTGATTGAAGAGCCGCAGTTAAGCACTTCTCTGTCAGAAATTTTTAAAGTAATTTCACGTGCCAATAAATATATTGACGAAACAACGCCGTGGATTTTAGCAAAAGATGAAGCCAATAACCCTCGGTTGGCTTGTGTTCTGTATAATCTTCTTGAAACAATTCGGATTTGCACTTCCCTGCTCGCGCCGTTTATGCCGTCAACCATGCCGAAAATATTCGGGCAAATCGGCGCAGAAACCGCTTGCGTTTCTTACGGGAGCGCCGGAATGTGGGGAACGCTCCCGCAGAATGTTACAGTTAAACGCGGCGAAATTATTTTCCCGCGGTTTGAAGTGGCGAAAGAAGTTGAATATTTGAATACACTGATAAAAAACGAAGACTGATATTCAATGTAACCCCCGCGTAAACTCTGCGTTTACGCGGGGGTTTTGTATTCTCAACACTTTTTAATCTTCTCTACTATCTTCTGACGCTTTGTATCCTTACACCTCTCGCACCTAAACTGCGGCTTCTTATCCCCACGGCGGTTATATTTGAACCACTCAACAATACGATAGCCCCTCCCCGTTACTCCGCAATCATGGCAAATAACATCATCTCTGATTTCCCAAAGCGGGCTTTTAGTAATAGTTTTAAATATAAACCTATCTATCCAAAAGAAAATCAGCCCGCCTATCAGGTTCGCGATGATGGTGGCGGTTATGGTGTTCATTTCACTGAGCAGAATCAGTACGAACGCTAAAACAGGCGTACTTAACTGCCAGCGTATTAAATAAAAAAAGTATCTTTTTATCATGTCGTCACCTCGAAGATTATATTAACGCACATTTTATAAAAAAGCAAGTGTGAAAGCACAAAACTCCGAGTACAGCGAAAATTTCTTTCACGAACCTTTCCCGTCAAATTTATTCTTAAATCCCTCAAATTCCTCCTGCGGAATCGGTTTAGCGTAATAAAACCCCTGAACTGAATCACACTCGGTATTTTTCAAAAACTCCACCTGCTCCGCTGTTTCAACGCCTTCGCAAATTACATTTATTTTCATCCGGCTTGCCATATCTATAATGCTGTTGACGACAATCGCATTGTTTTCGATTAAATCACTTCTCCCGAAAAACGCTCTGTCTAATTTTAATATATCGACAGGGAGACTCTTAAGTAAGTTGAGCGAGCTGTACCCCGAGCCGAAATCGTCTATTGATACCATGAATCCTTTTTCCCTAAGCTCCTTTAGGATTTGAACCGCGCTCTGCTCATCATCCAAGAAAGCGTTTTCTGTCAGTTCAAATTCAAGAAGCTCGGGCGGTATATCGTATTTTTCAGCAAGTGCGTTTACTTTTTCGATAAAATCATCGTCTTTTAAATGTACGCGTGAAACGTTAACAGAAACAGGAAGTATTTCCTTTCCCTTGTCAAGTTCCGCTCTTATACAGCGGCAAACATCGTCATATACGTAAAAATCAACTTCCTTTATGAACGAACTTTTTTCAAGATACGGCAGAAACTCACCCGGCGGAACCAGCGTACCATCGGGCTTTTTCCAGCGTACAAGCGCCTCTGCTCCTATTACGGTTTTTGTTTTCAAAGAAATTTTCGGCTGGTAATAAACAACAAACTCCCTTTTTTGAATCGCCCGCTCCGCTTCGGCGGTTATTTGCATGGCACGGTTGAGTTCGTTTTTCATTTCCTCCTTATAAATCATACAACTGTTTTCCTGTGCGTTTTGTGCGAGTTTGGCATTTTTGCGCGCTATGTTTGCCTTATCAATAAATAAGGTGAGGTTGGAATCATCGGGTGCGGTAATTAAATAAAGCCCCGCGCTTACACTAAAATTACAATAATCGAATTCGCCGCGCAGTTTTTTAGTAAATCCGTCTATAAGATTTTCTATATCGCCCTTTACGTCCTCGTCCTCGGAATATTGAAAGAACATCACATATTTGTCCGAGAACACACGGCAACAACAGCCGCGATTCTTAGCAAGCGTGTTTATTGCCTTTCCGAAAGCAATTAATACCTCGTCGCCTTTTTCGCCGCCGATTTTCTCGTTAATAAGCTTAAAGTTATTGAAATCAGCCGAAATCACGGCAAAACGCTCACCTTCCCCCGCACCGTTCATCATTTCGGCGAAGCTTTCGTTAAGAGTATGGATTTTCGGCAGTCCCGTAAGCTTATCGTAGTTAGACAGGCGGTTCACAATCCAGTCTATGCACTGAGCGCAGGCGTCGAAAATCATTGTTTCCCCGTCGGCGCGAATAAGTTTCGCGATGACCCCGATATAAGTAAGCTCGTGATTCTTTTTCCTCGCCTTGAAATAAAACGAAATCTCTTCACCCGCTTTTATCTGCGTCTTGTCCGCATTTTCTAAAAAATCAGAATTGTAAGCAAGCTGCAGTCCGGCTTCATCGGGTTTAAGCGAGGAGTATTCCTCCTCCTCCATCCCGAAAAGCCCGTAATAATAATCATTAGCATATGTGATTTTCATTCGCTCTGCGTCGCAGCGGAGTTGGAGTATCCCTGCCGGAAAATCGTTAATATCAACGATTGTATGTAGCGCGGTTGTTTGCATTTGATTACCTCTAAATATAATACATTGTACTAAAAGTATTATATAACATTTACAGGCGTAAGTCAAGAGATGTGTAAAATAAAAGTCATGTTTTATTTTTTCTGCTTTTTTCACACAGTATTACACACTATTTTTTAATGTTTGGCAAGATATCTGACTAATATTTATTTAATACTTGACATATTTAAGTTCATCTGCTATACTATCGTTATATTACAATAAAATGGAGGGTTTAACTTATGTTAACCGCAAAGCAAATTGAAGGTCTTAAAAAAACTAATTTAAGCATCGACGCACAAAAATCAAAAGACAGAATTTCGGAAGGTTTTAAAACCGCTTCCGCCGACATCAAGAAAAAAATCACCGAACTCTCTGGACTTAATCGCGCAACGTTTTACAATGCGTTTCAAAAAGGCTCGGCTTCCCCAAAAATGGTTCTTTCAATGGCGCAGTTACTCGGCGTTTCACCGTATTATTATACGGGCGAAGCTGACGAAAAGGGCGAATTCAGCGAAGAATTATTAAAAAGCTTTTTAAACGACAAAAAACTTGTTGCTTCCGCGAAAAAAGCACCTGCAAAAGCCAAAGTTGCCGTTGATTCAAAACCCGCGAAAAAGCCCGGCAGAAAACCCGCTGTTAAGGCTGTTCCGGTTGAAGTTGCCGAACCTAAGAAAAGAGGACGCAAACCCGCTGTTAAGGCTATTCCGACCGAAGTTGCAGAACCTAAGAAAAGAGGGCGCAAACCCGCTTCAACCGTGAAAGCGCCGGTGGCAAAAGCACCGAAAGCGCCGGTAGCAAAAGCACCGAGAACACCTAAAGCAAACGATGAAATCTTAATGCAGATTTCCATTGAAAAAACACCAAAACTTCAAAAAGCGATTGCTAATCTTGATGAGGAAAGCGCGGTATTACTGCTTCGCGCACTTATCAGAAAAGCCGGCGTTAACGACCAGTCAAAAGCGCTCTGCGACATCATAAAGAGCTGTTTGCTTTCATAATATTACTATAAAATCGGCGGCGGATATTGTGCTGAATCTTGAAAAAGACTCAGCACTGTCCGTGCGCCGATTATACATAAATCAAAAGAGGAAAATGTGGAATACTTATTCATAATAATAAAAGGAATTATACAGGGGCTTACTGAGTTTTTGCCGGTTTCAAGTTCGGGTCATTTATCGGTTTTCGGGCATTTTGTTGAGCCGAGAGAAGATAGTTTGCTTGTAATCGTGGTTTTACACCTCGGCACATTGGTTGCGGTTTTTATTGCGTTCAGGAGCATAATTCTCGGCATGATTAAAGAATTTTTTCTTACAATCGCCGATGTGTTTACCGGAAAGTTCAAATGGAGTACCATGAACGACAACCGAAAAATGCTCTTCATGACAATAATCGCGACTTCTGTTTTAGTGCCTGTATACATCTTTTTAAAAGATTATTTCACCGCGCCCGAGGGCGACGGCGATATTATTTTTGAAGGCTGTGCGTTTATTCTTACGGCTATTCTGCTTTTCTTATCCGATGCTTGCGTAAAAGGCATTAAAACCGGAAAAGACATGAAAATCACCGATGCGGTTGTAGTAGGCTTATTTCAATGCATCGCGCTTTTTCCGGGCGTATCGCGTTCCGGCTCAACTATAACAAGCGGGCTTTTATGCGGGTTTTCAAGACAGACTGCTGTGGCGTTTTCATTTATCTTGGGAATTCCCGCAATTTTAGGCGGCGGGCTTTTGGAACTTCGGGAAGCGTTTCAAAGTGAGCTCGAACTTAATTATTCCGAGCTGTTGCTCGGCTTCGTTGTTTCGGCTGTGGTAGGCTTTTTTGCAATAAAGCTTGTAAAAGTAATAGCAAAAAAAGAAAAGTTTAAAATCTTCGGTGTTTATACAGCGATTCTCGGTGTGCTTTGCATAGTTTGGGGCGTACTCGAAAACATGGATTTAATTTCGCTGATTATATAAACAATATAAATTAAAAACGAGGAAATCAAAATGGCACCTGTAAGGAAAACTGCACCTAAAAAAGAAACCGCAAGAGAAAAAGCCGAAAAAGCCCGTTCCGGCGAGGCGTTGGCGCGGGATAAAAGAAGGCGTAAGCTTTGGTCTTTAGTGCTTTTTTGCGCCGGTATTCTGCTTATAGTTTTTTCGTTTGTCGGGAACGTGAACGAAGAATCTAAAAATGCCGCCGACCATATTAATACTTTTCTGCGAGGAATGTTCGGCTTCTCGGTGTTTTTTACCGGACCGATATTGATTTATATATCCGTCATGATTTCCATGAACAAGGGCAAAGGCAGTGTTACCGCCAAGTTAATTCAGCTAAGCATCATATTGCTGATTATCAGCGCGGGAATACAAATCGTTTTCTTTGAAGGAAAGTTTGAAAACCTTTATGAAAATGGCATAAAACTTCAAGGCGGCGGACTTGTGAGTATTCTGCTGGGTTGGTTACTGATGCGCTTCGGGCAGATTCCGGCAGGAATAATGGTTGTACTGATTGCTTTTATAGTTTTCATGCTTGCGTCCGATATAACCCTGCATGAATTTTTGAAAATCATCGCTAAGCCTTTCCGTTTTATCGGCAGAAAAATCAGGGACAAGAGCGAACAAATGCGCGAAGACAGCGAGCATTTACGAATGCTCAACGAGGAAAAGAAAAAGCTTGAAAAAGAAGCCGCGAAATCGGAACCTAAATCGGAAATGGAAATTGACATAAGCAAAAGGTTAAAATTTGCTTCAATCGAAGCCGCCACTAATGCGGGACGAACCGCTTCAAAAGAAAACCCCGAAGACCACCACGGGAATTTTCAGGAAGAGCTTCATGCTTATATAAGCGACGAACCGGTGAAACCGAAACCTGAAGCACCGCCGGTTGAAACAGCCGAAGAAGAACCCGATGATTTCTTCAAGGCGGTCGGTGAATATATCAAGGAAAAGCAAGAACTGGAAGCATTAAACGAGCAAAACGAGCAGACTCTGAACTTTACGTCTGCCACCGCAATGCCTGACGATAATTTAACAGGAAGCGGAAGCGCGGAACAGCAGTATACGCTTCCGCCTGTAACACTCCTAATCGAACCTGTTCCGATACAAAGCACACTGGACATTGAATCTGAGCTTGCACAGAATTCCGAAACGTTGGTTGAAACGCTTAAAAGCTTCGGCGTACTGACTAAAATTGTCGGCGTGTGCAGAGGTCCGGCGGTCACAAGGTATGAATTACAGCCCGCCGAAGGGGTAAAAATAGCAAAAATCACAGGCTTAATTGACGACATCGCACTCAACCTCGCAACAGCCGGCGTAAGAATTGAAGCGCCCATTCCCAACAAGCGCGCCGTCGGAATCGAAGTGCCAAACCGCACAACCGACACGGTTCATATTCGTTCGCTTATTGACAGCGAGGTGTTCAGAGGTTGCGACTCGAAGTTGGCGGCTGTAATCGGCATGGACATTTCGGGCGAGATTATTGTTTGCGATATTGCGAAAATGCCGCATATTCTGATTGCGGGAACCACCGGCTCCGGTAAGTCCGTCTGCGTAAATTCCATAATTATGAGTATACTGTTCAGAGCTACTCCCGAGGACGTGCGCTTTGTTATGATTGACCCGAAGATGGTTGAGTTCACTATTTATAACGGTATACCGCATCTGCTTATTCCTGTTGTTACCGACCCTAAGAAGGCGGCGGGCGCGCTTAGCTGGGCGGTTACGGAAATGCTTAACCGAAACAAGACCTTCGCCGAATACGGCGTTCGAGATTTGAGCGGGTATAACTCGCTGTGCGTTGGCGACCCCGAGCTTGAAAAAATGCCGCAGGTTGTCATATTCATAGATGAATTCGCCGACTTAATGATGGCGGCTTCGGGAGAAGTCGAGAGCGGCGTCTGCCGCTTGGCGCAGATGGGGCGTGCGGCGGGAATACATCTTGTAATCGCGACACAGCGGCCTTCGGTTGATGTTATAACAGGTTTGATTAAAGCGAATATACCAAGCAGAATCGCATTGCGGGTTGCCTCTCAAATAGACAGTCGGACGATTATTGATTCGGCGGGCGCGGCGGAAAAGCTTCTCGGAAAAGGCGATATGCTCTATAATCCGGTAGGTACGCCAAAGCCTATTCGTGTGCAGGGTTGCTGGGTTTCCGAAAAGGAAGTTGAGCGTACTGTCGATTTTATTAAAAAGTCGTTTGTACTTGATTATGACGAGAGCGTAATTAAAGAAATTGAAGAAAATGCAGAGCTTGTCGGGCTTAGCAAGTCAGACAAGGAGAAAATGACTACGCAGGCAGGCGAGTTGGATGTTTCCGACGACAAGCTTGATGAGGCAATTGATGCGGTAATTGAAGCCGGGCAGGCAAGTACATCTTATCTGCAAAGAAAGCTGAAACTCGGTTACGGACGGGCGGCAAGGCTGATTGATATAATGGAGCAGATGGGCATTGTAGGCACGTTTGAAGGCAGTAAGCCGAGACAGGTTATAATGACGCGGCAGGAATGGCTTGAAAGGAAAATTAACAAACAGGATTAATGGAAAGTAAAGAATTTTTACCTGTTACAAAGCAGGGTTATACTTTTGACTTTATCTGCATAACCGGCGATGCTTACGTTGACCACCCGTCATTCGGCATCGCCGTAGTTTCACGTATGCTTGAAAGCCTCGGCTTCTCTGTCGGTATTATATCACAGCCTGTCAGCGACGGCGATTACACCCGGCTCGGCGCGCCCCGATACGCCTTCATGGTGACAGGCGGGAACATCGACAGCATGGTCGCAAACTACACGGTATCGGGGAAAAAGCGCAACAACGATGCTTACAGCGCGGGCGGAGTCGGCGGTAAACGCCCCGACCGCGCACTCACCGTATACTGCCAAAATCTAAAAAAGCTTTTTCCCGAATGTGATGTTATAATCGGCGGGCTTGAAGCGTCTTTGCGGCGTTTCGCGCATTATGATTACTGGAGCGGCGGCGTAATGCCGTCGGTTTTAGTAAGCAGCGGCGCGGATTTACTGCTTTACGGAATGGCAGAGCTTACACTTGTTCAACTCGCCGAACGTTTTCGCACCGGCGAACGCGCCGCTGATATTCGTGACTTGCGCGGAACCTGCTATCTTACAGAACCGTCGCAGACGCCGCACGGAGCGGCGCAATGCGCCAATTATGAGCATTTGAAATCACCGGAAAATAAAACCGCCTACGCAAAAGCGTGCAAAATTCAATACAGCGAGCAGGACGAGGTTACAGGCAAGACTGTAATTCAGCGTCACGGAAATAAAATGTTGATTCAGAACCCGCCGCAAAGAAGCCTTACAGAACAGGAAATGGACAGGATTTACGCGCTTCCGTATGCACGGGCTTATCATCCGGTTTACGAGAAGCAAGGCGGAGTTCCCGCAATAGAGGAAGTCGAGTTTTCAATTATTCACAACCGCGGTTGTTTCGGCTTTTGCTCGTTTTGCTCGCTTGCGTTTCATCAGGGGCGAAGAATACAAACAAGAAGCGAAGAATCGGTGATTGAAGAAGCAACGGAACTCACAAAAAAGCCGAACTTCAAAGGTTATATCCACGATGTCGGCGGCCCGACCGCAAACTTCCGAAAACCGTCATGCAAAAAACAGATGAAGAGCGGGATGTGCAAAAACAAGCGGTGTTTTTCCTGCGAAAGTCTTGAAACGGGACATGAGGAATATCTCCGGCTTTTACGGAAACTGCGGAACTTAAAAGGCGTGAAGAAAGTCTTTATACGTTCTGGGATTCGTTTCGATTACGTAAATAAAGACAGGAGCGGGGAATTCCTGCGCGAACTTGTAAAGCACCACACGAGCGGGCAGTTAAAAGTCGCACCGGAGCATTGTTCGCCGAATGTGCTTGAACTGATGGGCAAGCCGCGAATTGAGGAATATGAAAAGTTTGCAAAAGCTTTTTATGATGAAAGCAAAAAGTGCAAAAAGGAGCAGTATCTTGTGCCTTATTTTATGTCCTCGCACCCCGGCGCGACCTTGAAAGACGCAGTTGAACTCGCAGTTTTCCTTAAAAAGCACAACATCAGACCCGAACAGGTTCAGGATTTTTACCCGACTCCCGGAACTATTTCAACCGCGATGTTTTATACAGAACTGAACCCGCTTACTCTCGAAAAAATTTACGTCCCGAAAAGCGTGAAGGAAAAGCAAATGCAACGCGCATTACTGCAATATTACAAACCGGATAACCGCGAAATAGTAAGAGCCGCGTTAATCGCGGCAAATCGCAGAGATTTAATTAACAGCTTCATCGGAAGCGAAAAGGCGGGAAACCATGCAAAAAGGAAACACACAAGCAAGAAAAAGCGTAAAAAATAAAGCAGTTTTGGCATTGCTCGGTATTGTCGCCGCCGTCTCGGTGTTCATAACGGCAAACGGCAGGTGGCATGAGATTTACAGCTTCTTCGGGCTTAGCGGAAATAAGGCTTTCGCATCGTCTGATGGTGTTTCGGTGCATTTTATTGATGTCGGGCAGGGCGACTGTGCGCTTATAATAACGCCCGAAAACAACCTGCTTATAGATAGCGGTGAGCGGGAATATTCGGGGGCGGTAATTAATTATCTGCGGGCGCAGGGCGTAAGGAAGTTAGACTTTATAATTGTTTCACACCCACATTCCGACCACATCGGCGGCATGGGAAATATCATAAATGAATTCGGCGCGGACAGGATTATTATGCCGAGGGTAAGCGAAGCGCTTATTCCGACTACTACCGCCTTTGAGCGGCTTTTAGACAGCATTTCTAATAGCGGGACTGAGGTTATTTGGGCAGAATCGGGAATGATTTTCGACCTTGGAAATAATTCAAGACTTGAAGTAATCGCCCCTTTTTCTGACAGCGAATATGAAAAACTCAACGACTATTCGATTGTCGCTAAATTCACTCATACAGCCGAAGAAGCTTCCGTTTCAAGCTCGTTTTTATTTACGGGCGACATAGAAAGCATCGCCGAAAATGACATAACAGACAGAGAAATTGACATACGCGCCGATGTGCTTCACGTCGCGCACCACGGAAGCCTGACGTCAAGTACGGCAAAGTTTCTGAACATGGTAAGCGGCAGATATGCGGTTATAAGCGTAGGTTCACCCAACTCCTACAACCATCCGAGAGACGAGGTGCTGAATAGGATTGAACGCAGGGATTACGAGATTCTCCGCACTGATTTGCACGGAAACATTGTTTTTGATTGCACTGCCGGCGGGCTTTCGGTTTATGTTCAGAAAGGAAACGCATGATTTATATTATAGACAGATTTGAGGAAGACACCGCAGTCTGCGAATACGGCGATAAACGCCTTAATTTACCGCGTTCCCTGCTTCCCGAAAACGCAAAAGAGGGCGATGTAATACAGCGAAAAAACAGCGTTTGGCGCATTGATGAAGAAAGAACCGTAAAACGCAGAGAGCTTATTGCCGAAAAGATGAGAAAGTTAGGTTTTTAACTATTGACAAAATCTGTAAAACAAAGTATAATTTAAGTGTCGGGTAAACATTAAAGCTTTTGTTCCGGAGGAATCTCATATGGAAGAAAGACGTAAACTAATCATCATTGTTGACGACGATATGACTAACTTAGTGGTGGCAAAGAACAATCTCACCGCAAAATATGATGTTTTTACTGTTCCGTCGGGTGAAAAACTTTTTTCGCTTCTTGAAAAAGTCACGCCCGATTTAATTCTGCTTGATGTAAATATGCCGATTATGAACGGTTATGAAGTTATAACCGTTCTCAAGAAAAACGAAAAAACCGCTAACATCCCTGTTATTTTCCTGACTGCAAAAAGCGACGGCAAAAGCGAACTTGAGGGATTATCGCTCGGCGCAATTGATTACATAACCAAACCTTTTTCGCCGCCGCTCCTGTTTAAGAGAATCGAAGTACATCTGCTTGTGGAAGCCCAGAAACAGGAACTTGAGCGTATGAACAACGATTTGCTTGAGCGGGTCGCAACCAAAACACGCTCTGTTATGGAACTGCAAAACGCTCTCCTTCACACGATGGCGGAACTGGTGGAATACCGCGATGATATTACGGGCGGTCATATCGCACGTACGCAGGGCTATCTCACCGTTATGCTTGAAGCAATGCAGGAAAAAGGTTTATACAAAAAAGAAGTTTTGAACTGGGATACAAACCTTGTGCTTCAATCGGCTCAGCTTCATGACGTAGGTAAAATAGCTATAAAAGACGTGATTCTTTTGAAGCCGGGAAAACTCTCCCCCGAAGAATTTGAGCAGGTAAAAGCACATACGATTTTCGGCGAGAAAATTATTGACAAAATTAAAGAAAGTACATCGGAATGGGAATTTTTGGAATATGCGAAAACCTTTATTTCCACACATCACGAAAAATGGGACGGAAGCGGCTACCCTTTAGGACTTAAAGGGACTGCTATACCGTTGCTCGGCAGGGTTATGGCGATTGTTGATGTTTATGACGCGCTTATATCAGAGCGCCCGTATAAGAAGCCGTTCAGCCACAGTCAGGCAGTTGAAACCATAAAAGACAGCAGCGGAACGCACTTTGACCCGGCACTTGTCGCTTTATTCATTGAATACGAGAAAGAGTTTGAAAGGGTGGGAACCGAATGAGAAAAAAAAGAATAACCGCTCTTTTGCTCGTAATTACTGCCTGCGTCGCCTTATTTGGTGTCGCGGGTTGTTTTGGCAATAGCGAACCGGAAACCGATACAGACTCAGAAACAACCGAATTCGTAGGGATTGAGGATTTCTCGCAGAAAATGGCTGAGCAACGCTCGTTTTTTATAAATTTGTTTGCCGGCGTTCTTTCGGTACTGCTGATTATTCTGACGCTGTTGTTTATTAAAAATAAGCATATCAGCAATCTTTATAAAAATCAGCTTGTCTTCCTTGATACTATATATAAAGCAATTCCCGATATGATGCTTAGCAAAGATTTAAACTTAACCTACGTGAATTGCAACCGTAATTATCAGGAGTTCGTAGGGCTTAGTGAAGCGGAAATAACGGGAAAAACAGCATATGACATAGAGGGGCTTATCGCCAGATTGCCGCCCAATTTCGCAGAAAACGACAAAAAAGTTATTTCTGAAAGAATTGTTGTTAAAACAAACGGTTGGTTCACTTATCCCGATGGTACGCGCAGATACTTTGAAACCGTTAAAACGCCTTTAATGCGCGATGACAAGGTAACAGGACTGCTCGGGGTTATACGTGATATAACCGAGCTTCACACATTGACGGAGGAACTCGACAGGCAGAACCGCCTTCTCGAAAGCGTTAACCGTGTATCCGAAATTCTGTTAGAACCGGATTTGGAAGACTTCAAGGAAACCATGCTCAAAGCTATGATTATTATGGGAGAAGCTGTCGGCGTAGAGCGTGTTACCATATGGAAAAATCATATGAAAGGCGGGCGCCTTCATTGTGCGCTTGCTTATGAGTGGGAAGAAAATGCCGTAACAACAAGCAGTGAATTCCTGTACGATGTGCCTTACGAAGAAGCCCAGCCCACATGGGAAGCGATTCTTTCAAAAGGAGACTGCATTAACAGCTTGGTACGCGACATGTCTGATGAAGACCAGATTCAAATGCTTCGGAGAGGAATCATATCCATATTTGTGATGCCGGTTTTTGTACAGGACGATTTTTGGGGGTTTGTCGGCTTTGACGACTGCCGCAACGAGCGGCTGTTCACGGAGAACGAGGAAAAAATCATGCGTTCTGCCGGATTAATGATTGCCAACGCTTTTATACGAAACAACATGACCCGCGATATTATTGACGCTACCACACGCTTAGCGCTGGCAGTGGAAGATGCCGAGGAAGCAAACAGAATCAAAAACAATTCGTTAAGCGCGCTTGAGAATATATTAGACAGCATTGACGCGAATATTTACGCCACTATTCCCGGAACGGGCGAGCTGCTTTTTGTCAACCAAAAAATGAAAAGGCTTTTCAAAATGGAAGATACCGATATTGCAGGAAAATTTTGCTACAAGCTCTTCCGCGGTCTTGATGAAATGTGTGAATTTTGTCCGTGCTTTAAGTTAAATGAAAATCCCGAACAGGTTATTATATGGGACGAATATGTTGATGTTTTAGATAGTTATGTCCGCCACACCGATTGTTATATTGACTGGCCCGACGGTAACAAAGTTCACCTTCAGCATGCATTTGATATAACCGAGTTGATTAAAGCAAGGGAGCAGGCGGAGGAGGGAAGCCGCGCCAAGAGCGCGTTTCTTGCACATATGAGCCATGAAATCCGCACACCTATGAACGCAATCATAGGTATGACGGAACTTGCGCTTCGGGAGGAAGACCCGTATGTTCTGCGCGAACATATTTCTACGGCAAGGCAGGCGGGTTCTAATTTGCTGTCTATTATCAACGGTATTTTAGACTTTTCAAGAATCGAAGCGGGGAACCTTAAAATAGTTCCGAGGGAATATCAGTTCTCCTCCCTGCTCAACGATGTAATCAACATTGTCCGAATGAGAATCATTGATTCTCCCATCAGATTTGCGGTTAACATAGACAGTAATATTCCGAACTCGCTAATCGGCGATGAAGTAAGACTTCGCCAGGTTTTGATTAATCTACTCGGCAATGCCGTGAAGTATACCGATAAAGGCTTCGTGACCTTTTCAGCCACCTGCGAAAAGACCGGCGAGGATTCGATTAACCTTGTCATGGAGGTTTCGGACAGCGGCAGGGGTATAAAACCGGAGCATATAAACAGGCTTTTCTCCGAGTATGTGCAGGTAGACGATGAAGCCGGAAGAGGAATAGAGGGCGTGGGGCTTGGTCTTACCATAACCAACAGCCTTTTAAAAGCTATGGACGGCACGATTAACGTTGAATCCGAGTACGGCAAAGGCAGTAAATTCGTCGTTATACTGCCACAGGGAGTTTACAGCCACGAGAAGTTAGCGCACATCAATGAACCGGAAAACAAGAAGGTATTAGTTTATGAGCGGCGCGACATATACTCAAATTCAATTTGCCGGTCTATAGAGAATATGGGCGGCTACTGCACGATCGTTTCTGATGAAGCTGAATTAACGGCGGTCGGAGCGGGCGAAAACTTCTCTTTTATATTCACATCGTACACCTTTTATGAGAGAAGCAAGGATATATTGCTGAAAATTAAAAATAATCCGAGAATTGTACTGCTTGCGGAATTCGGCGAAAAAGTCCCGGACAGAGGTTTAGGTGTGCTTTCCATGCCGGTTTATTCTGTATCTATCGCAAATATCCTTAATAATATTTCCGATAACTATATATACAGTGAAATCGGCGAAAGCGTTGTCAGGTTTGTTGCGCCGGGCGCAAAGGTACTCATTGTAGATGATATTAACACGAATCTGCGCGTGGCTAAAGGACTGCTTATGCCGTATAAGATGAAGATTGACCTTTGTAACAGCGGGGCGGACGCAATCAAAGCGATTCAAAAGAAGGATTATGATTTAATCTTCATGGACCATCGTATGCCTGAAATGGACGGCATGGAAGCTACAGTACGCATAAGGGCGCTCGGTGAAAGCAATGATGATGAGCAATATTTCAAAAACATTCCGATTGTTGCGCTGACAGCCAACGCTGTTGCCGGTATGAGGGAAATGTATCTCGAAAACGGCTTCAACGATTATCTGTCAAAGCCTATTGACACTGTAAAACTGAATTCGGTTTTAGAGAGATTAATCCCGAGGGAAAAGCAAAAAGGCTTATCGGACGCAAACAGTATAATCATTTCGGCAGACGAACAAGAAATCAAACCCGCTTTTGAAATAGAAGGGCTGAACGTGAAAAAAGGTTTATCTATTTCGGCAGGTTCGTATGAATATTACATGGAAACACTTTCCACATTTATAGAGGACGGTACAGAACGGATTGACCTTTTGAATGAATGTATAGAAAACGGCGATATGCAGTTGTATACAACCTGCGTTCACGCATTAAAAAGCGCCGCCGCAAGCGTAGGCGCCGACGAATTATCCGGTTTCGCATATACTATGGAACTCGCCGCAAGGCAAGACGATTCGGCATTTATAAAAACACGCAACGATGAATTCACAGCGAACCTTAACGCTCTGCTCGGCAGAATAAAAGAAGCGGTCAGCGCATATGAGGCAGAGCGCGGCGAAAGCCGGGAGTCTTCAGGATTATTAAAAGCAGAACTTAACAAGCTTTTGAAGGCGCTTCATGACATGGACGCCGGCGCAATTAATTTAGCAATCGGCACATTGCAAAAAATAGCGCGGGAGGAAAAAACAGCGGGAACCGTAAGGAGCATATCCACAAAAATCCTGATGAGCGATTATGATGAAGCAACGGAACTGATTCAAGGGTTGCTTGGTTATATTTAACAGACTTCATACAGCACTGTCGGCGGGTTCATTACTGATTCTGCGCGAACAGCGCCGCTATCGCGTCGTCGGATATTTTTTCACTTGACGCAGATTCGCTCACTTCCGCAGGAGCAGCGGTTGTTTCGACAGGCGGTTCGGACGCAAAGCTCGCCGCCAAAAGCACCGCTATCGCGTCATCGGACATTTTTTCGTCAGACACTATTTCCGGCGGGTCGATTGACTCCTGTATTTTAAGTTCATTGCTAAGCGAACTCATCAGCGAATTCACCATATCATCGCGCATAATATCAACATCAACTTTCGACATTTCGGGCTGTAGAGGTTCGGCGAGAGTTTCCGTTGTTTCTTCTTGAATTTCGGCTTCTTCGGCAACCGCGGCGGCGCTTGCTGTTTCAATTGACTCAAGGTATTTTTTGTAACTGTTTTCGTAATAAGCGCGGTTTTCATGTAAGGCGGTTTTGTAATTTATATACTCGCCCTCAAAACGGAACCAGTACTTGTCGCCGGGCAACATACCGCGTGTTTTGCGTATAATTGCGTATTGCTGATACTCCTCAATTTCAAAGCGTTCCATTTCAATTGCGGTATAGGGCGTTTTATCCGGGAAAATTCTGCTTGAAAAAAGGAAGTAAATGTCGCTTAATGTAAGCGGGCGTCTTATACTTGTCAGAATTTTTTCGTTAGCGTTAGGATTAAAGCTGTAATCAACCACGCCTGCCTCCGAAATCGTATATTCGACAAGCAGAGTATTACCCGACAGAAG
Organism: Oscillospiraceae bacterium; assembly: GCA_031280965.1. GTDB lineage: Bacteria > Bacillota > Clostridia > Oscillospirales > Ruminococcaceae > Ruminiclostridium_E. Next base: position 189,936 of record JAITFZ010000014.1, on the reverse strand, counting down.
CTCAAAAACCACAGGAAATGGAATTTCAAAGGGCTCGGAGCTTATTATATTGTAAGTATTTGATTTAATAACTTTCATACGTTTTCACCGATTCTTCCGTTCAAATCCGTTTTTTACGGCATACACACATTAAGTATATCATAAATGAAAAAAAAATTCAACAATATATCGAAAATTTTGTGTTGCAAAAAAAAAGAAATTATGGTACAATTAAAAAAGTAGAAAGGAGATAATATTTTATGGTACAAAAATTGAGTTCTTACTCGGAAGTAACAGACGACATAGTAAAATTGTCAGAGCGGATTGTCAGCAATATGCAGATTAATCCTGAGCTTTACGCTAAATTTGAGGTTAAACGCGGTCTTCGCGACATCAGCGGAAAAGGCGTACTCGCAGGACTTACGAATATAGCTGAGGTTAAATCCTATACAATTGACGACGGCGAGATGATTCCGTGCGAGGGAAAGCTGTATTATCACGGCTATGATATTGATGAAATCGTGAAAGGCTTTGTTAAGGACAAGCGTCACGGCTTTGAGGAAACAATTTATCTGCTTCTTTTCGGGGAACTGCCGACGCCCGAACAGCTAAAATTCTTTAACGAACTGATGGTGGCATACCGCGACCTGCCCCCGAGCTTCACTCGGGACGTGATATTGAAGGCGCCGAGCCGCGATATGATGAACTCGCTGGCGAGAAGTGTGCTGACGCTTTATTCTTATGATGAAAAAGCGGACGATATTTCAATCCCGAATGTTTTAAGGCAGTCGATTCAACTTATTTCGCTTTTCCCGAGGCTTGCCGTCTACGGTTATCACGGCTACAAGCACTTTTATGAGGGTCAGAGCCTTTATATTCACGCACCGTTACCGGAGCTTTCGACAGCGCGCAATATCCTGTATATGTTGCGCCCCGACAATCATTACACCGAGCTTGAAGCGGAAGTGCTTGATATTGCCTTGGTTCTTCACGCCGACCACGGCGGCGGCAACAACTCGACCTTTACGTCAAGGGTAGTCACCTCGTCCGGCACCGATACCTATTCAACCATAGCCGCCGCAATCGGCTCGCTTAAAGGTCCGAAGCACGGCGGCGCGAACATAAAAGTTTCGCAAATGTTCGATGATATGAAGCAAAAGGTTAAAAACTGGGAAAACGACCTTGAAATCGAGCAGTATCTCGCCGATTTGCTTGATAAAAAAGGTTTCGACAACCTCGGGCTTATTTACGGTATGGGACACGCGGTCTATTCCCTTTCCGACCCGAGAGCGCTTATTTTCAAGCAGTATGTCGAGCGGCTTTCAAAGGAAAAAGGGCTTGCGGAAGAGTTCGAGCTTTATTCCCGCGTTGAGCGGCTTGCCCCCGAAGTAATCGGCGCAAAGCGCAAAACTTATAAGGGCGTAAGCGCCAACGTTGATTATTACAGCGGCTTTGTTTATAAAATGCTTGAACTGCCGGAAGAGCTTTTCACTCCGATTTTCGCAATTGCGAGGATTGCGGGCTGGTGTTCTCACAGAATGGAAGAACTGATTGGCGGCGGCAAAATCATCAGACCCGCCTACAAAAACATCAATAAACATCGGGAATATATTGATTTCAACAACAGATAACAAAATTCAAAAAATCGGGACACTTTACAAGGTGTCCCGATTTTTTTACATATCCTCTTCGGCATCTTCAGCCATGAAATAATCGTTGCCTTCATCTATAATATCATCATCGTCAATATCGACACTATCGATGGCGGCACGGCTTGCGCCGGTAACTTTGTCCTTCAGGTCGCCGATGAAATCGCTTGCGGTTTCTTTCGCACTCTCAATGGCTACTTCACCTTTTTTCACCATATCCTGGTTTCTGATGTCTTTAATCCCCTCGACAATTTTATCAGCGCCTGTTTTAATTGCACCGACGGCGAACATGGAAGCCTTGTGCAATTTTTCGCCGTAGGTTTCCTTCTCTTCCGCGTAAATTACGGCATCCTCTTCTTCTGCTTGTGAACGGAATTTCCTGCTTAAATAAATCCCGAGACCGACGAGCGCGGCTCCGCCGATTAAAATAGTAGTAAGCTTCATAAAAATTACCTCCCCGAAATTGATGTTATCTATAATTATAAAACATTTTTAACAAAATGTAAAGAGAAATTTATAAATTATTTTAAATTACATAATAAGGTTGAAACAAAACACAACCGAAACGGGGAAAAGGTTATTTTCATCCCTGATTGGTTAAGAAAGGACTTTATGAAAATAAGTTTGAAACAAAATACAACCGAAACGGGGAAAACGTTATTTTCATCCCTCATTGGTTAAGAAAGGACTTTATGAAAATATGAACAAATAAAAATAAAAATACTATTGAAAAAAACAAAGAAATATGTTATTATGAAGTATGGGTCTTACAATTAACTATTTAAAGGAAGAAAATGAACGGTGGATAATTTTACTATTCTTTTAAACGATAATCTTGATATACTGAAGGAAATCGGCAGCATTGGCATGGGTCACGCCTCCACATCGCTGGCGCAGATGCTTAATATGAAGGTAATTATGAGCATCCCGACGGTTTACATAATGACGCCGACAGAAGCGTCTGATTACCTTCAAAAACGCAGTGAGGTGTCCTGGGCGGTCAGGCTCGGGTTGCAAGGCGATGCAAAGGGTAATATTCTGCAACTGCTAAGCAAGCAATTTGCCGTCAAAATTATCAACTACTTTTTTCAGAATAACCTTGAGGATTTAGGCGACCTTGATGATATGAGCCTTTCGGTAATTCAGGAAATCGGAAACATCACTTCCGGCGCTTACTGTAACTCACTCGCTTCAATGACGGGGCTGTTTATTGATATTTCAACCCCTACGCACAGCAAGAACATTGACGCCGACATAGGACTGGACGAGCGGAAAAAGAGCAACCAACCGATGATAATTATTAACAACAGCTTTTTTATAGGTGAAGAGGAGATAAACAGCGATTTTCTCTTTATACCGGATGACGAAACAATCGAAAAAGTATTAAGGAAGCTGAAAGAGTACTACGGGTTAACAGGATAGCTAAAAAGCGGCAGACACGCAATGCGTCTGCCGTTTCAATGTTTTTTAAGTCAGGATTCTGAATTTTCCTATTAGCGGAAGCTCAATGGCTCTTCCGTTGACAGCGTTTACAATTCCGTAAACAATACCGGCGAACAGAATTAAACCGAATAAACCAAAAATAATCGAAAACGGATTAAAAAACCAATTACTCCAGTTGCTCCAACTCCGGCTCCATTGCCAACTCCAGCTTCCGAAACTGAAAATACCTTGTAAAATGCTGCTGAAAAACCCCAAAATGAAAATAATCAATCCTTGATTAGCGTGAAAACGCGCAAATTTTGAATTTGGGGCAACAATCAAGGGAATGAAGAACAATATATAAGCCACTAACGAAATTCCTTTGTTGGAAGCTATGTCCTGTTGGTCGAAAGACGAGGTGTAATCTGTTCCCATAATAAAAATCTCTCCTTATTGCATAATTATTTAAAGCCTGCCTATATTGTAACATACTGTACTATATAATGCAAGGTACTAAATAACCAAACATACCGAGAGATTTTTTACGTGTTTTGTATAAATCAACCTATATTCCTAATCGTATCAGGGTCGGGGTATTTACGCTTTACTATATCTGCACCGATTGCACGGAGCTTGCGTTCCATGTCTTCATAACCGCGCTCAATGTGGTAAATATCTTCTATTTCCGTGCGCCCCTTCGCGCAGAGCCCGGCAATTATAAGCGCCGCGCCCGCCCGTAAATCGGCGGCTTTAACCGGTGCGCCGGTAAGCTTTTCAACGCCTTCAATTACAGCGACCTTGCCGTCAACCGAAATGTCCGCGCCCATACGGCGAAGCTCGTCAACATATCTGAATCTGTCTTCATAAATGCTCTCGGTGATAATGCTTGTGCCGCTCGATAAAGTCAGCAGTGCCGCGAACTGCGGCTGCATATCGGTAGGGAAACCCGGATGCGGCATGGTTTTAAGGTTGTTCATGCGTTCATAAGGCTCGCTTGCCCCGACCACACGCATACTGTCATCATATTCCTCAACTACCACACCCATCTTGATAAGCTTCGAGGTAATCGGTTCAAGATGCTTTGGGATAATATTCTTAATTGTAACATCGCCACCGGTAGCCGCCGCCGCAACCATGTATGTTCCCGCTTCAATCTGGTCAGGGATAATGGCATAGTTAGCGCCCGAAAGCTGTTTCACGCCGCGGATTTTAATGACATCGGTACCCGCGCCCATAATGTCCGCACCCATTGAGTTCAAAAAGTTCGCTAAATCCACTATATGCGGCTCTTTAGCGGCGTTTTCAAGTATTGTAAGCCCGTCAACCTTTACGGCGGCAAGCATGGCGTTAATTGTAGCGCCTACTGTGATTTTGTCGAAGTAAATCTGTGTGCCAATCAGTTTATCCGCCGTGATTTCAACCATACCATGCTCAATTGAATAATTCGCGCCAAGCGCCTTGAAGCACTTCAGATGCTGGTCTATCGGACGGTCGCCGAGCGCACAGCCCCCGGGCATCGAAACCTTTGCATGATTGAACTTAGTAAGCAACGCCCCCATAAAATAATAAGAAGCCCTGATAGAACGCGCCATTTCATAAGGTACGACAGTATCTCTGATATGCTTTGCGTCTATCTGAATGGTGTTTTTACCCCGCATCCTAACCTTTGCGCCCATTTCGGTAAGAATTTGCAGGCAGACCGTGACATCATTTATTTTAGGTACATTTTCAAGAACGCAGGGCCCGTCCGCAAGAATAGCGGCAGGGATAATAGCAACAGCGGCATTTTTCGCCCCGCTGATGTTAACCGCACCTTTAAGTTTACTTCCCCCGTTTATAATAAATTTTTCCAATTTTATATGTCCTCTTTTTCATTTTTCTCTTGAAAAAATTCCCTCTAATTATTCTAATAGTATAACATAAAAAAATTCTCTTGTCAATATATTAATATAATCGCATTTTTACTATATATTATCGCATTTATTTATTTATTTTATACGTAATGATGAATTTTACTAAACGATAACAGGCTTTGTAGTAAGCTCAAGTCCGCAGGGTCGCGCTTTCTTGAAAGCTAATGCGTAAATATCGGAGCAATGCAGTTCAAGAAGCCCTTGTTTTCTGCATGAATCGCTCTTTTTCATAAGCGCGGCAAGAGAAGCGTCCATAGGTAAATTTGAATTCGCTTTAGAAAGTATTTCCCGACCTTTCTCATTCATGCCGAGAATCCTTATATATTGCGGTTTCTGCTTTGCATCGGTTTTTGTAATTCCGAGCAGACAACAAAGCACGATTCTCCTAAGCCTTGCTAAAGTATAGCGCTTCGTTTTTATGAAAAGCATCAGCTCCGAAAGATTTCTTGCTGCCCGTGCCGCCTTGTGAATACGGTTTTCAAGCCCGTGAAGAACATTCGGGGCTTTTCCTATTTCGAGCGCGGACATTGAGCGCAAACAATAAAGAACAGCGGTTTCAAGCCGGGAAAGACAAGCGTATTCCTGCGGGAAAGCGCAAGGCGTGAATACGGAAACATTTTCGCCGTCTGTAATCATCTTTCGCAGCAGAGAAGCGGAAGCGGTACTTAATTCCTGCTCCTGCCGGTCTTCCTGAAGCGAAAAGTATGAGCCGAACATATTGCTTATGTTTTTAGGTGCGACAGCCTGAGCGGAATCATGCGCCGCGCCGTAACGCTTGATTGTCACAGGTTCAATCTTCGAGCCGGTATCCGCTAAAGCCTTGATATATTCTATTGCGAGGGTGTTGTTGGGAGATGCTAATGTTTTTGGGATTATATCCTCATAATATTTTTCAATTGTTTTCGATAACGCGGCGGGATAGGTTGTCCCGCGTCTCATCATTCCGAGGAACTCGTCGGTTTGAGAGGCGAAAACTACCGCGCCCGCTGTTTCTTTTAAAAGGTCAATATCGCCGCACTCGCTTCCGAAGCTCAGCAAATCTGTGCAGTTCAGGCTGTTTAAAATACTTACCGCGCCCGCCGAAAAGTCCTCCGCGCTACCGAGCGAAGCCGCGACCGGCAATTCTAAAACTAAATCAACACCGTGTTCAAGCGCGAACTTCGCACGGGTGAACTTATCGAAAACAGCCACATCGCCCCGCTGAGTAAAATTCCCGCTCATTACGGCGACAATGTGCGTTGCGCCGAATTCGCTCTTTGTGCGCTCGATGTGGTATTTATGACCGTTGTGAAAGGGGTTGTATTCGCAGATAATCGCGGCAGTTTTCATATAATTTGCTCCTTTCGGCAGATTATACTGTCGCAGCAACACCTTCTCTAAAATCCAATAAACCGATTTATTGGATTTTAGTATTACCATCTGCTCCTGCGAAAATAATTTGCAAAAACACTTGCTTTTTTCCCGAATAAAGTATAAAATTAAAGATATGTTATTATTAATTTAGGGGGCATATTTATGAAGATTCTTGTAGTCAACGCCGGCAGTTCATCGCTCAAATATCAGTTGATTAATTTAAACGATGAAAGTGTCTTAGCAAAAGGAAATTGCGAAAGAATAGGTATCGACGGGCGCATAACGCATGTTGCGAGCATCGGAGCGCCCGGTGAGAGCAAAAAAATCGAAGCGGATGTAAATTTCCCGACGCACACCGAGGCATTTATGAGCGTTGTGGACGCGCTCACCAAAGGCGAAGCGGCAGTTTTATCAAGCATGGATGAAATCGGAGCGGTCGGACACAGAGTTGTACACGGCGGCGAGGTTTATTCGGGAACGGTAAGCGCTACAGAAGAGGTAATCAAAACAATAGAAGACCTCAGTGAACTCGCGCCGGTTCATAATCCTGCGAATGCGCTCGCGCTTCGCGCCTGTAAGGCGGTAATTCCCGAAAGCGTACCGCAGGCGGCTGTTTTTGATACCGCATTCCACGCAACCATACCCGAAAAAGCTTACATATACGGTATGCCTTACGAGTTTTACGAAAAGTACAACGTCAGAAAGTACGGCTTCCACGGTTCCTCGCACAGCTATGTTACCAAAAAATTAGCCCTGCACCTCGGAAAAGACATATCTGCCATGAAAATTGTTTCCTGCCATCTCGGGAATGGTTCGTCAATCACTGCGGTTGACGGCGGAAAGTCCGTTGACACCTCCATGGGCTTCACGCCGCTTGACGGTATTCTTATGGGAACCCGTTCCGGCGCGCTTGACCCGTCGGCAGTGACTTATATGATGAAGAAGCTGAATATAACGCCCGCCGAAATGGAAAGCCTGCTCAATAAAAAATCCGGTTTGCTCGGAATCGGCGGCTACAGCGATAACCGCGACCTTACGAACGCCATTAAAGCGGGCGATAAGAAAGCAAAACTTGCCGGCGATATACTGCGCTACGGCATAAAAAAGTATATCGGCGCATATGCGGCGGTAATGAACGGGTTAGATTATGTTATATTTACGGGCGGCATAGGCGAAAACGCCTTTGATGTCAGAGAAGACATCTGCTCGGATATGCAGTTCCTCGGCATTGAACTTGACAAATCGCTGAACAGCACGGTGCGCGGCGATTTAGAGTGCGTTACTGTCAAAGGCAGTAAAACCGAAGTTTGGGTCGTTCCTACGAACGAAGAATTGCTGATTGCGCGAAGTACAAAAGAATTGTTTGGTTTATAGAAGATTTAAGGGGGCGGAATTTCACATTATACAAATAACCCCGCCTTAAATACATCAAGAAGTTCCGCCGCTTCAATTTCCTTAACAACGCATTTTCCGATACGTTCAGGGATTATTATATTAATTTTTCCTCCCGCAGAGGACGCTCCTCCCGCAGAGGGTGTCTTTCCGCTTCTTTTTTTATCCGAAAGCGCAACTTCATACAATTGCTCTGCGCTTAAATGTATATTAAAAGTACCTAAAAAACCCGAAAAAGCCGCTTTTATTTCCTGCGAGTAATCGCAGTAGCAGAAACCTTTTTTATACGCCGCTCTGCTCATCAAAACCATTCCCGCCGCAACGGCTTGTCCGTGTGAAACGGAGTGGTTTGTGCATTTTTCAATCGCATGTCCTGCCGTATGCCCGAAATTAAGCAACTGCCTTCTCCCCTGCTCAAATTCATCAGCTTCCACGATTCCGCCCTTAATTTCGACATTTCGCGCAATAATTTCAATTATATCGTTCATATATTCTGCGCGGGTTTTACCGCTCAGCCTGCGAAAGAAACCTTCATCGGTTATAAAGCCGTGCTTCACCGCTTCCGAAACGCCGTCGGCAAATGTTAAGTCATCGAGTGTTTCAAAGGTATCGGGGTCGCAGATTACGGCTTTCGGCTGATAAAACAGCCCCGCTAAATTCTTTCCGGCGTTTAAGTTCACCGCCGTCTTCCCGCCAACCGAGGAATCTACGGCGGCGAGTAATGTCGTCGGGACTTGAACATACCCGATTCCGCGCAGATAAATTCCCGCGGCGAAGCCCGCCATATCTCCGGTAATCCCGCCGCCGAGCGCGATTATGAAGTCGGAGCGGGTGACTTTATTATCGGCTAAAAAGTTAAGTATACTAACTAATTCATCGGTCGTCTTATGCTTCTCGCCGCTTTCAAAAGCATGTGTCAGCACCCTGTAACCCGCGCTTTCAAGCGACTTGCGGGCTTTTTGCTCATAAAGCGGAAAAACATTACTGTCGGTAATTATAACAGCGGTACCGCCTTTAAAATACGGTAAATGCTCCGCCAAATCCGCCAGTAAACCTTTTCCGATGATTACATTATAAGAGCGCCCGGCATTAATTTTAATTTTCCTGATGCTCATTCCTTAGTTTCTCCGCTATACTGTTAATTTTTTCGAGCCTGTGAAAAACTCCGCTTCTGCTTAACCTCGGCTCACACGCCTCGCCGATTTCTTTAAGGCTCATCTCAATATTGTTAAGGCGCAATTGTGCAATCTGCCGCAATTCCGGCGACAGAAAATCCGCGCCTTTTCTCTCGGAAATCAACTCTATGTCCGCGATTTGCTTCCCGGCGGCACGGGTTGTTTTTTCTATGTTCGCCGCATCGCAATTTACGGCGCGGTTTACGTTATTACGCACTTCTTTCAGGATTTTCGCGTTCATAACCTCCATTGAGTTTACCCCCGCTCCTATAAAGGTCAGAAAATCCGAAATCATTTCGCTTTCTTTAATGTAGAGAAGCGGACGGGATTTACGGGTCGATTTCCTTATTGCAATCCCAATTTCATTAATAAGCGTAAACAGCGCGTCTATCTTATTTTCATCAGGTACGCTAAGCTCAAGGTGATAGTTTTTGCCCGGGTCGGAAACAGTCCCGCATGTTAAAAATAAACCTCGCAAAAATAAACCGGTTTCGCGGTCACCGCCGTTTATGTTAATCCCGCTCATATAATTAACGTCATACGTACCGAATTCACCCGTCAGCTTATTGAACAGCGCAATCACCTGTTCGTTTTCAATGCCCGGAACAGCTTTTCGCGAACCGCAGAGCATACCGTGAAGCAAAATTTTACGATGATTTTTCAAGGTTTCACGGATTCGGCTCAGCTCGTTTTTAACTTCACTTGAAAAGGACATTATTATTATATACCCCTAAATATTTTTATGCAATGTTGCCGCGCTGTAGCCTTTGTCGGAAAGCCGGTCGCGGAAATATTCGGCAAGCGCCACGCTTCTGTGCCGTCCGCCCGTACACCCGAACGCTATTGTAAGGCGGCTTTTACCTTCCCTGACATATTCGGGAACCATAAAATCAAGCAGGTCGCTAAGTTTGGCGATGAGTGTTTTTGTGCAATCCGAATTCATGACAAAATCGCGCACCTGTGCGTCAAGTCCGGTTTTTTCCTTTAACTCGTCTTCGTAAAAAGGATTTGGCAAAAACCGTACATCGAACAGCAAATCCGTCTGCCCGCTTCCTATATTCCCGTGCTTGAACCCGAACGACATACAGGTTATTGTCATCGCGGCTGAAAAATCATGCTCTAACAGTTCGAGAACATGCTCTTTAAGGCGCGAAACTCCAATCCCGCCGGTATCTATATAAAGGTCTGCCGATTGCTTTAATGACGCGAGAATCTCGTTTTCGGCGGCAACGGCTTTATCTAAGTCGCCCTTCGCCAAATCCGTCAGCGGGTGACGGCGACGCGTTTCATTGAAACGCTTTTTTATAATTTCCGGCTCTGCGTCCGTGTAAAGCAAACGCACACGATACCCTTGTTCGCGCAGTTCTTTTAGTCTTTCCGGCAGTGACAGGAACATCGAACCGCCGCGAATGTCGGTTACAAGCGCGATTTTTTCTATTTCGGAATTATCCTTACATACCTCAACGAATTTCGGGATAAGTCCGGGCGGGAGATTATCCACGCAAAAGTAGCCCGCATCTTCTAAAATATCAGCCACGCACGACTTCCCCGAGCCTGATAAACCTGTTATAATGATAATTTCCATAATTATCCAAGCACCTCAACTTCCCGTTCAAGCATGAATCCTGTTTCCTTGAAAACCCGCTCTTTCACCGCTTCTGTGAGTTTCAATACATCTTTACAGGTTGCGTTGCCTTTGTTGATAATAAAGCCTGCATGTTTCTCGCTTACCTGCGCGCCGCCGACAGAAAAACCTTTCAAGCCGCACACGTCAATTAATCTTGACGCATAGTCGCCTTCCGGTCTTTTAAACGTACTGCCCGCACTCGGGAATTCAAGCGGTTGCTTATCCCTGCGCCGATTCATGAAATCTTCCATTTTCGCGGCAATTTGCGCTTTATCGCCTTTTTGCAGTTTAAAACTCGCGCTTGTTATTACTCTTTTTGCACTCATAAACGAGCTTTTCCTATAAGAAAAGCCTTCGTTAAGCCTTTTTATTACGCCGTCTTCATCAATGTATTCTGCGTAAACCAAAACATTTGAGATTTCGCCGTCATAGGCTCCCGCGTTCATATAAACCGCGCCTCCGACTGTTCCGGGAATACCGTAAGCGAACTCTAAACCTGTCAGCGAAGCGTCCCGCATCGTATGACAAACGCTTGTCAGGTTCGCACCCGCTTCACAGTAAGCATTTTCGTTGTCTGTGAAAACATTTGCGAAATCCCGACCGAACAGCAATACCGCACCTCGTATTCCCTCGTCTTTCACTAACACGTTACTGCCGTTTCCGAGTATGCGAAAAGGGATTTCGCTTTTCACAATCTCGCTAACTAACTCTTGATTATTAATTTTAATCAGAAAATCGCACGGTCCGCCGATTTTAAAGGTTGTGTACAGCGCAAGCGGCGCGTTTATTTCAAAATCCGCACCGTATTTCCTGCATATTTTTTCAATTTTATTATAATTAATCATAGTTATATTCTATTCTGAATCCCTGACTCATAAAACCTAAATCCTGTATCAGCTGTGTTCCCAATCTTTGACGGTGTCGCTTGCTTCTATATTAAGTCCCAAATTGTCAAGAAGCTCCTGTGCCGCATTGTAACCCATCTTTTTCTGACGGTTGTTCATCGCCGCAACTTCAAGAATTACAGCTAAGTTACGCCCCGGCTTAACGGGAATAGTCAGGTGCGGGATTTTTACGCCCAAAATAGCCATATAATGATTATCCATGCCCATACGTTCGTAGACTTTCTCGGGATTCCAAAGCTCCATCTCAACAACAAGGTCGATTTTCTCCGAAACTTTAACAGCACCTATACCGAAAAGCTGGCGGGCATTTATAATACCGACTCCGCGCAGTTCAAGGAAGTGGCGAATATTATCGGGTGAACTTCCGACTAATGTTATATTGGATGTGCGGCGGATTTCAACCGCGTCGTCCGCAATCAGCCTGTGTCCGCGCTTAATAAGCTCGATTGCCGTTTCGCTCTTACCCACACCGCTGTCACCTAAAATAAGCATACCTTCGCCGTAAACTTCAATCAGTACACCGTGGCGCGTAATCCGCGGCGCGAGTTTTATGTTTAGGAAAGCGATTAATTTCGCCATAAAGGTTGACGTGCTTTCCTTGCTTCTAAGCACCGGCACTTTGTGAATCGCCGCTACAGACATAATTTCAGGAAACGGCTCAATGTCAATCTCCCGCGCAATTATAAACACCGGCGGGTTGGTTGCAAACAGCCTGTTGAAAACCTCGTTCCTTTCCTCCTCATTATATAGTCCTAAGTAGGCGAATTCGGCTTTCCCAGCTATTTGAATACGGCTGTTGTCATAATACTCGTAGAACCCCACGAGCTGTAAGCCAGGGCGGTTTACATCGTTGTTTTTAATGTGGATTTCGGACAGGTCGGACGGCGAATACAGCGCTTCTAACTCGAATTCCTTTACCAATACGTCAAGTCCTACGTAAAATTCTTGTGGCATTTGATTTCCTTTCTGTTTTTTATTTTTTCTTATTAATTTTTTCTTGCACAATACTCTTCAAACGCTAAAATCTCATCGTGGGAAGGTTCGTCTTCTTCTATATCATCCCAATATTTTAAGTATACTATATAGTTGAAAGAATTTCAACAGGTATTGCTATATATTTAAAAATATGATAGAATAAAGATTAAGGTATGAGAAACTATTGTAATTCGATTTTATCAGCCACAACCCCGTCAGCCGCGCCCGCGCTGACCGCCGTCATACCCCAGAAGCTATAAATATAACCATCGGCAAGTATGGCGCGCCGCCGCTCGTTGCCGCCGCCGAGTTCGTAAACATATACAATTTCATTTCTTTTTGTAAGATTTGCCCCGTCATAATCAAAAATTAAAACCTTCTCTATATCGGCGATGCCGTTAGAATATTTAATCGGTATAATTATTATGCCCTTTTGTTCACATATGAAAACCGCTTCTTTGTCATATTCCGCATCTGTAAACAGAAAAGGATTCCAATTTCCGGCAACATTGCTTTCAGCAGTAATTAAATGTGTCGCAGTCACTGATTCACCTTTATGCACATTCAGGCGAATCCCCGCACGTCTGCCGTCTGCATCAACCTCAACGGCAATCTCAAGCCTTTCAAGGGCGGAAATTCTAAGAAAATCGTCGGAATATATATGTGCGAACGGTTCATCAGCCGGCGTAACATCGCCCGGATTTGTTGTGTCAAAGACATAAAGCCTGTCTCCGATGAAATATACAAATGAGTTGTCAAACAATATACTTCGGGGGGGCTCGTTTCCTATATTTATAACCCTTGAAAGTAAATCAAGCTCGTTGTTAAAGATATAAAGTGCGCCCTTATCGTTGTTATATGCGCCGACACGCAGTATGCTGTGCCGCTCGCTGACGGCGCCGACGGGAATTACACCGTCTATATCGCAGAATATAGACGCCGCAGAGGCTTCCTGTTCATTTTCGCCCGTTACATCGAGCCTTATAAGCCGCGATTTTTTCCCTGCCGTTTGTGCGATGAAGAGCGCGTCTTCACCTAAATAAACGCTTCCTGCGCCGCCGGCTGTCACGAACACAGCCGCGCTTTCACCGTCAATCACACTTATTACAGTCATATCAGTATTCATAAGCGGGGCGGGCGGCGCGTAAATATTAGACATATCCGCAAAATTCATCTCACCGTCCATGAAATAAGCCGGCACAAACGCCGTTAAGTCGCTGTGGGCGCGAGGTTCGTGCGGGGTATAGTCGGTTGCTAAAATCAATTTGTTCTTATGAAGCAAAACTGTGTTGTACCCGCCGTCTGCCGTAAACGTAAGCTCCGGCTGAACTTTAAAATCCCGCGCATTATAAACACGCACGGAAACCATTTTCTGCGTGAAATCGCCCTCTATTAATGTTATTTCCGGCGGGTCTGCCGTTTCATGAACGCCGCCGCCTGCTAAAATAACTTCTTCATGCCTGTAGCTTCGCTCGGATTCAAACTCGGATATTACGTAAAGCCGCTCATTCAGCAGATACATCTCGCGTATTTGTTCTCCGTAGTACTCGATTTCGGCAACCTTGCTCATGCTTCCGCTTTGGAATTCAATCGCAAATATTGTATTATCCATTATATTGAAAATATACCGTTCGTTAAAAAGCAGAGTTTTGCGCGGGTTTTCCGCGGTTGTTGTTTTATGGATTATTTCCGGCGCTTCCCGTATTGACGGCGAATCACCTGCGCCGAGAAGCCTTTCGGCAAGCTCAAAGTAAGTTTCCGGCACAAAGAGAACAATCGCCCGCTCTCTTTCAATCAGGAAGGAACCCGTCATAAACCAGCGCACGGCAAAACTCGCGCATGTTAAAACAAGTGCCATAAAAAAGCAGAAAACTAATGCACCTTTATTATCGGCGGCGGAAACATGAATTATTTCATCGTCGTCATCATCTTCGTCTTCGTTTTGGGTGATTTCGCCATCTTCCCCGATTGCATAAGCTCCGCTTTCTTCGGAAAAATCCGCTTCAGCTTCAAAAGCACCGCCTTCAATTGCAGAAACGTCATCAGAAACGGGGATTTCTAAGGTTTTCGTAACTTCACGCGTTGCGGAATTTTCCCGTTGCCGCTCTTCTTTGATTTTTTTGCGCGCCTCGGTTAAAAGCTGTTCAGCTTTTCTCGAAGCTTCTAACCGCTCTAAGCGTTCCTGCTCTTCGAGCCGCTTCTGCGCCTGAACTAAAGCTAAGCTTAATTTTTCCTCGCTTTTTTTGCGGTTCTGATGTTCGCGAAGCCGCGCAAGTGCCGATGCGTCCTTTAAGAGCCGCGCATAATCACCGGAAACTAACGCCGACCCCTCTAAAAGCTCCACCAACCGCTCGTAGGTAAGCCCGTCGCTTTCCTTTATTTCGCTGTAAATATCGTTGCTTATTTTGGAATTCCCGATTATTTCAAGAAAATCTCTGCCCGAAAGGTTCAGCTTCTTTATTTCGGTCAAGAATACGCCTGCGTTTATAACTTCAATCATTTTTGCTGTTCTCCGTAAAAATCTGACTCTTTATTTATTTTAACATATTATTCGCTAAAATTCAACATAAATCTCAAAGGAGCGTTATGAATAGTAAATATACCGAATTACGCAGGAAGCATGAAAGGCTTATCTATCACGATTACGGAATATCGGGCGGAACAATTTATTTTAATTTTTCTGTTTCGGGGAGCGGTTCTGACGATGAGTTTTTCTTTTCACCTAAATGGACGTTCGATTTTGATACGAAAGGTGCAGATATAGAATTATTAGCTTTTAATCTCGGCATGGCTGAACTTATCAGCTACTGGAAGTGTGTCTGCCCGCCGATTGTCGAGGTTAGGTGCGGAGCGCTTGACGAATGGCAGATAAACTGGTGGAAGAAACTGTACCGGAACGGTCTCGGTGAATTTTTCTATCGCAACAGCATAGAAGCCGATGATGATTTTATGCAAATATATGCAACAGGCGAGAAGTTGCGTCCGCCGGGAAAGCTTGATTTATCGGGTTGCTTAATTCCCGTCGGCGGCGGCAAAGACAGCGTGGTTACGCTTGAACTGCTTAGGGCGCAAAAAGAAACCGGCGTCTGTTACATTGCCGGAAATATTCAAAGCGCGTTGGACTGCGCGAAAACCGCAGGTTACGCCGATTCGCAAATTATCAAGGTTTCCCGCACGATTGACCCCGCTCTGCTCGAACTTAATAAACGCGGTTATCTTAACGGTCATACGCCGTTTTCTTCGGTAATTGCATTTTCCTCACTTATTTTTGCCTGTTTGTCAGGAAAAAAGTATATCGTATTGTCGAACGAAAGCAGTGCGAACGAAGGGAACACAAGCACCGGCGTCAATCATCAGTACAGTAAAAGTATTGACTTCGAGCGCGATTTCCGCGAATATACCGTGAAAACGGGCGCAGGGCTTCCCGAGTATTTCAGCTTTTTGCGTCCCTTGAGCGAATGGCAGATTACTAAAAAGTTTATTGAATTTCCGCAATATCTAAGTGTTTTTCAAAGCTGTAACGTCGGTTCCAAAACAAATACCTGGTGTTGTAAGTGTGCAAAGTGTCTTTATGTTTATATTATGCTTTCGGCGTTTTTAAACGACGAAAAACTAACCGCTGTTTTCAATGAAAACCTGCTCAACAACCCCGAATTAGAAACTATTTTCAATGGTTTGGCTTATGAGAGCGAAGTTAAACCTTTCGAGTGCGTGGGTACAAGGGCGGAAATCAACCTTGCGCTGTCAGAAGCGTTGAGAAAACGTGAAAACCTGCCGTTTCTGCTTCAAAAGTACGCCGAAAACCCACGCGAAACCCCCGCTCCTCTCGACGGATATTTCGATGAAAACAACTTCGTACCCGATGAATTTTTAAGGTTACTGAGGTTGAAACAAAACACAACTTAAACGGGGAAAACGTCGTTTTCGCTTCGTTTTAAAACGAAGCTGTCCTCTGTTGGTGAAGAAAGGACTTTATGAAAATAAAATGAATGAATTCTTTACAGATAAAACGGTTTTAATCCTCGGCTTAGGCTTGGAGGGAAAATCTACTTTAAAAATCCTTGAAAACCTGCCCTGTAAAATCATTGTTGCCGATAAAAACCCCGAAGCCGTAAAAAATTTACCATATAAATTTTACGTAGGCGAAAATTATCTTGACGCGCTTTATGACCGCGAAACAGACATTATTATGAAATCGCCCGGAATTAGCTTCAAGGGGCTTGAAATCCCCGATTCTGTTAAGAGGAAAATCACTTCTCAAACCGATTTACTGCTACGGTTCAGAAAAAATAAAATCATCGGCATAACCGGAACCAAAGGAAAATCAACAGTTTCTTCGCTGATTTACCATATTCTGACATCTTGTGGAAAAAACGCTGTACTGATTGGGAATATCGGAGTTCCGCCGCTTGAGTTTATTTCTCTGCATGAAAGCTCGTCTTCGCGCCTTGACGAGGGTATTGACTCTGCTGTTACGGCGGTTTGTGAAATGTCCTGCCATCAGCTTGAATTCGTGCAGGCTTCCCCCCATATCGCGGTTCTTCTTAATATTTACGAGGAGCATTTAGACCATTACAACAGCTTCGCGGATTACCGTGCGGCGAAGGAAAACATTTACAGGTATCAGCGTGAGGGCGATATACTGATTCGCGGTGAAGATGATGATTTGCACCAATACCGCGCCCTGTTAGACCCAAAAGCAACAAAATTACGCGGCGGGCATAATTATAACAATATCGCCGTCGCGCTTAAAACCGCCGCTCTCTTTGGCTGTGACAAAGAGCAGGCGGTCAAAGCCGCACAAAATTTTGAAGGCTTGCCGCACCGGCTTGAGTCCGTAGGCGAGATAAACGGCGTAAAATTCATTAACGACAGCATCAGCACAATTCCAAAGGCGGCGATTTTTGCGCTTGAAGCCTTCCCCGATACCGATACAATTATTATCGGCGGCATGGACAGGGGAATAAATTACGAAGAACTTACCAATTTTTTACAAAAAGTTGACAAAAATCAAAATCGTGGTATAATTAATCTGATAGCCCTGCCCGACAGTGGCTTTAAAGTCGCGGACACACTTGAAACCGGCAGTATTAACATATATCGCGCACAGGATATGGAGGAAGCTGTGAATTATGCCGTAAAGGTTACAAAGCGCTGTTGTATTCTCTCGCCCGCCGCCGCAAGTTATAATACTTACAAAAATTTTGAGGAACGCGGCGAGCATTTTAAGGCTTTAATAAAAAGTATTGATAAATAATTTCGTCAAATTTTAGAGTTATGCATGGAAATATATATATCTGTTGTTTCTTCCGATAAAAAACACCAAAGCACAAAATTTTTAGAAAAAATAATAAAAAATTTTTCCGGAGGCTCAAATGTTATTTAACAACATAACAATAATCGACGAAAATCAAAACGTCCGCCCTAATATGTTTGTCGGCATTAAGGACGACAAAATCGCTTTTATCGGCGACAGTAAGCCTTATGACGACTTCGGCGAAGTATATGCCGGCGACGGGCGGCTTCTTATGAGCGCGTTTTACAACTGTCACGCGCACACCCCCATGACACTTCTGCGAGGCTACGGTGAGAACCTTGCGTTGCAGGACTGGCTTGAAACCCGCATTTTCCCTTTTGAGGATAAAATGAACGGTGAAGATGTTTATATCGGAACTATGCTCGGTTTAGCGGAATCTGTGCGCTTCGGGATTGTATCTGTTACCGATATGTACGCTTTTTGCGATGATATGGTAAGAGCTTTCAGTGAAGCAAAGGTAAAAGGCAACATAGGCAGAGCTATCGTCAACTTCACGGACGAAGATTTATACGATACTGTCAGGTTTAAGGAAGCGGCCGAATTATATAAAAATTTCCATAATACCGCAGACGGGCGCATAAAAATAGATATGTCGCTTCATGCCGAATACACCTCAAACCCCAAAACCGTGCGTCGGTTAGCTGAATACACCGGGGAAATCGGCACACGTATGCATGTTCACGTCAGCGAAACCAAATTCGAGCATGAGGAGTGCAAAAAGCGGCACGGGAAAACCCCTGCGGCTTACCTTAATGAAATGGGCTTGTTTGATTCTCCGACAACAGCCGCGCACTGTGTTCACCTTGAAGATGGGGATATTGCTGTTTTAAAGGAAAAAGGCGTAACCGTGGCGTCCTGCCCTGTCAGCAACCTGAAGCTTGCCAGCGGAACCTGTAACGTTCCCGCGCTTAAAGCCGCCGGCATTAATGTTGCTGTCGGTACCGACGGCACAGCAAGCAACAACAGCCTTAACTTTATAGAGGAGATGAAGTTTTTCTCGCTTTTACATAAAGGGATTTTCGCTTCGCCCGCCGCTTCCCCGCCGAGGGACACATTATATGCGGCAACAAGGGCAGGCGCATTATCACAGGGGCGGGAGGACTGCGGACTTCTTAAAACCGGATTCGCGGCGGACTTAATTGTGCTTGACATAACAAAACCAAACATGAACCCCGCGCATGATTTGGTTAATAATGTGGTTTATTCCGCGTGTGGCGGCGATATAATACTCACTATGGCAGACGGAAAAATCCTTTACAAGGATGGTGAGTACCTGACGATAGATTACGAGAGGGTTGTTTCGCAAGCACACAGAGCAACAAGCGCTATACTTGACAAGCTGTCGTAAGAGGATTATAATGAATAAGTACGTGATAAAAAGCATAACCGATTTAAGCGGTGTACCTAAGAGGGACAGCAAGAGTACACAGCGCGTCGGAAGTATGGTCACAATGCTTGAATCCGCCGTCGCCGGTCCGCTCGGTTATACTTATGTAACCGACAACAACGGCGAAATTAAGGAAGGTTCGTTCACGGGCGGTACTGTGCGAACGTTTAACGCCAATCAGGTAACAGGCGACATAGAAGCCGTAACATCCGACAGTATTTACAAGTTCGCTCACGCAGGTACATACGGCGGCGATAACGAATATGTAAACAAGATGCTCGGCGACTCGGAAATAAAGACATCAATTACACGAACAGGTGTAGACGATATTACATGTATAGACTTGGATACACTGTTAAAGGAGATTAAATAAAAAGCCATGAAAAAATTTTACATTGTCCTGATTAAAAGCCCTACGTTTCCGGCAAAACTGATGAATTTGTTTAAACGAAACAAATACACTCACGCCGCGCTCTCTCTTGATGAAGAGTTGCGTTCGATGTTCAGTTTCGGGCGTCATTGGACTTCTTATCCGTGCCCTTGCGGCTTCAAGCAGGAAAACTTCAACGAAGGTGTCTACGGTAAATGCGCCAATTTACCGGGCGTGGTTTTAGAATTGGATGTGACCGAAGAGCAGTATGAAAAGGCAATGATTAAGCTTGATGAATTCCTGCTTCGCAGTAAGCATTATAAATACAATTATTTAGGCTTATTCGCAAACTTTTTCCGCCTTGATTATAAGCACAAGAATAAATTCTTCTGCTCTGAATTCGTTTACTACATTCTATACGAAAGCGGTGTCTTTGACCTCGGTACGCCGCGGGTATTCGTAAGTCCGCAGGAACTCCTGAAAGCGAGCGAGAAAATCGTATACGAAGGTAATTTGAAAACCTATGTAATGCAATGTACATAAATAAAAAGAAACGCAACAGCGTTTCTTTTTATTTATGCTTTTTTGTAATTAAAATATAAAACAGCGGGGGTTCTTGTCTTTCATAATCATTCAAGTTCCTGTAAGAGCTTCAACTTCTTCGATTCCGGATAAGGTTTCTTCAAATCGGTTCTGTACAACAAATAATCTATACTTGTATCATAAAAATCGGCAAGTTTTTTTAAGGAATCAATTGGAATTTGTCTTTGCCCCATTTCGTAGCGGGAATAAGTACGTTGATTTACATGTAGCATTTCAGCAATTTGCCGTTGCTTCTTATCCGAATCAATGCGTAAATCTTTTAATCTTGTATATGACAATATCATCACCCATAAATAAGTATATCATAGTCCAAATTGGGCTAAACAATTTTAGGCAATATTGGTCTTGACATCAAGACCATATTGGACTATAATATACTTGGGGGTGAAAATTTTGGATAACTATAAAAGTCTTTATTATTTACTTTTCAACGATATTACAGATATGATAGATGCTTTAGATAATTTAAAAGGCAGATTAGTAAAAGCCCAGCAAAGAGCTGAGCAACATTTTATTGAACGTGACAAGATGGAGAAAAAAGAACTCGTCACCGAATACGCTCTAAAAGAAATACTTCAAATAGTAAAAGACATTAATGAAAAGAATGAACTATCTTAAAATAAATTAGAAGGGACGCAAACTGCCTCCCTTCTAAACATATTATACCAGTTCAATAATCGCCATTTCCGCCGCATCGCCGCGTCGCGGTCCAATTTTAATTATGCGGGTGTAGCCGCCTTCGCGTTCGGCATATTTAGGCGAGATTTCGTCAAACAGCTTTTTCGACACGATTTCCTTTGTGACGTATGAAAAAACCTGACGCTTTGAATGTAGGTCTGACTTTTTGCCGAGAGTGATTATTTTTTCCGCTTCACTGCGTACTTCTTTTGCGCGGGTCACGGTGGTTTCTATTTTACCGTTCTCAAGCAGAAAAGTTACCATAGCGCGAAGCATTGCTTTTCTGTTAGCGGTTTTTCTGCCTAACTTTCTCATTGCCATTTTATTTTATCCTTTCTTAGCGGGCAAATATGGAATTTTCCCCTGCGAATTACACGTCTTCGCTTGACGCGAGGTCAAAGCCGAGTGAAATCAGCTTCGCCCTTACTTCCTCAAACGATTTTTTACCGAGGTTACGAACTTTCATCATGTCTTCCTGGCTCTTGTTGATGAGGTCGTCAACAGTGTTTATTCCCGCACGTTTCAGACAGTTGAATGAACGCACCGATAAGTCTAAGTCCTCTATTGTCATTTCGAGAATCTTGTCCTTGCTCTTGTCGTCCTTTTCCACCATCAACTCCGGTTGAGCCGGCTCGTCCGATAAGTCCACAAACAGCGCCAAATGCTCACTAAGCACCTTAGCCGCATACGAAATAGCTTCCTTAGCAGAAATAGTTCCGTCTGTCCAAACTTCAATCGAGAGCTTATCGTAATCGGTTCTCTGACCGACGCGGGTATTTTCAACCGAGTAGTTAACTTTCGTGACAGGGGTGTAAATGCTGTCAACCGCGATTACACCAATCGGCATAGGCGAGAAAATCGCTTTGTTCTTTTCTGCGCTTACATAGCCGCGCCCTCTGTCAAAGGTCATTTCCATATAAAGCTTCGCGCCCGGAGAAAGGGTCGCGATGTGCATTCCGGGGTCAAGAATTTCGATTTCTGAGTCGGTCTTAATGTCAGCCGCTGTTACCGTACATTCGCCATCAGCTTCAATGTAGACCGTTTTAGGCGCATCGCCGTACATCTTGGCGATTAGCCCTTTAACGTTGAGAATGATTTCGGTTACATCCTCTTTGATTCCGTTAATTGTGGAAAACTCATGCTGTATGCCGTCGATTTTCACAGATGTAACCGCCACACCGGGTAAAGATGAAAGCAGTACGCGTCGCAGGCTGTTTCCGAGAGTGTTTCCATAGCCGTGTTCAAGCGGTTCGAGACTGAACACTCCATATTTCCCATCGGGTTTTAACTTAACAGTTTCTATTTCCGGCTTTTCGATTTTTTCAAGCATTTTCTCACCAATCCTTTCTCGCAACAACGAGATATGAAAATTCGTTCACCGCTTACACCACATTTAAATCATGGGCATAACCCATTCCTTTCGCAGAGCAAGGTGTTTTTTGTATAGCACTATATACATTATATGCGGGATTTTGACTATTTAGAATACAATTCTATAATCAAATGTTCTTGAATCTCAAAATCAAGCTCATCACGCTGGGGTGTGCGCAAAATCGTTGCGCTCATGGTTTCCTTGTTCACGTCAAGCCACAGAGGGAAGATTCTGCCGTGTACCGAATCAGCGATTTGCTCAAACTTTGGACTTTTTCTGCTTTTTTCCTTGAGTGCTACAACATCGCCCGCCTTTACCCTGAAAGAGGGTATGTCCACACGCTTTCCGTTCACTGTAAAATGCCCGTGACCTACAAGCTGTCTGGCTTCACGTCTGGTTATAGCTAAACCCATTCTGAAAACAACGCTGTCGAGCCGGGTTTCGAGAAGTCTGATTAAGTTTTCGCCCGAAACACCGTCTTCACGTGTTGCAATTACGTAATAATGATGGAACTGTCTTTCTAAGACTCCGTAAATGAACTTCAGCTTTTGCTTTTCTTTAAGCTGCAGTCCGTACTCGGATATTTTTTTCCTGCTGTTTTGGTTTCTGTTGCGCTTGGTTTCTTTCTTCGCGGTGTAACCGAGTACCGCCGGACTGATTCCGAGTGCCTTACACCTTTTTGAAATCGGGGTTCTATCAATAGCCATTGAAAATTTTCCTCCATAATTGTTTCTTAAAAAATTATCAGCATTGCTGACGTCAAGCAAACATGACTTGATTTTTTTCGGAATGTGTTCCCTATACGCGTCTGCGTTTCGGGGGACGGCAACCATTGTGGGGAATAGGAGTGACGTCTTTAATCATGCGCACCTCAAGCCCTGCGCCCTGTAAAGCGCGGATTGCCGCTTCGCGTCCTGAACCCGGTCCCTTTACGTACACTTCAACGGTTTTAAGTCCATGCTCCATAGCCGCTTTAGCTGCGGTTTCCGCCGCTGACTGCGCCGCGAAAGGCGTGGATTTACGAGAGCCTCTGAAGCCGAGTCCGCCCGCCGATGCCCACGAAAGTGCATTACCCTGCAAATCCGAAATGGTAACGATGGTATTGTTGAACGTGGATTGAATATGTGCCGAACCGTTCTCTATATTCTTGCGTTCGCGCCGTCTGCGTATTACGGGCTTTTTGCCGCCCTTTGACGCTTGTTTTGCCATGTTTTTTCCTCCTGTTTTATCCCCTCCGGTGTAGGGATGCCGCTAAGCGGCAGGTTTATTATTTCTTCTTATTAGCGATTGTCTTACGGGGACCTTTGCGTGTTCTCGCGTTTGTTCTCGTTCTTTGTCCGCGTACAGGTAAACCTTTGCGGTGACGCTGACCGCGATAACAGTTGATTTCTACCAGACGCTTTATGTTAAGCGCCACATCGCGCCGTAAATCACCCTCAACCATGTAACTCGCGTCAATAACTTCACGGATTTTAGATTCTTCCGCTTCCGTTAAGTCTTTTACGCGTGTATCAGGGCTAACACCCGCCGCTGTTAAAATATCGTTTGATGTCCTTCTGCCAATCCCGAAAACATAGGTCAGCCCGATTTCAATTCGTTTGTCTTTAGGCAAATCTACGCCTGAAATTCTTGCCATAGCTTTTTTCCTTTCTTATGGTTTATCCTTGCCTTTGCTTATGCTTAGGTTCCTTGCAAATTACCATTACTCTTCCGTTGCGTTTAATCACCTTGCACTTTTCGCACATAGGTTTAACCGAAGGTCTTACTTTCATGACTGTTCCTCCATTTTATTTAGCTCTCCATGTGATTCTGCCTTTTGTGAGGTCGTAAGGCGACATCTCAATCGTCACCCTATCGCCCGGCAAAATACGGATAAAGTTCATTCTTAACTTCCCGCTGACGTGGGCGAGAATCTTGTGCCCGTTCGACAGTTCGACTTGAAAAGTCGCGTTTGGCAAAGCTTCAAGTATTATACCCTCAACTTCAATTACATCTTCTTTTGACAAGTCTAATCACCTTCCTCAACATGCGGGTTCTCCTGTGCCTTCATTTGGAAAATTAAAACTATGCAGTACAGCGCGAAGTTTTTTGTTCGTTAACTCGGCGGGTTCTGTAACTGTGTTTGTTTTCGCTGTGTGCTTCGGGTTTTTCGCTTTTGGTTTTTCAAGTTTTCTGCGCCGTCCGTCCGCAATCAACGGCATGTTATTCTCATAACCGACGACAACATAAAAGCTTCCCTTGTCGTGACCCGCTATGCTTTTTACAATAGTTCCGATTTTTATTTCCATTTTAATTTAATTTCGTCAGAATTAAAGGCTGACCCTCAGTTATTGCAATTGTATGCTCGAAGTGCGCGCATAAATTCCCGTTTGCTTCCACTACCGTCCAATTATCGGAAAGAATTTTCACATCAGAAGTTGACTGATTCACCATCGGTTCAATGCAAATTGTCATTCCGGGGGTAAGTCTTGCGCCTTTTCCGGCTTTCCCGAAGTTCGGTATATCCGGGGCTTCGTGCAAATCCCTGCCTATTCCGTGACCGATGTATTCTTTCACCACAAAAAAGCCTTTGCCTTCGCAATAAGTCTGTATTGCGTTCGAGATGTCGCCTATTCGGTTTCCCGGTCGGGCGGTTTTGATGGCTTCATAAAGACATTCTTCCGTGACGCGAAGCAATCTGTCGGCTTCTTCTGAAACTTTGCCTACTCTGAATGTTGCGGCGTTGTCGCCGTGCCAGCCGTCAAGAAAAGCCCCCACGTCAACCGAAACAATATCGCCATCTTTTAATATTTTTTTCTTGGAAGGAATTCCGTGTATAAGCTCATGATTGACTGAAATACACGCGCTTCCTCTAAAGCCGCGATACCTTAGGAACGACGGTCTTCCGCCGTGCCTTTCGATATATTCGCGGATAATTCGGTCAAGCTCCCAGGTACTTATTCCGGCGGTGATTTTCTCACCCGCAAGCCGAAGTGTCCTTGCCGAAAGCTCGCACGATTTCCGTATTTTTTGTAATTCGGAAGAATTTTTGACTATTATCATGCAAAACTATGCGTGTCAAGAGTCAATTGCTTCAAGCGTCAATCTGGTGGTATCCTCTATTTTTTCCTGACCCTCAACAGTTCTGAGTTTTCCGCGGCTGTCGTAGAAGTTAATCAGCGGTGCGGTTTTCTCGTGGTAGGTTTTAAGTCTTGCGAGTACCGTTTCGGGCTTGTCGTCATCGCGAAGCTCTACACTGCCTTTGCATGAGTCGCAGACGCCCTCGGACTTAACGGGCTTGTATTCAATATGATAGGATGAGCCGCAGTCAGAGCAGACACGCCGTCCCGACATACGCGCTATGATTCTCTCATCGGCTACGTGTATATTCAAAACTTTGTCGATATTGACTCCCATTCTTTCGAGCGCCTGTGCCTGCTCGACAGTCCGGGGGAAGCCGTCTAAGATAAAACCGTTCTTCGCGTCATCTAAGGCGATGCGGTCTTTCAATATACCGATTACTACTTCATCAGGGACAAGGTCGCCGGCATCCATATAGCGCTTCGCGCTAAGTCCCGCTTCTGTTCCGTTTTTGACAGCTTCACGAAGCATGTTTCCGGTTGAAACGGCAGGTAAGCTGTACTTATTGCTGACGTTTTCGGCTTGTGTGCCTTTACCCGCCCCGGGGGCTCCTAAGAAGATAAGGTTCATATCGTCTCCTTCGGGCGAATATTGTTCGCCCCTCGTTATTGTTCATTATACGCTACACATTTTTATTCAAGGAAGCCCTTATGGTGACGCATCATCATCTGACCTTCAAGCGAGCGCATGGTTTCAAGCGATACACCTACGAGAATCAGCATTGTTGTTCCGCCCATCGCCATTCCGTGAATATTCGTAACATTCGAGAATACAATGGGGAATATAGCAATGAAGCCAAGGAAAATCGCACCTATTAGCGTAATTTTTGAAAGTGAGTTGTAAATGAAATCCGATGTGGGTTTGCCCGGACGATAACCGGGAATCGCGCCGTTATTTTTCTTGAGATTATTGGCTATTTCAATCGGGTTATACTGAATCGAGATATAGAAATAGTTAAAACCTATAATCATAAAGAAGTAAATCACCGCGTATATCCACGAACCCTGGTTGAAATAATACAAAAAATTATTCCAAAACGCCGGACTGTCAGGGTTTCTGCCGTCTATTCCGAAAAAGAACAGGATTGTCTGAGGCAACGACATAACCGCCATCGCAAAGATAATAGGCATTACGCCCGCCATAGCTACTTTTATCGGAATATGCGAGGACTGACCGCCGTACATTTTGCGCCCTACTACGCGCTTCGCGTACTGCACGGGGATTCTGCGTTCGGCGTTGGTCATAAGCACAACCAAACCAATCATCGCGATATAAATTGCTAAATATAAAGGAATCAGCACATAATTCTGAACCCCGCCGCCATCGGTTACGCGCATTTGCTGTACGAGCCCGTAAATATCAAGCGGAAGCCTTGAAACTATACCTGCGAAAAGTATGATTGAAATGCCGTTTCCGATGCCTTTTTCGTTGATTTGGTCGCCGAGCCAGATAATAAGCGACGCACCCGCTGTAAAACAACCGACAATGGTAATCATCGCAAGGAAGCCGTCGAAACCGCTGGTGTAATTTACGGCATGGCTGTTCCTGAGTGTGATATAAAACGCAACGGCTTGGAATATTCCTATGCCGAGCGCTAAAAACTTCGTGATTTTATTAATCTTCTTACGCCCTTCATCACCTTCTTTGCTTAGACGTTCCAATACAGGAATCGCAACAGTCAGAAGCTGCATGATGATTGAAGCGTTAATATACGGCATTATTGACAAAGCGAAAAGCGTGCCGTTCCCGAGCGCGCCGCCCGTCATGGTATTCATGAAACCGAGAAGAGTGTTCTCGCCGCCCGTAAGCATACCCTGAACTTCTTCCGTGTTAAGGAAAGGCACGAATATAGCACAGCCGATTCTGAACACAAGAATAATAAGCGCTGTGTACAGAATTTTTTTGCGTAATTCGGCTACCTTCCACGCATTTCTAAAAACCTGAAACATTTACTCCATACCTTTCAGCCTCCAATGAGGCGTTAACTCTTCTCCAAAATTTTCGAGGTTTTACTTCCGGTTTAAACAACCTCTGCCTTTCCTCCGGCGTTTTCAATTTTGGTTTTGGCGGTTTCAGAAAACTTCGCCGCTTTTACGGTGAAAGCCTTGGTCAGCTCGCCCGTTCCGAGTATTTTTATGCCGTCTAACGGCTTTTTGATAAGTCCGCATTCAATAATTGCACCGCAGTCAATAACCGCACCTGCTTCAAAGCGTTTTTCAAGGTCACGAATGTTTACGATTGCGTATTCGGTCGCGAAAACTTTGTTGTTGAAGCCGCGCTTAGGTATACGCATAGCAATTTTCATCTGACCGCCCTCGAAACCCGGCTTTACGCCGCCGCCCGAACGCGCCCATTGACCTTTATGACCCTTACCCGCGGTTTTACCGTGACCGGAACCATGACCGCGCCCTACGCGCTTGGCAACTTTAGTTGAACCCTTTGCGGGTGATAATTCATGTAATTTCATGTTTTCCCCATGTCCTTTCCTCACAAACATGCTTTAAAACAACATTCTCCCTTTTACCGGGAATTTTGTTTCAAGCTTCTGTTACCTCCACAAGGTATGAGATATGATTTATTTTTCCTCTTGTTGCTTCATTATCGGGCTGGGTTGTTTCCGAACCGATTTTTTTAAGCCCGAGCGAATGTGCGGTTGCAATATGGCTGTCTTTGCGCCCTATTAACGACTTGATTAACTTTATTTTAAGTGCCATAACGGTAATTTTCCTTTCGATTTATGCAAATAATTCCTTAACCGTCTTTCCTCTTACGGCGGCGACTTCCTCGGCGTTGCGCACCGACAGCAATCCCTGTACAGTTGCGCGTACAACGTTACACGGGTTGTTGGAACGCAGAGATTTGGTTCTGATGTTTCTGATTCCCGCCATTTCCATGACAGCGCGCACAGCTCCGCCCGCAATAACTCCGGTACCTTCGGGCGCCGGCTTCATAAGAACCGCTCCTGCGCCGTACTTACCGATTACCTCATGCGGAATCGTGGAGTTTTTTATGGTTATTCTTACGAGATTTTTCTTAGCGTCCTCAATCCCCTTGCGAATTGCGTCGGGAACCTCGTTCGATTTGCCCATACCGAAGCCTACTATACCGTTGCCGTCACCCACGACAACAAGTGCGGAAATTTTCATCACGCGTCCGCCCTTAACGGTTTTGGATACGCGCTTGATATTAACCACTCTTTCGGTAAGTTCATAATCCGATGCGTTTAAAAGTGACAAAACTTTTTCCTCCTATAACTAAAACTTGAGTCCGCCTTCACGTGCGCCGTCTGCGAGCGCCGCGACTCTCCCGTGATAAAGATAGCCTGCGCGGTCGAAAACCACGTTCTCTATGCCTTTATCCTTTGCTTTTTCGGCAAGTGACAATCCGACTTTTTTAGCCGCGTCTTTATTTCCGCCGCTTTCCTTGAAGTCTTTTTCCTGCGTTGAAGCGGAAACCAATGTTGCCTTTGCGGTGTCGTCAATCAACTGTGCGTATATGTTGCTCGCACTGCGGAAAACGCAAAGTCTCGGACGTTCGGCTGTACCTATAATTTTAGCGCGGACACGCTTGTGTCTTTGAAGTCTGCTTTTATTTCTGTTGGTTGTTTTTATCATGATAAACTCCTGACGAATAATTGACAATTATCAATTATTTCTTTCCTTTTCCTGCCTTGCCTTCCTTACGGATTACAGCTTCGCCGGCATACTTTATTCCCTTGCCCTTGTAAGGTTCAATGGGACGGATTTCGCGCACTTCTGCCGCGAACTGCCCGACTTTCTGCTTATCTATGCCGATTATTATAATCTTATTGGGCGTGGGCGCTTCAATTTTAATATCGTCGGTGTCTTCCACAATTGTCGGGTGAGAAAAGCCTACTGTTAAATTAAGCTTATTACCTTCTTTTGCGCAACGATAACCAACGCCGCTGATTTCAAGTTCTTTTGTGAATCCGGCGGTTACTCCCTCAACCATATTGGCGACAAGCGTTCTTGAAAGCCCGTGCAGTGAACGGCTGATTTTCTCATCGTTGCCGCGTTCCACGAGGATTGCCGCGCCTTCCTGCCTTACCGTGATTTCGGAATCAATTGTTCTTGAAAGCGTACCTTTCGGTCCTTTTACTGTTACTGTGTTTCCGTCGATTTTAACGTCTACTCCGGCAGGAACAGTTACCGGTTTTCTACCTATTCTTGACATTACCGTTCCCCCTTACCACACGAACGCCAGGACTTCACCGCCGATATTTTCGCTTCTCGCTTTTTTATCGGTCATGATGCCTTTTGATGTGGAAACAATCGCAATACCGAGTCCCTTCATCACCTTAGGCATATCCTTACTGTTCGCATAAATTCTAAGTCCGGGTTTTGAAACCCTGCGCAGTCCCTGGATTACCTGCGCTTTATTTTCGGCGTATTTGAGCGTAATTCTGATTATACCCTGCTTATTATCCTCAATAATACGAAAGCTTTTGATGTAGCCTTCGTCCATCAGAATCTGCGCGATTTGCTTCTTCATGTTGGAAGCCGGGATGTCGACATATTGATGCTTGGCGGAATTGGCATTACGTATTCTCGTCAGCATATCCGCAATTGTGTCGGTGATTTGCATTGTCTTTCCTCCTTGTATAGTATGCGGCGCAGATTGTTGCGCCCGAGCAATATCCTACCAGCTCGATTTTTTTACACCGGGAATCTGCCCTTTGTAAGCAAGCTCTCTGAAGCAAATTCTGCAAATACCGAATTTGCGTAAATATGCGTGCGGTCTGCCGCATATCTTACATCTGTTGTAACCGCGGGAAGAAAATTTCGGCTCAAGCTTTTGGCTTGCGATTTTAGATTTTTTTGCCATCGTAAGTTAATCCTTTCCTAACTCTGCTAACTCTGCATTTTAGCGAACGGTGCGCCCATTAAGCTGAGTAGCTCTCTTGCTTCCTCGTCCGTTTTGGCTGTTGTTACAAAACTGATGTCCATACCACGTACTGCATCGATTTTATCGTACTCGATTTCAGGGAAGATGAGTTGTTCCTTAACTCCCACCGAGTAATTTCCTCTGCCGTCAAAAGAGTTTGGGTCTATACCTCTGAAGTCTCTTACTCGCGGAAGCGCAACGTTGAAGAATCTGTCTAAAAATTCGTACATTACAGTATCTCTGAGTGTGACTTTTAAGCCGATTATGTTTCCTTCGCGCAACTTAAAATTCGCCACCGACTTTTTCGCCTTGCAAATCACGGGTTTCTGCCCTGTAATTTTCTTGATGTCGCCGGTTATGGCATCAACAATTTTCGGATTATCCTTGCAGGCGCCCGAGGCTACGTTTATGACTATTTTATCAATTTTCGGTACCTGCATTACGCTTTTGTAGCCGAATTTCTTGAAAAGAGCCGGAACAACGTTCTCTTTGTAATAGATTTTCATTCTTGCCATTTTGAGTTTACTCCTTGCCGCGGGAGCATGAAAGTAATGTTATCATACAGCCCCGCATTAATTCAATTAACAGTGTACAACGAACAATGTACAATTACAGTTCAGCTCCGCACTTTTTGCAGACTCTGATTTTTTCGTCTTTTTTAATTTCGCTGCCAACGCGTGTCGGCTTGTCGCACTTGGGGCAGACAGGCATGACCTTACAGGCGTAGAACGCGCCCTCGGCTTTAACTATACCGCCGAGCTGACCCGCTTTTTTAGGTTTAACGTGCTTGGTGACGATATTTCGACCTTCGACAATTATCTTGCCTTCTTTCGGGCTGACTTCAAGCACTTTGCCTTTTTTGCCCTTATCACGACCGGAAATTACCATTACCTCGTCGCCTTTTTTAACGTGAAGTGAATTCATAATTATTTACCTCTGCTTTATTTACGGTACGATGCAAGCATCGTACCCTACAATACTTCGGGTGCGAGCGACAGAATCTTGATATATTCTTTATCGCGAAGTTCTCTCGCTACCGGCCCGAAAATACGGGTTCCCCTCGGGTTTTTGTCTTCCTTGATTATAACCGCTGCGTTCTCATCAAAGCGGATATAAGTGCCGTCGCCGCGCCTTACGCCCGACTTAGAGCGCACGATAACACAGCGCACAACTTCGCCTTTTTTAGCGGTTCCGCCGGGAGCGGCTTTCTTAACCGATGCAACAATAACATCGCCGATATTGGCGTATCTGCGGCGGGTTCCGCCCAGCACTCTTATGCACTGAATCTCCTTGGCGCCGGTGTTGTCGGCAACCTTCAGGCGTGATTGCATTTGTATCATAATAATTACTTCGCTTTCTCGAGTATTTTAACTAAGCGCCAGTGTTTATCCTTGGATATGGGGCGGGTTTCCATTACCTCAACCTTATCGCCTACGCTGCACTCGTTATTCTCATCATGCGCTTTAAACTTGATTGTGCGCTTAATGATTTTCTTATACAAGGGGTGACGAACGTTGTCTTTAATAGCGATAACAATGCTCTTGTCCATCTTGTCGCTTACGACAACACCTACTCTTGTTTTGCGTAAATTTCTTTCGCTCATTTAGTTCCCTACCCCCTAATTCCGCTTGCTTGTGCGTTTCCTGCGGAAACACTAAGTTCACGTTCGCGCTGAATTGTTTTGATGATTGCTATTTGCTTTTTAACAGCTTTTATTCTCTGCGGATTTTCAAGTTGGTTTACAGCGTGCTGAAAGCGCAGATTAAAAAGCTCTTGTTTAAGGTCGGTGACCTTCTCGTTAAGCTCAAGCTCAGATAAATCACGCATTTCCTTCGCTAATTTCATGAACCGGAACCTCCTCTGCCTTTCTTATGAACTTGCATTTTAACGGAAGCTTGTGCGCCGCGAGCCTCATAGCTTCACGCGCTGTTTCTTCCGAAACACCCGCGATTTCAAACATAACCCTGCCCGGCTTTACAACCGCTACCCAGTATTCCGGCGAACCTTTACCGGAACCCATGCGTGTTTCAGCGGGTTTTTGCGTAACGGGCTTGTCAGGGAAAATTTTAATCCAAACCTGACCTCCGCGCTTGATATAACGCGTCATTGCAATACGTGCGGCTTCGATTTGATTCGATGTGACCCAAGACGGTTCTGCGGCTTGTAAGCCGTAATCGCCGTTGGAAACCACGTTGCCGCGGGACGCCTTGCCTTTCATGCGTCCTCTTTGCTGACGCCTGTACTTAACTCTTTTCGGAAGCAGCATTATTCGTTACCTCCCTCTTTCTTTTCAACGGGGGCGACTTCAGCGGGACGAGGTGCGGCGCTCTGTGAGCCGGCTTGCGGTCTTGCCGAACCCCTTTCCGTGCGGAAAGCAGTTCTGTCTTTCGGTGCGGCTCCGTCAGGTGCGTTTCTGACTCTGCCTTCGCGGTTACCGGGGCGGTCGCCTCTGAAGCGGTCGTTGCTCCTGCCGTCGAAGCGCTTTTCACCTCTCGGTTTTCTGTTGGTGGGTTCACGCTTCATAGATTCTATCTTCTTTTTAGCGGCGCCTACTTCGCCTTTGAGAACTTCGCCCTTGTATATCCACACTTTTACGCCGATTACGCCGTAAGTGGTATTTGCTCTTGCTGTGCCGTAGTCGATGTCCGCACGCAGTGTCTGCAACGGAATCGTGCCTTCTTTGTAGCTTTCGGCACGTGCGATTTCCGCGCCGCCAAGGCGACCCGACACCATGGTTTTAATGCCCTTTGCGCCGGCTCTCATGGTTCTGCCGATTACCTGCTTCATGGCACGTCTGAACGATACG
Source organism: Oscillospiraceae bacterium (assembly GCA_031280965.1). Lineage (GTDB taxonomy): Bacteria > Bacillota > Clostridia > Oscillospirales > Ruminococcaceae > Ruminiclostridium_E. The sequence continues at coordinate 156,988 of JAITFZ010000014.1, read as the reverse complement.
CGCTGTTCAAGTTGCTGTGCTATTGCTTCTGCCACAAGTTGCGCGTTAAGGTCTAAATCCCTGACTTCAATGATGTTTAAATTAACGGGTTTACCCTTTGTAATTTTTTCAAGGTCTTTCTTCATGCGCTCGATTTCCGCGCCTTTTGAGCCAATTAAAATTCCCGGTTTTGCGGTGTGAATAAACACCTTAACCTTGGTTGCATCGCGCTCAATTTCAACTAAGGAGATACCCGGCTTCATAGGAACCGGCGACTTATCCGAGCGGTATGTTTTATTATTGAAATACTCGCGGATTTTATAATCCTCAATCAAAGTGTCGCCGAACGAGGACTTGCTTACATACCAGCGCGAATCCCAGTCTTTTATTATACCGACTCTAATTCCGTGCGGATTAACCTTTTGTCCCATTCTATTACTCCTTTTCCTTAACAACCAAAGTTATATTGGATGTGCGCTTTAATATGCGGTGTGCGCGACCGTGGTCTTTGGGGCGTATGCGCTTCATGGTTATGCCCGCTCCCACCCAGCACCCGGCAATATAACACGATGCCAAATCCATCATATGGTTGTTTTCGGCGTTTGCCATAGCAGACTTCAAAAGCTTCTGAAGCGGTTCGCTTGCCGCTTTCGGTGTAAGTTTCAATGTAGCCATAGCAACGTCTACAGGTTTATTTCTGATTAAATCAAGCACGATTCCGACCTTTCGCGGAGAAATACGGACGTGTTTAAGTTCAGCTCTTGCTTCCATGCTTTTTCTCCTTTTATTTCTTCGTCGTCTTGCTTCCGGCGTGACCTCTGTAGGTACGCGTCGTAGCGAATTCGCCTAATTTATGACCTACCATATCCTCGGTTACGTAAACGGGAACATGCTTACGCCCGTCATGCACCGCGAATGTATGCCCTACGAAATCGGGAAAGATGGTGCTTGCGCGACTCCAGGTCTTTACGACCTTTTTCTCGCCCGAATCGTTCATTACCGTTACCTTTTTCATAAGGGACGCTTCTACATACGGACCCTTCTTGATGCTTCTGCTCATTATAGTTTATTCCTTTCAAGTTTAGCAAGTTAAGGAACCGGCACCGGATTTCCCGATTCTTATTAACAAAACCTGCGGTTAATTAATTATTTCTTGTCACGGGGTTTCACGATAAACTTATTGCTCGCCTTTTTTCTTGAGCGGGTCTTGTAGCCTAATGTCGGCTTACCCCAAGGCGTTACGGGACTCGGACGCCCTATGGGTGATTTGCCCTCGCCGCCGCCGTGCGGGTGGTCGCAGGGGTTCATAACTGAGCCGCGAACTGTCGGACGTTTGCCCATGTGACGAACTCTGCCGGCTTTGCCTAAGTTAATGTTAGAGTGGTCGGGGTTAGAAACCGAGCCGATTGTCGCCATGCACTTAATGGATACATTGCGAAGCTCGCCGCTTGGCAATCTTATAAGCGCCAACTTGCCCTCTTTAGCCATAAGCTGTGCCGAGCCGCCCGCCGAGCGTACAAGCTGCGCGCCTTTTCCGGGATAAAGCTCAATCGCGTGAATGACCGTACCTACAGGCATATCGCTTAGCGCAAGGGCGTTTCCCGGCTTTATGTCGGAGTCTTTCCCTGCTCTGATTATATCGCCTACCGCAAGCTTATCGGGAGCAAGTATATACTTTTTCTCGCCGTCTTCATACTGCACCAACGCGATGAAAGCCGAGCGGTTAGGGTCATATTCAAGCGTTTTGACCTCGGCGTCCATGCCGAGCTTATTTCTCTTAAAGTCGATTATTCTATATTTTACGCGGTTTCCGCCGCCTTTATGGCGAACGGTAATTCTGCCGTAGCTGTTGCGCCCCGAATGTTTTTTCAAAGTCTGTAACAGGCTTTTTTCAGGCTCAACCTTGGATAATCCACTGTAATCCACCACTGACATTCCACGGCGCCCGGGCGTGGTGGGCTTATAAAGTTTAATAGCCATTTCTATCTCCTTATTGACGGGCTTATTGGCGCGCAGTGCGCCGCCCCTGCTGTCAACTGTACATTGTCAACTGTAAACTTGCCTACACCATACCATCAAAGAATTCTATTGTTTTTGAATCCTTCTTGAGCGTAACGATTGCTTTTTTCCAACTTGGCGTGTAACCTTCGTTTCTGCCCTGGCGTCTTTTTCTGCCTCTTACGGTCATTGTGTTGACCTTATCGACCCTTACGCCGCCAAAAAGAGCCTCAACGGCTTTTGCGATTTCGATTTTATTGGCGTTTTTCATAACGCGAAATGTGTATTTGCGCTGTTGAAGGTTATCCATAGCGCGTTCGGTGATTACCGGCTTTATGATAATATCATGAGCGGTTCTGTCTGATAATGCCATTACGCGTACACCTCCTCGATTTTGGAGACGGCTTCCTTTACGACGATGAACTTATCATAATTCAAGATGTCGTAAACGTTCAGGGTGTTAACCTGCGTCGTCTTTACGCCGGGAATATTCGCGGCACTTCTGATAATTTTGTCATCGGCACTGCTTAAAACTAACAGCGCTTTTCTGTCCGCGCCGAGCGCGCTCATAAGCTTAACCATTGTTTTGGTCTTGTATTCGTCAACTTTAAGGTTATCAAGAACCATCATATCCCCGTCAATCACTTTCGTTGAAAGCGCCGACTTCATTGCTATACGTCTCACCTTTTTATTAAGGGCATATCTGTAGCTTCTCGGCTTCGGCGCAAACGCCACTCCGCCGGTTCTCCACTGCGGGCTTCTTGTCGAGCCGTGTCTTGCGCGACCGGTTCCCTTTTGTCTCCACGGCTTTTTGCCGCCGCCGCGAACTTCAGACCTTGTTAACGTTGACTGGTTTCCCTTACGCTGATTGGCGAGATAATTCACCACTGCCGCGTGTAATATAGCCGCGTTCGGTTCTATACCGAAGACTTCTTTATTTAGCTCAAGGGTGGAAACCTCGTTGCCGTTCATATCATACACTGATACCTGTGCCATTTCTCATTCCCTCCCTTTACGCCTTAACCGCTGAGGTAATGCAGACTACGCCGCCCTTAGGCCCCGGAACTGCGCCCCTGATTGCGATTAAGTTGTTCTCTGCGTCAACCTTTACTACTGTAAGGTTCTGCACGGTTACTTTTTCCGCGCCCATATGTCCGGGCAGTTTCTTGCCCTTGAAGATTCTGGACGGACTGGAGTTGGCGCCCATTGAACCCGCGTGGCGGTGCGTGGGGCCGGAACCGTGTGAATCTTTTATGCTTCTGACATTGTGGCGCTTGATTGCGCCCTGAAAGCCCTTGCCCTTGCTTACGCCGGAAACGTCGATTACATCGCCTTCGGCAAATACATCGGCTTTTAATATATCGCCTACATTCATTTCATTTGCGCTTTCAAGCCTGAATTCGCGAAGATGCCGCTTAAACGGCAGGTCGTTTTTCTTAAAATGCCCCTGTTTCGGCTTGTTCACACCCTTGGGTGAAACATCGCCGTAGCCGAGTTGTAAAGCCGTGTAGCCATCGTTTTCATCTGTTTTCTTCTGCACAATAACGCACGGACCGGCTTCAACTACCGTTACGGGAATTACTTTCCCTGCTTCGGTGAAAATCTGGGTCATGCCGATTTTCTTTCCGATTATACCTTTTTTCATTATAAAGGTACCTCCTATATGGTTATTGGTTGAGACGGTTTACCGTTCGGCTTAACCGAGCGGTTCCGCACAACATGACCGGAAAGTTGACAAATGTTTATTGTCAACTGTAAATTGTCAATTGTTCGTTAGAACTCCATTGAAATTTCCACGCCGGCCGGAAGCTCAAGGTTTTGAAGCGCTTCCACTGTCTTGTTGGTAGGACGAATCACGTCAATAAGGCGCTTATGGGTTCTCATCTCGAACTGCTCTCTGCTGTCCTTATACTTGTGGACGGCACGGAGTATCGTAATGATTTCCTTGTCTGTCGGGAGGGGAATCGGTCCCGCAACGCGTGAGCCGGTGCGTTTTGCCGTTTCTACTATCTTAGCGGAAGCGGAATCAACTATGCCATGCTCGTAACCTTTGACTTTAATTCTTACTTTTTCCTTAACTGCCAAGCTGTTTCTCCTTTCTGGAAAATACCGGTGTGATTGTTTACACGCTGCCGTGTGTTTCATTTTGCAAAACAGCAACGCGCAAAAATAATTATACTACATATGAAAAAATAATGCAATAGCTTGCATGAAATTTTATGCATAGAATTTTTAGGTTCCTTTTCCCTATTGTTTGTGCAATATGTATAAATTATGCATATAGAACCAATTGAACATAAAAAAACCGCCCGCACTATCCAAATAGCCGCCGACGGTTATCTGCGCGTTATTTTCATTTTTCTCTGTACTACTCTGCGAATCCGCTTTCCACGAGTTTAATCAAACCGTCAACCGCAAGTTGCTCGTCCGCGCCGTCGGCAAGAATTTTTATCGCCGTATGTCCGACAATACCGAGCGATAAAACACCGAGCAAACTCTTAGCGTTAACCCGGCGCCCCTCTTTCTCCACCCAAATCGAGGATTTATACTCGTTGGCTTTTTGAATAAAAAAAGTAGCCGGTCTTGCGTGCAGACCTACTTGATTTTCTACGGTTATCTCTTTTACGAGCATATCTATATCCCTCCATTGAAATTATCACTCTATATAGTATATATTGAATCGCGGATTAAGTCAACAGGGATTTAATATTTTCTTGTCAATCGTTGAAATATTCTCCTATTTCGTTCAAGAACCATAACTATTATACCGGCTATTTGTAAATTCTATACAAAAATCTTTCAACAGTATTGTTTAAAATACTGTTATAAAAATTACAGTACGCTTAAAACCTTGTTTATAGTGTCTTTGTTGGTATTGTCGATGCCGTTTTGTCTGTCCGAGCGCTTCTCAAAGAACTTCTCCGCGACCTGACCGAACATAGCGTAACTCAGCACATCTTCTTCCTGCTGTACCCACTTTCCCGCCTCGGATTTAAGCTTTTCCAGTTCTGGGGCTATTAAATCAGCGGGGCGGCAATCCACGGGCTGTTCATCGCCGATGATTTTTTGCCTGAATTCGGGGCTGATTGCTTCGGGGGTTCTGCCGTATTCGCCCTTGACAAGCCCTTTAAACTCTTTCGTAACGGTCTTGTAACGCTCGCCGCTTATTATGTTAAAGACCGCCTGCGTTCCCACAATTTGAGAAGTCGGCGTAACAAGCGGCGGATAGCCCGAATCTTCCCTCACACGCGGAATTTCTTTCAGCACTTCCTCAAATTTATCTGACTTTCCCGCTTGTTTAAGTTGCGAAACCAAATTCGACAGCATACCGCCCGGAACCTGATAAAGCAATGTGTTTGCGTCAACGCCCATAACCTTTGGGTCAAGCAGTCCGCTTTTCAAATATTTCTCCCGTAATTTCTCGAAGTAATCGCGGATTTCGGTCAAAAGCGAAAGGTTTAATCCTGTATCGTACTCCGTGTCTTGAAGCGCGGCGACGAGGGTTTCGGTCGCCATATGGCTTGTTCCCGTTGCAAGCGGTGACATCGCGGTGTCAACCGCATCCGCACCCGCTTCAACAGCTTTCAGATACGACATTGAAGCCATGCCCGAAGTATAGTGCGAGTGAACCTGAATCGGGAGCCTTACCGCTTCTTTAAGGGCACGAACAAGCTCAAAGGCAGTATACGGTTTTAAAAGCCCTGCCATATCTTTTATGCAAATGCTGTCTGCGCCCTCGTTTTCTAATTGTTTAGCGAATTCCACGAACTTATCCGTGCTGTGAACGGGGCTGAGTGTGTAGGAAATGCAGGCTTGAAAATGCGCGCTTTCTTTCTTGGCGGCTTTAATTGAGGTCGTCATATTGCGAATATCGTTGAGCGCATCGAAAATACGAATTATATCAATGCCGTTACCTGCACACTTTTGCACAAAATACTCTAAAACATCATCGGCGTAATGCCTGTAGCCGAGCATGTTTTGCCCTCTGAAAAGCATTTGAAGCTTTGTTTTCGGCATTTCGCGCCTTAAAATCCGCAGTCTTTCCCACGGGTCTTCGTCAAGAAAGCGCAAACAGGCATCGAAAGTCGCGCCGCCCCAACATTCAATCGAATGAAAACCGACTTTGTCTAAAAGCGGCAGAGCTGGAAGCATTTCATCTATGGTCATGCGCGTCGCAATCAGTGACTGGTGCGCGTCACGCAAAACAACTTCGGTTACGTTAATTTTTTTCATAAATTATACCGCCGTCATGGTAGCGATGATTGTTCCGGTATTGACCGAATCGCCTTTTTTAACGTTTATGCTTACAATTGTGCCGCTCTGTGCCGTAACTATGTCGTTTTCCATCTTCATGGCTTCGAGTACAGCAACGGTTGCGCCTTTTTGCACCTGAGTACCCGCACTCAGCTTAACGTCAACAATCGTGCCGGGCATGGGCGCTTCGATTTTAATATCACCCTGCTTTCCGGCTGAAACAAAGGCAACGGCGGGCTTCGCCGACGGTACGGCGGCAGTTTCCGCCGCGTCCGCTTCCTCAACCATAACGTCATAAACCGAGCCGTTAACTGTAATATTGTATCTTTTCATATTTTCATAAAGTCCTTTCTTTCACCAACGGGGAGTGAAAGCAATGTTTTCCCCGTTTCAGTTGTATTTTGTTTCAAACTTGTATGCAAATCCTTTCAAAACACCAAATTAATATGCTTTCGCTTCGGAGAATCCACGCGCTTGCTACGAACGGCTTCGAGCGCGGTTATCAGCGCGGAACGCGCTTCCTCCGGATTAATCACCATATCTATATAACCTTTTTTAAGCGCGTTTCGGACACCGGCGTGGTTTTCGATATAATCGCCTTCGGACATTTCAAGAAAAGCCGCCGCTGTTTTAACGGGAACGGGCGAAATCACCGCAGTTTCATAGGCAATGATAAAATCACTTCCGAACCCGCCTGTAATTATAAATGCCGCGCCTGCGGCTTTTCCGGCAATCAGGTTAATTTTCGGGGTTGTTGCGCTTGCATATATCTGCGCTAATCTCGCTGTGTCGCAAATACTGACGTCCGCTTCAAAACCCTCGTTGTCGATAATCGTAACGACAGGAATCGAAAAAGCATCACAGAAGTTCACAAACCGCGCAATTTTCGCTGTATCATCGGCGTCGGGCTTTTCGCCTAATGTAACAAAACCAACTGTGGTGTTGTTTAATGTTTCAAATGCTGTGACTTTGCTGAGTTCAATTTTTTGCTCATAATCAAGGCAGGACGGTGTTTCAAGATTATTCGGCGGCAGAACCGACAGTAAATCACGCGCAATCAGAACAGCTTCTTCTGCGGTTTTTACTATAATATCGGCGGCGTTTTTTTGACTCTCGCCTCCCAAAAACGGCGGCGTGAAGAACATTTCGGCTTCTTCGGTCATTATGACTATATCCGATATGCGGCAGAGCGAGGCGTTCAGCCCCGAGCACTGCCCTGTTACCACCGAAATAAGCGGCACAACACCCGAAAGCCTTGTGCAGTCGGCGATAATTCCTGAATAAGCTTCTATAAGCTCGATACCTTCGCCTATTTCGCCGCCTTTTGAGTTAAAAACCGCTACTAAAGGTGCGCCGTATTTTACGGCATCGGCATAGATTTTTTTCATTTTCGCGGCGGCATTTTTGTTCACTGCTCCGCTTTTTACGCCTATATTCTGAATATAAGCGTAAACTTTAAAATCCCCAACACGCCCGAAGCCTGCGGTTATGCCCGAATCTTCGTGCTTTTGAATTTCGGTGAATGAGCCGTCGTCGAAAAGTTTTCCGAGGAGTGCAGTCATGGCTTTCCTCCTTGTTTCTTTTGCGGGCGCGAACTGTGCGCTCCTACTCCGAGTAATTTCAGTTCCTTCTCGTTTAAATCCGCATATTCGCCGGGTTTAAGCATACCGAGCTTCACTCCGCCCACGCTTGTCCTTTTAAGCCGCGAAACTTCCAGACCCACAGCCTTGCACATTCTGCGGATTTGACGGTTTTTACCCTCGGAAATTTCAAATTCCAGCACGGTTCTTGACGATTTTCCCGTTTCCCGGCGAGCGGACATAGAATCCGTTTCAGCAAGCACCTTGATTTCACAGGGCACGGTGATTTCTTTTTCACCGTTTTCACCGATATTTACCCCCGCCGAAAGCCTTGAAATTATTTCTGCGGAAACAATCGACGGGACAGTTACGCGGTATTTCTTTTTTATCCTATTGCTCGGATGGGTAATATCGTTGGTGAAATTGCCGTCGTTAGAAAGCAACAATAACCCTTCCGAATCTCTGTCAAGCCGTCCCGCGGGATAAACCCGCTCGACGATGCCTTTAAGCAGTTCTGTAATCAGCTTCTTTCCGTGCGTGTCAGCCATAGAGGTCGTGTAACCGCGAGGCTTATAAAGCTTGATGTAACGCTTGCTCTGCGGAAATTCGAGCTTTTTATTTTTAATAGTAATCAGGTCGTTCTTTGTGGCTTTGTCGCCGAGATTAATATTTCGACCGTTAACCTTAACCGCGCCCGCTTTAATAAGTTCCTCGGCAGCGCGGCGGGAGCAATGCCCGCTTTCTGATATTAGCTTTTGAATTCTTTCTTTTTCCATGATTTTCTTTCTCTTTTTAAATAAGTTCTCTGCTCCTAACCGTCAATTGTCAGTTGAACACTTTCAACAATTTTCACCGCTTTTCCTGCGCTCGGCAGTGTCTTCGCAACAATTTCCGCGGCTTCCGATTGCTTTTTAATCATGCCGTCGGCATAAAGCGCCGCGCTTTTTAAGTACGCTTTCGTCAGCCGCATAACCTGAACGCCCTGCGTATCGCGGGTAGTTTTCGGCAGAATCAGAGCGGTGTTGAAAATCAGCGACTTTCCGGCAGATGAATTCAGGATGAAATCCATATCTTCGGCGATTTTAAATATAGCTACAAGCGGAGAGCTTATATTAAATGCGTTTTGCAGCTTTTTGCGCTTTGTCTTTGTCTCGAAAGAAGACAGCGGCACTTTCGCACATTTGCCGTTTTCAAAGAACAACACAAGATTTTCGCAGTAGTCGAGCGTGGTTATGAGCGCTATCGGCTTTTCGCCGTCCTCAAAGTCAAGCTTCGAGGAAATAAAGTCACCCATGACGCTGGCTTTCGCGTCTTCAAAATCAGAGGCGCGGCTTTTGTACGCCTGACCTTTGTCGGTGAAAAAGAGCAGTTCTGCCCGGTTCGTGCTTTCTTCATGAAGCGTAATCATATCCTGCTCTTTAAGTTTCTGCTCGCCGCCCATGCGAAGCGACAGCGGCGTGATTTTTTTGAAGTAACCTTCTTTCGTAAAGAAAATGTTGACCGGATAATCGGGTATGTCGATTTCTTCCTCGGCTTCCTCCGGTGCTGAAAATGTGAGCAGGGTTTTCCGCGGCTGACCGTATTTCTGCGCCGCTTCCTTTAATTCAGCGATGATAATAGCCCTGATTTTGCTTTTGCTGTCAAGCGTTTCCTGCAAGTCGGCTATATCGCGCTCAAGGTTTTCGATTTCCTCGGTGCGCCTTAAAATATATTCGCGGTTAATGTGACGAAGCTTGATTTCCGCTACGTATTCTGCTTGTAATTCATCAATCCCGAAGCCAATCATAAGGTTCGGAACTACCTCGGATTCCTCCCGGGTTTCACGAATCAGTTTAATCGCCTTATCAATATCGAGCAGAATTTTTTGTAATCCGCGCAGTAAGTGAAGGCGTTCTTTCTTCTTTTTTAGTTCAAAGAAGAGCCGCCTTTTCACGCACTCTGTACGGAACGCCGTCCATTCGCGCAGAATCTCGCCTACGCCGAGTACACGCGGCGTTCCGGCAATCAGCACATTGAAATTACATGAAAATGTATCTTGAAGCGGGGTAAATCTGAACAGCTTTTTCATAAGCGCGTCATGGTCAGTCCCGCGCTTTAAGTCAATTGCGATTTTAAGCCCCGACAAGTCGGTTTCGTCCCGAACATCGCCGATTTCTTTAATTTTCCCCGCCTTAACATGCTCTACGATTTTATCTATAATCGCTTCTATTGTGGTTGTTGGCGGGATTTCCGTCACCTCAACGACATTGTTTGAGCTGTCGTAATTATATTTTGCGCGAACCTTGAAAGAACCGCGCCCTGTTTCGTAAATATCGCGAAGCGCGTTTTCATCATAAACAATATAACCGCCGCCTGAAAAGTCGGGAGCTTTGAGTGTGCTGATGATGTCATGGGCGGGGTCTTTAAGCAGTGAAATTGCGGTTTCGCAGACTTCCGAGAGATTAAAAGAGCAGATGTTGCTCGCCATAGAAACGGCGATTCCTATATTGGAGTTAACTAAAACAGACGGAAATTTTACAGGGAGTAATAAAGGTTCTGTGGTTGAGCTGTCATAATTCGGCACAAAGTCAACCGTGTCGCGGTCTATTTCATCGAAAAGCTCCTTGCAGAGCGGCTCTAACTTAGCCTCGGTGTAACGCGAGGCGGCGTAAGCCATATCGCGGGAATATGCTTTTCCGAAGTTGCCCTTGCTATCAACATAAGGGTACAGGAGGGCTTCGTTACCCCGCGCCAACCGCACCATCGTTTCATAAATAGGCCCGTCCCCGTGCGGGTTCAGGCGCATGGTCTGACCAACAATGTTCGCTGATTTCGTCCGCGTGCCGGTAAGCAGGCTCATTTTATACATTGTGTATAAAAGCTTGCGATGCGACGGCTTGAAGCCGTCGATTTCGGGCAGGGCGCGGGAGATAATTACGCTCATGGCGTAGGGCATATAATTTTCTTCAATTGTATCAGTGACAGGTTTTTCAACAACGATACCCGCGCCTTCGATATAGGCGGCAGGGGATTTAGGTTGTTTTGGTTTTGGTTTTTTCAAGGGTTTGTCTCCGTTTTGTTGTTTATTTAACTTGGATAATGTTTATACTGCGGGGACTGTACTTTTTGCTTATAATGCCAATCTGTAGGGTGCGTACCTAATCAGCTCACATCCACACTATCCATATAATTACTCCCGAACTCGCTTATAAAATCCTTCCGCCCCTGCAAATTATCGCCGAGCATCAAATCAAACATATCCCGCGTCGCCTCGGAATCCGTCGGTATAACCTTAATCAGCCGCCTTGTATCGGGATTCATGGTCGTAAGCGACATCATATCCGGTTCATTTTCGCCAAGTCCTTTTGACCTTTGGATTGCGAATTTCTTACCACCCAAATCCTTTATAATTCGGTTTTTCTCGGTTTCGGTATAAGCGAAATAAGTTTCATCTTTTGTGTTAATCTCATAAAGCGGCGATTCCGCGATATAAACGTACCCCGCGTTAATCAGCGTCGGCGTCAGGCGGTACAGCATTGTCAGAATAAGCGTGCGAATCTGAAAGCCGTCCACATCGGCATCGGTGCAGATTATAACCTTGTTCCAACGCAGATTGTCAAAATTGAAATGTGATATTTCCTTACTTGCGCCCTTTGCGCTGACTTCCGCGCCGCAACCGAGAACCTTGATTATATCGGTGATAATCTCGTTCTTGAAGATTTTATCATAAGATGACTTCAGACAATTGAGAATCTTTCCGCGTACCGGAATTACCGCTTGAAAATCGGCGTCGCGTGCAAGCTTAACCGCGCCGAGCGCCGAATCGCCCTCGACTATATAAAGCTCCCGTTTTGAAAGGTCTTTACTGCGGCAGTCCACAAACTTTTGTACGCGGTTTGAAATATCAATGTTACCCGCTAATTTCTTTTTAAGATTAAGGCGGGTTTTTTCGGCGTTTTCACGGGAGCGCTTGTTAACAAGAATCTGTTCGCAAATCCGTGCCGCTTCGTCTTTGTTTTCGAGGAAGTAAACTTCAAGCTGCGATTTTAACCACTCGGTCATAGCCTCATAAACGAATTTGTTATTAATTGCTTTTTTAGTTTGGTTTTCAAAGCTTACCTGCGAGGACAGGTTGTTTGAAACGAAAACCAAACAATCCTCAACATCGGTGAAATTAATTTTACTTTCGCCTTTGTTGTATTTACCGTTGTTTTTCAGGTACGCATCCGCCTGCGACACAAACGCTTGTCTTAGAGCCTTGTCCGGGCTTCCGCCGTGTTCAAGCCACGATGAGTTGTGATAATGCTCTGTGAGCCTCGTCCTGTTCGAGAAAACCAGCGCACAGCGAAGCCTTAGCTTATATTCTTCCTTATCTTCGCGGTCTTTGCCCCGTCGCGAAGCGCTCCAGCTTTGCGGCTCGGAAAGCGTATCGGTACCGGCGATTTCTTTTATATAATCGTCAATACCGTTTTCATAGCGGTATTCCTTTTCGCGGAATGAGCCGTCCATGTTCTCGCGGCGAAACCGGAACAGCAATCCGTCATTCACGACCGCCTGCTTCGTCAGAATTTCGTCAAAGTAGCTGTCAGGAATGTCTATATCGGTAAAAACGTCAATGTCGGGCTTCCACTTAATGCGTGTACCCGACTTGCCGACGGACCTGGTTTTTGTGAAGCCGCGCTCGTCCCTTTCAAGCGTAACATTAAAGCCGCGCTTAAAGTTCAGGCGGTGCGTCCATGTGCCGTTATCGCTCTCGACTTCCATGTATTCGGACGAGAACTGCGTGGCGCAAAGCCCGAGTCCGTTGAGTCCGAGCGCGTATGTATAGCTTTCGCCTGTATTATTATCGTACTTACCGCCCGCGTAAAGCGTGATGAACGCAAGCTCCCAGTTAAATTTTTCCTCATTCTTGTTATAATCAATCGGCACACCGCGACCGCAGTCGATTATTTCAATAGCGCCGTCATTGTAGCGCGTTATTTCAATTTCCTTACCGTAGCCCTCGCGGGCTTCGTCTATAGAATTCGACAGGATTTCAAAAACCGAATGCTGACAACCCTCAATTCCGTCCGAACCGAATATAACAGCAGGGCGTTTTCTTACCTGGTCGGGACCTTTCAGCGATTTTAAGCTGTGGTCGCCGTAATTGTTCTTACTCGTTCTGCTCATTTTTCACCTTTTTTATTTTTAATGTACTTTTCAGTATACCACAAAATATGGGGTTTGTAAACCAAAACGAGTGACACCATATTCCGATGGTGCTTTTCAGTATACCACAAAATATGGGGTTTGTAAACCCCAAAATTGATAAAATTACTCTACATATCCCAATTGTGCCATACATTCTGCACGTCGTCGTTATCCTCTAATACCTCAAGCAGATTTGTCATCTTCTTAATATGCTCCTCGTCTGTGAGCTTTGTGTAAGTTGAGGGAAGTTGCTCGGCTTCGGCAGAAAGCACGGTGTAGCCACGCTTCGCAAGTTCCTCGCCGACTGCCGCCGACGTTTCCGGCTCGGTGTAGACAACTGCGGCGTTGTCATAAATCGCGAAATCGTCGCCGCCCGCTTCAAGCACGTGTTCCATAAGTAAATCGGAGTTAATCGCGTTGTCTTCATTATCAAGAGCAACAACACCCTTTCGCTCAAACAAAAACGCCACACAGCCTGATGCGCCCATATTACCGCCGTACTTGTCGAAGCAACAGCGGATTTCGCCGGCTGTGCGGTTGCGATTGTCGGTCAGGCACTCCGCCATAACAGCGACACCGTTCGGGCCGTAGCCTTCATAAACGCAGTACTCATAATCGTTTTTCTCGCCGCTGCCTGCCGCTTTCTTTAATAAACGCTCAATGTTGTCGTTCGGGATATTATTAGACTTCGCTTTTGCAATAAGGTCGCGCAATCGCCCGTTATTGGCGGGGTCGGCGTTTCCGGTTTCCTTTACGCAAACTAATATTTCACGCGAGATTTTAGTGAAAATTTTGGCGCGTGCGCCATCTTTTTCACCTTTCTTGCGTTTAATCGTACTCCATTTAGAATGTCCTGCCATGGTATCCTCCGGTATTATAATACATTTCACTTATACTGCGGGGCTTCGGGGACTTTACTTTTTACACGAGCAAAAAGTTTGCATTTTGTGTTGTGTTCGGTGCGTTGAGGACACCGCACCCTAAAGTGCATTATATAAATGCTACGAAATCCTAATCGGGCTAAACCCTTCCCCCAGCACCTCGCCCGCGTTCGCGATAATTATAAACGCAGAAGGGTCGGCTTCGGCGACAAGGTGCTTGATTTTCACATACTGGTTCTTTTGAACGGCACAGCATATTACTTTCCGCTCATGTCCCGAATATGCGCCCGTGCCGTTTAAAAGCGTAACACCCCTGTGATGTTCGCCGATGATTTTCTGCGAAATTTCCTCGTAATTATCCGAGAAAATGAACAGCAGTTTACCTTCAAGCCCGCCGTAAATCAGTATATCCATAACCCGTCCGCTGACGAAAATCGCTACAATCGCGAAAAGCCCGACTTCCACACTTTTAAAAACCGCCATAGACGCCGATATAATAACTGCGTCAACAGCAAGCGTGATTTTTCCAAGACTGATATGCGGGAATTTCTTATAAATAAGGCGGTTGGTTATATCTATGCCGCCGGACGTTCCCTCGCGTGTGTAAATAAGCCCGAGCCCCGTGCCGAGCATTACGCCGCCGAAAAGCGCGGCAAGGATTTTTTCACCCTCATAAACAGGAATTGCAGAAAAAACATAGTCGGTCGCTACGGTTATTACGGTAACGGAAACAATAGTTTTAACCATCATACCTTTGCCGAGAAATATAAAGCCGAGTATAATCAGAGGCAGGTTAAAAAGCCCGTAAAGCAAACCGACGGGGAATCCGGTCATGGAATTTATAATAGTCGCAATACCCGTTACGCCGCCGGGCGCGATGCTTGCGGGTGCGATAAAGCAGTGCAGACCGAGCGAGAAAACCGATGATGCGAGAATTATGACAGCTAAATCTATTATCCGGCGTTTTACTGCCGCCCGCTTACGGTCTTTGATTTTATTTTTTCCCGAAATTGTAAATCACCTCGAACAATTCACAGTTGTGAATACTTTGAAATTATTCACAGTTATAAATAATTTCAAACAACTGCTCGGCGCGCGTTGTTTCGCCGATAAGTAAAAGCCAGCCGAACAGGACTTCAAGCGCGGTGGCTTTCCGGTATTCGGCGGGATTTGATGAGCGCGGAACCGCTCCTGCGGCGTTTCTGCCCCTGCGGAAAATCTCGCTTTCCTCCCGGGTCAGCAGTTCCGCAAACTTCTCACAAGCAGAGGCCTGAAAAGACGCACGGACTTTTTTTACTGCACAGAGGTGGAGTTTTTTCGCGCTCATGTTATGTTCGAGGGTTATTCTTTGCCGCACTAACAGCTCGTAGTAGCCGTCGCCGAGGAAGGCTAAGGTTAGAGGGCTGTATGCGCGGGCTTGTTCTTTTGTTAGTATGTCCATTTTATATCCTTTTAGGACTGTCCGACTGCCAAATAATCAACTTTTTAGTTAATAAACTCGAATTCAAAGTCAAAAACGCTCACCGTGTCGCCCTCCTGAATCCCCGCCGCTTCAAGCGCGTCAATAATTCCTGATGAGCGCAACACCCTTTGAAAATACTGCAAGCTTTCATAATCGTCCATGTTCACCATCGACAGAATCGGCGCAAGCCATTCGGCCTTTATTTCATAAAAATCATCTTCGGGCTTATTTATGGCAAAGACACGCTTCTCCGACTTTTGGCGGTCGAGTTCCTCAAGCGATACCGGCTCGGCTTCGTAAAGCTTCACGGGCGGCAGGTCGTCAAGCTTGGCGGCGACGTGGTTAATCAAATCCTGCGTACCTTTTTTTGTAGCGGCGGAAATAATAAAAAACGGGTGTTTTTCGCCAATAAACGTGCGGAAATCCTCGATTTGCTTATTGGTTGCAATATCGGATTTATTCGCGGCGACAATTTGCGGGAGGTTAGCTATTTCCTCCGAGAATTGTGCAAGCTCGCGGTTGATTTTCGCGAAATCGTCCTTGGGGTCGCGTCCCTCAATTCCCGAAACATCAACGACATGAATAATCAAACGGCACCGCTCAACGTGCCGCAGAAAATTATGACCGAGCCCCGCGCCTCCGCTTGCTCCCTCAATAAGTCCCGGAATATCAGCCATGACGAAGCTTTTCTCGTCTACGCGGATAACTCCCAGCACCGGAGTCAGTGTAGTGAAGTGGTAGTTGGCGATTTCAGGCTTTGCTGCGCTGACTGCGCTGATAAGGCTTGATTTGCCCACATTCGGGAAGCCGACCAAACCTACATCGGCAAGCAGTTTTAATTCGAGCGTAAGCTCGTACTTCTCCCCCGGGAAGCCGGGTTTCGCAAAGCGGGGGGTTTGCCGCCGAGACGTCGCAAAGTTCATGTTGCCCTTGCCGCCCTTGCCTCCGTGTGCGATTATAACAGGCCCACTGCCAGAAATATCGGCGATGAGCCTGCCCGTTTCGTGAACTCTGACAAGAGTGCCGCGCGGTACTTTTATGAGCGTATCGGGCGCGGATTTGCCAGTGCATTTTTTTTGTTCGCCCTTTTTGCCGTCTTCCGCCGCATACTTTCTCTTATAGCGGAAGTCAATCAGCGTTGAAAGGTTATCATCAGCAATGAAAACCACATCGCCGCCTTTCCCGCCGTCTCCGCCGTCGGGTCCGCCCGTTGCAACGTACTTCTCACGGTGGAAAGAAACAGCGCCGTTGCCGCCGTTGCCCGCTTTCACCGAGATTTTAACTATATCTGCAAACATAAAATTAACCTACTTAATTCTATTTACGCTTTTTCTGCTTTCCTTGCGGTTGCCTTTTTTATGATACTTCTGCTTGGCTTTCGGGTCAAGCGATTCCTTGTATTTCGAGAAAACCAGATAATAGGTAACCCACGAAACCATCATTATGATTGCCGCCGCTAAAAGCGAGAGCGAAAACCACAATGAAAAGTTATTAATATATGCGAAAGTGAGCAGGGTTACAAATCCCATAGTCAGAATTAATGAAATCACGAACCAGAGAACAGCTTTTGATTTTAACGTCATTTTCTTTTCCTCCATATATATTGTAGGGCGCGATGCGGACATCGCGCCCTACTGCGATTTTGATTATTCCGCTGCCGCGTAAACGCTGACGCGCTTACGGTCTTTTCCGTAACGTTCAAACCTGACGTTCCCGTCAACCAACGCGAAGAGAGTATCATCCTTACCGCGGCTGACGTTACTGCCGGGATGGATTTTTGTTCCGCGCTGACGTACAAGGATATTGCCCGCTAACACAAACTGACCATCGGCGCGCTTAACGCCGAGCCGTTTGGATTCACTGTCGCGGCCGTTCTTGGTTGAACCTACACCTTTTTTATGTGCCATTATATTCTCCCCCCTCTTGTTTAGCTGACGCTTATTGTTTCAATTTTGATTTTACTGTAAGGCTGACGATGACCGAGTTTGCGTTTTTGCCCTTTTTTAGGCTTATAGGTGAACACGGTGATTTTTTTCGCTTTGCCTTCTTTGATTACGGCGGCTTTAACGCTCGCGCCCTTTACATAAGGTGTGCCGACAATCAGTTCATCGTCTTTGCTGACTAACACTACGTTTTCAAAATCAACCTCACCCTCGGCGCCGAGTTTTTCGATATAAAGCTCATCGCCTTCCTGAACGCGGTACTGTTTACCGCCGGTTTCGATAATTGCGTACATGATAATTCCTCGTTACTTTAAGTCTCGCTGTAATTAAGGCGGGGATTTTTTCCCCTTTAAAGCCTTCAACATGCGGCTTAGACATTTTATCATAAATTTTGGAGTTTGTCAAGAGTTTTTTGAAAAAAGGCACGAACCCGCCGTGTATATTTTAAAAATTGTTAAAAAGCTATTGCATTTTTTTGATATTTTTGGTATCATAAAAAGGAAGGATTTTACCGCTGTTCAAAGAGTAATAACAAGTTTGAAAAGAAAGGACTTTGTGAAAATATGAAAACCATTAAAAAGCCGATAAGTTTATTTTTGACCTTTGTGATGATTATAAGCATCACGTGGGCAAGCCCGATTATTTCCGGTGCGTCCGACACTCTTGACCCGTCAAAGATGACGCTTGAAGAGTACATAGCAGCCAATATAGAAAATTTCGTGCAGGAAATTAATATCTCGCACTATATACTCGAAAACAATGCATGGATTGCGCGGATAATAAATAATGACAGCGATGCGCTCATTGACGAAATAAACATAATGACTCTTGATATAATACAAAACAACCCGCAGTTTTTCTATGTCGAATCGGCTGTCAGCGCATCTTTCAGCGCAAGCATCAACACAAACACCAACACTATAGTTTTCTTGAATTTTAGGATTTCTCTCAATTACTTTATGACAAGCAACGAATACCGTGCCGCAAAGCGCAGGTTCGATAACGCGGTCGCCGAGGCGTTAGATTACGCAAAAAATGCAGACACCGAGTTTGAAAAAGCGCTTGCCCTGCACGATTATCTTGTTTTGAATACTGTTTATGATTCCGATAGTCTTAACCATTTTTTAAATACCGGAAAAGTTTTAAGACATTCTTCCCATACAGCTTATGGTGCGCTGGTTAACGGAACAGCCGTGTGCGACGGTTATTCTAAAGCGTATATGTATCTGCTTAATCGTGTCGGCGTGGAAAACAGAATTATTACCGGAACGGCGCGCAACGTACCGCATGCATGGAATGTTGTTAAAATTGACGGAGCGTGGTATCATGTTGATGTAACGTTTAACGACCCGCTTATAAACAATCAGTTTGATTTACACGGCAGGGTCAGCCATACATTCTTTCTTCTTTCGGATGCGGCGCTTATCGGTAATCAAACTCACGCCGACTGGACTTTACCCGCCGGAATCAGGGCGAATTCATCTGCATATGACAACGCTTTCTTCCGCGATGTTGAAACAGCTGTTATAAAACTCGGCGATTTTTTGTACTGGATTCACTCCTCAACGCCCTCACGCGGCACAAATAACAACAGCATAAGAAGGTATAATATTAACACAGGGGCAATATCAACCCTTCATAGTTTTGAGGCGATTTGGTTTCTTGACGGCTCGGAAAACAGATGGGTTCTCGCTTCTTTTGTCAGCATTGCGGCTTATAACAATATAATCTACTTCAACACCGCAAGAGAAATTCGCTCCTATGACCCGGCAACGGGAGCGGTTGAAACCATCCACACACCCGCAAACCTCGGCGGTTCGGGGAACCGCTTCATCCACGGGCTGACGATGAGAGGAGAAACGATTACCTACACAATAAAAACACATGCGGCAACCGCTGACAATTTCTTTGAAATAAGCGTTCCTTCGTCTTTCGTTGAAGAACCGCTTACCGACGAGGACGCATTGATAATTTTAAAGTATGAAGTCGGGCTTATAATACTGACGCCGCAACAGCGCGCAAGATATGACCTGAACGGCGACGGCTACATTGATTCAACCGACGCGCTAATCATATTGAAAATGTTGGTAGGATTACTATAAAATTAAACAACAGAAAGGACAAAAATGAAAAGAACATTATTAATAGTATCGGCGCTCGCCGTAATTTTGATTGCAGGCTGTAATGGCAACGGCTCGGATTCCGGCACGGCGGCTACGATTCTTGATAACATCTCAACGGAAACCATAGCACAGGAGATTTTCACAGAGATTGAAATTCCATCGTCTGTGCAAAAAGGTGCTGAAGACTTAGAATTTTTCTTCAGCGGTTTGACTCTTGAGGGAATCCGGGAACTTTCGTACTATATCTGTGCTTCCGGCGCGTTTCCCGATGAACTTTTGATTATTAAATTTGATACAGCCAGACAAGCCGCCGATGCAAAACCTGCGGTTCAAAGCCGCTTGGAAAGCAGGCGGGATGACTTCCGCGATTACGCGCCCGATGAGATGTATAAGCTTGACAGCGCAGAGGTTCGGACAAATTCAAACTGGTTGTTCTTTTTCGTAACCGAAAATAACGCAAGAGTCAGCGGGATTATTAATTCTTATGTCGGGTGAACGCTGATTTTCGCAAAGAACCGTAACCTTATTCCCTATTCCCTTTCAATCCCCAATTCTCTATACCAATCTATTTGCGTATATTCTTTAAAACCCACCCGCGAAGCCTCTCCGAAGCCTCCGAGAATAACATTTTTCAAGAGCCCTGTATCATCTGCCCCGCTTATTTGCCACATGCTGCCGCCCCTGAAAAAACCAAGCTTTATTTCCGCTGTTAAGTATTCTTTATGTATAGCCGCCATTTCATTATAATATATCCCGTAAACCTCCGTTATAAGCGATAAATCCTGCTCTTCAACAGCTCTTCGGAGTATCGGTTTGGGCGTGCCGCTGTTTATATCATTTTTAATAGCAAGTTCTGTCAGCGTAAAAATATTTTCAATATTCAGGTTTGTAATTTTTATAATCATATTCGCGTTACCAAACCCGGCGCGCTCGGTTCTTATGATTATAAAAGCGAGATTATTCATCGCGTTTTCAAACCAAAATTCGCCGTATGGTATGCCGTCCGCTTCAAATCTGTATGTACTCATAATTTCACGCGTCATATTAGACATTCCGCTGCCGGTAACAAGCCGTTCGGAGCGTTCAAAATTATGCTCCTTTATACTGTCGATATACGCCCCTGTTATTCTGGCGGGGCTTCCCCTGTAAACGTTGTTGTCTAACCAATCTGCCATAAAGGGCGCGCTTAATACGATTCCAAAAACAATAATAAGCAGAATCGTCGGAATTATAATTCTCAGTGTCCAAACAACCGCCATAATTTTAGCGGCTTTTTTTGATTTCATTTTACCGGAGCCGCCTTTTCTGAAGAAATTGCCCAGCTTGGTTTCTTTTCCGTAGAACTTCTGCCATGCTGTTTGGGTGCTTCCGGGGTTTGTCCGCGTACCCTGCGGCACAAAATCCCTGAACTCATGGGCATAATTTGCCTTTGCATACTCCCTTTCTTCTGCCCATAAGCAGTAATCATACTCCTCGCGCAAAGCGTTGTCGCTGAGAATCCCGTAAATCTCGTTGATTCTCTGCATCTTTTCGTGAGCAATACCCGCACAACCCTCGGAAACATCAGGGTGATACTTCTTCGCCATACGTTTGTAGGCGTTTTTTATTTCATCATCTGTGGCGTCACGGTTAATTCCGAAAAAATCATAGTGGTTCATATTCTTATTTTAAATTAAATACCGGCAATTGTCAATAGATAACGGCGGCGGTTTTCTTACCGCCGCCGCGTTTCGTTTCTGCCTATTCCTTGTTTTCGTTAATGTGATTGGTCTTTTCAACAAGTTCGGATATTTTATTTGTTATCTGTTCAATATCTGTCATGCAGGTGTTGATGTTCTTTCCGTCAGTGAGTATATCGCCAATATCGCGCTTCATCTTCTCAACCGATGATAAAAGCTCATCAACCGTAGATTTTATTGTTACGATGATATTCGAGACATTCTCCATTGAACCGCTTATTTGCTTGTTACAGTTGTCGGCTTCTTTTACGGATTCAGCCGAGTTGCCGGCAAGGCTTCTTACCTCCTCGGCAACAACCGCAAAACCTTTACCCATCTCACCCGCACGAGCCGCTTCAACACTGGCGTTAATCGAAAGAATGTTAATTTGCCGTGCTATATTGTTAACGTTGGAGGTCATGTCGTTATAACTTTTAACGTTTTCATTAATCATTTCCATAGCGCGGTTAATATCAACCGAAAGCTCCTCAAGCTTACCTAATTTTGAAGCCGTGTCGGACATGTCGTCCGAGCAAATCTTACCTGTTTCGTCAATTGCCTTAGCTTCTTCCTTAACCTTTGATACGTCAAAGTTGAGGTCATTGACAACGACTCGCAGCTCATTCGCAATGTCAATAAAATCAGCGAGAAGCTCGTTAATTTTCGCGGATTGCTTCTTAGCAATATAGGCGGTGTACTTCAGACAGCTTTCGGGAATACTGAGCCCCTTAAAAATTGCGCCCGCTAATTCCGTACAACTGTCAAATCCGCAGGCTTTACAGTTAAATTCGCGCTCCGCTTTAGTAGTTTTGCCCATACTGCGGAATATATCGTCAATCTGGCTTATATTTGGAGCAATCAGCTCGTAAGGAATCGCTTCATATCCGCGGCAGAAGTCGCTAAGCTTCAGTGTGCGGCTGAACTTCATGAAAAGATTGTCCTTTCCGGCGATTGTTTGACGCTTTTTGCGTTTAATCACATGCTTTTCAACGCTGTGCATGATGTTATCCATCTTAAAAATGCTGTAACGCTGACCCACGCCGGGCCCGACAAGACAACCGTGAGCGCATGACAAAACGTCGAATACGACAGGTAAATTCTGCGGGTTCTCGTTCGCGTAGCTGTCAAGAGTACGGTACACGCCGGGAGGCCCCTCGGCGTTAATCACGCTAAGCTTAGGAGCAAAAAGCTTGAGGTTATCCTTCAAGCCCGCCGGACGCGGATAGAACGCGCCCGCCATACCCTGAAGAACATCGAACTCGAACTTGCTGTAGCCGCTTTTCGGAATAACGATGTTGTTGTTCCTTATGTAATCGGCAAGCTTTGCGAATGTGACGTTATAATCCGCAAGCTTTGTCTGCTCATACTCGTCTTTCTTGGCTATGCAGGGGGAAAGCACGGCGATTTTCACGTTGCCGAGCCTTTTCTTCACGTAAACAGCAGTACACATCATCGGGCTGTGAACCGGAGACATGTAAGGTATGAGCTGATGTGCATATCTCTGCACATAATTCACAATCGCGGCGCAAGGCTGCGAAATAATCTTTTTTCCCGGATTCTTCTTAACATAAACCAAATGCGCCCAGGTGCATATATCGGCGCCAAAACTGACGTCATAAATATGCTTTGCGCCTTTTTCCCTGAGCCATTGAAGAATGTGGCGCCAGTAGCCGTCGTAGGCAATCTTAACTGCGGGCGCGACAATAACCGCAACACCGCCGTTTCCTACGTCGCGCATAAAAGCCTCGGTATCGTCATCAAAATCACGCGCATCGTGGTCACACGCTTTTATACATTCGCCGCACTTTATGCACATCTTATGGTTTACGTCTATGCCGATTGAACCGTCTTCCCTGACCTTGTTGATGTTGGCGTCGTTTACGGGGCAAACTCTGATACATGCGTTGCACCCTACGCATTTTTCGTCGAAGTAGGTAATCATTATTGATATTCCTTTCAAGGTTTGTTTTATATTTAAAGATAATGCTGTTAAACAACCTAACGCATTGACATTAAATTGTCAATGTGGTTTAACAGAAAACGCCCTTATACGCCGGACGTACTGTTATATATCAAACAACATTCGGAATCTGACCCGATGGCTGTTGCTTGCTGTTACGGGTGAAGAAATGTTCATCAAGCATTGTTTGAGGGATTTTACCGATTTTAATAGGCATCTGCATCGTATGCCACGCCGACATCGATACTTCCTCAAGCACAATTGCGTTCTGCACCGCTACGAGTTCGGTGGCTCCCCACGTGAACGGCCCGTGCGATGCCACAAGACACGCGCCTACGCGCTCCGGCGTGAGTTTCTTTTCATACAGCGCGCGCACTACGGCAAGTCCGGTTTCGCGGGCGTAGTCTTTATGGATTTGGTCGTTGGTGAGCGGCTTTGTGCAGGGTATGTCGCCGTAAAAATACTCGGCGTGTACCGCACCGTACACCGGAATGTCAAGCCCGATTTGCGACATAATTGTAGCCCACTTTGAGTGGGTATGCGTCACACCGCCGATTGTAGGAAAGGAGCGGTACAGTTCCAAATGGATTAGCGTGTCCACCGAGGGCGGAGAGCCTTCAACTAATTTTCCGCTCATATCCACCACGGACATAGATTTCGGCACTAACTTTTCAAAAGACGCACCTGCCGGTTTTATCACCATCAAGCCCTGTTCGCGGTCGATGCCCGAAACGCTGCCCCACGAAAAAAGGCTGAGGTTATTTCGCGGCAACAGCTTGTTTGCTTTACATACCCGTTCTTTTAATTGTTCAAGCATGTTATTACCTCCTGAGTTGTAATTGTATATTTAATTAAGACAATCATCTTTCTTGCCGCCCGAATAAAATTCAATCCCGCACTTCTTCAGCTTATCAATAATTTCCTCCGAAAGTTCGCCCTCAACCTCCATGCCGATAAGCCTTCGCTCCATAAATGACTTGCGTCGGTGTTTAATTCCGCGCCACGGATTAAATCCAATAGGCGAGCCGTCGGCGACTTCCACCCTCTGCGGCGAAAGCCGATAACGCTTCATCAGCATTTTAAGATTCTGCGTTTCTATATCGCCGATGAACGAGGATATAACCGCCGCTTTGCAGATTCCCGATATGTAACTTCTGCTGATGATGTTTTTATGAACAGTCGCCATTGAAATCAGAAATTCTTCAAATGATGTGAAGTTGCTGTTGTTTCCGAAGCTGAACGTAACCGAGTCAGCTCCGGCTTCATGCGCTGCGATTGCCGCCGTAAGCGCACCGAGCGTTGTGTTGAGCGGGCATATATCGAGCGGCACGGCGTATAACATTTTAAGTTTATTCAAAATCGTCTTGAATTCTTCCGGTGATTTTCTAAAATCGCCGATTAGCCTAAGCAGTGCGACATTCGTGAGGTCAATGCTCTCGGAAACAACCTTGAGCAGAGCTAATATGTCGGCATCGCCTGTTTTTATTTCGAGAATCACAGGAACCTGAAGTCTGTCGATTAAATGCGAGAGCCTGAGCGGCAACAGCGCGTATGAAAACGGCAGAGCGTTCGCGATTCTGTATTCATCGGCGTTTTCCAAGCGGAATATGTAGTTCTCCGCACCGGACGGTTCAGGGAGCCGCACGAGCGCCTGAAGGTCAATCTCGATATAATCCGCTCCCGCTTCAATCAGCGATTGCGCGTACATGTAAACATCGGTTTTGCCGATAACCTCCTTGAAAGTTACGCCGCAGAGGCTCCTGTCGATTATGGCTGTTCTCATTTGAAAAACCGTTCCTTTGTTTAATAGAAAACGTCTTTGCTTTTGCCATTATAACATAATATTCTGTAAATTTCAACAACAAAATTTTTCCGCATATGGCTTAGGGGGTTGTAATACTGTTATCCATTTAAGAAATGGATAACAGGGTTCCGCGGCTTGCGAGCCGCGGGCGCTTATGCTTTAATTTTAAATCTGCCTATAAATTCCGAGAGCCGCTCGGATTGTAAACTGATTTCCCTGCTGTCGCGGGCGCTTTCTTCTGCGGTATGGCTGTTTTTGCGTACTGTGTCGTTAATTTTTTCAAGCCCTCTGTTAATATCTGCGATTGCCATTGCCTGGCTTTCGGACGAGCGCGCAATTTCAACTGCTAAATCCGTGCTTTCGGTAATGCTTTCAACGATTTTTTGCAGTGAAGCGGCGGTTTCTTCCGCTATTTGCGAACCGAGCCGCGCTTTTTCGAGTGAGTTTTCAATAAGGCTTCCTGTGTCGCTTGCGGCTTCCGCGCTCTTTGAGGCAAGGTTGCGTACTTCCTCGGCTACCACCGCGAAGCCTTTGCCCGCTTCTCCCGCCCTTGCCGCTTCCACCGCAGCGTTAAGCGCAAGGATATTCGTCTGGAACGCTATGTCATCAATGATTTTAATGACCTTGCTGATAGCTCTGCTTGAATCATTGATTTGATTAACAGCGCCTGTCATATTCGTCATCTGCTCTCCGCCTTTTTCGGCGAGTGATTTTATTGAAAGCGAGAGATTTGAGGATTGATTCGCCATCTCGGCGTTTTGAGCAGTCTGATGTGCAACTCCGCTGATTTGCTCGCTTAACCGCCCGATTTCTTCCGCCTGCTCACTTGAAACCTCGACAAGCGTACTTACATCATCGTTCATTCTGACCGAACCGTCCGTAACATGGTTGGAAGCGTCCTGTATATCCGCGAACATTCTGTTCAGGCTTTCCGACATTTTCACAAGCGCCGAGCCGACCGTATCCTTGGAGGAACGGCAAACGATGGCTGTAGTCAGGTCGCCGTCTTTAACAGCATTGAGTGACTTTATTTTATCACGGAACATCGCCAGCATATCGCCGACCGAGCGCGAAATTTTCCCGATTTCATCGCCGCGGCTGTTGAGTATTTTGGTTTGCTTGTAGGCATAATCGTCAAGGAAGATGTTGCCGGTTTCCGCGATACCCGAAATAGCCCCGGCTAAAAAAACAAGCGGCTTTGAAAGATTGCGGATTAATACAACCGCAAGTATGAGTGAAATCACCGGCATAAGCACCGCAAAAGCGCAAAGCGCGGTGAAAAGCGCGTTTACATTGACTTCCTCCGCTTCGCGGAGCGGCGACAGCATAAATAGTGCCGTCAGCGCAAATGCAAGGCATAAAAGCCCGGCGCCGCCAAACAGAGTGAATATTTTCGCTTTGATGCTCATTTTTTTCATAATCCTGCTTCCTTTTTATATCAAAGTAGTTCTATTTTAGCATAAATTCGAGTAAAAAGCAATACAAAAAACATGAAAGCGGCATAAAATTGCCGCGCCTGTTTTTCAAACATTAAACATAACTCATTACATATCGGCAGGTTTTTTAGGAACTTAAACAAATTTTCAAAAATTGCTTGCAAAAGACTGCTTTTTCTGTTAAAATATTAAAAGTATAAAGAAAAACGGGCGGGAGAATTGGCTGACTATGTACATAGACTTATCAAAAGAAGAGCTTGGCGCACTAAAAACCGTGCTTGAAAAAGAATATGAAACATTTAAGTCCAAGGGGCTGAAGCTTGACATGTCGCGGGGAAAGCCCTGCAATGAACAGCTTGCTTTGTCGGATTCAATGCTTAATATGGATTTGGGTGACTATAAGAGTGAGTCGGGATTTGATTGCCGCAATTACGGCTTACCGGACGGAATAGACGAGGCGAAGCGGATTTTTGCAGATATGCTTGACGTCGGTACAGACGAGTTAATTCTCGGCGGAAACGCAAGTCTTTCGCTTATTTACGATATAGTTACATGGGCGAAGTGTTTCGGCGTTTCCGAAAAAGACGAGCCGTGGAACGCACAAACCAAAGTTCTTTGCCCTGTACCGGGTTACGACAGGCACTTTACTATATTGGAAAAATTCGGGATTGAAATGCTTTGCATCCCGTTAAGCAGGAGCGGTCCCGACATGAATTTAGTTGAGAAATTGACGGCTGAAGACGAAAACGTTAAAGGAATCATCTGCGTTCCCATGTACTCAAACCCCGACGGCTTCACCTATTCGGATGAAACCGTCAGGCGGCTTTCCGCTATGAAAACAGCCGCTGAAGATTTCCGAATCTTTTGGGATAATGCTTACTGTGTTCATCATCTTTGCGATACGCCCGATACGTTGCTTAATATAACCAGCGAGTGCAAAAAAGCCGGCAACCCCGACAGAGCCTACGTTTTCGCGTCAACCTCGAAGATTACTTTCGCAGGAGGCGGGATTTGTGCGCTTGCTTCGAGTGCCGCGAATATTAATTATATCAGAAAGCAGATTTCGGTTCAAACAATCTGCTTTGATAAACTCAATCAGCTTCGCCACGTTAAGTTTTTCGGAAATTTCGCCGGTATTACCGAACACATGAAAAAACATCGTAAAATCATCGAACCTAAATTCAACCTTGTCTGCGGCATACTTGAGCGTGAGCTTGCTCCGCACGGACTCGGCGATTGGAACAAGCCGCGCGGAGGCTATTTCATTTCATTCAACGGCTTAAATAACACCGCAAAACGTGTGGTAGCGCTTTGCAGGGAGGCGGGCGTTGTTCTGACGGGAGCGGGCGCAACCTTCCCTTACGGCAAAGACCCCGATGATAAAAATATCAGAATCGCACCTACTTTTCCGCCTGAGAACGAACTTAAAAGCGCGATGGAGATTTTTTGCGCGAGTGTCAGACTTGCAAGTGCCGAAGCCTTATTAGCGTAGTTATTTGTGTAGTTTAATTAAAATTAATACTGCCCGTAGTGTAATGGATAACATGACAGACTCCGACTCTGTAGATTTCCAGTTCGACCCTGGACGGGCAGGTCAAGCGTAAACCCGCCCGAACAAAGGATTCGGGCGGGTTTTAATTTTATATAAATGTGGTTCGCAGGCAGTTTTTATCGAATATTGCCAAAACAGATTGCAAAATTACTCAAAACATGATATAATATAAAGCGATGTTTTTGTTGATTTAGAGCCAAAAATAATCATATCTGTATGGAAGGAAACCTTATATGACTAAAACCGCACTTCTGCCTACTGCAATCTTCACAGAAACGGGATTTATTCTCGAAAACGCAGATTACGGCGAAAGCAGATACAATTACTTATATCAACTCGGCTTTACTTCGGGGATTATGGAGTGTGAGCCGGCGTTTGCTTTTCTGCACGACATCAGCACTATTTTTATAAAGTCGCTATCATTAGATACCGACATTGAAATTACACGCCATGCAAAACCGCTTGACTTAGAAACGGCATACACGATTTTCCGTACTGTGCCGTTCGCGCTTGGAGTCGAATATATCAGCATCCAATGGATTCAAGAACAGTGGAGCAGATTAGCCGATGTGTTCAATGCCGAAATTGACGAGTATGACGGCAGTGTCGCCGATTATTTCAAGAGCAAGAACGATACACTAAACGTAGTCGGACGTGTGTTTTTTCACCTTGTTGAGAGTAAAGACGAAGATTTTCCATTTGCGTTTTTGGCGACTTACAGTACGGGCGACCGCGACAATCTCAGTCACCTGCCGCTCAAAAACGCTCTTGTGGAATTTAAGGACAAGCAGGACGCGCTGCTCGGACTGCTTGCAGCAGTCAGTAAAGCAAGTGACAGGTCGGACTTTATTTCAGAATTAGTCGAAAACGGAGAACTATTCTCTCCACTTAGATTTGACCCGAAGGAAGCCTACACGATTCTGTCGGAAATTCCTCTGTATGAAGAATGCGGCATAGTCTGCCGCATCCCCGACTTTTGGAAGCAGAAATCTAACAAAGTCAGAGTGTCGCTATCAATCGGCGGGAAAAAGCCGTCGCACATCGGTATGGACGCGCTCATGTCGTTTGACCCGAGTATATATTTGGGCGACACCGAAATGACAGAGGCGGAAATTCACGAGCTACTGTCACAATCGGCGGGATTATCGTTCATCAAGGGTAAATGGGTGGAAGTTAATCATGACAAATTGAGAGCGGCACTTGATGCATTCGGCAAAGCGGAAAATATGCAAGATATGACATTCGCAGAGGCTATGCGTATGCAGCTTAACATTTCGCAGACTTTCGGCGAGGACACTTCGACGGAAATTCAAGTCACAAACGGACAGTGGCTGAATGAAATCAAGTCAAAAATGCTCAATCCCGCTGAAATCAAAGATATTAAAACCGGTAAAGATTTTTTAACGACACTGCGGCATTATCAGCAGTCGGGGCTGAACTGGCTCTTCATGATGCAGAATATGGGATTCGGAGCATTACTCGCGGACGATATGGGGCTTGGTAAAACCGTGCAGATTTTAGCACTGCTCGAACATCAACGCAAAAATAAGAAACTTGGTAAGATTCTGCTCGTGATTCCTGCATCGCTTTTATGCAACTGGAAGAACGAAGCGGACAAGTTTGCCCCTAAGTTGCAATATGAAGTCATTCACGGCAATAATACCGGGATTGATTTAGACGACGCAGACTTATTTATTACGACTTACGGTATGGTTCAACGGCTTGAAGAAATAAAATCAGTCGAGTGGGATTTAGTTATTCTCGACGAGGCGCAGGCAATCAAAAACTCCGGGACTAAGCAGACCAAAGCGATTAAGGAATTAACAGCTTCTGCAAAGATTGCAATGACCGGTACTCCGATTGAAAACAAACTGTCTGATTTATGGTCAATTTTCGATTTTCTCAATCAAGGTATGCTCGGCACTGCGAAAGAGTTCGGCGACTTTGCGAAAGCGTTGAAAAACGACTTAGCAGGGTATGCCCGACTGCGTGAAATCGTGCAGCCGTTTATTCTGCGGCGACTGAAAACAGATAAGTCTGTAATCGCAGACCTCCCCGATAAAATCGAAGTGCGGCAGTTTACTGCGCTCACAAAAAAGCAAATTATTTTGTATAAGGCTCTCGTTGCGGAGTTAGAGACGGCGTTTGCCGATGATGCAGATGAGTTGACTGTAATGAAACGCAGGGGTTTAGTTCTTGCGAGCATTATGAAATTTAAGCAGATTTGTAATCATCCCGACCAATATTTAGGGCAAAAAGCGTTTAAGGCGGTTCATTCGGGCAAGTTTGAGCGGTTGTCCGACATTTGCGAAACGATTTTCGAGAAGCGCGAGCGTGTGTTGATTTTCACACAGTTCAAAGAAATGACACAGCCGATTGCCGACTTCCTCGAAGAAACTTTCGGCCGTGCGGGGTTGGTTCTTCACGGCGGAACGCAAGTTAAAAAGCGCGGCGAGTTAGTTGAGAAATTCAATGGCGAGGATTATATGCCGTTCATGGTGTTATCGGTGAAAGCGGGAGGTGTCGGGCTGAATCTCACGGCGGCAAACCACGTTATTCACTTTGATAGATGGTGGAATCCCGCGATTGAAAATCAAGCGACTGACCGCGCATTTAGAATCGGGCAAAGCAAGAACGTGACCGTGCATAAATTCGTCACGAGCGGCACTATAGAGGACAAAATCGACACCATGCTCGCCGAAAAGCAGAAAATGGCTGATGACATTATCGCGGACTCGGGTGAGAAGTGGGTGACGGAACTCAACAACAACGAGTTGATGAGCCTGTTCAGGTTGGAGGTGAAAAAGTTTGAAACAAATTAAGCCCGCACCGCCTTAGTGGTAGACACAGCAAAGCCAGCCCTCGGCAAAGGGCATAAAAATATAGGTTCTCTATGCTAAGGCGAATTGGTCACAAGATAGCCTTGACGTTGAAGAATAAAGACAGCTTGTTCAACCGTAACAACCCGTTGTACAGGCGGTTTGTCGGACTTTCGGTAGAGTTCAGCATTGTAAGGCTCGCTCTTTTTGAGAATGTTGTAGATAGCAGTCAACATCATACGAGCGACAGCAATAATCGCTTTCTTGTGACCGCGCCGCTTTTTAATAGAGTTGTAACGATTTCTGATTTCGGGATGCTTTTTGCTTTTAATAGCGGCTAACGCACACTGCACTAAAAGCGGCTTGATGTAAGCTCCGGCACGGGAAATGCGAGTAGTTTTCTTCTTGCCTGCACTTTGGTCGTTTTGCGGAGTAAGCCCTGCCCATGAACAAAGATGTCTTGATGTTTCAAACACGGTCATATCTACACCGATTTCACCGATGATTGCAACGGCAGAAAAGGTGGCGATACCCGGAACAGTCAAAACGAGATTGATTTGCGGCAGAAATTTAGAAGCAATTTCAAGAATTGTAGATTCAAGGTTTGCTTTACAGAGATTTAAAGAATCCATGTGTGAGCGGATAATGCGGAGCTTTTCAGCTTGTTCAACACATATTTCACCGTCCACAGCGGCTTGGATTTCTGCGATTGGCTTCTTACAACGCCTGTCAACAAACTCTGAAACATCGAAAGGTTCATTGCTTTCGAGAAGTTTGTTGGTAATCGCAGTTGAGGATTTCCCGAAAACATCGGAAAAAACATCGTCCAGTTTGATATTGGAAACAGTTAAGCAGTTTTGCGCACGATTTTTTTCCCCGGTTGTGTAACTCGTCAACTTAAAATGATAACGGCATAAATCTCGAAGTTGTCGAATTTCATGCGGTGGAATAAAACTCCCGACAATTAAATCGTGCTTGAAAATGTCGGCAATCCACTTGGCATCACGTTTGTCGGTTTTCTTCCCCTTAATCGCCTTTGCGTATTTAGGGTGAGCGATTGTACAATTGCAAGTCTGCTCAAGGACATTCCAAACAGGAATCCAGTATTTACCCGTAGATTCCATACAAACATCCTTGCAGTTGTTTTCGGCAAGCCACTGTGAAAGACGGCGTAAATCGCTTGTAAATGTAGAAAAACGCTTGCTTTTGGTGTATGTGGTTACAAGATTTTGGTCGGTTTTGGCAATACAAGCAACCACGAAAGATTTGTGGACATAAATTCCACAGCAGATGGGATAAACGATTTTTGGCATTAAAAAGCCCCCTTAAAATAAATTTGAGGGGAACGGGCAGGGACTGAATGTTCAAGCGAAAACGAGTAATCAGCCTCTCCAAAGATAAGTTTACGGGGTTCAAAGCCCACATTCATTTGTGCTTGAAAGAACATTCGGTACACATAACAATACGGACAAATTCATTGATAATTTGTCGCACTCACCTCCACATACTCTGTAGTGTGCCTGTCCCCTCAATTACAATTATATCAATTTTTAAGGCGTTAGGCAAGGCTTGTTTCATTAGCCTTTTGTGCCTTTCGCAGAAAGGAATGGTCATAACAATGAAACTAAATCTACTCATGTGCGGAAAACGCTGTTTCAATTTATGTACACTTCAAAAAGGGAAGGTGTGAAAATATGGGTTGGGGATATGGATTTGCGCCGTATGTTCCGGTCGCGAAAAAGAAAGCTGACGCAGAAAAAGCGTTAGCGGCTCTGCGTAAAAAGAATCCGAATGTTGCACCTGTTGTCATTGAGGGGCGTAAAATCGCAAAGACATGGTGGGGTATTTCGTGGAATAAAAATCTTGAAAGTTACGCCGATTATTCTAACCGAATCGGGCGCGGCAGTACCTATGTCAAGAACGGCATGGTATTAGATTTGCAGATTGCTAAAGGTGAAATTACGGCGATTGTGTGTGGTTCGGGGAAAACGCCATACAAAGTTAAAATCAAAATTGCCGAGTTGTCCGACAAAAAGTGGAAGAAAATCAGCGAGGTATGCAGTCATAAAATCGGAAGTGTTGCCGAACTTGCAGAGGGTAAATTCCCCGAAGACTTAGCGGAGTTGTTTATGCGGCAGGGTGACGGACTATTTCCGTCACCGAAAGAAATTCACCTTGATTGCTCCTGCCCCGATTGGGCGGTTCTGTGCAAACACGTTGCGGCAGTTCTGTACGGAATTGGTGCAAGGCTTGACGATGACCCGCTGTTGTTTTTCACGCTGCGCGATATTGACTTCAGCGTACTCTTGAAGAAATCCGTTGAGGATAAAATTGCGACTATGCTCGGTAATGCGGAGAAGAAGTCGCGGCGTGTGATTGATAATGCGGACTTATCGGGGCTGTTCGGGATAAGCGAAGTCAGCGATGATGTCCCGGCTGCTGTGAAGAAAAAAACCGGCTGACTTAACAACCGGTTTAATTCATAGCAAAACTAATCAAATACGCTCGGCAAACCTATCTCATACTTCAAAATTTCGAGCGCGTCCGAGGAATCGATTACCCCGTCGCCGTTTACATCAGCCGCCGCCATTGCCTGCTCGTTGCCCTCAATAACGTTCGGGAGCCCTATTTCATATTTGAGGATTTCGAGCGCGTCGGCGCTGTCGATTGCTCCGTCGCCGTTGACGTCTCCTCTGCTGTAGGGTTCAACAGGTTCGCGCTCAACAGGAACTCTGTGCGGCGTACCGAAAACCTCGTCGCCGATAGTCAGCGCGTAATGAGTTATTTCGGCGTTACCGCTGGTTCTGAAGCCTTCAACGCAGAGCATAACCTCAAAAAGGTTTCCGCTCATATCTAAGCCTGATTCTTCCCACGCCTTAAAATGCTCATGAACGGAAATGGTTCCGCTTGTTCTCATGTCGCGGCGAACGCTGAAGTACTGCTGAAATGTTCTTGTACCCTCAATAGAAGGCATGTTGGTGCGGGTAGCTACGTAAATATCGTAAACGCCGCCGTCTATTGTGCGCGAGGCGACAAGTCTGCCGGCACTTCCGGGGTTGTAGCTTCCGCGGCTTTCGACTATGTAGAACTCAACAAGCGGACTCTGCGTCCAGCCGTAAACAGTGAGGTAGCTTGCGTTGCCCGCTGTTATGTTAAAGGTCGCCTCGTATTCAATGATGATGTCGCCATAAGCGGTGTAAGGCTGAACACTGCCGAGCCTTTTGCCTGTACGGAACAGGATATTGAAGGTGTTAACCCAACTGCATGTGAAGTTTCCGCCGCCGGTCAGCGTCATGGTGCCGCCGTCGTTTCCGTTCTGCGACCAAAATTCATATTCAAAACCTTCAAATATACCGCGTGAGTTGGACGTTAATATCATAGAAGCAGCGCGTTTGAACGAAAAATCATCAACGTAAAATTCGGCGGTTGAATTTGCACTTTCTATGAAGAGAGCGATATGTCCGGTCGCAACATCAGCCTCTGTGAACACATAGGTTCCGATGAGCTGTGTCCAGCTGTTGTTGACAACGTTTTGGCTGTTGATGTTTCGCCATACGGGTGAACTTGAGCCAATCTGCGTAGATAAAGTAAGCCTTGCCGTATCCGGCGTCTTGAGCCGCACCCACGCGGTAATTTCATACACCACATTCGGCTCAACGAAGCTCTCAACACGGATTTCAGGACCGTTCCAGCCGGCTGTACGCCCCGCAACCAACATTGACCTGCTACCCGAGCGCGCCTGCTCGGTTGTCACCGTCACTCTTGCACTGCCTCTGCCAAAGAATCCGTTAAGCTGATTGTTTTCAAAGTCTATGTCTGCCATAACAGGCACGGTAGCCGTTACCGCCGGAACAAGCGCAAAGATAAAAACAAGTGCAAAAATGAACGAAAGTATACGTTTTTTCATGATGCTCCTCCTAATAAATTTTTTAACATATTATCCGAAAACGCTCGGAAGACCAATTTCATACTTCAATATTTCAAGTGCGTCCGAGGAATCTATGCTTCCGTCTCCGTTTACGTCAGCCGCCGCCATTGCGCGGGGGTTGCCTTCGATGACGTTCGGCAAGCCTATTTCGTATTTAAGGATTTCAAGCGCGTCCGAACTGTCAACAAAACCATCGTTATTAACATCGCCGATTATGTACGGTTCCGAAGATGCTTTCGGGAAAGCCGCCAGCCAAAATCCTCCCGGATTTTTCAAAGTTGCGGCAATATACAATTCGTCAATAACATCTAAAGCATTCCCGTTATTTACTGTTAGGAAAAAAAGACCGAAGCTATCATAATCGTCTCCCGGTTTTATACCGAAAATAAAATAATCATATTCGCCGCGCATTTCTTCAGGAATTTCAAGCAGTACATCAAAACTGCCGCCGTGTAAATTTTCAATATAACCCACGTTATGCGTAAACGGGACTCTCACTTCCAAAGCAATGTCAAATCCGTTTAGCTTTGGAATTCCTGTACCCGCCGCTATTCTGCGGTGTCGCAGCCAGTCGAAAAAGTCTGGCGCGAAATCCGCAAGCATAAACCCGAAAAACGGGTCGCCGAGAAGCTCGATAATATCGGCTTCAAGGCTCCTCACGGTTTCGGTATTATAATAAGCTGCCCGGGCAATTGTATAATCGGTTATATTTTCAAAGGTAAGCTCGGAGACATCTATCCACCACTCATTTTCTAAATCAGCTTTGATTAAATTAAACCGAGGCCGCGTTAATGTAATACCGGCTTTTTTTACTATGTCGTCTCCTATAGAAAAGTAAGCCGGCACAACCGTTATTTCTCTGCCTACGTCCACATCGGGGAGCGTCGCGCCCGCCGTAAATGCAAGCGCGAAAATTATTAAAATAGCGGTTATTGTCTTGAAAGTTTTTTTCATTATGAATATCCTCCTTATTTTACAGTTCGATTTTTCCGACTGAAGCATTTTTTTCAAAGTCCACGGTATCCTGCGAAATTTCTACGCCGTCGCTTGGGTTTGCCATTCTTTTATATTCGCGCTCGAACGATGTTGAGAAACCGCTTGACTGCTTATAAGAACGTCCGGAAGAAATCGGTCTGTCTCTGTTATCCCTGCGCCCTCTGTCATCGCGGCTGTCGCGGTTGTCGCGACGATTATCGCGGTCGCCTCTCGGTTTCGGAACATTTGCGGAGATGACGACCTTGCGGAAAGGTTCCTCGCCTATAGAACTGCTGAATACACCGCCTACTTCCGCTACCTTGCTGTGGATAATGCGGCGTTCATACGGGTTCATAGGTTCAAGGGTGACACGTCTGCCCTGCTTTAAAACTTTATTGGCAGTACGGGTCGCAAGGGTTTCAAGGGTTTCGCGGCGCTTTTCACGGTAGCCGTTGCAGTCAACGGAAATGCGCTTGTGATTCGCGTTATCGCTGCTCTTACGGTTGTTTGAGAGTACGGCTAAATATTGCAGGCTGTCTAAGGTTTCGCCCCTGCGCCCAATTACAATCCCGAGCTTATCGCCGACTATGTCGAGAATGGCGGCATCTTCTTTTTCAATCACGTTGATGTGGAAATCGTCCGCACCGAGTCCGCTCAAAATCTTCTCGATATAAGCGATGATTTTGGAATAATCGCCGCTTTGAACCGAGCCGACGCCGACCGCCGTATTGCCGCTTTGCGGCGCGGATGCCGTAACTTCAGGCACGTCTGCCGACGCAGAAATAAGATATTCGCCTTTTGTGCCGAAAAGTTTTTTTACAGGCTGTTCAATAATGCTGACCGATACGTCATGCTCGTCTACGCTGTATCCGGCATAGAATTCATATGCCTGCGCCCTTGCTTCTTCAAGTGATTTTCCGCTGAACTTTTTTTCCATATTAATTTTCTCCCCTGATATTATTTTGGTCATCATTGGATTCCGGCGGTTCGCCGGCGGGTTTGTCGTATTGCGACAAGTCAATGTCCGGCACATCGCCGTATCTTTCAAGGTCGGCTTTACGCGCCGCCTCAAGTTTCTTGCGGTAGTATTCCTTCTGCTCTTTCGCACTCATGTCGGAAACTTTTTCTTCTACAATTACTTCCTTGCCATCCTCGTCAACATCTACTACTTTAGCTACCACGTCAATTGAGCCGCCTTTTTCCTTGGCGCGCGCCGCCGCTTCTTCCCGCATTTTCTCGGGCGGATAAATTTTATATATAAATATACTCTGTGCAATCATGAACATGTATGAAACCATCCAGTACAACCCCGCGCCCGCAGGCACGGAAAAGACGATAATCAGCGAGAACATCGGTCCCATTAACAGCATCGCTTTCATCATGCCTGAATTTGCCGCATTCGGTACGGTTTTCTTTTGTATATAACGCTGAACCGCCATCTGCATAACCGAGAAGAAAAAGCAGAGCATACCAATCAGCCACAGGGCATTGGGCTGAGTGAAGTGCGGTATCGCGCCGAGGTTAAAGAAACCTAAGAAGATTATGTTGTCCTTCATGCGTTCAAGCTTGCTTATATCCTCGGAAGCCAAAGCTTCAAAAGCTTCCGGCGCACGTGCGTATTGTGTAACCGAATGAAGCTCTCTCTGAAGGTTCCTGTAGCGGTTTTCAACGCTCCTAATCGCACTTCTGGCGGAATCTGAAATCCCGATTTCGCTCGCGGAGCCCGTAAAAGCCACAAGGTCATTAAAGATATATTCGCCTATTTCTTTGCGCTGACTGTTTGAAATTTCCGAAACTTCGGCGTTTCGGGGTCCGGCAGGTTTCGCGATTCCCCTGTATTCAAGAAAAACCGCCAAATCTTCATCGTTATCAAGTATTATGGTCGTATATTCGACCTGCCTGCCTAATTCCTGTATGGTCGTAATTGTTTCGCTGTCAAAGCGTTCCATGTGCGTCATTGGCTTATAAACCACGTCAATAACGCCGAAGAGGATAATCATTGTAAGAATCATCGGGCCGCAACCGCCGACAGGGTTATAGCCTTCTTTTTGAAGCTTCGCCATTTCCTCCTGCATTTTCTGCTGGTTGCCGCGGTATTTCTTTTGAATTTCCTGAACCCGCGGGGTAAAAAGCTGAGAAAACGCCATGTTTTTCTGCTGTTTCAACGTCAGCGGGAAACTAATCGCTTTTACAATCAGCGTAAATAAAACAACAGCCCAGCCGAAGTCGTTGACTAATAGGTATAAAAGCCACATAATATAGCCGAGCGGTGTGCCGAGTAACGAATATAGGAATTCTATGATGTTTCACCTTCTTTTATTATTTTGCGCCATGAAAAAATCAACGGCACGGTATCCTCTCCGCCAAGCGAAAACGGGTTGCACCTGATGATGCGTTTTAACGACAAATAGCCGCCTTTGACAGCACCGAAGCGCTCCAACGCTGTAATAGCGTAGACAGAGCAGCTTGGCGTAAAGCGGCAGGAAGGCGGTATTATTTTTGACAGAGTTATTCTGTACAGCTTGATAAAAGCGATGAATACATATTTCATATACTTAAAAAGCGGCTGACCGTCCCGCTGTGACGGTAAAAGTCATTGCCGGCCCGGCAACCGCGGCAATAGTTGTTTTATCAAAAGTCCGTAAATCTGTTTTGAGCCAAGTTCGGGTGTCTTGCCTCTCGCCACGAACACAAAATCGTGACGCTTGTCCGTTTTTTCTATGAAAAGAGGGTTAGCAAGGCGGAACGCTTCTTTTATAATCCGCCTTGCGCGGTTACGTTTTACCGCGTTGCCGATTTTTTTCGACGCTGTAACGCCGAGACGGTTGGTTCGCCGCCGGTTCGGCTTATAATAACAGACAAAGGCGTAGGTGACTAAGTTTTCCCCTTTTTTGAACAGATATTGAAATTCCCTGTTCTCACTGACGCTTACGTAGTTTTTTCGCTGAGCCGGGAGCTTTTGCGAAGGCAACTCCCCGCGCCCGATACTGCCGCTTTTCGGCAGAAAGTTATCGTTCATTTAGTACGAGAGAGTATCTCTGCCCCTTGCGCGTCTTCTCGCCAGTATTTTTCTGCCCGCACGGGTAGCCATTCTTTTCCTGAAGCCGTGTTCTCTTAGCCTTTGACGCTTTTTAGGCTGGTATGTCCTTTTCATTTAATTTCCCCTCCAAACCGCGAACCGCGGTTCCCAATACCGTTGCTTTGCAACGGGCTTCTCCAATTTATAGTATAGCCCTATCATTATACATTAAGTTTTCGGGAATGTCAAGCATAATTTTACGAATTACGCAAGAACCTGCAAACTTTCATGTCAACCCGCCCGTCCTCAGTAAAAACAACGCCTTCCTTCGCTAAGATTTCGCGCTGAACATCCCTGCCGCCGAAGACGTAGCCGGCGGCTAATGAACCGTCCTTAAACACCACGCGATGGCACGGAGTTGTTTCCGGGTCATCGTTACGGTGCAGAGTATAGCCGACAATCCGCGCAGCGCGGGGTCTGCCCGCCGCTAAGGCGATATCGCCGTAGGTCGAAACAAAGCCGCACGGGATTTCCCGCACAAGCTCAAATACGCGCACCCCGAAATTATCCGCCATAAATCCGCTCCTTTAAAAATGTAGGGTGCGCTGTTCTCAGCGCACCGTTAAATAAAATCTGCGTTTGTATTATTTAAATAAGTTTGCGAGTACAAAAGCTTTTCTGAGGTCGCCCTGGTAACGCACGATGCCTTTTTTGATTGCATCTAAGAAATCATACTTGCCCTTTGCGATTTTCATGATTTCATCATAGGAGGTTTCAAGCGTGCCGTCGCGGTCATCGTAAACCGCCTGAATGATGTGCGCCTTTTTGCCGTCGCCGTCGTCCTTGATTGCCACGAAGAAGGTACCTAAATCGTTAATGATTACCTGAATTGCAACAGGAGCCTCAACGCTCTTAACGCTTGATTTCGCGATTTTCTTCCAAAGCGCCGCAGTTACGACGTCAAGAGAAGGAGCGGCTTTTTTTCTGCCGGGTTTGCCTTTAACGGGTTCTGCCTTAACAGGCGCTTTTTTAACTGCCGGTTTCTTAGCCGCAGGTTTCGTTGCAACCTTAGCCGCCGCGCTTTTCGGAGCCGCCGCCTTTGCTTTTGGTGCAGCTTTAGCTTTCGGAGCTGCCGCCTTTGCTTTCGGTGCCGCCTTCGCTTTAGGAGCAACCTTAACTGCTGCTTTTTGGGGAGTCTTTTCAACGGGTGCGGATTTAGCTGCTGTCGTTGCCGCAGGTATTACTGTTGCGGTGATTTTTACATCGTCTGCCATGCCAATAAATTTCCTTTCAAAGTAAAATTACGGCACGCCATAATCAAAACATCAAGATACAGTGTGCCAAATAGTATTACACAACTATAATAACATAAAGAAAAGTATAATTCAAGGTATTATTAATAAGCGTGTCACGGAAAATGAAAAAATCAGCGATATTACCAAATTACGGAAGCGGTTTTGATGATAATTTGTAAAAGTGATACGGCTGACGCATGAAAAACTGAGTTAATTCTGCAAGCCATTTTCATGTCCCCGACGAAAGGATTCGCTTCATCGGGCTTGACAAAATACTTCATACCGCTTATACTGTTATTTAGAATTATTTATTATAGTTAAGCTGGAGCGATTGCGGAAGCGGGGGATAAAAATTGACAGAATTTAATGAAAACGAAGCAGTTGTCGGCAATAGCGATGAGCTGAAGCAAAACGAAATCAAAGACTTCAAAAAGCTGTTGTTTCTGCTTGCCGTGACTGTAATTGCGGCGACTGTTATTCCGCGACTGTTGGTTTACATAATCAACCTTGCATTGTCTTCCGCGCCGGAAGTTACGGCGGAGGCGACCGAAACAGTGACTGTGAGCGCACTTGAACAAAATTTCTTTTATTTTTTAATTTGGTTTTTAAGTCATTTGGTTATTTTTGTGCCTTCGTTTTTGCTCTTCG
Organism: Oscillospiraceae bacterium; assembly: GCA_031280965.1. Lineage (GTDB taxonomy): Bacteria > Bacillota > Clostridia > Oscillospirales > Ruminococcaceae > Ruminiclostridium_E. The sequence goes on along the minus strand of JAITFZ010000014.1, from coordinate 116,445 downwards.
GGTTTGCTTTTAAGGATAAGATGACGTTTAAGAAGCAAGGGCTTCCTTACGAATTTAAAATGAGTTGGCTTGTACCTATTTTTATCGCAAGTTATGCCCTCAGCATAATAGCAAGCTTTATTTCGCACCTTGTCGCCTATCTTTTGCAACCTGTTTTCGGGGGTGGCGGACTGCGCGATGTGTTTGAGGGCGTAATGCCGCAAACCGCCGCCGAGGTCATAATCATGCTGATTATGGTAGGGCTGATAAGCCCGGTGCTTGAAGAATTAATTTACCGTCATTTACTGCTCGTACCTTTGCGGCGTTACGGCGATTTTCAGGCGGTGATTATAACCGCACTGCTTTTCGGTTTCTTCCACGGAAACTTCACGCAGTTCCTTTACACAACAATGGGCGGTTTGATTTACGGAATAGTCGCGGTTAGAGCCAACTCCGTAAAACCCGCAATTGCCCTGCATATAATCAACAACGTGTTTGCTATATTGCTTTCGCAGTTTTTTGCGAAAGCCGATACTGCGGAAAATCCGCTATTAACGCTGATTGCGAACCTTTTCCCGTATGGTATGCTTGCTCTCGGAGCAGTCATCTTAATATACTTTTGCGTTAAAGGGCGGTTTAAAACCGAGAACCGCAACCCGTTCATACCGGCGGCAGACAGGTTGCGGATGGTCGCGGAGAATCCGTTTGTGCTGATTATGATGATTGTGCTGATTGCAGATACGATTATCGGGACATGAGAATGTAAAAGGAGAAACCTATGAGCTTGAAATTATCACCCCTCATTTCAAACAGCATGATTCTGCAAAGAAACACAGAGATAAAAATCCGCGGATATTGCAACCCGAATGAAGCTGTTGAAATCAGCTTCAACGGCGTTGCCGTAACCGCGACCGCCGACGGGAACGGCTTCTGGCTTTGCTCTCTCGGTGAATTTGAGGCGTGCAGCGAACCGCTTGAAATGAAAATCAGTTCAAACGGCGAAGTAATTATTGTCGGAGATATATTAATCGGCGATGTTTGGCTCTGCTCGGGGCAGTCGAACATGGAGCTTTGGCTTTCCCGTGTCCGCCATAATTACCCTGACGATGCGGCGGCACAAAACCCTATGATTCGGCAATTTAAAGTCCCGCAGGTGCATAATTTCAACGCGCCTTCAGATGAATTCAGCTTATCCGAAAGCAAGTGGGAAGCGTTTTCGCCGGAAGTTATTGCAAACTTCACGGCGGTGGGCTACTTCTTCGCAAAAAAGCTTCATGAGCGTTACAAAATCCCTATCGGACTGCTTGCATCGGCTGTCGGCGGAACGCCTGTTACTGCGTGGATGAGCCGCGAAATGCTTGAGGATTTGGGCTTGACAAATGAGCTTGCCGAAGCCGAAAAGTGCAAAGACCCCGAATACATAAAAAAAACCCTCGGTGATTATGAAAAGTACTCGCAGGATTATCACAAACAGCTTGGCGAAAGCGACCTCGGCTTTAGAGAAAGCTGGGCGGGTGCGGATTATGATGATTCTGACTGGGAGGAAATAAATATTCACAAGCCCGTGCATAAATCGGGTTCATACTGGTATCGCAAGACGATTGACTTACCTGAAGAGTTATGGGGAAAGCCCGCGAGCATCTTCCTCGGAACAGCTATAGATATGGACGAAGTATTTGTGAACGGCGAGAAAATCGGCACGACCTATTACCGCTATCCGCCACGTGATTATCAGTTCACACTGCCTGAAGGCAGATGTGTTATTGCAATAAGACTGCTGTGCTTCGGCGGGTATGGTGAATTCGCGGCCGGCAAGAATTACTTCCTCGCGACCGAAAGACGCACGCTTGATATAGGCGGTGTTTGGAAACGCCGGCAGGGCGCGGAAACAGAAAATCAGGCGCCGATGACTTTCTTTAATTATAAGCCGACCGGACTGTTCAACGGTATGATTTCGCCGCTCATGAACACTGCGGTTAAGGGCGTAATCTGGTATCAGGGCGAGTCTGACACGGGGAATCCCGGACGTTACGCCGAAAAGCTTTCCGCGATGATTAACGGCTGGCGGGAAGCACGGGGAATTAGGGAACTGCCGTTTATAATGACGCAGTTGGTGTACTATGAATATACCGGCAGTCACGACAGCGAACACGGCGCACACTGGGAAAAGCTCCGTGAACAGCAGAAGCTGTGCCTTGAACTGCCGAAAACCGGACTTGCCTTAGGTTATGACCTCGGCGAATACAACGACCTGCACCCGCAGAATAAACGCGATATAGGCGAAAGGTTGGCGCGTCTTGCTTATCGTCTTGCTTATAACGAAAAGCTCCCGCCTAATTTATTCGAGATGTATAATTGTTAAATTCTTAGGCGTTAATCTTGAACGTATAAGTTAACAGGGAACGGTTTTAAACCGTTCCCTGTTAACTTATAGCAATGTTTATTTCCCTACCCCATATCAAATTCTGTCATATCCGTATTGGTGTGTGCCCGCTCTGTCGGAAAAACGCCGACCATAATTGAATCTACGCGGTTGCTTGCAGTCAGGGTATAAGAATCCAAATCACCGGCGTTCCCAACCTGCGCGGTAGATGTAAACACCGCTCCGACTCTGTAATGCTCGTCAACCGTGAAATAGTAAAACTCCTGACTCTCGTTAGTACCCTGGAGATACGTTTGTAACTTTCCGAGAACAAATACAGCGAAGTCGGCTTCAACATCACCGTCGATTATATTCAGCTGCCCTCGTAAAGGACGTAGGAGATTTTCCGGGTTTACCGTTGTTCCGGTTTTTATAACCTCAATGAAAACTATGTTTTGGGTAAGAGGGGGTGGTTGAGTGATTTTTATATCATCGTTTCTTGACAAGCGCACATCCGCCATAACGCCTTGTGCCGTAAAATAAAAATCCCGCGCCCTCTCATTGGCGGCTCTTGAGGCACGATTGCCCGAAAGCAAAGCAGGTACAACTATCGCGAGCAGTACCCCGACAATCGTAATAACCACCATAAGCTCAATTAGAGTAAAGCCGCTTTTACTTCCAATTTTCCTGAAACGCCTAAAATCTGTCATATTGACCTCTTTTCCCGCTATGAAAATTGCTGTATATAATAATTATATACAATAATAATGGCTTTGTCAAGTGTTAAGGTTGACAAAAGCACTTTTTTATGCTACATTTAATTAAAGCCGTTTATAAACAAAGCGAAAGAAAAAGAATAAAGACAAAACATATAATAATATATTTTAGAACAGCAGGGGCGGGTTCGCGCGCCAAAGGAGAAAAAATGAAAAAGCTGAAAGTCGGTATTATCGGCGCAACGGGTATGGTCGGACAACGATTCGCGCTGTTGCTTGCGGAACATCCGTGGTTTGAGGTGCGCACATTGGCGGCTTCGCCGCGTTCTGCGGGCAGAACTTACGGCGAAGTTGTAAAAGACCGCTGGATGATGAGCGAATCCGTTCCCGAAAGTATGAAGAACATGACGGTTCTTGACGCTTCGGACATAGATGCCGTCACAAAAGAAGTCGATTTTGTATTCTGCGCCGTTGATATGAAAAAGGATGAAACAATAGCGCTTGAGGAAGCCTACGCGAAAGCGGAATGTCCTGTTGTTTCCAACAACTCCGCATGTCGCCTGTTTCCCGATGTACCTATGATAATTCCCGAAATAAACCCCGGACACACCGAAATCATAGAAGTTCAGCGAAAACGTCTCGGCACGAAAAAAGGCTTTATCGCCGTACAGTCCAACTGCTCAATTCAAAGCTATGTACCCGCTCTGTACCCGCTTATGAGGTTTGGCGTTAAGGACGTACTCGCTTGTACGTATCAGGCTATTTCGGGCGCGGGGAAAACATTTGACATGTGGGAAGAAATGGTTGATAACGTGATTCCCCATATCGGCGGTAATGAGGAAGAAAAGTCTGAAACAGAACCGCTTAAAATCTGGGGAAATATTGAAAACGGCAAGATTCTGAGCGCGGCGGGGATAAACATAACATCGCAGTGTATTCGCGTTCCCGTTACAGACGGGCATTTGGCGGCGGTTTTTGTGCGATTTGAGAATAAACCCGCTAAAGAAGAAATCGTTGAGCTGTGGAATAATTTCGGCGGTTTATCGGAGTCGTTGCCGTCGGCACCTGAGAAATTTCTCACTTACTTTGAGGAGGAAAACTTTCCGCAGACGAAGCTTCATCGCGGTCTTTATAACGGCATGGGGGTTTCAACGGGGCGGCTTCGCGAAGATACGCAATATGATTATAAGTTCATCGGGCTTTCGCATAATACGATTCGCGGTGCGGCGGGCGGTGCGGTGCTGATGGCGGAATTGCTGAAAACAAAAGGTTATTTTGATTAATACGGCTTTCAGCGCTATACAAATTTAGAGGAGAACATTTTATGAGAAATCCAATCTACACAGGTTCAGGCGTGGCGCTTGTCACACCTATGAACCCCGACGGAAGTATAAACTACCCGCTCATGGGTGAACTGATTGAACGGCAAATCAAAGGCGGCACAAGCGCACTCATTATCTGCGGCACAACCGGCGAAGCCAGCACCATGAACAACGAGGAACATATCGAGTGCATACGCTTTTCCGCGGAAAAAGCCGCCGGGCGAATTCCTGTAGTCGCCGGCACGGGCAGTAATGACACCGCTTACATGGTTGAGTTGTCGACGGAAGCCGAAAAAGCCGGCGCAGATGCTTTGTTGTTAGTTTCGCCGTATTACAACAAAACCTCACAAAGAGGGCTTGTCAGGCACTTCGGGGCGGTCGCAGAGAAAGTGCGGATTCCGATTATGCTTTACAATATCGTTTCCCGCACAGGTATAAAAATAGAACTCGGAACTTTTAAGGAACTCGCCAAGTATCCCAATGTTCAGGCGGTAAAGGAATCCGGCGGCGATGTCGCTTATTTCTCAGCGTTAATTCGTGAAAGCGGGCTTGATGTATACAGCGGCGATGATTATATGAATGTTGCGTCAATGGCGCTCGGCGCGAAAGGTGCGATTTCGGTAATGGCGAACGTAGTGCCGGAGGTCGTACATAAGATTTGCTCGCTTTGCCTTGAGAATAATTTTGCCGAAGCGGGACAGCTTCAGCAGAAATACTCGCGCTTCATGTATACTGACGGCTTGTTCATGGACGTGAGCCCTATCCCCGTAAAACACGCAATGCGGCTTCTCGGCATTAATGTCGGAAGCGCACGTCTGCCGCTTTGCGACATGGACGAGAGCGCTGTTGAAAGGCTTCGCGCAGAAATGGCTGAAGCAGGTATATTATAAATCGCAGGGACGCGCATTGTGCGCCCGGTAAAAAAGGAAAACGAAAATGATAAACATTGCATTATCCGGTGCGTGCGGAAAAATGGGGCGCGTGATTGCGGAGTTGGTTGAAAATTACCCGAATTGCAGAATCGCCGCAGGAATTGACCCCGCCGGCGGGAAATACGCCGGTTTTGAAGTTTTCCGCAATATCTCCGACGTTGAAGAAAAGCCCGATGTACTTATAGATTTTTCGCACCCGTCCGCCCTTTCGGACATTCTTTCCTACTGCAAAATGCGCGGCGTCCCCGCCGTTATAGCTACTACCGGCTACACGCAGGACGAAACAGCGAAAATTAAATCTGCGTCCTCCCTGATTCCCGTATTCTTCACGTTTAATATGTCGCTCGGAATTAATCTGCTCGCGGATTTGGCGCGGCGCGCCGTGCGGGTTTTGGGTGGGCAGTTTGACACCGAAATCATCGAAAAACATCACAATCACAAAAAAGACTCGCCTTCCGGAACTGCGATTATGCTTGCGGACGCGCTGAACGAAGAACGTTGCAACGCGCTCAGGTACGTTTACGGGCGCAGCGGAACTCACAGACCCCGCATAAAAGACGAACTCGGCATACATTCGGTTCGCGGCGGCACAATCGTAGGTGAACATGAGATTATTTTCGCCGGACACGATGAAATTATCTCACTGTCACACTCGGCATTATCAAGAGAAGTTTTTGCGAACGGCGCAATTAATGCCGCGCTGTTTTTGGCGCAGTGCGAAAAAGGATTGTATGATATGTCGGATTTATTAAAAAACATTTAATAAAAGGAGAAAAATTATGTCCACACAAATTATTGTAACCCCGGGTGTTTCCATTGTAACATTCAACAACGTAGCCATTTCGCACCAAAACACTTTTATCTGCGATGTGTTTGAACAATCCGCCGAAGCGGGTATAAACATCGACATGATTTCGCAGGCACCCGCCGCTTCGGAGAAAATCAGCTTCGGGTTTACTTTTTCCGATAACGATATGCCGAAGTTGATTTCAATTATCAATCGTATTTCGAGAACCCTTACGCCTATGATAAATGTAGGTAACGTCAAGATAACGATAAAATCAAACGAGATGGTAAGCAACACAGGCTTTGCCTCACGCGTTATGGGCGCACTCCGCGATTTGGACTGCCTGCCGCTTCTCGTGACTACAGGGCTTGATGAAATTTCACTGCTTGTTTATGAAAGCGAGTGCGTCGATTTAGAGAAGAAGTTAAAAGAGGCGTTCGCTTAAAGGAAAATAAATGCTCAGAGATATGACAAAAGGCAGACCTCTGCCTATAATAATACGATTTTCAATTCCGTTGCTTCTCGGGACTATATTTCAGCAATTCTACAATTTGGCAGACACCATAATAGTAGGCCGTTTTATAGGCTCGGAAGCGCTTGCGGCGGTTGGCACAACAGGTTCGCTCAACTTTCTTGTTCTCGGCTTTGTTATCGGAATATGCAGTGGTTTTTGCATACCGGTGTCACAGCGGTTCGGAGCAGGCGACATAACGGAAATGCGGCGTTTCGCGGCGAACGCCGTTTATCTTTGCGCCTTTTTCGCCGTAGTGGTGACAACGGTGACATTATTATTCACGCGGCAACTTTTGGAATTGATTGCCGTACCGGATAAAATCATCGACCTGTCTTATTCCTACATAATCTTTATCTTTGGCGGAATACCGGCGGCGATGGCGTTTAATGTCCTCGCCTGCCTGCTTCGCGCACTCGGCGACAGTAAGTCGCCGCTCTACTTTCTCGCTGTTTCCTCGGTGGTAAATGTGGGGCTTGACCTGCTTTTTATAATCGGATTCGGCTTTAATGAGTTAGAAGACGTAAAATACATAGGTCTTGCAACCGTAATCGCACAGACTGTTTCCGCGCTCCTTTGCTTTATTTACGTAAGAAAAAACTTTCCGATTCTCCGCTGCACCAAAGAAGAAAAGAAATTCTCTTTTGAACATTCAAAAAAACTTTTCTTTATGGGCGTACCGATGGGTTTGCAATTTTCCATAACCGCGCTCGGCTCGCTGATTCTGCAAAGGGCAATCAACGGACTCGGCACCGTCGCTATTGCTTCAATGACGACCGGTAACAGAATATCCCTGCTGCTGTTCCAGCCGATGGAAACGCTGGGGCTTACTATGGCGACTTTCTGCGGGCAGAACCTCGGCGCAAAGAAACTCAACCGAATCAAACAAGGCATACGGATTTCGCTCAGTATACAACTTGTTTACAGCGTATTGGCGGGAGCGGTGCTGTGGTTCTTCGGACGGCATTTTGCGATGATTTTCGTGGGTGCGGGCGAAGCGGGGATTATACAGAATGTACAGTTCCAACTCCGCGTACTTGGTGTGTCTTATGTAACGATTGGCATACTTTTCATATTCCGTAATGCCTTGCAGGGGCTTGGTTACAGTTTTATGGCTATGTCCGCGGGTGTGTGCGAGCTTGTGGGGCGGGTCGTGGTCGCGTTCCTTCTTGTTGAAAGGTTCGGATTCTTCGGCGCCTGCTTTGCGGGTCCGCTGTCGTGGGTGCTTGCGGATGCTGTGCTGGTGCCGACGTATGTTGTGGTCATGAAGCGGCTGAGAAAAGGAATCGGAGAGCAGACATAGAAATAGCGGGGCTTTTATTAAAGCCCCGCTTCTCTTTGGTTGCCATGTTCTTTTGAATGACTGTGATTAGAGATTAATCGTCATCGCCGGGTTCATCGCCGTCGCCGGGTTCGTCGCCGTCGCCGGGTTCGTCGCCATCGCCGGGTTCGTCGCCGTCGCCGGGTTCATCGCCGTCGCCGGGTTCATCGCCGCCAATCGGGTCGGGGTCGGGGTCATCATCGCCAATCGGGTCGGGGTCGGGTTCATCATCGTCAGACGGGTTGTTTACAGGGGTGTCGGGGGTGTCGTCAGAATCATCGGTGCAGGCGGTCAGACAAAAAGTCAGGGAAAGTGCGAGAATAGCGATAAGTAAAATCAATTTTTTCATGCTAATTTTCCTCCTAAATTTTCTTCTTTCTTTTTTCTTTTGGGAGCGTTTTCGCTTCCATGTTTTCATTATATTCGAGAAAAAACCGCATGTCAAGCGAATATCCAAATTGTAACCGCTTTGTTTCTAAACTGTAATAATTCGGGGCGTTTTTGTAACCGGCTTGTAACTATTTGAAATTAGTTTGTAATATTTAAGAAAAAAAGCGCGGGTTCTGTAAAAAGAATCCACGCTTTTCAATTATGCCGCAAATCCTCCTAATTTGAATAATTGTCAAAATAACCCTGAATCAACACTATCGGCGTTCCTTTATCACCGCTCCCCGAAGTCAAATCGGCAAGCGAGCCGAGTAAATCCGTAAGAAAGCGCGGCGTTGTCCCTTGCGAAGCCATATCGCCTTTTAAATCGGCTTTCTTTTCCTTAATTTTATTCAGAATCGCTTCTCTAAGCTCATCGCCGCTCAAATCCGAGAACTCGTTATCGGTTAAATACTTGATTTTCAACTCGTTCGTTGTGCCGGTAAGACCGCTTGTAAAAGCGGGTGAAACAACAGGGTCGGCAAGTTCCCAAATAAAACCGACAGGGTCTTTGAACGCGCCGTCGCCGTAAACCATGACTTCAACCCGCTTGCCTGTCCTTTCATAAAACTCCGCCGCGATGTCTGTTACAAGAGTCTTGCAATCTCTCGGGAACAGCTTAATTCGGCTCTCGGTTGCTTTATTGAAGCCGAGGACGCCGTATTCGGGGTTAAAGCCCGAGCCGTTTACTGAACGGCTCAAAATATTTTCTAAGCCGCAAACCCTGAACGCATCAGCTTTGGTAAGTTTTTCTTTAGTTAATTTTCTTGTGTGGATATCCGAGCAGATTACGTCTTTGGTATATTTAAGGATTGCTGTTGGGTTATTGGCGAAAATAACCTCTATTTCCGCGCCCGCTTCAATAACAATTTCTTTGTAATAATCAATATAATCAACGCCTGTGAAAATATGCTTTTCGTAACCGAAAAGCTCTCTGAACCGCGCTTCGCTAAGCACGTCAACATACGGGTTTACTCCGCTTTCCATAAGCTGTTCGGTTGTAATAAGCGCGTTTCCGACTTCATCGGACGGATAACTTAACATCAGATATATTTTTTTTGCACTCATTGCGATTCCGCGAAGCACAACAGCAAATCTGTTGCGTGAAAGAATCGGGAAAATCACGCCGATTTCTGCATCGCAAGGGAATTTGGATTTAATATCATCTGCTATATCTTGAACGCTTGCGTAGTTCCCCTGCGCTCTTGCCGCAATAGATTCTTTTACAGCCACTACATCGCGGTCACGCAACGGGGAATTATTCTCTCTTGCCGCGGCGAGAACGCTTTCTACGACTATTTCCGTTAAATTGTCGCCTTCTTTAATGATTGGAGCTTTAACTCCCATCGAAACGGTACCTGTTGTTTTTGACATATGTTCTCCTTTATTTTCTGTATTTCAAAATAGCTATAACCAAAGCCGCCGCAACTGCCGCCATAACAGCGATTAACGCGATAAGCAGGCTGTTGTCTTCGGTAGGATAGGGCGGCGCGGGGTCGAAAGGAGCAAGCGGAGTTGTGTCAGGCGGAGGATTTGTAATTACCGGCGGGCTTGTAACAGGCGGAGTGTGGTCTTCTTCATCATTATCTGCCAATTGTTCATCGTTAATTTCCCGCTGTTCATCGTCAACTGTAAACTGTCTTAGTTCTGCTCTGTCGCCTCTATGGTCAAAAGACAGCGCAAGCGCCGAAATATCGAAATGCTTTATAACGCTTGGTCTGTGCTGATAGTTGCCGTTCTCGAAGAATCCCTGCCTGTCCCAGGTCGGGTCGGTATAAACCCAGCGGTTCTCCTTATCGTACCAAAACGCCACCCACTCATGCACGATGGTTTTTTCGGGAAGCAGTTCGTACGGTACGCCTTCCATCGGCGATGCAATGCCGCCTTTTATATTCAGAGCCTTTATGCCCGCGGTTTCAAGCAAAGCGGCGTAGGTGTTGGCTATACCTATGCAAACCGAACGCCGTAACCGGAGCGTGGTTGCAATAGAAACAGTTTCCTCCGTGACATCGTTGTCGCGTGAGTCCCTGTCATATACGATGTTTTCGGCGACCCAGTGATTTAAGGCTTTGGCTTTTTGATAATCGTCGTCAAGACCCGCTGTAACCTCGCTTACGATTTCCCTGAGCAGGGCTTGTGTTTGGCTTATTTCAAGCGAATCGAGAGTTGCGCTCATATAATTCGCGCTTGTAATCAGCGAAGCTGTATAGTAATTTTCAAGAGTTGCGGCGGTTTTGGCGGCAAGCCCGTTATCGCCGAAAAACCAACCGTTATTATATTCAATGCGGTACGCCATAACACTTCCGTCCGCGAACTTTAAAATAACGCGGGCGTTTTTCTCGGTGGGTACTCCGCCGAAGCTTGCTTTAAAAGTACCGTCAGGGTTTCGGCTGAAGCTTTGTTCAATGCCGCGCATTGTGGATGTGCTGATATAAAACGCTTCAATAACCGCGTCCCTGAAGAACCCCTCGGCATAAATCGTGTTGCCGCTTGCCGTGAAGCGGGCAAAGCGGTCGGGGTCGTAGGTGGTTACAAGGGTGTAAACACGTTTAAGCGTTGCCTGATAATCTGCGGCGTGAACGATGCCCGCATTTATAGCCAAAACACAAAAAATTACGATGGCGATTATTTTTTTCACAGCAGACAATTTTATCATCCCCTGTTTATTATACAGCGATAATTGTAAATTGTCAATTGTTCATTGTTAATTGTCCGTCAAATCCCGTCATAAAGCCGTTAATCGCAAACGAACAGATGTCCCCGCCGATTATCCGCCCCCTGAAAACCAAAACATTCGCGAAAACATCGCCTGCCGCCGGATGGTTCAAAACACGGAAGGTATAGCTTTCTACAATATCTGCGCGGTACTTGGACAGGTCGAAGCCCTGCCGCCTTTGCAGAGCGTTGTATTGCTCATAGGTTTCGGTGAATCTTGCAGGGATTTGCACACTCCTGACGGTTACGGGCTCGGTATCAACATCCCAGCCGAACCCGGAGAGAAACACCGTAATGTCAGCCGGGCTTTCCACCCGGACAGAAGCACCGCGCATGTTGGCACAGCGTACCGCAAACAGCGCGGCAAGCACGGCTATAACAACAAGCATAATGGTTCTGCGCTTGTTTACACGGGTGATTTTGTACATATAAACACCAGCCTTTTTGTTAATATTGCAGTTTTTCAATTCATATGGTACAATTATATGGTACAACTTTACACAAAATTCGCAGTCAAGTATTGGCAAATTCGCTGAAATTTTTGATGTTGCTCCATACGGAGAGCGGTTTTTCATATTTTTTTGTAAATAAGTAACAACAAAAACGTAAAAATTTGTTTGCGGTTTTGTTACACCTATGCAATATATATAAAGCGTTTTCGTAAAATTTAGTTAATTAGGTGCTTTACTTTTCCACGAAAGAAATGTATTATAGAGTGAGTGAGGCAAAAATTCATAATTATATCCAATTACAGGAGGTTTTTTTAAATGGCAAATTTATCATTGAAAGGCATTTTTAAACGTTATCCGGGCGGAGTTATTGCGGTATCGGATTTCACGATGAACATTAAGGACAAGGAGTTTATAATTCTCGTCGGGCCGTCAGGTTGCGGAAAATCCACGACACTGCGTATGATAGCGGGTCTTGAGGAAATAACCGAGGGTGAACTTTTCATAGGCGACCGTTTAGTCAATGACGTAGCGCCAAAGGACAGGGACATCGCAATGGTTTTCCAGAACTACGCTCTTTATCCGCATATGTCGGTGTTTGAAAACATGGCGTTCGGTCTTAAACTCAGAAAAGTACCCAAGGATGAAATCCGCAAGCTCGTTGACGAAGCGGCGAAGATTCTCGACATTCAGCATCTGCTTGACCGTAAGCCGAAAGCTCTCTCGGGCGGTCAAAGACAGCGTGTGGCGCTCGGACGTGCGATTGTTCGTGACCCGCAGGTCTTCCTGCTTGATGAACCGCTCTCCAACTTAGACGCTAAGCTGAGGGCACAGATGAGAACCGAACTTGCTAAACTTCATAAAAAACTCGGAACCACTTTCATCTACGTTACCCATGACCAAATCGAAGCTATGACGATGGGCGACAGAATCGTTGTAATGAAAGACGGCTACATTCAGCAAATCGACAGCCCCATTAACCTCTATTCCAACCCTGTTAATAAATTTGTGGCCGGCTTTATCGGCTCGCCGCAGATGAACTTTATCGAAGCAAAACTTCTCAAAACCGAGGGTAAATACATGGTTGAATTCGGTTCGGAAGACACCAAAACCTCAAGGGGACGCAAGTTCTACGTTGATATTCCGCCGGCAAAAGCAGAATGTCCCGCTCTTGAAAACTATATTGACAAGGAATTGGTTCTCGGCGTTCGTCCCGAAAATATTCACGATGAGGAAATTTTCCTTAGTAACGCAAAGACAGGCATCATTGAAGCTACGATTGATGTAGCGGAAATGATGGGCGCGGAGACTTATCTGTATCTTACGTGTGAGGGTATTCCGCTGACCGTAAGAGTTTCTAGCCGTTCGCAGGCGCGCCCGCAGGACGTTGTTAAGCTGGCGATTGACCCGAATAATATTCATCTGTTTGATAAAGATGATGAACATTCAATTCTTGTGAGTTCGCTTTAATAGCGCGAAAATATTCCCCGCCGAATCTCGTGTTGCTTTTCACGCAAAATGACAAAAAACGCCCTGAATGTTGAGAAGTTAAAAACTCACAACAGGGCGTTTTTACGATTGCAAAGCTATTTGATGGCATTTTGCGCGGGAAATTATACAAAGAGTAATATCTGCGGTTTGTCTCATAAAAATCTTTCAGCAAAAGCATGATTTACGATTATTTTTTTGTGGTTTTTCATTTTAGATTCTCAAATATTGCGAAAACGGCATTGCCGAAATGATTTGAAAGTTCATATTTTCATTGGCGAGGAAAAACGATAACTCTATAATTCACAGGGACTTCAACAACGGGTGATGTGGTTCTTGCCGGGTTTATCCTCGAACCGTTGAGCGCGTAATCAAAATGCAGATGCTTTGCATGGCAGTTCACATTATGTGACCCTTTGAAAAAGGGGTTTGTCGAATTTTGAAAATGTGGCTTGATACTATAATTATATATAAAGCGCGGGAACAAAAAAAGACAGCTTCATTTTTGATGAAACTGTCCTGTTTTCTTTTCGCTTGCCCGTTCGCCATAAAAATTGTTAGTGTTTATAAGGGTTTTTCGTTGTATTCTTACGGCAAGCCCCTTTCGGCGGGTTTTTTGCATGTTATTTTTCGACTGCATGAAGCCTGTTAATTGCGCGTTTAAGTTTAAATTCGGCAATCGCGATTTCGTTCGCGCTTAAATTAGCATCGGAAAGCTTTTCCTCGGCGGCTTTCTTCGCGAACTCGGCTCGTTTTATATCAATGTTTTCGCTCCATTCACAGCTTTGCGCGAGAATTACGGTCTTATCTTCACCGACTTTAATTATACCCGAAGACAGCGCCGCAAGATGGTAACTCCCGTCCCGCAGAACCCGGATTTTTCCCGTGCCGAGCGCCGCCGCATAAGGTTCGTGGCGGGCGAGAATACCTTTATCGCCGACAGTGGTGCGGACAATCACGCTTTCCGCTTCCCCGTTGAAGAAGTAACCGTTGGGGGTTATAATTTGCAGATTGAAAGGGGTCATGGAAACCTCCTGTTTTAAGTTCTGATGTTACCCTCTGCATTATACAAAGGCGCAAAAACCAAAAAGCAATCATCTGAAATATATTCGTAAAACATTTCTCTGATATACTGCGTCTTCAAAAACAACGGCTCGTTTTGCGGGTCGCTCAAACGTACCGCCATACCATCGGGGTCTCCGACCAAAAGCCCGATAATTGAAGCTATATCCTCATAATGGCAGTGCATACCGTATTCGTTTGCAAACGTAGTGCTGTGGAGCGCTTCGTTCCAAAATGCATTAAATAAAACATCAACATAGATGAAATCTCCGTTTAAAGCCTGCATTTCTTTTTCGATTTGTCCTGCATCTGTGAAGTCCTCAATTAAATAATGGACTGTATGCGCGATTTCATGCGCGAGAACAGGAGCCGTAATCCCGCAGTTTTCAGCATCGCTGTCAAAAAACAAGGTTACGCTTACATTGCCGCCGAAACCGGGATACCATGCCCGTTTCGCAAGTCCTGCGAGGTCTTCGTTGTAACCGCTTATGTTAATGAAGTAGGTCGAGCTGTATTCCCTGTGGTAATAACTCACCATCGTCCTCATGAATTCGGGCGAAAACAACATTAATGCATGTTCAATTTCATCCATATAGTCAGAACTGTTTTCTTCGGAAAGAAAATCCTCATCATCCGTTAAAACTATTATGAAAATTTCCCATATGCTGTCTGTAAACGCTTGGGGCGAGGATTTATCAAGCAGTGAGCTTAAAGGGGGTGGTGTGTCGTCAGGAATGTCATCGGGTATTTCGGGCGGTGTTTCATCGGGTGTGTCGGGAGGCGTTTCGTCCGGCGTTTCGTCCGGTTCATCAATAACATCAAGCAGGGTAAAAACCCCGTCTTCATACCTGCTGATTAAAGGTACGCCATCTCTGAAATACTCGCCGCTCAGGTTAAAATATACCCTGTAATCTCTCGTCACTAAAAAGAAAGAAACATCTTCGTTCCATAAAGGCTCGCATAAAGAAACCGCAAATCCGTTTATTCTGCTGCCTTTTTCCGTGACCGCGCTTTCTGTTCGTTTTTCGGACTTTCCTTCAAGATACGGGCTGTAAAATAAATCTTCCGGTAATTCCAATAACTGCGCCACGTGGGTAATCGCCATTTCGGGCGAGACAACGGCGGTAGGTTTTACGAGCCAGTCGGGCTGAGAGTTATCCCGGTTACACCCCGCAAAAGATAACAGCGTTACAAAAAGCGCCCAAACCACCGTAATCCTGAAAAGCCTTTTCATTATTTCCCGCCGCTCTTGGCGTTTTCGATAGCTTCTTCAATCGTGCCAACGAACAGGAACGCAGATTCCGGCAGGTCATCGTGCTTGCCGTCGATAATTTCTCTGAAACCGCGAATAGTTTCTTTGAGCGGCACGTATTTACCCTCCATCCCCGTGAACTGCTCCGCAACCGAAAACGGCTGTGACAGGAAGCGCTGTATTTTACGGGCTCTGGCAACAATAAGCTTATCGTGGTCATCAAGCTCATCCATGCCGAGGATTGCGATTATATCCTGAAGCTCATTGTAGCGCTGCAAGATTCCCTGAACTTCTCTTGCTACGTTGTAATGCTCGTTTCCGACAACATCGGGAGTAAGTATACGCGACGTACTGTCAAGAGGGTCAACCGCCGGATAAATTCCCATCGCCGCTATGTCGCGGGAGAGAACCGTCGTAGCGTCAAGGTGCGCGAAAGTCGTTGCGGGGGCAGGGTCTGTAAGGTCGTCGGCAGGCACGTAAACCGCCTGCACCGACGTAATCGAACCTTTGTTTGTTGAAGTTATGCGCTCTTGAAGCGCGCCCATTTCGGTAGCAAGCGTCGGCTGATACCCAACCGCGCTCGGCATACGTCCGAGCAGAGCCGAAACTTCCGAACCCGCTTGTGTGAACCTGAAAATATTATCAATGAACAGAAGCACGTCCTGTCCTTCTTTATCGCGGAAATACTCAGCCATCGTAAGCCCTGAAAGCGCAACCCTCATTCTCGCGCCCGGCGGTTCGTTCATCTGACCGTAGACTAATGTAGTTTTCTTAATAACGCCGGATTCAATCATTTCCTCGTATAAATCGTTACCTTCACGGGTACGCTCGCCAACTCCCGTGAACACCGAAATGCCGCCGTGCTGTTTTGCGATGTTGTTAATCAGCTCCATTATAAGCACGGTTTTACCTACGCCCGCTCCACCGAACAAGCCGATTTTACCGCCCTTGAGATACGGCGCGATAAGGTCTACGACCTTTATACCGGTTTCAAGCACGTTATTAGTCGGGTTAAGTTCTTCATACGTGGGGGCTTCACGGTGAATTTCCCAGTATTCTTCGGCTTCGGGGGGCGGTTTATTGTCAACAGGTTCGCCCAGCAAATTAAACACTCTGCCGAGGGTGGAATTTCCGACCGGCACTTTAATTGCGGCTCCGCTGTCAACAGCCTTCATACCGCGAATCAAGCCGTCCGTACTGCCCATTGCGATACAGCGCACCGTGTCATCGCCGATGTGCTGTGCGACTTCGACAATTAATGTACCGCCGTCATGAGCGATTTCGATGGCATTCAAAAGCTTAGGTAACTTTTCCGGCTCGAACTTTATGTCAAGCACCGCGCCGATTATTTGTACAACAGTTCCGACGTTTTTAGACATAACTTAACCTCGTTTAAAATATTTATTCACCGCAAAGCGGCGGTATTGCGTACCCTTATGATATAGCGTTTGCGCCACCAACAATTTCATTAATTTCGTTGGTGATTTTCTCCTGTCTTGCGCGGTTATATTGAAGAGACAGCTTCTCAATCATTTCAGCCGCGTTATCCGATGCGCTTTCCATAGCGTTGCGCCGCGCACTCTGTTCGGACGCAAACGATTGAACACATGCACTACTTATTATGCTTAACAACATCTTTGGTATAATGCGGTCGAAAACCGCTTCGGGGGAGGGGTCGTAGTTAATTAACGGACTGCGGGAATTTTCTGAACCGGAGTAGCCGGACTCTGTAGTAAAAGGCAGAAGCGGCAACACCGTTACGTCCTGCCTGAGCGCGGAAACATAAGCGGTATAAAAGAGCTTGACTTCATCAACCTCGCCCGCTTTGAAAATGTCCGTCACTACATCGGCTATATCGGCACAGCGTCCGGGTTTTACGTTTTCGCAGAAGTATGGGTATTCTGCTATAACCTCACGTTCCCGCTTCTTGAAAAAGTCAACGGTACACCTTCCGATTGCGATGTATTTAACAGGCGCATCGCTTTCTTTTTCCGTATCGGTAACAAGGCGGAAAAGATTGGTGTTGTACCCGCCGGCAAGCCCTCTGTCACCCGCAATAACGATGAAAAGACGATTTTTTACTTCACGTTTCGCGGTGAAGATTGTGGTAAAATCGGGCTTGCTTACCGCTATGTCCGAAAGAAGCTCCGCATGCGCCTCAAAATACGGGCGTAAAGCCTCGGCGCGTGACTTTGCACGGCGAAGCTTAGATGACGCCACCATCTCCATCGCTTTGGTTATTTGGAGGGTGGAGCCAACGCTCTTTATTCGGCGCTTAATGGTTTTCATGCTTGATTTAGGCATAGCTGTACCTGCTTTCGGTGCGATAAAAATACCGCGCCCTGCTGTTATGCTTCAAAATAAGAAATCTTTTTAAGGACAAACGAGAGTGTTACGAGACTGAGTGTCGCCGCCGAAAAAACTAATGAAACAATGCTTAATACTAAAGATGCTTTAGCCATGATGCAACCTCCTGTTAATTTATTTTACGAAATCTTTCGTGAACTCTGATATAATTACTTTTAATTCTTTTGCGGTATCGGAATTTATATCTTTTGTGTTTCTAATCACATCTAAAATTTCGTTGTGGTGCTGTTCCATATGCCTGAAAAGCGCGGTTTCGTATTCGGCGACTTTATTAACAGCAACCTTTGTGAGAAAATCGTTGATTACCGCGAAGATAATCACAACTTGGTTCTCAACGCTTACAGGTGAATTTTTACCTTGTTTCAATACCTCAACAATCCGCTCACCGTTAGCAAGACGGCTCTTTGTGTCTGCGTCAAGGTCGGAGCCGAACTGTGAGAATGCCTGTAATTCCTTGAACTGCGAATATTCAAGCTTCAATGTTCCGGAAACCTTTTTCATCGCCTTAATTTGCGCGTTTCCGCCCACCCGCGACACCGAAATACCGGGGTTAACGGCGGGGCGGATTCCGGAGTTGAACAGCTCGGTTTCAAGGAATATTTGCCCGTCCGTGATAGAGATTACGTTGGTCGGAATATACGCCGAAACGTCGCCTGCCTGCGTTTCAATTATAGGAAGCGCGGTCAGCGAGCCGCCGCCGTATTCATCGGTCAGGCGGGCGGCGCGTTCAAGCAGTCTTGAATGAAGATAGAAGACATCGCCCGGATAGGCTTCACGCCCGGGAGGACGCTTCAAAAGCAATGATAATGCGCGGTAAGCGACTGCATGCTTGGTTAAGTCGTCGTAGACAATCAGCACATCCTTGCCTTTGTCCATGAAGTACTCACCCATAGTACAGCCTGCGTACGGCGCGACATATTGAATAGGCGCAAGCTCGGACGCACCCGCCGAAACAACGATAGTGTAATCCATCGCGCCGGCTTTCCCGAACTCCTCAACAACAGTAGCCACAGTGGAGCTTTTTTGTCCGATTGCAACGTAAATACAGATTACGCCTGTTTTTTTCTGGTTAATTATAGTATCAACGGCGATTGCGGTTTTCCCTGTCTGGCGGTCGCCTATAATAAGCTCACGCTGACCGCGTCCAATCGGAATCATCGAGTCAATCGCTTTTATTCCCGTTTGTAAAGGCACGTTAACAGTTTTACGGGTGATTATACCCGGCGCGATTTTTTCAATCGGTCTGCTTTCGGCAGTACTAATCGGGCCTTTTCCGTCAATCGGCTGCCCCAATGAGTTCACAACGCGCCCGAGAAGCGCTTCCCCGACAGGAACCGAAACTATGTTGCCGGTGCGCTTTACGGTGTCACCCTCGCGTATACCCGCATCACTGCCGAGCATAACCGCGCCGATGTAGTCCTGCTCTAAGTTCAGCGCCATGCACTGTACGCCGTTCTCAAACTCCAAAAGCTCGCCGAGCATACATTTTTCAAGCCCGTGCAGACGCACGATACCATCGCCGACCGTTACCACCGTCCCGGTATCGGAAAGACTTATTTTCGCCCCGTAATTTTTGATTTGCTCTTTAATAAGGGCGGTAATTTCACCCGGACGTAAATCCATAGATACGTCCTCCTTATGTTATTTTTTTAAAGTACAGTATCAGCTATTTCTTTTTTCAGCAGTTCGAGCCGCGTCTTAACGCTTCCGTCAATGCGAGAACCGCCGTAATCAACTACAATCCCGCCGATTACATTCCTGTCGGTTTTTTCGCTTAACTCAACCTGCCTGCCCGTAATTTGTTCCATCTTGGAAATAAGCCTTGCCCGCCGGTCAGCCGTAAGCGAAAACGCGCTTGTTACAGTGACGGGGGTTATGCCGAACTTTTCGTAATATCTGCGCCGAAAGTCGCGGTAAATACTGCCGAAACGACCGAGCCGCCTCTTCTCGGCGAGAACGCAGAGAAAGTTAAACACATAAGGCGAAACCTTGCCGCCGAAGATGTTCCCTATAACAGCAAGCTTATCCTCGTTCGTAACCGAGGGTGCAAGGCAGAATTTCGCGAGTTCGGGGGCGGCTGACAGCGCGTCATTAACAGCGCTAAGCTCTGAAAGCACAGCTTCAAACTGCGGACGGACATTATCCGTCCCTGCCGAGCCGCCGTGTTCGTCCTCGAAAACTTCAAAAAGCGCGGAGGAGTAAATATTTTCAATTGTATTTTTCATAACGCCTCCATATTTTCATAAAGTCCTTTCTTAACCAACGAGGAATGAAAAAGACATTTTCCTCGTTTCAGTTG
The DNA here is from genome assembly GCA_031280965.1 of Oscillospiraceae bacterium. Taxonomy (GTDB): domain Bacteria; phylum Bacillota; class Clostridia; order Oscillospirales; family Ruminococcaceae; genus Ruminiclostridium_E. The sequence goes on along the minus strand of JAITFZ010000014.1, from coordinate 96,457 downwards.
TAATTTGTTTCAAACTTCCCCCTCCGTAGCGGGGTGGTTTAAATCTTAACGAGGAATGAGTCGATGAGCGCGCTGTTGTCATCTTCGCTGATTTCCTTTTCCGCAACCGCCGACGCCGTCATAATGACAAGCTCGGAAATCTGATTCTTAATTTCGTTGACTACGCGCTTCTTTTCAAGCTCGATATTTTCATCGGCTTTTTCGAGAATTCGGGCAGCGCTTTGGTTAGCTTCGGAAAGAATCTCGCGCTCTTTTTCAAGTGCGCGTACATTCGCCGCAGACAGAATCTTCTCCGCTTCGCTCTTTGAATCGGCAAGCAAAGCCGAATATTCCCGCTCTTTTTCCTGTACCGACAGCTTCGCCTGTTCGGCAGAGTCAAGCTCCGACTCGATAAGCTCTCTGCGCTTTTCAAGCATAGCGGCAACCTTGTCATGCATGAATTTACGATACATGAAAATGATTAAAAGCGTACTGGCGAGTGTAAACAATACTGTCGAAAGATTAAAGCCGACAATAGGTGAAAACGAGGGCTGCATAAAACCGCTCCTTTCTACGCTCCGAGCGAACTTGAGAACGGACGTGTAAACATTACCATAAGCGCGAAGATAAACGCGTAAATACCGCTGGTTTCACAAATCGCGTCACCGATAATCATGGTTCTTGTAATTACACCTGCCGCCTCGGGCTGTCTGCCTACGGCTTCAACAGCCTTCGCGCCGATAAAGCCTTCGCCTATACCCGGCCCTATATTCGCGAGCATGGCAATCCCCGAACCCATGACTTCCGCGGCTAAAACCGTAGCTTTTAATGTTTCCAATTCCATAACGAAAACCTCCAAAATTTTGTATGTTATTTAACCCTTGTTAAAGGGGAAAAACCTATTTTTTTTCCTGCAGCGAAAGGTCAGACATAACCAAATAGACCATCGCGAGCGTTACGAATATAAACGCCTGAATAAATGCTCCGAATAAGTCGAAATAAAGCGAGAAAATCGCCGGAACGACAAAAGCGAAGTACCCCATTGCCCAGTAGAATATGCTCATAATGATGGTTCCGGCAAGGATATTGCCGAAATGACGGAAAGAGTGCGTGAGCGGGGTTGTAAACTCGCTTAGAATATTCAAGGGCAACATAGGCGCCACCGGCTCGAAAAGGCTTTTTGCAGTTCTGAGAATGCCGCCCGTTTTCAACTTGTTCCGCTGAACTATGACAGCCGTCATTAAAGCCCATGTTGCGACAACAGAAATATCGGCTGTCGGTCCACGCATACCTAAGGTTCCCATAAGGCTGCTAAACATCGAAAAGCAGAAAACAGCGGCGATGAAAGGCGTGTAGCTTATGTATTTCTCGCCCATGCTGTCTTTTGCCATGTTGTTGAAGAACCCGACAACCCATTCGGTAAACATTTGCTTTTTGCTCTCCGGTCTGACCTTTAGATTTCTTCCGAGGAAGAAAAACAATAAACCAAGGAAAACAACGACTAAAAATTGAACTGTTACAGATGTTGTGATGTTAAAGCTTAAAAGGCTTAACGGTTCCGAACTGATGCCGAAAAGTTCAATTTCCTTTACGACCTGAGCGCCGTCCACGCTGAAGTCTTCGCTCGGTGTCGCGAAAATTAAGCCCGCTATGTAAAACGCGAGAGCAATAAAAAATATTACCCAAACTGATGCTTTTTTCATTGTTTAAATCCCCTACAACGACTTATTTGCGAGCGGTTAATAATCCGCCCCTACACGGATTTATTAAATATCGCCTTGAATTTATAGTAAAAACTCGGATAAAGCAACGGGATTAACGCAGTAAACAAATTAATCAGCCCGAAAGAAGCCAAAACCCAGTAAACCGCAAACATTCCGAGATAGCGCGCCCCGTATATGAAGCCGGCTAAACCGTGCGCTTTGGCTTCGTTTTTATGCCGCAGAAGCCGCCCCGACGCGAACCCGATGAAATAAAAGTTGAGAGCGCTGATAAAATTTCCGAGGAGCAGACCCGTGAAAATCCCAAAGTTAACTTCGCCGCCGAATATGCCGTAAAGCCCGCATATTGCAAGCACCGCCCCGTCGCTTATCAGGAAAAAAGGTGTCATTTTCCACAGTTCTGTGAGTGCGATTCTCTCACCTGCGCTTATTCTTCTGATTTTCTTGAACATTTTCTTTACTATCTTTACTTTTCGTAGGTGTCAGATTATTTTCGTAGTAATAGTCATAATCTTTTTCATTACGTATTTGCGGCTTTGGGTTTCCGCCGTCACCATAGGTTTTGATAAGATTTCTGAGGTAAGAGATGAGCGAAGCGACCATTGAAAGGATTCCGAGTATAACGCAGACGATTTTAAGGCTTTCGTTCCAGTTCATTCTGTCTACTAACCATGTTCCGCCCCAAATGAAAACCACTAAGGGCATAGCGACCGCAAAAGCAAGATGTCCCGCGATTATATATGCGGCTAAGGGATTATTGTTGTTTTTGCCGCTCATTCGCCGTGAACAAGCCGGTCAAGGCGCCAACCCTCATTGTTATAGTTTGTCATCCTGCGTTCAAAGACAACGGGCTCGCCGTCAGCCGAGAGCCTTATTCTAAGCTGACACTCAAAGGCGGAAAGCGGCACAAGCTCAAAACTTACGTCCGTCCAGTCAATCGGATAGTCCGCGCTGAAATCCGGGTTAAGGTACAGAGCGAGCGCAAAATGCTCGTTTATTCCGAGCGTAATCCCGTCGGAGTTGGCTCTTTTTTCGGCAAAGATTCTGCCGTGGTCGCTGTAGTATGGTTCACCGCTGTCCAAAAGGTTGTTTTTAACCCTGACTGCTTCCTCCGGTATAAACGTCCTGTTGACAAGCCCTTCAATATCGGCAATCGTTTTGAAGTCCGCGCTGTCAACGTAAAACAAACCGTCTTCCGGCGGGTTTCCAAGCGGTCTGTCCGTAGTGTTGGCGTAAGGTTCTTTTATTACAGGAAGCCCGTGCGTTATATAAAGTCGAATAAGCAGATGATTTTCCATAATCAGCCGTTCTGCCGCCGCAAACATTTCATCTTCGAGTTCCTGCGGCGGTCTGTAAGACCAGTTAGAGTCACTGCCGTTTCCGCCGGAGCCCGGCTCCATTTCTTCCCTCGCGATGTTCCAAAATGCAAAGACTGCCGCCGCAACTGCGAGAAGCGCGACAACCACAGTCGCTATAAAAGCAGGTTTACTGCTGTTCATAATAAAACAAGTTCCCTTTCGTTATAATTAAAAAGGTTTTTTTTAACACTATCATTAATCATTATACATTAAGACGACAAACTTTTCAAGTGTTTATTAAAAAAATTTTTATATTTTTTTATTTTTTACATTTATTTCAAATAAAAAGGGGCAGAATATCAATATTATGATAACTGAAAAAATTACAGAAATAACTGCCGCGAACTGGAAAATCCGACCAATAAGCGTTTTATACGCATCATTGCGCCGGACAAGGAGAACGCTGGCTAAAAGCGGCAGAAACGGCGGCTGTGCCGGAATCGCCGAGAAGCGTTTGCTCGAAAAAGAGCTGGGTATGCTGATGAAAGCACACAAGGGCTTCCATATAAACATGTTTTCGGAGACCCGTACAGCTTCCGCCAAGACTCCCGTGCTTGGCGGGGTTATAAGCTCGCTTAGGGTCATTGACGAAAATACGATTGTAAATGTAGTTTCCAAAATAGCGGCGGTAAAATATCTGTCCTCAATGGATATAGACAGCCTGATTTGGCAGGCGAAGTACTGCATAATTACCGAAGCGGTAGCCTCTTCCGGTTCTTCGGCAGGCGCGGGCGGCGACTATGCCGAGAAGCTCGGCGCGCTGACCGATTTAGACCCCGAGACGCTCTGCGACGCGCTCAATCCGGTGGAGATGCTTTACCGCGGGGACGAGCTTTACCCTAAGCTGACCGAAGAAACACGCGCCGGTTACAGGCGCATGACCTCTGAAACCGCCATAGCTGCCGGAATAGATGAGGCAAGGCTCTCCCGCGAATACATGAACCGCCGCGCCGAGAGCAGTTCCCATATCGGCGAGATTATTGTCAAAGATTACCGCCGTGTTTTTCCTTTTATAAAGCTTAAAAATTATTTGTTGTCATTGTTTTTAATATCTGCACTTCTGACAGGTTTTTTTGCGTTTTCCACGATTTGGCAGGTTGTCTTTCTTATCTTTTTGCCATGCCTTGCAATAATAAAACCGCTGATTGATTATATCGCAATTAAATCTGTCAGGGGGGCGGGTCCGATGCCGCGGCTCGCGCTTAAAGGCGCAGTTCCCGACAGAGCAAGGACAATCTGCGTTATTTCGACGCTTATCGCCTCCGAAAAAGATATAAGAAACGGACTTGACAAGCTTCATGCCGCTAAACTTAAAAACAACTCCGGAAATATTAAATTCATACTGCTCTGTGACCTCAAGCCCGCGAAAGAAGAAAAAACCGCCGAAGATGAAAAACTGCTTGCCGATGCCGAAAGGTTATTCAAAGGCAGTGAATTCGCTATGCTCGTGAGGGAGCGGAGATTTTGTAAAACGCAGAACTTATGGCAGGGCGAGGAACGTAAACGGGGAGCAATTTTAGCTTTGGCTGAACTGCTTCGCGGAGGCGATGACGGCGGGCAGAGCGAACGGGACAACGGTGTTCGCGCTATTTACGGAAGCCGCTCGGTTTTGCACGGCATTGCGTATATAATGGCGTTGGATTATGATACCGTACCGCTTATGGACAGTGTTTCGGAACTTGTAAGTATCGCCCTGCACCCGCTTCACAAAAACAAGGGGATTATCGCGCCGCGGATTACGACTTCGCTTGGCGGTTATCTAAAAACCGGCTTTTCCCGCGCTATGTCGGGTAACGGCGGGTGCGCCGGCGCGTCAAGCTACGATTGTTTTTCCGGTGAGATGTATCAGGACTGCTTCGGTGAGGGAATCTTCACAGGGAAAGGGTTAATCAACGTTGACATATTCCTGGAAAAGTGCAGTGACCGCAAACGCTTTAAGGCTGAACGGATTCTGTCGCACGATATACTTGAAGGCGGCTGTACAGGAGTGGTTTATGCGGGAGATGTGGAGTTCAGCGACGGTTTCCCCGACACCTCGAAAGCGTACTTCAAGCGGCAACACCGCTGGCTTCGCGGCGACTTGCAGAATTTCCGCTATATTTTTGAACGGCAAACCGACGGCGGATTTACCCCGCTGACGAGATGGAAGCTGTTCGACAATGTAAGGCGGGCGGTTACGCCGCTGTTTGTGTTGCTGTGTTTTATAGTTTCGGCTGTGTTAAATTTGCAGTTAATTGCATTAACAGGGCTGTTAGCTGTAACCATGCCGTTTCTTATGGGCTTTTTCCCGTCCGTAATACGCGGGCGGAAATTCGCCTTTTACAGAAGATTCTACTCGCCTGTAATTTCCCAGACGAAACAACTCCTGCGGCAATGCGTTGTTGAAATCATGTTTGCAGTAAAGAATGCGCTTGTTTCCGCTGACGCACTTATCCGCACACTTTGGCGTATGTTGATTTCCAAGAAACACCTTTTGGACTGGGCAACCTCGTCAACTTTTGAGGGGCTTAAAACAGGTTTTTCGCATATGTTAATCGCCGGAACTGTTTCGGCGGGGCTTTTAGTATTAGCGGGAATTAACGGCAATCTGCTTGTTTTCGCGCTTGGTATAATCTTCCTCGGCGCGTTGCCGCTGACGCTTTATATCGACAGGACAAGCGGAGTAAGCGCGCCGAAGTTTTCTAAAACCATGCGCCGTGAACTGACAGAAAACGCGCAGAAAATGTGGAATTTTTACGAGGATTATGTTACCGGCGAGCATAATTATCTGCCGCCCGACAATGTTCAGTACAGCCCCGTTTACCGCGTTTCGGCGCGGACATCGCCGACTAATATCGGCATGTATTTACTGTCGTGTGTTGTGGCGAATGTTTTCGGATTTATAGACAAGGCAGAATTAGAAAAGCGCGTTTCGGAAACAACGGATACCATCGGGCAGCTTCAAAAATGGAACGGCAATCTCATGAACTGGTACGAAACGCAGGACTTAAAAGTCATTTCGCCCTTTGTTTCGTCGGTGGACAGCGGAAACTTTGTCTGCTGTCTTGTTGCCGTAAAAGAAGCTTTGAAAGACATAAACGCCGATTCCGATTTAATTTTACGGGTTGAAAAACTTGCGCGTGAAACCGATTTAAAGCCGTTCTTCAATAAGGCGCGAAATCTGTTCAGTATCGGCTATGATATAGAGCGGGAGGAGCTTTCCCGCCATAACTATGATTTAATAATGTCGGAAGCGCGTATGCTGTCGTATTACGCGATTGCAACAGGACAAGCGGAAAAGAAGCACTGGCGTTCTCTCGGACGCATAATGGGCAGAAGCGGGCGTTACGCCGCGCCTGTGGCGTGGACAGGGACGATGTTCGAGTATTATATGCCGGAGTTGCTTCTCGGCGCTTCAAAAAGGGAGGGCAGTATGGAATATGAGGCTTTACGGTTTTCTCTGCATTGCCAGCAGAAACGCGGGCGGGAAACGGGACTGCCTTTCGGTATATCCGAGAGCGGGTATTATGCATTCGATGAAGCGCTGAATTACCAGTATAAAGCCCACGGTGTACAGACGGTGGGGCTGAAGGGCGGATTAAATAAAGAACGCGTGATTTCACCGTATTCAAGCTTTTTGTCGCTTGCAACCGACCCTATCGGCTCTTATAATAATTTGGTTAAACTCGAAAAACTCGGTATCTCCCATAAGAAATACGGTTTTTATGAAGCCGCGGACTTCACGAAGCACCGTGTCGGCTCGGGCTACGCGGTTGTAAAGAGCCACATGGCGCACCATGTCGGCATGTCGCTTGCAGGCGTGTGCAATGCGTTGCATGACGGGAAGCTGCAAAAGCTGTTCATGTCCGACCCGGACATGAAGCGCGCAGAGGAACTGCTTGAAGAAAAAATCATGGCGGGTGAGCCTGTGCTTGCAACGCCGGAATGGCAGGAGGAGCAGACCTATCGCATAAATTCAACCGAGTTCACCGAGTTCAATCCCGCCGATATACACGTGAATCCGCTGTCAAACGGGCTTTTAACCGTGCTGACTTCGGACATGGGAATAAGCGCAACATTGTTTAAAAGAAAAAGCGCGTTCTATAAAACTGATGATTTGTTAAATCCGCGCGGGACATTGTTCGCGTTCGCTGAAAACGAGCATACAATGCCGTTTTTACAATGCACAAAGAACAGTTTGCAAAGCACAATTACTGAAAAATCCGTTATCTTTCTGCAAAACAGCACCGAATATTACTTGAATTACAGGAATCTAAAACTCGGACAGCAGGTTTATCTGCACCCGTGCAAGGCTGTTGAAATCCGTCGCTTCGCCGCTGAAAACCTTACGGGAATGAAGCGGCAGTTAACGCTTGCGGTTTATCTTGAGCCGGCGCTGGCGCGATTCCGCGATATTACGGCGCATCCGGCGTTCATGGATTTATTTTTGAAGCTTAGGTTTGATGAGGAAAACAAGCTGATAATCGCAAGCCGCAAAGAACGCAACGGTGAAAATGAAACACTTATGGCAATCGGTTTCAAAAACAGTGAAGATTTTACTTTCTCGTTCAACCGCGAAGAAGTTATCGAAAGAAACGGCGGTATGTTGAGCGCCCTCAAAAAAGCCTGCGAACGTGAAATAGACACAACGTCAGTGCCGTGTCCGTGCGTTTTCATCAAAGCCGACTTTCCGCTTGACGCATTCGGGAAAAAAGAAGCCGAGCTGTTCATATGCTATGGCGAAAACGAACGTGAAATTCTTGCGCTTGCCGCTGATATAAGGCGTGGCGAAGCGGATAATCCGAGCGAGGAAATCATCTCGCCGCTTGTGCGTGAAACCATGTACGGGCGGTTTACGGCAAGGATTCTGCCGCATATTTTTTACGCACCTAAGATTAACAAAAAAGCCGTCATGAAAAACAGCCTTGATATAAAAGCATTATGGAGGCTCGGCATTTCAGGTGATGAACCGATTGTGCTTTTTGATTTTTACAGAAATAGCGTGAGCGATTCTTGCGCCGGCGCCGCAGGTGCCGATGCGATAATCGAAATGAAAAAAGCCCTGTCGCTGTGCGGGATTGAATTCGATTTGGTCATGCTGTACGAGAACGAGGCACAGCGCCGCCTTGCCGAACAGCTCAGGCGCGAAATAGGCGCGGATGTCTTTATTATCGGAAAGAACGCGGCTCAGCCCGATTTATTGAATTTACTGCGGGCGGCGGCGTGTTATACACAGCGCTCGGATGAAATCGCACCGCCTGCTTCAAAAGCAAAAATAAAAGAACCTGCGTTTCTGTCGATTTTAAATTGCGAAAAACCTGACTGCTCCGCCGCTTCGCGGCACTCTTCCGAAGGAGGCGAATTAAACCGCTTTGAGGGTGAGAAGTTTATTATTGAGGAGAATCCCGCCTTGCCATGGTGTAACGTGCTTGCGTCAAGTCGGTTCGGGACGCTTGTTTCCGACCGTGCGCTCGGTTTTTCATGGGCGCTCAACAGCCGCGAAAACAAGCTTACCCCTTGGAGTAACGACTTGCGCGCCGATAATAAAGGCGAGATGCTTATAATGAAAATGAGCGGCGGAGTCTCTGCGCCGAATACCCTCTACGACCTCGTTGACGGAAGCAAAGCGGTCTTCGCACCGAACAGGGCGGAATATCACGGTTCTGTTAAAGGAATCCATGCAAAAACAACCGTCGGGGTTTATGAAAAAGGTATGGGCAAGGAAATCGTACTGGAGCTTGAAAACCGCTCAAAGAAAGCGCGAACCGTAAGCATAGCCTATTACACAGAGCCGGTTCTCGGCGTGACGCGGGAGAACGCAGGGCTTTTAAAACCCGAAGTAAAAGACAACACACTTATTTTCAGGAATCCGGCAGGCGGAGCAATGCTGATGTACGCGGATAAAACCTGCGCTTTTCAAACGGACAGGCAGAGCTTCTTTGAGGGTGACTGGGCAGAAACAGCATATAAGACAGCGGGAAATATTACGCCTGCTTATGATGTTATAGGCGCCGCGATTATTAAAATCGAGCTTCCGCCTAAGCATAAGGATAAAATCAAGTTCATACTCGCATTCACTAAAAACACCCGCAACCCGCTTACAATAAAAAGCGCGTTTGAGTATCGGTTCCCTGCGCCGCTCTTAGATGCCGGACGAATCGACACAGGCGATAAAAGGCTTGACGCGCTTTACCGGTACTGGCTTCCGTGGCAGACGATTGGAATTCGCATGTGGGCAAGGACGGGCTTCTATCAGAACAGCGGAGCTTTCGGCTACCGTGACCAGTTGCAGGACTGCCTTTGCGCCATGTATATAAAGCCGGAGATTGCGAAGCGGCAGATTTTACGGGCGGCGGCAGTACAGTTCATTGAGGGCGATGTATTGCACTGGTGGCACGATATGCAGACGCACAACAAAGGCGTTCGCACGCGCTATTCGGACGATTTGCTGTGGCTTCCGTATGTGACCGGTGAATATGTCAGCTTTACAAAGGACTACAGTATTCTTGAAACAAACGTGCCTTATTGCGAGGGCGAACTTCTCGCCGACCATGAACATGAAAAGTATATCGAAGTTGGTTGCTCGGAAGTAAAAGAAAGCGTTTATCTCCACTGTAAACGCGCATTAGACAAGGCGTATGCGAAGGGCGGACATGAGCTTCTGCTGATGGGCGGCGGCGACTGGTGCGACGGTTACAACAATGTCGGCGCAAAGGGGAGGGGGGAAAGCGTCTGGCTCTCAATGTTCTATGCAATGGTCTGCAAGATGTTTTCACAGACCGCACTTATGATGGGCGATGTTGATTATATCGAGGTGTTGAAACGCAGGCGCGACGGGCTTATTTCGGCAATCGAAGCCTTCGCGTGGGACGGCGAGTATTATCTGAGGGCGTTTTATGACAACGGAAGAGAAATGGGTAGCGCGAGAAACGACCGCTGTAAAATTGATTTATTACCGCAGGCGTTCGCCATACTTGCTGAATTGCCCGATGAACAGCGTAAAAATACCGCGCTAATCAGCGCGGAGGAGCAGCTTGTTGACATAAGAAACAAGTTAATTAAATTATTTACCCCGCCGTTCACCAAAGGCAAATCGTGGCAGGAACCGGGTTATGTCGAGAGTTATCCCGAGGGGGTCCGCGAAAACGGAGGGCAGTATACACACGCGGCAACATGGCTTGCGCTGGCTTATTACAGGGCGGGCAAAAAGGAACGCGCGGAACTGCTTTCAAGGATGCTTGCGCCGTTCGGACGGGGTGATGAGTATAAAACCGAGCCTTATTATATGGCGGCTGATATTTACACGAACCCGCAGGTTTACGGAAGGGGCGGATGGAGTTTGTATACGGGAAGCGCCGGGTGGTATTTTTGGTTGCTGAGAGAGGTTTTCGGGGAGGGGTAGAATAGGAAAATCCCGCCTTTAAAGCGGGATTTATGCATTTGCTTTTAACAGCTTACCAGTTATTTTTCACCTTCGCGGCATAAAAGTAGATGAACTCGGTAACAGTAGGGATTCCCTTGCTCGGGCTAATCCTTGCTGTATAATATTTCGCAAGTTCTTCGGCGCAGTTGTTTTTCCACGCTCCGGTGATTGCGGTTTGCATAGCGCGTTCAACGCTTGGCACGGATTTTCCGTGCTTTGCCGCTATTCTGCGGGAGAAATTCGGCTCGGGCTTTTCCATAATAATCAAAATACTGTCAACTAAGTACACACGCCCTACAACCTTGGGACTTACTCCGATGAGGTCAAGCTCCGTATGAAGTCTTTTAAGAATCCTGTCGTCTCTTTCTTTAATGTCCTCGGAAGCGTCTGTCTTTTTCCTGCTGAGTATAACGCTGTTTACAGAACTCAAGAAATCAATTATATTCTCCGCGCTGTAATCCTCCTGTTGCTTGCACACAATGAAATCCGCACCCATGTCCCGCGCCGTATCATGGGTTTCTGTGCCGGCGCTGTTTGTTGTAACTAAAAGGTAGGGGAATACAGCAAGGTCGAGGTCGCGTAGTTGCTTCATGAGCGTAACGCCGTTTCCGCTGCCTTTGTTTAATTCAATGTCAAGAATAATCGCGTCGGGAAGCCCGTCAGAAACGTATTCGACAGCTTTCTCAACGCTGTTTGTTACGCCTATGAGGCGAACGCTGTCTGTCTTATCGACAGCTTTAATGATGTTCCGGCATACCACCGAATCATCTTCGACTAAGAGTACTTTAAGTTCTCTGTTCATGTAAATTCCTCACTTTCAAACATGTAATCAAATGCTCGTACATTTCATTATATTACAAACAATCACATAAATCAATGCAAATTCGGCACAAAAATAATCACTATTTAACACTCGTTCTTGTATCACTTGACATAAATATTAAAAATTCGGAGAATATCGGGAATTTCCGATAAAAAAGGCAAAAGCGTCTGCTTTTGCCTTTTTTCAGGGTGGATAGTGGGACTTGAACCCACGACCTTCAGAGCCACAATCTGACGCGCTACCATCTACGCTATACCCACCAAATTCACACGCCGCCATCTGTCGTATAAGAACCACTTTCGCGACGTTCACCTATACCATTATACTCGCCGCGCTCCATTTTGTCAAGCAAAAATTGAAAATCTATAGTTAAAGGCTTATCTGTGGCATTAAAAACTATTGTTGCTCTGTCGTCATAAAGATATATCGCGCTCACGAAAACGGCTATAATCGCCCGTTTGCGGTGAATGTCGTCTATGTTGCCTTCTCTTAACTTTGTAAGAAAGTAACTGATTTCGTCTTCGTCAATCTCGATTCGTTCCATCTGTTCAAGGGCAAGGGCTTTTTCAAGTTCTGCTCGCTCCTGCTTCTTTTGCGTTATACGCTCGGACAACAAGCCCATGTGTTCGCCGCTCTCAATCGCCTTTAAAAGGTTTTCAACCGCTTTTGCGTTGTCTTTCAGCTTCTTTTTGATTTCCGATAAGTAGGGCGTGTAATTCTCCTGCTTCGACTGCTCTGCTAACATTTTAGATATAAGGGTGATATTTTCATCAGTAAGTTGTTGGCAGGCTTGGGCGATGATAAAATTTTCTATGTCATGCTTTTTAACATTCTTCTTTTTACAGCCTTTTTTGTTCCATACACTCTTGCACGTGTAATAGCTGTGTGTTTTACCAGTGCGGCTCGTTCCGCTAACTCCCACCATCATTTCTTTACAGTAGCCGCAAAATAATTTTGTAGTCAATAAATATTCTTCATGCGCCTTCGCTTTTGCGGAGGTTTTTTTGTCTTTATGGCGCATAATCTGCACTCTTTCAAATAATTCATCACTAATGATGCGCGGCATACCGTCTTTTTTATCTGCGCCGCCGCGCGTGTAATAGCCTATATAATTCCGATTATCAAGCACCTTGTTTAAGCCGTTAAATATGTTTCCAAAAAATTCCCTGCCGAATTCTTTTGTAATAGCTTCGTTTATGTCTTTTAAGGTATTCCCTGACAAATAGAGGTCGAAACAACGGTGAACCACGGGAACAGTCAAGGGGTCAAGCTGAAATTGCTTGTTTTCGTCTACGGTGTACCCTAACGGAATCCCACCGCCCAAATACTGGCATTTTTCAATCCGAAGGGCGACAGACCGCTTGACCTTCTGTGAAAGTTCCGCGCTGAAATATTCTGCATAGCCTTCAAGCACAGATTCTAATAAAATTCCGCTTGCATCCTGTGTTATGACTTCGCGAGCAGAAATAACCTTAACGCCATTCTTTCTAAGCTTATTTTTATGAATTGCGCTATCGTAGCGATTACGCGCAAAACGGTCGAGCTGATACACTAAAACCGCTTCAAACTGGCGTTTTTCACTGTCTTTAATCATTTTTTGGAATTGTGGGCGGCGGTCTGTGGTCGCGGTTTTTGCTCTGTCTATATACTCTTTAATTATAGTGTAACCTTCGCGTTTGGCGAATTTGTAACACTCGCTAAGTTGCCCCTCAATTGATAATTCTGTTTGATTGTGTGAACTGTACCTTGCATAAATTACTGCTTTCATAGTCCTCGCTCCTTTCGTATTTTCCTTTTTGCGCTTTCAAGAGCGCGCCTGTCTTCATTGATATTTAATTCTTGGGCAATTATGCTTCTCGCTTTATAAAAGCCGATTTTTAAGCTACGAGCGAATTCACCAAGCTCTAAATTGCTGTTTATCCATTTTTCATAAATTTGCTTGTTGCTTAAAAATCCAAAAGCCGTTTTGACTTCTTTGGGTTTCTTCATTAACCATCCTTCGATTCTCTCTGTTAGTTTACTATGTTCCTTTGTGATTTTTTTTAATTTATTTCTTGTTATTCCGTATTTTTCCATAGTTCGGCTGTAATCATAATTAAATTCAACCCATGAATAAAGTATTGCTTCTATTTCTTTGCTGTTTAATACTTTGTACGGCTTTTTTGAAACAGGCTTATTACATATAGTACAAAAATACCGTTGTCGCCCATTATTCGAGCCGTTTTTCTTTGGCTTTCTTCCGCAAGAGCATTTTATATCGGGTTCATCATCTTTTATTTTTTTTCGGACAGGCTGAACAGATTTCTTGCATAATTCAAATGTACATATATACCTCTGTTTACCCCTAAAAGAGCCGTTTTTCTTAACCCGATTATTACAATGCGGACAATATCTCAACTCGACAGTTCCCATCATTTTACCCCCTCCCGTAGTTTATTATATCTATAATACCACAAACCAACCAAAAAAGCAACACATTATTTTAATTCGTGAAAATTTAATCTTGCATAATACTGTTTACGACTGCTTTTTAAACGTGACATATAAGCCGATGAACGAAAAAAGCAACACATTGTAAACAAATGTGCAAAACTATCAAAAGCAACACATGACATGAAAACATAAAGCCGCTTATATAGCGGCTTTAATCGTCTTGTATGGCAAGCTATAAAATAAATAGCAACATTATTAAATGCAATTGTGTGCCTGTCACAAATATCAGTATAAATGCAAAATTTTATACTCGAAAGGACAGCACGCAATGAAAACATTAGTTTTATCACAGGACATGGCTCGCGCGTTCGCAACTTCCTTATGTCTAAAGGAAATCCGAGCGTATATTGACGCAAACAAGAGCGATTATGAGCAGTACTTAGCAGAAGAACAACAAAAGAAAGAAATCGTAACCCCTAAACCTCGTCGCAGAATTTCGCGAAAAGGTGCTAATTAAAACGGTATGAACGCTTAAAGCGTTACATAAAAATTTTTTAGAAAGGGGAAATATTCATGTTTCAGAGTATTTCACAAAACACATCTCCCGCAAACGGTGCGGACAAAGTACAGGAAACCCAGCAAAATTTCACGCAGGACACTCAACAAGCTGTCGGGGAGAACATAACTGGCTTCGGTAGTAAACCTTTAAGGGGTTTTGGCAGTAAGCCTTTAGGGAGCTTAGGCAGTAAACCTTTAGAGGGTTTTGGCAGTAAACCTTTAGGGGGTTTTGGCAGTAAACCTTTAGAGGGTTTCGGCAGTAAGCCTTTAGAGAGCTTCGGCAGTCAATCTTTGCAGGACGGACAGCAGATTGTTGCAGAAAACGAAGTGAAAACTGACGGAGTGTGCGTACAACAGGCTGTCGCGGAGAACGGACAACAAATTGTCGCAGAAGGCGAACCGCAGAATATTACAGAAGACAAACAGCAGGGTGTTGCACAGAGCGTCAAAAGTTTCGGGAACGCGACGGGGGGATTTGATTCTTTGGTTAAATCCGCTGAAGAGAAAAAAGAGAGCGAAAATAAAAATGATGCAGAAGTCGCTCCCTTGTTTAATGCGGAGAAAACGCTCTTGTTTTTCAAAGAGAGTATTTCAGAACTCTATCGGCGGTTTGATGAGTTTGAGGAACGCTTAAAAGTGGCAGAAAATCGCGTAGGCAGGGTGAAACTTGACGAGATAGACTTTTTAAGAATCTTCGTTTTCGCCCGCGATTTCCTCACTGTGACTGACTTTTGCAAGGAACTGTCCATTTCTCGCGATATGTACTATCGTATTTTGAAATTCGATATTGCAGACGCGACTGAACTCGCTACTGCGATAAGGATTGCACAAGAAATCGGTTATCCCGTCCCCGACGAATTGAAGTCCGACAACGAATCGTCTCCGACAATTTAAGCGACAATACATTTTGTAGCGGATTGCATTTTGCAATCCGCTACTTATTTTTATAGAAAATACAGTTTGTTGTTTTGCTACATTTTGTCTGATGAACGCAAAAAATTAATCATCTCGCATTGTTTCAATTAAAGTGACTATTGCGCTGATTTGTTTCTCTTTCAACCCCTCAACGCTGACACAGCGAGGTTTGTTAATATCAAGAAGATAATCAGCAGAAACCCTAAAGAAAACTGCAAGTTTTACTAAAACCTCATAACTTGGCGCACGACTGTCAAGCTCGTACATTGAAACCGCATACTTGCTTATGCCTATTCGTTCGCCGAGTTGTTTTTGTGTAAGATTCTTCCCTAATCTTAAAGTCCGCAATTTTTCGCCTAATCCAACCATTTCAGCACCCCATATCAATTATATTGTAGGGGAATTAAATAATCAATCGGTCTACATAAACATACGATATGTTGACACATGGTATTTTTTATGCTATACTGTTGAAAGGCGGGGGCTCTCCCCGCAAATAAACAAAAACAAACAAGGAGCGACTATTCTATGAAAATCAAGAAAATCACGGCAATTATACTGATGTTAGCAATGATTTTAACATTACTGACAGGTTGCGGTGGAGCTAACCCAGACAAGGAATTTGAAAAACAAAGAGAAAGGGAAAAAGAATCAATTGTGCAAATGCTTGAAGAAATAAAACCCGTTCAAATTGCAATAGAATCTGCAATAGGTTCCGATAAATTATATTGGATTAACATGGATGGGACGGTCGGCACAAATGGAGGCACTGAAATCGTTACTGAATGGGAAAATATAATAAAAATTAGGGTTAATAGTAGATATATAACCGCATTAAACAAAGACGGTATACTTTTTTGCTATAATCAATCTAACAAGGTTTTAACTACATATGAAAATATTCTCGACTTTGACATTGGTATAGACAGAGGAATACAGCGAACAGAGTATATTATTGCCATGTTGAAAACTGATGGTACAATCGATTTAAATGGAACAAGCAATAGAATTCAATGCGGATTAGACAATGTAAACAGATGGACAGATGTAAAATCCATAAGATTTTTTGTTCAAACTTTAACAAACGAAATACAAGACCCAGCAGACGGAAACACTAAACGAAGTCAACTTATCATAGATGCTCTCTGCTTAGCGGCAGAAACTAACAGTGGAGAAATATTATTTTCAGGATTTGAATTAAAGATTGTATATCCCAGTGAAAGTGAAATTGCAAGAGGTATAGCTGATTCAATTAGAAGTGGAGAGGGATGGGACATCGTTTTTGATTCCGATAAAAGAAGTGAATTATTCGATAATAATCGAAATTCTTCGGACATAGCTCCAAAAGAAGTAACAGTAATACCTGTGGATATGGGTTTCAATGAATTTAATAAACAAGAGAGGCATGAATATAGAACACAGGGAACTTATTTTATTATACAAAAAGATTCTGACGGGAATTGGGTAGTTTCATGACATAAAAAGTATAAAATTCTTAACAGCATATTTTTTACTTTAACACAAAAAGAACGCTAAAGTTAAGCTTTAGCGTTCTTATCTGTTATTATAAACTCTACAAATTCACCGTCACGGCGAAACCGCCGTTGAAATATATGCGGTTCGTATGAGACCCTTTTGCCACGCCAAAAGGGATTTGAACCCCTGACCTACCGCTTAGAAGGCGGTTGCTCTATCCAACTGAGCTATTGGCGCAAAATAATGCACAATTACATCAATTATAAATTGTGCATTGAAATTATATCATATTTTTTTACTGTTGTCAAGATAAATTTATATTTTTCGGTAAAATATTTTTTATGACTTACAAAATGCTTGATTTATATATAAAAGAAAAAACCGGCTGACTTCAAAGGGCGGTTTGATTTTGGTTTATAAATAGTTTAGACTTTAGTTCATCGTTAAGGCTTATTTTGTAGGTAAGATTGTAGGTGAAAAGATATGCTATCTTACCTACAAACACGATACGAGAGAGAATGAACAAAGCGGATAAAAAGCATTAAACAGGGCTTTATATAACCACACGGAATGAGAGAAAAGCTAAACTTATACTGGGTCTAAGTACCGGTTCAGTCGTGAAGCGGCATTTTCGTGCGTTCACTCTTGTGAACATTGTGTGAACGCCGAAACCTCCCACTTCATTTTTTTTCTTCTTCAGTCTTGCCGTCCCGCACACTTTTTTATTAGGGCGATTTTATTTTTATTCTTCTCAGCGGAAAATAAAAAACGAAAAAGGACGAGATTACTCTCGCCCTCATCGTGTCAACTTGCCAACGGAAGTGTGGGATTTTCCGTGACTGCCGACTTCTCGGTCTGCTGTGTATGCGGTTTTTTATCCCAACCTCTGTCAAAACTGATAATATCACCGTTCAAACCCACTACCGTCAGCTTACTGACGCGACCTTTGTTTATGCCGAATTGTGAGCCGAAGTCGTAAACCTTTGCATAAAACTTGAGCCCGTCAATTCTGCCTTCAAGCCATTCTGAAACCTTACGTTTTACGGTAATGTGCGGTGCTTCAGCACCTTCCTCCGAACTGACATTGATTGAAACAAGCGGAGTTACATCATAGTTGCCGTTGTCACCCATGAGTTCCAGTAATTCCGATTTTGTTATGGGTGATAAATCATCCCAGAAAATATCAGCCCATAAAATATTGTCGTGTTTTTCAATAACCATCGTTATTCCTCCGTTCTGCCCGTTAAAATGAAACGGGAATATTCCTTTTTATGCTCTTGTATGTAACAAACAAGCTCATAAAACCCCTCGCGGTTCGCGATTACCTGAACCGCGTTTGCGTCAAACATATTGGTTTCGCCGGTGTCCCGAACCGCCAGTATTTGTTCTCGGATTGTGTCAGTCATTGCGCTTTCCTCCTTCCTGTCTGAGATTTTTTCGCCGCATCACGCAGAATTTCCAAATCAAAGCTGGCACTCATGTAACCCTCTCGGATTGTGTTGTAATAGCTCATGCGCGGCGGCGAGATGAGATGTCCGTCATTCATGATGTAAACCATCACCCTGACTTGCTTGCCGTTTACCCGCACCCGCACCCGCACCAACTCTTTACGGTAAAGCCGGGGATAACCCTCGTAAACATCAAGTGCGTTCTCGTCTTTCGGTTGCAACTTCCACACGAGCACCGGCACTTGTCTTTTTTTATTGCACTCATTTTCCCAAGAAAATATACAATAATGAAGCTATTATGCGGGCGTTTATTGCAACAGGCTTATGTGTCTCCCGGTGAGAACAAGCCTCCTTACTACAATAATGTAATTATTTCCCCATTTCCCGCATATAAATCAGTAAACCGATTTACAGCGGAGGGGCGATAACGTGACACGTAATATTAGAAAGGCTCCCGACTTAGGGACGAAGCAGGAAAGATGTGTAAGCCTGGGAAAGTACATCATCGGTAACAATGCGACTGTAAGAGAGGCTGCAAAGGTTTTCGGAATAAGTAAAAGTACGGTACATAATGATGTAACAAATTTACATGGTAGAATTTGGTTGGAAAATGAAAATTTAAGTAACTATTGACAAATTAGTTGTTTTGTGCTATAATTTAACAAGAAGCGCCTTTTTGTGGCATATCAAAGGTTTTTCACATTATTTATGCATAATGACAAAAATTTGAGCTACTTTACATTTTCTTCCGTATAATATATCGGAACCCCAAAATCGCTAAACAAAATGGAGGATACACACCATGCCGGAACAACAACAACAAATAGGAACTAAATACGAAGGTTTATATGCTGTGACCAACAAAAACGGAGTTAATATAAGGGTTGCTGATGAAATATCCGATAAACTTGATAAGCTGTTACTCGACAGCCAAAATCTTAACGCGAAAGAAAAAAACAAGAAAAAAAGAGTTGTAAATGAGACAAATTTTCAAAATCTCTCGAACATCAGAAATAACTATAAAGCGTCATTGACTAAGTTAGATGAAGCCCTTTTTGAAAATATGCGCAATCCGTCAAAAGAGTCGTTTTTGGGGAGAAGCGCGGCAGTGTCGGCGGCGTATCAGAGTTTCTACGAAGCTTCAAACAAAGTAGCCGCAGAGCTTCCGGGAAAAGGTCGCGAAACCAACGAAGTACGCAGTCTTGCGGGTCGCGATATGCAGAATTTCGTTGTTAACCGCGGATTTATAAGCAACGCCACCAACAACTTTCTTAATAACCCCCAAAGCGCCAACGGTTTGTCTTTCGACCAGATGATGCTGAAAGCAAGCATGATTGAAGTCAATATGGAGAGGGAAAGCACAAGCGTGCTCGGCTCGGGAGCAATAAATGAAGTTTTGAAACTAAAAGATGACGAGAAAGATTATGCCTCAAAAAAAGGCGCCTTGAATGCAACGTCAACGTATGCAACGTCAACGGCAGATAAAACATTCATTGAGTACCAAATGTATGAAAAATTAGGTTATATATCTAAAGACGAACATAGCAAAATAAAAGATGCGGATAGCGGTGAATATAAAACCATGAACGTGGATAATGCATTGCGCGACCAGGGGCAAAGCACAGTGAATAAACTCCTCGGGTACAGCGCAATTGCGGATACAAGAGTAGGCGTGAATTCGCAGACGGGGCTTACAAGCGTCATGGATATGGCAGAAGGTACTAAAGCCGCAGACATTAAAGGGTTTATGAATAATTCCGACAAAGGTGCGTTTGATATTCGATTGAAACAAATGGAAACAGACCCCGACTTTAAGAATGAAGTTGAAAATAAAATTACAAGCCGCGTAGGTGAAAAAGACAGATACGGAAAACCTATAATGATAGATAAGTTGGATGAAAACGGAAAAGTGATAATGGGAGCAGACAATAATCCGATAAAAACGCAAAAACAGAAGGAAATAAAAGGATATAAAGGCATCGCTGAAACGAAGAATCATCCGATTGACCTGAAAGACCCGAGCCTTCAAAGAGCATGCCAGGAACTTGCTCTTAACGACTTAATATGCGGTCAGCTTGACCGGCATGCCGGTAATTTCTTTATCAGCGGCGAACCCGGAAACATGAAAGTTACGGGTATAGACAACGATTACAGCTTTGGTATGCAGTCATTAAAGGGTATAAGCGGTGGTATTGAAGGCGAAGCCGGACATATGTCATTTGGAGGCAACGCTATTAATGTTACAAAATTAGAACGTTCTTTCCCGCTCATGACTAAGGATATGGCTGAAAATATCAGAAGAATAGACAAGGATGCTTTTGCCAACGCATTAGCCGGTTCCGTAGGCATGGGTGACGGGGGGGCTGAAAGGATTGACGCCGTTAAAAATCGCATACAGGAAATAAAAGATTATGTAACGGAAAATCAAGATAAAGAAGGCTTCCTTGTTGACGGGTATGATAACAAAACCGCAAAAAAACTGCATGAGGCAGGCAAGGAAAAAACCTATGTTAATGGACTACTTACTCCTACTTCTTATTCACCGTATGCGAGAGTAGTGGACTTTGCGGAGCAAAATTTTGAAAAAACTATGAATTATTTATCGCAAACGGGAGATTTAGCACATGAAAAACTAAGCAAACTAAGCAATCAGAATAAGGCAAAAACGGCAGAAAAACAATCTCACCCTCGGGCAAACCATAAAGGAGCTTTTTCGCTCAAAGATGAACCCAAGAAAGAACAGATTTCTGCGGAAGAATTAGACAAATTTACAGAAACGAAACAATCTGCTCCTAAAGTTCAAAGACCGCAGCTGTTGGCTCCGCCCGACCAGCAAAACTCAGCAGTCAATAAACCCTCGGAAATGATTTCAGCAGACCAATTAACACAAACGAAGCCAAGATTCACTATGGGTGACAGAAAATCCCAGTTAATTTCGTCCCAAAAGAAAGATGAACTTCAAAACCAAAATACCTCAGCCGAAAAGAAATCCAACGGCAGGGATATGGGTGGTAAGAATTAATTAATAATTCCCAAGGAGGCTCGTTATGGACCTCGCGCAAGTGTATGAAAACTTTTTCTCGAAAATCTACAACTACATATTTTATAAAGTTATGCACAGGCAAATCGCTGAGGACTTGACGAGTACGGTTTTTCTGAAGGCTGCGGAGAGCTTTGCCCGTTACAATCCCGATAAGGGCGCTATTTCGACATGGTTATTCGCTATCGCCGAAAATACAGTCATCGACCACTTTCGCACCCACCGTATTCAAATCAGTTTTGACGACCTTACCGATACAACGGCGCTGAGCGTGGATTTTGAGGAACAATCCTCGCTTGTCAAAGACGAAAACCTGCGGGAGCTTTATGCGGCGCTTTCGGGGCTTGGAGATACTACACGTGATATAATTTCGCAAAGGTATTTTCAGCAGAAGAGCATACGGCAAATAGCCAAGGAAAAAAACATGAACGAAAGCACAGTATCTACAATGCACAACCGCGGTTTGCAAAAGTTGCGTAAATTAATGACGGTATAGGAGGTGGTAATGATGCTTGACGTTGCCGGTTACGATTTTTCCAAGGAAACGGATTTAAAGGCACGGCTCTGGGAAAAAATGTCCCGGGTTGTCACCAAACAAAAGACTGCCCGCGAGGAAATCTCGTTCGACAGTTTGGAGGACTCGCGCAAACCCAAAACAGCGGCGGTGAAAAAGAATGACAGCATTGCGCCGCCTGTCCGTGAAAACCGCGGCAAATCAAAATAAAAAACGGGGGATATTAATCAGATATGTTGAAGAAAATTATTCTGTGGCTCTTTTTAGCGGCAATGGCAGTGACGGTATTGGGGTATCTCGTAAATGCGTTGCTCCAAAAGTTTTCGGAAGCGCTTGAGACACAGGATTGGGTTTTGCTTTGGGAACCCGGGCTTTTCCTTGATACGAATACGTACATATACGGCGCACTCTCTGCCGCGCTAATAATGGTGCTTTGGCTGATTTTCAGCAATAACGACGCCAAACGCGCCAGGCGGTTGATGAAGTCAAAAGCGCAGGGCTTTGAAAGCTCGCTTGAAAACTCGCGCTTCTTAACCGATAAGGAACGGGACTCCCTCTTCGCACCCCATAATTACTCTGCTTTGAGAAAAAGTAAGAAGGACGGCGTCCCCGTGCGTGCTTTCATGAAAGGCGGAAATTTAAAAGTAAACCTTGCAAGCCCCATGCACGGACTTATTATCGGTGCAACGGGCAGCGGCAAAACTACGACTTTTATAAATCCGATGGTGCAGATTTTATCTGAAACCAAAGCCGGTTCTTCCATGATTCTGACTGACCCGAAAGGCGAGCTTTTCCAAATGCATTCCCAAAAACTCAAGGAAAAAGGCTACAAGGTCATGGTGCTTGACCTGCGCGACCCGTATTCTTCATACAGATGGAATCCGCTCGAAAATATGTTTAAAATGTATGCCGAATACCTTGAAAAAGGAAAGGGTATATTCAAGCGTACCGACTCGGTTTCGGCGTCGGGTTTGACGCTTAACGACCCTGCGGAAAAATACGGGGAAATATGGTTTGAGTATGAAGGGAAGGCATATGCCGACGGCAAAGCGCTCAAGGATATTATAAAAGTTGCGCGTCAGCGGCTGTACGACGAGGTTTATGAGGACATGAACGACCTTGTCGGCGTACTTTGTCCTATTGAATCCCCTGATGACCCCGTTTGGGAAAAAGGTGCGCGTTCAATCATTATGTCTACATTGCTTGCCATGCTTGAGGACAGCGAAAACCCCGACCTTGAAATGACCATAGAAAAGTTCAATTTCTTCAATTTAAGTAAAGCGATTTCAAATTCGGAGAACGAATTTGAGGCGCTTAAACGCTATTTTCAGGGACGCAGTCAGCTTTCCAAAGCCGTTACGCTTTCAAGGCAGGTTTTATCGGCGGCGGATAATACGTTATCAAGTTATATGTCAATCGCCTTCGACAAGATGAGCATGTTCAACGATGAGGGTATATGCGCCCTTACCTCGGCGACCGACATTAACCCCGACGACTTCGCCGACCAACCCACTGCGCTGTTTATGAAAATCCCCGACGAGAAAGATACCCGTCACGGGCTTGCGGCTGTTTTCGTGCTTTGCATATATAAGGCGCTGATTAAAAAAGCGTCGGCAAGGGCAGACTTGTCGCTCCCGCGCAACGTATACTTTATCCTTGACGAATTCGGAAACATGCCGAAAATTGATAAGTTCGACAAGATGATAACCGTCGGCAGAAGCCGTAAAATATGGTTTAACATGGTTGTGCAGTCCTATGCACAGTTAAGCAACGTTTATGATGATAAGGTCGCCGACATCATAAAGAGTAACTGCGGCATTAAAATGTTCATCGGTTCCAACGACATTGACACCTGTAAGGAATTCTCGGAACTCTGCGGAAACATGACGATTGCAACAAGCAGTGTTTCCGGTTCAATGAATCAGAAAGAAGGCGGCGGCATATCTGTTTCAACTCAAATGCAAACCCGTCCGCTGATTTATCCCTCTGATTTACAAAAGCTTAATAACGCAAAGGACACAGGCAACTCAATTATAGTTACATTCGGCAACTATCCCTTAAAAACCAAGTACACGCCGAGTTATAAATGCAAGCTCTACAAGTTCGGGACAATGGACTTATCTGAAATAAGAAGCAACGTATTTTACAGCGATGAGGTTTATTATGACCTTGAATACAGAAACAGTATAATCCTTGATACGAACGAGAATAACGAAAGCGATGGTGAAGACGGACATGCGGAAGAATCAGAATAAGGTTAAATCATGCGGCGTAAAAGCAATCATAATGGCGGCGGTAATTACCGTGTCGTTAATCGCGGGAGTTTTTACGGTTATTGCCGCGGAGGAACGCTCGCTTCCCGATTGGGTTTTCAGCGGCGAGCATCCCGTTCCCAGCTGGTTGTATGGGGTTGATGAACTTCCCGACTGGTTTTATGAACTGCCGTCCGAGCCGGTTTGGTACAGGCAAATCGACAGAATACCTGCGTGGTTTTATACCATAACGGAAATCCCCGATTGGTTCTATCCGCCGGAAGAAAACGAAACGCCTGAAGCAGAACCGTCAGATGAACCCGATGATATAGAATTCCCCGACCCGGAAATCCCTGACGAGCCCGAAAGGAACTTCTACTCATATAGTGTTTTGGGCGGGCAAACCTTAGTCGCCAGTGTCCCTAAGGGTATGATTACGAACGACGATGTATTTCTTGATTTTCCGTCACCTTTACTGATAATTATGCGGGGTGATACATTTGTGCCTTTTTCACCCGTTGAACCCATAACCGGAAACGGTGAATACAGGGTTGTAATGGTAGAAAATCCCGAAGTTGAAGTTTTTAACTTCACAATCGCCAACGGCGCTGTTAATTTTCTGAACGCTTTCACCGCGCCCGAAGGCTTTACAATCGTTGAAGTGCTTTTTGACGGGCAGTCACAGCAAATCAGCAACGAAAAAAGATTCGCAACAGATACGGACGGGGATTATAGGTTCACCATAACCGACAGCAGTTTTGAAACCGTGTATACAGTTAATATAACGCTCAGAACCACTCCTCCCGCGCTGATATTTTCCCGAATCGCAAAAGACAATGAAATAGTCGAGCTTGAATGGAGTGAAGAAGGCAACGATGCTTTTGAGGGTCCGATTGTGTTTTCCTCCGACGAAATAAATGAATACACTATCAGCGTTTTATATAACCGCACTCCCATAAACACCCCGAATAATCACACGCTGATAGAAGCGGGACGCTATCACATTACTGCCGTTGACACGGCGGGAAACAGTACGCAGTATACTTTCCGTATTCTTTATGTAATGGACGTTCCCACGGGCTGGGTCATCGCAATCGTAGCAATATTGCTGACCGCCCTTATAATCTACCTGGCGCGCAACAGGAAAAAAGTGCGTATACGCTGAGTTAATTATAGTGTTAAAACCATACGGTTTAAACATATAACAAATTAACTGCGAAAGGAGGATAACATAGAATGGGCAAATTATATACTCTGCTTCTTTCCGGCGCTCCCGATTTAGAAGCTGTAGCAGCGCCATTAGTAGAATTGCTGGAAACTATATTTACTATAGCTATTCCCATAGTCGGCGCAATCGGCGCAATTTTCTGCATATTCTTAGGATTAAAGCTTGCAAAAGCCGATGAACCGCAGGACCGCGAAAAGGCGAAAAGCGCACTGAAGAATGCCATAATAGGCTTTGTGCTTATTTTCGTATTAGTAGTAGTTCTGAGAATAGGGTTGCCGATTATGGCGGACTGGGCAAGCGAGCAGTAGAACCGAAATTTTCATAGGTGCGGAATCCGTCGGTATTGACAAAGTTGTTTTTGCGGACGGATTCCCGAACCTGTGAAGCAAGTTTGCGTAATTTTTAATGTATTATAATTTATATAAGATAATATATTAAAAATTACGTAAAAAAATGAAAACGAGAACGTAAACGGGGGAAAAATCTATGCTGAACTCAATAATATCATGGATTATTGAAAAATTAGTGCCTTCAATATTGAATGCTGTTTGGCCTTTTATACTCAATATCGCGGAACATTTTGTAATGTTTTGGTTAGTTTTACCGTTGTTTTTATCTGACCTGCTGTTTCAGGCGATAGATGTTTTTTCCGGAGTTAACACGTACCTTTCTGCCGATGCCGAAATGGCGCCCGCCCTCGCAAATGCTATGAGACAACTCGGAATAGCCGAAACAGCCCTTGCTAACGCCACCCCCGGGTCTGCGGCGGCAATCAACGCCGCCCGGACTATCGAAACGCTTCAAGCCAACATCGCCTCTATCAACGCCTCCATCACCGCCACGCAGACAAATATTTTTAACTACTTCTTTACTCAGCCGGCAATAACAAGGGCGTTCTGGGGTATAACAATCATTGCCGCCGCGCTTTGTCTCGGATTTTCAATTATCGGCGTAATACGCTCAATGGGCGACCTTGAACTGAGAAGACCAATCAGCAAGGTTATCGGCTCAACGGGAAAAGCCATGCTGACATTCCTTTTAATCCCTTTTATGTGCATAGCTTCCATTAACTTAGCGGGGCTTGTTTTAAGGCAGACGTCTTTTATAATCGACGGCGCGGGCAGCGGTAATTATAACACTAAAATTACCGGGGCGATATTCATGTCGGCGATGCAACCGGAACACGTCCACTTAAACGGCTCTCACATAGGCGGCGGCGGAACATGGGAAGCCGATGGAAGACGTGTATATTTTAAGCCTATTCAAAGAAATGCTAATCAGGCACAGTTGCAGAACCGGTTTAATTTCCTCAATGAACAGTATCTGAGCGGACGCAGAGGCATAAGCTGGAGCGACATGACGCAGATAAGGGATGATTTTAATATTTTGAAACTGGTAGCAAACAGCAATTATTACGTTATGGTTATTGCGTCATTTTTCTTAATAATTATGTTAGTAATGATTTTGATGATATTCCTACAGCGAATTTATGAACTGCTTGTGCTGTTCATTGTGTCGCCTTTCTTCGTCGCACCTATGGCGCTTGACGACGGGGAAAGATTTAAACGATGGCGGGAAGCTTTTATCGGTAAAGTTGTCGCGGGCTTCGGTTCAATTATAACATTGAAGCTGTTCGTGCTTTTGTTGCCGCTGATTTTAAGCCCGGAGTTAAAACTTCATTCAAACTCTGCAGCGGACGGCATATTAAAAGCACTGCTCATAATAGGCGGTATTTACGCTACATACAAATCGCATACCATGATTTCTTCGTTGGTTTCAACGCAGGGCGCGTCCACCGAAAATTCATCGGCGGCGGCGTTTATGGGCGGAGCAATAGTAGGCGGTCTTTCCAACCCCGTGCAAACAATTAAGGGCGCGGCAAGCACAATCAAGAGCGGCGCAAGCTCATTATTCGGCGGCGGCGGCAAAGACGGTGGCAAAGATGGTGGCAAGGACGGGGGTGACGGTTCCACAAATAAGAATCCTGCGCTTTCTATGAGCGGCGCCGGCGGTGGTGGTGGCATGATGGGCTTCATGGGTGGCGGCGGAGGCGGTAATATGATGGGCTTTATGGGTCTCGGTGGCGGCGATGGCGATTCAAAAGGCGGCATGGGCGCTATGGGTCTTGGCGGCGATAGTTCCGGCGACACGACGAAAATGAAGGGCGACGGAGATTCGGGCGGAAGCCCGGGAGGAGGTCTCGGCGATGCGCTTTCAATTATAGACATTATTAAGACAACTGCGGGAAGACCGTTCTCGGCTCCGAGTGCATCGGGCGAACCGAATGCGCCGAATACAATGATGCCTTCGCTGAGTCCGCTTGCAGATGTTTTTAGCGGTCCGACCGTGAGCGGCGCCGAACCGGATACAACTAATAAGTCACAGAACTTATAAAACCGGAAACAGCAAATAAAGTAGAAGGAGGCGGTTGCTTTCATAAAAAAATTCCTCAGAATTATGTATGAAGTTACCATTGGCAAATATGTCAATATAGCTAAAGACCTCTTTATGTATGGCATTGCCAGAATTGTTGTCGGAATTATACTGCCTTCTTTGTCGGATATTATAGAAAAAATTTTAATGACGTTGATTGTCATACCTCTTTTTCTGATTAGTCAGATTATGACTGCGGTTGATATTTTTACAGGCGTTCAGCCTTTGAGTATTGTAACGGCGGCAGACCCTTTATTTACTTCCGAGCCTGCCCGTATTAACGGAATGTCGGCTCCGCTTCTGCCTTGCCCCGCCGTAGGCGCGGATTCGGAAGCCGAGCGTCTGTGGTTTGACTCGTGGCGCATGTATATAAATTCCAACAGCACTATTGTTTTGCACCCGAATTTAAATATAAACTCCCCCGACCGTTACACCCCGCATGTCCGTGCGTTTTTTGAAGAAAACGAAATACCTTTCGGCAGTGACCGAATGTATAAGTTGCTTGCCGATGCTATTGTAACGAGGAGCAAGGTCGGCGAAGGGCTTACGCCCGCCGATATAGCTGCTGTAGATTTACCTCCGGCTTCGGAATATCAAATTAAAAGAAGATACCTTGCCTCGGACGATGAAAACGAGTTGCTTCGTCCCGCGCACAGTTACAGTGAAGAAAACTATGTCGTTTTGGAAACCTATTCAATTAATATTCAGTATTTGGATGAACTCCTCAACACCGATATGTTTTCATCTCACGGTCTTGACGTGAGCGAAGAAATTTTAACCGACGACGAAAGTGAATCTAATATAAGAACACTCGACAGCATAGCGCAGGAAGAGTATGAGCGTTTATGCAGGCTGTTGTTTTTAGATGCTTATAACAGAGGTTTTCTGAATCAGAATTATTTTGAAGAGCGGCTTAATTATCTTCGTAATAACCCGAACGCAGAAAATTATGCTGAACTCAAAAGACTTACCGACCCGACAAACGTAATGGATTTAGAAACCGTTGAGCATGTATTAGAAGTACACTCTATAGTATCTTTCGACGGAAAACGCACATTTTATCCTAATGAGTTCAACAGACGGGATATTCATATCAGCTCTATGTTCGCGGAAGATTACGAAACCGATTTATTTAATCCGCATTTAAACGGAAACAGATATATGGTAGAGTGGTATTTTGACCATAACAGTCACGGTAGCAGCAGATTTATCAGCGATGGCACCGATAATGACAATACCGAAGGCTCCGGTATTCCCGATACCGGAATCGGCAACGTCACGGAAATACCCGAATCAATTTCAAAAGTATTCAGTGATTTTACTGATGTGATTCACTCTGCCGATGAAGTGCAGTTAGCGGAAATCATACAGCTTTTGAATGTGCTTTATATAAATTTTAACGATTTTCTTAAATACGGGCCTTATCTCGGTACGCCTTTTGAGGAATATTTAGGTATTCTGCGTTTATACATAAGCACAGATGAAGTTTATGATGCGATTGAAAGCCTGCAAAATAACTACGGCTTGAATTTAGGCTCCGATGTTGCCCAAGCGCTTGATTATTTGGCAGACGGTGAATTGATTGCCGCTCCGCCCGGTGCTTATATGGTAAGGCTCCGAGCGTCTTTGAGCGCTTTAAATCAAGAGCTTGACAATAATTCCGATGACGGGAGAAAAGAGCAAATCGAAAACGCATTATTATACCTTGAAATAAACGAGGATATAATAAGAAGCGGCGATTATTTAAAAGATTCCGATTTAAGCAATGAAATAATCAGACTAAGAGAAATATTCAGCGATTTAAGCGAGTATTATACTGTTGCGGAAGAAAGAGCGGCGGCGCGAAACGCCCTTGCTGCGTTAGGCGTAAATCTCGGCGATTTATTATACAGCGCTCTCCCCGAAGACAGCCCCGAAGCAAGGTTCACGGAAGCGTTTGACGCCATGAAAAAAGAGCTGACTGAACTTGAAGCTAATCCCGATGACGCATTGAGTGTTTTGCGACTTGACTTATTGGAAAATAATCTGCACGACCTCGGTATAGATATGCGGCTTGTGCGTGATTTTGACGGAGACTTGACGGCGGTTTTGGAAGCGATGAAGTCGCACTACATCAGGCAGAACATAACGGAACAAATGAAATTCAGGTTTTCGCTTTTAATAAGGCGTATAGATGAAGACGACCTGCTGACATTAACCGGCATAACTGCCATGAACGAAGATGACGGTATGCTTACTGAAGAACAGCTTCAGCTCGCAAGGTATTTTATGCCCGGCAACTTCGCTGATGACTTCTTTATTTCATACGGCAGCAGTATAAATGATATTCTTTACTACCTCAGCTACGGCATGAGCGGTTTTGAAGATGACTATACAGACGAAGGCGAAAGCATAGAATTCGCTACAAGTCTGTCGGAATTAATTAATCGGGAAGATGATGCTTTTTCCGATGAAGAATTTGACAATAACATGGTTTTGATGGCGTTTTATCCGGCAAATCTTTTGTGGGTGGACTTTTTACAAAACAACGTAGACATAATAGCAAACCCCGACCTGCCTTACAATGACCCCATGCGTTATCATTTAGGTGTCAATATTGCTCTCCAAATGAAAAATTACGCGAGTTTAGAGAACTTGCAGGTTTTCGGAAGCGACAGCATGTACAGGTATCTTGCGGAAGCGATACACGAAGGAATTCTTGACGTAAGGGATTTATCGATATATTCCGCGAAAATGGATTACTATGACGCAGAAGACCAAATTGCCGCACAGAATCACCCCACAGTAACCAAAACCATGTCCCTGCTCGAATATTTCCTCAGCAACAAAACAGTAACCGCTGTATTTTGGGGTATAACCCTTATATGTATAGTGCTTTGTATTTTGTTTTCAATTTATGAGGTTCTGCGCTCAATGGGCGACTTTGAATTGCAAAAGCCGGTGAGCAAGGTTTTAAAACTTGTCGGAAAGTCGATGCTGACGTTCCTTATCATACCTTTCTTTGTCCTTGCGTCGGTTAGCTTATCAAGCGTAGTCCTGCGGCAAACGAGCAACGCGCTCTTCGGCTCGGACGGCAGAGATGTTAATTTTACGGGTGCGGTATTCTATTCGGCTGTAACCCCCGAAGCCGTCATGCTTCCCGGCGAAAGAAAAGTGCTTAAAGATTATGTATTAAATACAGAGGGCAACTATCTTATAGGAAAAGGCGTATCAATTTCAATCGAACGGATGAATAGGACGGGGATGACCCTTGAACGCAAAACCGAGATGAATGAAATACTCAAAGAGCAGTATCTGTACGGTGAAAAGGGAAGGTTCTCGGATTTGGGTGCTGCGTACACTAATTTGCAAAGGGATTTTGATTTTATCAAGTTGGTGTCGCACGGAAATTTACTTATCGTTGCTTTGACTGCCTGGTTTATGGTAGCTATGATGGTGTTGGTAATGTTCGTGTTTATAAGGCGCATTTTCGATTTAATAATGCTTTATATAGTTTCGCCTTTCTTCACTGCAACGATTCCGCTTGACGACGGAAAAGCATTTAAGGAATGGCGCGAAAAGTTCATAGGCACATTGATTATGGGCTTCGGAAGTTTGATTACTTTCAAGATTCTCATTCTCCTTCTGCCGGTTATATTAGACCCCGGATTCAAAATGCATAACAATAATGTGGCTGACTATCTATTAAAACTGCTCCTTTGTCTTGGCGGAATCTATGCTGTTTATAAATCTCATTCACTTGTATCATCGCTCGTAAACAGCGATGCGGGCGAAGGAGAAAAAGGCACTGCGGGATGGGTCATGGCTACCGTAGGCGGGGGCGCGGCAATGGCAGTAGACGTGGCAAAAGACACCACGAAAGCGGCGCTGTCAGCAACGGCTATGATGGCGGGCGCACCCGGTTCAGAAAAAATGCTTACTGCGGCAATTGATACGGTGGGAAGCAAAGTGAGCAATAAGTTGGAAAACTTAGGCAAAGATAACGGCGGCGGCAACATTATGGGCGATATTGCAGACGGAGTTGTCGGCGTTGCAAAAGGTATAAAAGGCATGGCAAGCATGGGCGCCGACGTGGGCGATATGGGCGGCATAGGCAAAGCTTTCAGCGGCGGAGGTATCGGTGGCGGCGATACGAAAAACCCGGCTGAAAACAAAGGCAATATTACGGAAAGCGGGGATATGTAGTTATGTTTTGGTACAGAGTATATGTCGCTATCCTTTCCGGGCTTAATCAGGTTAAGGGCGCTTTCGATATTTTCGCAGGGATTAAACCCGTCATTTATAGAGGCAGACCGGTTTCGCTCTACGATTTGCTGTTTTTACAATCGCCGGTATCTGTGGTGTTTTGGGGCGTAACGGTTATAGGCATAGCTTTGGCTTTGTTTTTCTCAATGATTACCGTTACGCGGAAAGCGGCTGACTTAAAGGTGGATAAATCCATCGGCATGACGCTCGGGCAAATCGGAAGAACGTTGCTGATGTTTTTTATCACGCCGCTGATGATTATCACGCTTTTGCAGGTTGTACCGATGGTAATGAACAAAACCGATGAACTTTTCGATTTGGCGCACGGCGGTTACAGAACGGACACTGTCATATTCGCGCTGACGGCAAAAGATGCCGTATTGGAAAGACCGAGATTATCCGCTTTTGGTGCGGGTGCGGGCACGACTGCTGCAACCATAGACAGATTCGCTTCGGGACAGCTTGATTATACTAATGAAACTGTCGTACAAAGAAATCTTGAAGTTAGCCGAATCCATATAGCCCTCGGTATTTTTTTAGGGATTGCGCTGATTATCACATACGTTCTCATTCTGTTTATTTTAATTCTCAAAATATTTATGCTAATCGTGCTTTATATTGTTTCACCCTTTTTCGTTTCGTCAATTGTTTTAGACGGCGGCGAAAAGTATAAAGTCTGGCGCAGGGCGCTTTTCGGAAAGATGATTTCAGGATTTTCCCTGCTTATTTCCGTTAAAATCATTACTTACATTCTCATGCCTTTCCTTGTATCGGATATAGCCTTAGTCACAAACAGCGCCGGCGATGCCGCACTGAAGTGCCTGCTTCTTTTCGGCAGTATATACGGAGCTTATAAATCGGCGGGAATGATAGTGAAAATAATCGCTCCGGGTATTGAAAGTGATGATAAGCTTGTAATAGGTTTAGCGGTGGGAACCGGTGTCGGATTTGCCAAAAGCGCTGTTAAAGCGTCTGTTACCGGCGTTGCGTCTATTGCCAATGATATTGGGAAAAAAGGAAAAGAATCTTTGGGAAAAATTGGTTCCGGCGGCGACAGTTCGTCCGGCGGTGACAGTTCGTCCGGCGGTGACAGTGGCGGCGGTTCGCTCGGCGGTGGTGGCGGCATCGGGAGTTCGTTCGGCGATGCCGGAATGTAATAAGGCAAGAAGGTGTTTTTATGTATATAGTACTTGATATAGTTGCGCTGGTGATTATCGTGTCTTCTGTACTGTACGGATGGCGCAAAGGGCTGATACTCACCGTGGCGGGTATAGTCATCACTGTTGTTTCAATAGGTGCGGCGTGGGGAATCGCCACTGCGTTCACTCCCGTGGTTTCAAACGTGCTTGAGGATAATCTTGCACCCACAATAAACGAGGTGCTGAACGCCGCCGCAGTCGGCAACGATATGCTTCCGGATATGTCTGCTTTATCGGGCGAAAAGCTTTCGGCGGCAACACAGGAAGCGGTGAAAAATCTCGGCTTTTCAGGCGGTGAGGATAACGTGATTGTTTCCGCAATCACTAATAAGGTTCAGGAAGCGGGGGTATCCCTGCGAACCGCAATGATTTCAACTTTATGCAGAACTGTGGCATTTTCGGGGCTGTTCATATTCGGTTTTATATTATTGAGAGCCGCTCTTGAATTCGCCGCGCACTTCACTTCGAGAATGTTCAGACTGCCGGGCTTGAACCTGCTTGACACTCTCGGCGGAATAGGCGCAGGACTGCTCCACGGAATACTTCTGCTTTTTATAATAGGCTGGGCGTTACAATTCGCGGGGGTTTTTATATCATCGGAAGAAATCGGGAAAACGCTTGTGATAAGACACTTTACCGATTCGGGTTTGCTTGACGGATTAAGCAAGTCGCTCGCAAATAAAATATAACGAATAATAAATAACGGAGGATATACCAAATGCGTATTATACCAAAACAAACGCGTGTAAGAATGGAGTTTTTCAAGAATATCGATTTACCCGACGCGATTATCGGATTAATCGGCGTCACTATCGAGGTGTTTTTGTTCACATCGAACATACCCGGAAGATACTGGATGATGTTAGGTGTACTCGGATTTTTCGGCTTGATGTTTGTGAAGCTTGATTCGGACAGAACATATATGTTGATTTTAAATTTGCTGAAGCACCTGACGGTTCGCAGAACCTTTGTAAAAAACAGCACTAAAAAAGGAAGCGATGTTCGCGATATAACGCCGTTCACAGGTATAAAAGACGGCTTTATTGAATACAACGGCGAGTATTACGCAAGGGTAATTGAGGTTCCGTCTGTGGAATTCCGCTTCTACAGTGAGATGAAGCAGAATAACATTATCGAGCGCGTGATGGGTTCAATTCTCCGCAGTTCCGGCGATATGATGGTAAATCTTGTTAAACTTGACCGTCCCGTTAACTTCGACAGTTGTATAGCGTCCGAGGAAAAGAAATTACAACAGCTTGAGAAATCGTATAAAAACGGGCTTTTCAGCGACTATGAATATGAATGTCGCGTTACGGTTATCCGCGACCGCATAGAAGAACTTAAACACATAAACATGAAGGAAAAGGTTGTAAAGGCATTTTATTACATTGTTCTGTTCGACAAGAACAAAGATATGCTGAACTCGGCGGCGGCGGGTGCCATAAGCCTTTTCACTTCCTCCGAAATAGATGCGCGTATTCTCAACGATACAGGTCTTTGCGCGTTTTGTAAATATAATTTCACCTATGATTTTGATGAGCGCGAAGCAGATGAACTCACGGCAGAAAATTGCATGGACTGGATTTTACCGGAGAAGTTAGAGATTCTGTTCCGCAAGCATATCTGTGACGGCGTTACTACGCATACCCTGCGTATTACAGGCTACCCGACTTTCGTGTACAACGCCTGGGGGCATCGCATTTTCAATATACCCAACACAAGAGTGGTTATGAAGATGAAACCTTTAGACAGATACAAGTCTGTAAAGAACATAGACAGAGCAATCGACGAACTCAGAGAACAGGGTTCAAGCACAGGAAAAACCAGTAAAATACTTGAAATTCAGGAGCATATAGACACGCTTACCAATCTGCTCAACTTACTTAAAAATGACACCGAAACCCTTTTTGAAGTAAATCTGTATATAACTGTTTATGACAGAAATACCGAAGCGGGGCAGATGTCTTCAAAGAGAAGGGTTCGGCGTCTGTTAAGCGAGGAAGGTTTCCGTTGCGATGATATTATGCTGAGGCAGTTCGAGGCGTATGTAAGCGCAGGCGTTTCGGCGTATGACGCGCTTCACAGAGAGGGTCGCGGCATACACTCGACAAGCGCGGCGGCGGTATTCCCTTTCGTACATTCGGTTATTCAGGACCCGAAGGGCGTAATGATAGGAAACAGCGGCGCTATGCCAATCATCGTAGACTTCTTCAAGCGCGACTCTAACCATGTCAACAGCAACATGGTTATTATCGGAAAATCGGGAAGCGGTAAGAGCTTCGCAACTAAGACAATTCTCGCGAATCTCGCCGCAGAAGACAGCAAGGTATTCATTCTCGACCCTGAAAACGAGTATTCCGGCATAGCGAAAAAAGTCGGTGGCAAGCTTATTGACGCGGGCAACGCGAAAACAGGGCGGCTTAATCCGTTCCATATTGTGCCGAGTGTTGATGAAGAAGACGGCGATGCGGGCGGGTTTTCAAGCTTTTCGGCGCACCTGCAATTCCTTGAAGAATTCTTCCGTCAGATTGTGCCGGACCTTACAGCGGACTCTATGGAAACGCTTAACATCGCCATCGCCCGCACCTATGAAAACAAGAGCATTGACGAAAACACCGACCTTTCTTCAGTAACTCCGTCTGAATTCCCGACTTTCGATGACTTGTACGATAACCTGCTTGAGGTATTCCAGTCAACAAGCAGTGAATACGGAAAAAACAACCTCAGGATTCTGCTGACCCATATTTCAAAGTTCGCGGGTGACGGGCGCAATGCGCGCCTTTGGAACGGTGAAGCGACAATCACCACCAAGGAGAACTTCGTTGTTTTCAACTTCCAGACCCTGCTTGCCAATAAAAACCAAACTGTCGCAAATGCGCAAATGCTTTTGATTTTGAAGTGGCTTGACAACGAGATTATTAAAAACCGCGACTACAACATAAAGTATAAAGCCGAGCGGAAAATAATCGTTGTAATTGATGAAGCGCACGTTTTTATCGACTCGAAGTATCCCGTTGCATTAGATTTCATGTTCCAGCTTGCAAAGCGTATTCGTAAGTATAATGGTATGCAAATTGTAATTACGCAGAACATCAAGGACTTCGTAGGCAGTGAGGAAATAGCCCGCAAATCAACAGCAATCATCAACGCGAGCCAGTATTCATTTATTTTCGCGCTTGCACCCAACGACATGCACGACTTATGCAAACTCTACGAAAAAGCCGGCGCGATTAATGAAACCGAACAGGAGCAGATTATCAACAATGGGCGCGGGCAGGCTTTCGTCGTCACCAGCGCAAGCAACCGTACCCGCGTAAACATCGTAGCATCGGAAGAACTGCAACAATTATTTTAATTAAAAATTTGGAGGAAATTATCATGACAATTGAAAAAACATTTAAAGCCGAAGAGGTAATCGTAAAGCTTGACGGAAGATTGGAATCAAACACATCGAGTAAACTTCAGGAAGAGCTTAGTCCCATTTGGGAAGAAGGGAAGTATGACATATTGTTAGACTTTGAAGAACTGCGGTATGTCAGCAGTGCGGGGCTTCGCGTATTGCTCAACACTCACAAAGGATGCAAAGCCAAGGGCAAAGTTATGACCATAAAAGGCGCGAATGCGTCAATACGCGAGGTTTTTGACTTGTCGGGGCTTTCGGGCGTTTTTGCTATTGTTTGATGACTGCAAATGCAATGCACATCAGAATAGCAAAACATACAAGAGGGGTAATAATTATGAAAATACAGTATAAAAACACAAAAGACATAGCGCGGCGGGCGGTATCGGCATTGCTTGCGGTTGTGATTTTGGTGTTAAACAATTGGGTGTTTAATGTAAACGCCAGTAATGTTGTGGTTACCGGCGAACAACTTTTTATAACTGCCGGCAGCGGAGGGAGTGGGGGACCTTTTAACATGGACTCCGATGGCTTTTCGGGACGTATTCAGCTTAGAATCGGAGGACACGAGATTCCGAGTACGGGCATAGACGGCACTTTCACTAAAGGAGCCGACTGGAACGACAATATCGGCGGCGACGGCGAGTCGACGGACGCTGTTGTAAACGGCGATTTAACCATTACCGGTTCTATTATTATAAACGGCGGCTTCGGCGGACTTAACAACGGTTACACCGGCGGTGCAGCCGGGGAAGCGAGCCTTACGGTGAACGGCAGACTGACTGTTAGGGAAATCGTCGTTCATAATACGGGTACCATCCCTGCCAACCCGGACCGTGTAGCAGACGGCAAAGGGAGCCTTACAGTCGATACGCTTGTCGTAAGCCCTGTATCGGCGCACTATTCAGGAGTAAGTCTTTCAGGCAACGGTACAGTAAATATCACCAATTTTGAATTTGACATGAAATTTGGCAAACCACAAACGTATTTTCAACCTAATCCCACACCTTTGTTTAGTTACAACAATGACGAAATGACCTTTCAGAATCCTTCTTTGGATAATATTTCGTTTGTTAATGTTAACAGCTCCGATTTTGAATTGGACGATGAATTTTATTTAATTATGAGCCCGATTTCCGCGTTTGGTCCGGTGCTGCCGGATAAAACCGTACCTATAGGCGATAATCTTTATTTCCATATTTTTTGGGAAGGTAACAATCTTAAAGCGAAAGTTGTAGCCCATACCTGCGATAAGCATGTTTGCAATGACTGTACGCCGCCGCGTGTATGTACCTTGCATGTCTGCGCAATTTGCAACGTAACCTGCGATTTGCACGTTTGCAATGACTGTACGCCGCCGCGTGTATGTACCTTGCATGTCTGTGCGATTTGTAACGTAACCTGCGATTTGCACGTTTGTAATGAATGTATTCCGGCGCGCACCTGCACTTTGCATGTCTGTGTTTTATGTTCGCGGGTTTGCGTTGATTCCGCTTGTGTAATTTGCAATTTCAACTTAGGTCCCACCCCAAACCCCGACCCTGCTCCGGATGAAATGAATGTTATTAACAATGAAGACGGGAATGGCGATGTAGGGGTTGACGGCGTTGACACCACCCTTGGAAGCGGTTCTGTTGTCACCGACTCAAGCGGAAATTCGCTGACAATAGAAGACCTTTCAAACCTTACGCTTTTCATTGCACAATCATCGGGCGAGTTGCAATCGCTGATGGATTCCTTGAGCGGGGAAGGGGCAGAAAGTGTTATAAATCAATTTAACGCTTTAATGGAAGCGCTTGAAAACGATGAACTTGACACAGAAAATGCGCTTATTTTCGGCTTTGATATTACGCTTGATTACGGTGGCGTCGATGTAATAGACCTTGGCGAGGAGGGGATTAGCATTACCTTTGCCATTGCCGAGGAATTACGGCAGGAAGGTATGAGAATTTTATTCTTCGGAATTCACATTAACGAGAACGGCGAGTACGAGTTTATCTTAATAAGCGAGGACTTAGTTGTTGACGAGAACGGGAATGTCACTGTGATTCTGTCAAAATTCTCAGAATATTTCTTAATGGCGACCCCGAAAGTTACTGCGCGTATACAAACGGCAGACGAAGGCGAGAGTACTCCTCCTCCCCCTACTCCCATACCTAATCAGCCCTCCACGCCTCCGCCACCACCACCACCGCCTCCGCTTCCTCCTCCCGTAAATACGGGTAATTTACCGACCGTTGACTCCGGCGGAACACCTTCGCGTGTACAAACATCACCTAATACTTCACCCCCGAATACAAACCACCCGGAATCTACCGCTCCCGAACCTATAGAAGTGCCGGGGGTACCTGATGAAAATCAGGAAACTCATGAATTGCCCGAACCGGAGCCGATTGATGTACCGGATGGCGAACCCGTACTTGTTCCGACATCGCCCGAAATCCCGCCGACTTATCCGGCAGATGCAGAGCCGGGCGGTACGAACGTTGTATTAATAACGATATTATCAGCCTTAGGCGCGCTTGTAATTGCGGGCGTTGTAATATTGGCAGTCAGGAAAACAAAAAGAATCTAAAGGACGGTTTTTCATGTTCAAAGGATTAAGCAGAAAACTTATTGTAATTATGTGCTTATTTTCTGTCGCGCTGAGTTCGGCTATAGGTGCTATCGGGTATAACACCTATATGAATGCGATTATGAAGCGTTATGAGGAATTCGCCGTGTCGGTTTTGCGGCTCGCTCACAGGTTTATTGACCCGAACGATATGGTCGAATGTTTTGTAACGGGGGAAAAAAGCCAGCAGTACCATAATACGCAAATTTCGTTTAATACAATAAAAGAAACAACCAATATTACCTTCCTTTATTTCTTTACTCCGCGCGAGGACAGAATGGTGTATTTCATAAACGCCTACACAAGCGCGGAGGTGGCGGCGCTCGGCGAAAATGAGTTTATCGTTTCCCTGCTGAACGAGGACGAACTTCCGGCGGAAATATTTGAGAAGCTCATGGAAACGAGCGCCGACATTAAGGTTATCCCGACTATGTCCGGTTACGGTCATATGATGGGCGCTTATTGCTTTGTCTTTGACAGCACGGGAGAGCCTATCGGTATTCTTGCGTCGGAAATAGATATGTCCGATATAAACTACACGCTTAGAACCTATGTAACAAATGTCTTAATCGGCGCGACTATGATTATGTCGGTGTTTACGTATTTAACGATTCTGTATTTCAGAAAGAAAATCACCGTCCCTATACAAAATCTTTCGGAAAGCGCTGATAATTTTGTTAATCAGGATTCAGAAAAAGAACTCAAGCCCATTATCAGCAATATAAAAACCAAAGACGAAATCGAAACCCTCTCAAACAGCATAGAAAAAATGACGGTGGACATGATTACCTATGTAAATAACTTAACCGCCGTGACTGCCGAGAAGGAGCGTATAGGCGCGGAATTGTCCGTTGCGACGCAAATACAGGCAAGTATGCTTCCGCGTGATTTTCCCGAGCGCGACGAGTT
The DNA here is from genome assembly GCA_031280965.1 of Oscillospiraceae bacterium. Taxonomy (GTDB): domain Bacteria; phylum Bacillota; class Clostridia; order Oscillospirales; family Ruminococcaceae; genus Ruminiclostridium_E. The sequence continues at coordinate 56,510 of JAITFZ010000014.1, read as the reverse complement.
TGACATTTACGCTTATATGCTACCCGCAAAAGAGGTCGGCGGCGACTTCTACGATTTCTTCTTTGTGGATAATGACACGCTCGCCGTGGTGATTGCGGACGTTTCGGGCAAGGGCGTACCCGCCGCATTATTCATGGTAATAGCAAAGACGCTGATAAAAACCGGCGCGCTTAACGGCATGTCGCCTAAGGAAGTCTTTGAAGCCGCTAATAATTTGCTGTGTGAGAATAACGATGCAGGCATGTTTGTGACGGCTTTTATGGGGTTTTTCAATATAAGGAGCGGGAAGCTTTCTTATGTTAACGCGGGTCACAACCTCCCGCTTATCAAGCGGGACGGGAGTTTCGACTGGCTCAAAACCGCCAAAAGGCTGTTCCTTGCGGGCATGGAGGACACGAATTATGTAGAGGAAGAACTAATGCTCATACCCGGCGACGAGCTGCTCCTTTATACCGATGGTGTAACCGAGGCTGTTAATCCGAAAGAAGACTTGTATGAAGAACCGCGCTTGTTAGAGGCGGTAAACAACAATCCGGATTTATCGCTAAAAGAGTTTACGGAATTAATAAAGCAAGACATCGATAAATTCGCGGACGGAGCCGACCAAGCCGATGATATTACAATGCTCACGTTACGCTTTAAGGGAGGCAAAAAATGAACGAATTGATTATTGAGGCAAAAATCGAGAATATAGATAAAGTGCTTAGCTTTGTCAGCGAGCATCTTGACGACTGCTCTTTCGGGATTCAAAATCAAATTGAAATTGCCGTTGACGAGTTGTTTTCAAATATCGCCCGCTACGCTTATAATCCGACAACAGGCGGTGGCGCGGCGGTGCGGGTAGCCGTAAACGAGGCTGTTACAATTGAGTTTGAGGATAGCGGAGTAGAATACAACCCGCTTTTAAAAGAAGACCCGGATGTGACGCTTTCAGATGACGAACGCGGAATCGGCGGGCTGGGAATATTTATGGTTAAGAATATGATGGACTCTGTGGAGTATAGGAGAGAGGGGCATAAGAATATATTGACGATTAAAAAGAACCTGGGGAGTTAAGCTTGCGCTGTTGTTTGTTGCGAATCTAATTTTGTCAAGCATAATAACAGTCCTCCGCGAATATGATTTAACGTACTGAGTTATATCTGTTCGGGGGAGGAAGCGAAATGAAAAAGCAAAAACCAAAGCTAATCTACATCTTCCACAACCCAAACACTGAAGAAACCACAATGAAGTACATATCCGACATTCTTGCCGAAGCGGCTGTTATAATGGTAAAAAAAGCACAGGAGGAACAAATCAAAAATGAAACCTCTGAATTTAAAACCATAAGTTAACTGAAGAATACCGATACTTAAAATATCGGTGTTTTTTATTGACTTTTTTGTCTTTCCGCGTTATAATATTTATACTGTTATCCATTTAAGAAATGAATAACAGGGTTCCGCGGCTTGCGAGCCGCGGGCGCTGTTGCAACAGCGCCATCCCTAAAATCCAATAAACAAGTTTATTGGATTTTAGTATTAATAACCTGTAATTAATTTTAAGATGTAACAAACACAGGAGATTAAAAGGTTGAAAAAAATATGAATATAGTCGCTTACTGCCGCGTCAGCACCAACAAAGACGACCAGCTTAACAGCCTTGAAACGCAAAAAACTTTCTTTGAGGAATATGCCAAGAAGAACGGCTACAATCTCATCAGGATTTACGCCGACGAAGGTATTTCCGGAACAAAAATCAAAAACCGCAAACAATTCCTTGAGATGACGCACGACTCTGATAAAGGCTTATTTAATATGGTTGTGGTAAAAGATATATCGCGCTATGCAAGGAACGCCGTCGATTTTCTGCAAAGCATCAGAGACCTGAAAGCTAAAGGAATTTCCTGTCAATTTATTAACGCCAATCTTTCCTCGCACGACAGTGAAATGATTTTGGGGACACTCGCACTTGTGGCGCAGGAGGAAAGCGGCAACACCTCCAAGCGTGTAAAAATGAGCAAAAAGATTACAGGCGAGAAGGGGCGTGTCCCGAATATAGTCTACGGATATGATAAGACAAAAGGTGATTATTACGACCTTAAAATTAATCCGGCAGAAGCGGATATTATCCGCAGAATTTTCAAAATGTATCTCAAAGACGGTCACGGAGCAAGCAAAATTGCTTTACTGCTAAACCGGGAGGGTATAAAGACGAAGCGGGACTGTAATTGGAGTCAGAACGCTGTTTGCCGTATACTGACCAATCGGATTTATATAGGCAAAATCATTAACGGCAAGGAAGAGGTCGCCGATTTTCTAACAGGAGTAAGAACCGCAAAGGAAGAACGCGAGTGGCTTGTTGTCGAGAAACCGCACTTGCGAATCATTGACAATAATTCATTTTATAAAGCGGGAACAATCATGTCAGAGCGAAGCGTCGCTTTCAATCATAATAAAACAAGGCAGAGCAACAAGCATCTTTTCAGCACACTGCTCAAATGTGCCGAGTGCGGTTATTCTTATCGCCGCAGAGTCAGAACATACAAAAACACCTTCACCGACTGGATTTGCTCTACGCGCTATTCCAAAACAACGGATGGCGGGAAATGCACGAATTCAACTACTGTTGATGAGGGCGAATTAACAACCGAACTCGAAAAATATTTTTCAAGGCTTTTAAAGAATAAAACTAAAGTCGCGAATAAAGTCATAACGAAATTCAACCAAATATATAAAACCGGCAACGCTAACGCCATACAAGAAAAAGAATTACAGGACAAACTAAAGAACATAACCCGCAAAAGAGAAAAGTGTAAGGATATGTACACGGACGGGCAAATTGACCGCGAGGAGATGAACAAAGACATGGCGAATTATAACAGCCAAATCGAGGAAATCAACTCCAAACTTTCACTTGTTCGGCACAACATAAATAAAGGGAAGTCGTTAGATTTAATAATCGCTGATACTTTTAAAAATATCAGGAGCGTGGTTTCGTTTAAATCAGTGACGAATACACAGCTTAAACGAATTATAGACAAAATCGTCGTAAACCCTAACGGCAACGTAGACGTTCACTTAAAATTACTTTTGGAAACAGGATTGGAAAAAGTCTTATAATATTGTGACATCAGTACATCAAGATATAACTACAAGGCTTGAAAAAACTAATCCCGCCCTGCACAAGGAAGTTAAAGCGGTTCTTGAAAAAAACAAGCAGGAACGCCATATTCGCGGAGGTATGGCAACAAAGTTGAAATACAGCGCGGAAAGCGCAGGCAGGTTATAAGTAATACCAAACTCCATTTAAAAACGGAGTTTGGGGATGCCGCAGTCGCAACAGCGCAACCCCTGGAAATCCAATAAAAGATAAGGATATAAGCCCAAGGCTTATATCCTTATCTTTTTGTATAGATAATTGCGAAACACGAAAATAACGGCGTTTTCGGGTTTATTATTTTAGCGGCTTCATGGTCGGCATATCACAGCGATGCAGAACGCCTTTTGACAGCGCCAACAGAATCAGTCCCGCAATCAATTCCCACGCCGCTATTATAAACAGTCCGATACACAAACCTGTTACGCCGCCTATATAAAAACCGATGATAAAAGCCGGAACAACCCCAGGTGCCATGAAAACGATTAGCGCCATAAAGTAAAACATGAGCAGAATCCCTTTACCTATATTCATGCCGGTGAAACGCATTGAAAAGAAGCTCATCCCGAGCAAAACAAGCGAAAACAGCGTTAAAACAGCAATACAGCCGAGCATAACACCGATGCCCGCGCCAATAATAATACCCGAAACCCCGAAAATCAATACACTTTCGACAAGCGCTTTTAACATAATCTCCATATTGCTCCAAAGTATTTTTCGGAAAGAGGATTCGGGAATCATATAGACATAATGCGTAAAAAGCTCCCTCTGCCCGCGTCCCATACCAACTTTGAAAACTTGAAACCACACGAGGGTTGAAAGAACCGTTATAAGGTCTTTGCTGAAATATGAAACGGCAATAGCGCCGCCGGCTATGATTAGCGAATACACCGTCAGAAAACCTAATCGGTTTTCTCTGAAGCTCTCGCGAATATGCTTATAAAATAACGCCGACGCACCGAAACCGGAAACTCCGGTTTTTGTTATTTTTACCTTACCCTCTCTTACGCCTAAACTGTTAATGTTGCCTTCGGAAACTGCGCGCAGTTTTTCGTAAGTTGTTTCGGCGGATACTAATGTGTCCTCATAATAATCATGATTTGAGCGTATTACGTATAATATAAGCCCTCCGCCAAGCAGAATATTCAAACCTAAGAACATCAACCCCGACACAATATCGCCGAAAAGAAACGCGCTTACACCCGCCGCAGTCCACCCCGCTACCGGAACGCTTAAAATAAACGGCGATAGAATCAGGTCTCCGAGCGAAAGTATTATGTCCTCCGTTTCAAAAAAACGAAGTGCATAGTAAACTGCGGCAGGCAGAAACATCGCGAAAAAGAGCAGTTTTACGACAAGCTTACGCTTCTTATTGCCGTTGGTTGCGCTGTAAACAATCAGCGATACTACCGACAGCACAACTATACTGAGCGCAAGACCAAAAAATGTAAGCAAAACCCCGCCGTAACCAACCCCGAAACGCTTAAAAGGCACTGCCATAAACAAGACAAATACTACGGCAAGGAAAGAATCACGCATCATTCGCAAAACTCCGTAGAAAAGGATTTTTCGCGGGCTTATCGGTGACACAAACAACAAATTAACATCGCTCATGCCGAAAATGGAACTACCCTTAGACGTCCCCGTGACAACAACAAATAAAAATATAAATACTGTAATATACGCGAATATACCCCCGGTAAGCCAGTAAAGCTGTAAGAAACTTTTAATGTCCTGCCCCAATGATGTACTCGCGATTATGTTAAAGACGAGAACCAGCGTAATCAAGCTGTAAAAAATCAGCATAACGGGCTTTCTGATGATTTCTTTCAGATGGTTTTTGAAGGTTTTGCGAATTATGTACCATAATGCCGACATGATTAAACAGCTCCTTCCGCAATAGAAAAGTAGATGTCTTCAAGCGTTTTACCTTCCGGCATTTCACCGCGGCGGCAAACTGCGGCTATTTTTCCGCTTTTCATAATGCAGGTGGTGTCCCAGTCCTCTTCCACGCTTTCAATGTTGTGTGTGCTGATTAAAAGCGCGCACCCGTCCTGTTTCAATCCGGTAATCGCAGTTTTAATTTCCCTTATGCCGTGCGGGTCAAGCCCGACAAGCGGCTCATCTAAAATCACAGCCTTAGGGCGCGGCAAAACCGCACAGCAGATACTCGCTTTCTGTTGCATACCTTTGCTTAGTTCCTTGCCGAGCTTAGCTCGTTTGTCGCTCATATCAAAGCGCACCAGCAATTCCTCGGCATATGTCTCCCAATCCTTTAAGCGATACGCTTTTGCTATAAACTCCAAATGCTCGTAAACAGTCAGCATAGGGTACAGGGCGGGTATTTCCGGCGCGTAACCAAGCAGTCTCTTGGCATCGGGCGTAAGATTATCAAAGCCGCCGATTGTAATAGTCCCTTTAAACCGCAATAAGCCGCATATACACTTAATTAACGTGGATTTTCCTGCGCCGTTCGGGCCGAGCAGGACTGTAAGCTCACCGGATTTTACATAAAGCGATACATCGTCGTTGGCAAGAAGCTTGTTGTATTTCTTGGAAATGCAATCTACTGAAATCATAAGTAAATCTCCTTAAACAATATATTATTGATTATACATTAAATCGCGAAAAAAATCAATACTTAATTGACAATGTCGAAAAAATGTGGTATTATTACTTAAAATGCGGTTGAAAGTTTGTGAGGGAAAAATATGTTTTCAAAAAAACAAAAAAGCACGGATATTGAAAGCGTTTTAAGTAATGTTTTAAATCTGCCTGACCTAAATGTTTTCACGGTGCGCGGGAGAAAGTGCGATGTTATATTCGCCAATATTACAGCCAGAGCTTCTTTGGGTTCCGATTTGGATATGAATCGCGGATGCGAGATGAGTTTTGCAAAAAATTATCAGAACCTGTGCAACAATTGCCCTTTCGGAAAGAAGGGCGGAAACCGCAGCGCTTACTTCGAGCTAAAAGACAAGTCGGGGCGCACCTACATAGCGAGTTGTAACGAAACCGACTGGTTCGACGGCGAACCTGCCGTTGTGTTTTTTACACGTGACATAACAAAGGAAAAGGAAGTCAGCGATAAGTTATATTCGCTTGCTTACCTTGACCAGCTTACCGGAATCCCGAACAGGAGAAAGCTTCAGGATGATTTTGCGGCGCTTGAGGAAATAATCGCCAATAATATGTTGTGCGGGGTTGTTGCCTTATTCGACCTTGATAATTTCAAAACAGTTAACGATACATACGGACATAATACCGGCGACTTGATTCTTCGCCGCCTTACCGAGCATTTACAGGCGAACAGCGCGTTCAACGGACATCTGTATCGTCTTGGCGGTGATGAATTCGTGCTTCTATTCTCGGAATCCCCCGAAAAATTCGGCTCGGAGAAGAAAATGCTCGCTCATTACAAAGAGCTTATATCGACTGCGCTTTGTTCATACACCCTGCCTAATATAGATGTTTCGTGTACTCTCAGTATCGGAATTTCAATCTTTCCGCGACACGGCTTAAACCTGTCGGAAATCCTGCGAAAAGCCGACATTGCCATGTATAAGGCAAAAACCAACGGGCGTAATCAGGTTTGTATATTCGAGGATAAGTACGACTCCGCTCAAAAGTTCAAAGATTTATTCATAAATTTACAGCCCGTGCTTTTTGCTTCAAGGGAAACTTTCGGCTACGATTTGGTTGACCGCGGAAATGACGGCGAAGGTGAGGACAGTATCGTCAGCCTGAGCGGCGTTAACCGTACCATAGACGCGCTCGGACTTGATGACATCAAAAATGACCTGCGTTTCTTCATCGCTTATTCAAGCCAGCTTATGAATCCTTTTGTATCTAAAACCATGCCGAGAAACAAGTTTATAATTCAGGTTAATCTTCCTGATACAATTACCAAAAACGAGATTGAAACTTATCTTGCTTTAAGGAAGAACGGCTTTAAGCTCGCGCTCGTCGGGCTTCACGGCTCGAACGCGGTCAAGGAAGTTTTGGCGTTCGCCGATTACGGAAAGTTTAACACCGAAAAAACGAACATGGACGAGCAGAAAAAAATTATAGAAGAGAACCCGAAAATAAGATTCATAGCGACCGATATAGATTCGCAAGATGCGTATTTAAGGGCTAAGAACGCGGGATTCGGCTTGTATCAGGGTTTCTTCTTCAGCCAGAACCAACCCGAAATGACGAGAAAAACCAAAGATATGAGCCCGATGAAGGTGAATTACCTGCATCTGCTTAAACATTCCAGCACGGATGGTTACATGGATTTCAATGAAATCAGTACGATTATTTCCTGTGACGTGGCATTGACTTACAAGCTTTTGCGTATACTCAATTCAGCGGCTGTAGGGCTTCGCAACGTATCGTCCGTTTCAATGGCGGTGGCTTACCTTGGAGAAGAAAACTTAAAGCAATGGATAGCGGTGCTTGCGCTCAGGGGCATTGCCGAAGACCAGCCGATGGAGCTTGTACGCATGTCTTTAATCCGCGCAAGGTTCGGAGAACTCCTTGCGCCGCACTTCTACGTTAAGCAGGAACCAAAGAAAATTTTCATGGTCGGCTTATTATCGTTGCTTCACGTCGCGTTTGAAATGCCTAAAGCGGAACTTTTAGAAGAAATGCCGGTATCGCAGGAAATCCGCGATTCGCTTCTTACGAATGAAGGTGTTTACTCCGCTTTGCTGCGTTTCTACGAGAACTACGAATACGCCAACTGGGACGATGTATCAACGTTTATTGAAACTAATAAGTTAAATTCTCAGGTCGTTAACGATTCTTACATTGCGGCTACTAAGTGGTATAATGATTTGATTGAATCTTAAATTGGAGTTAAACTATGGAAAATACCGGTTCTTTAGATGTTAAGCGCTTTCCTTTCGGTTCGATAATCGTTTCGGACTCTTCGCCAAAAGAAATGATTGTGATTTTACAGGGAGAGGTCGGCGTTTATAAAAACTACAAAATGGCGGACGAAGTTTTTGTTCAGTCGCTCGGACAGGGCAGTTTCTACTGCGAACATTCTTTGTTTTTAAATGAAGAACATGACGAAACCCTGGTTGCCTTAACCGACGTCTTTGCGCTTGCCGTCAGCCGCAATAACGTTAGAGATTTTTTCGTTAAATATCCCGATGCGGCGTTTTCCATTGCGGAAACCATTTATCACAGGCTTGCGGACGTAACCGTAAAATTAAATCGGTTACAACCAAAAGAAGCTTCCGGGAACGAACTGTCCCGGAAGAGTACACTATTCCCCGAAGGTCATGGCGAATATATATTACCGCTCAATCATAATGAAACGGATATAATCAGCCTGACAAAAGTCGCCTGCCCTTTATGCGGGCGTAAATTCGACAGCAACTGGGTGCTGGCGTCGAAACTCCGCCGACAAGGCACCGACCCCGATATGCGAGTACGGTATAAAGACGTAGAACCGCTCTACTACAGCATAGTTACATGCCCAAACTGCCTTTTCAGCGCTGAAACAACAACCTTCCCCGAAGCTTCAAAAAAACAAGCTGACGCCGTTGCTCAAAAAACTGCTCCTTACAGGCTTGATACCGCTATAAAAACAGGAAGCGAGCGCGATACTTTTACGGTTTTTGCGGGATTTTACCTTGCTCTGCTTTGTGCGCCGGCAGTACAGGAAAGCCATGAACTTACAACCGCAGGGCTTTGGCTGAAAATAAGCCGTCTGTATGAAGACTGCGGTGATAAAAAAATGCATATGTATGCAGTTAAGCAGGCGTTTGATACTTACACCTATATTTACACTAACCTTAGAATTAACGACAAGCAGACACAGCAGGTAAGCTATTTATTAGGTGAGTTGAATTTCAAAATGGGTGACTTTGATGCGGCGAGAAGATTTTTCTTTAACTTAAAAGCGGATAAGGATACACCGAGTTCAATGAGAAATCAAGTTGATATACGGCTTGAAACTATACGAGAAATCAAGAATCAATCCCCGCCGTAAAGGCAAACGGCATCGCAAGTGTCAACAGAAAACACAGGAATTTTTCCATCATGTATGAAAACTCTCACAGGGCCCCAGGTATGATTGCTTAGGGCCCTTGCCTTTTCTGTAAATCAGGATTCTTTCAAGAATCAATCCCGCCTCAAGCGCGCCGATTGAAATTTCCTGCACACCCTGATTAAATTTAAGCTTAGTTTCGGTGACGCGGATATTGTCAAGCACACCGCGGCTCCATTGGCGATAATCGGGATTTCCCGCGTTAAAGTCGGCGTGTACAGCGGTAATTACCTGTTGATTAAGCATGAAGCGCAGAGGGCGTTTATTTTGCACGGAATTTGTCGGTGTAGTCCAGACCTCGACGATATAATCGCCGCTTTCCGGCACTAAAAAGCGATAAGTTAATTCCGGTTTTTCGTCGGTTTCTGTAAAATCAACCGTAGTTGGGAATACTTTCATTCCGGTATTGCTTCTGCCGTAGTTATCAAGCTCGGCAAAAGCGGCATTCCCTGCGGCTTTATCAGCGCAGAAATGATTAGCGTTTATAGCTGTTACGCCGTTGTTTTCGAGGAAGGTCATGGGCGGTAAATTATCAGTGTTCACAGCCTGCGCCTTTATTACAACCGCTACAGTAGTGTCGCCGCCCCTGATGAGAAGCTTTGCGGTTTGTTTTGACGGACTCAGCTTGCTTCTGTCGCATTTCAGGATAATTTCATCTTGAAATTCAACGTTTCCTTTCATGGAGCTGATTTCAAGCCAATTGTACTGCCCGTCAGCCTCAACAGAATAATCAAGGCTGTCTGTGCCGTCGTTGGCTATTTCAAGGACTACCTCGTTATTACCCGCATACATGAAATCATTAACTTTAATTGTCATCGGTCCGCCATAAGCCTTATGATAAACCTTTTCCCTGTCTTTTCGCGACACGGAAAGGCGCGGTTTATGCGCCGGCTCAACTAATACCCTAAGCGGATTCCTGTAGTTATCGTCGTTCCAAACAACGAAACCTATGTGAAGCTCCTGCTCCATACCTCTCCACTTGCCGCCTCTGAATTCCGCGAATTCTTCCATATAGGCGCGGTCTTTTTCAAGCGCCATAGTTACAAGCTCATGGTAATTGTTTGCGACTTTCTTGCCCTGTTTTGCATAGTGAATGTTGAGCGCCGCATATAAATGCATACGAAGCAGATTCACGCTTGCTTTTGCGGGGAAGTATATCAAGCTGTAATACGCGTCTTTTACGCTTCCCGAAAGCGAGGAATAAACATCCTCGTTTCTTTTTTCAATGTCAGCCGCAAGCTTTAACATTCTGTCGGTTTCAAGCTCATGACAGGGGTGATAAATCTCGGCGTTCAGCGCTTCGGGGCGGCGCATGGCGTTCATTCTTATATAGCTGTGGAGAACCTCCGCCATATCGCTGCGGGTTGCCTGTTCAACCGACGGGAAGGTTTTTTCGAGCCACATTTCTGTGTATTTATCAATGCTGTTCGGTGCGCTTGTCCCCCATTTTTCAAAATCGCAGGCAAGCTCCATGAAGTAAGCTAACGAAACCTCGTTGAATTTCAGGTCGCCGACGTTGACAATCCAAACGTCCCTGATTCCGTAATCATACGCCATGCTCATCTGTTCCCACGTTCTCTCAAACGAGGTAGACGGCATCCACTCGTAAGAAACGGGTCCCCCGTGATAGTCGAAGTGATAATACATACCCCAACCGCCTTTGCGTTCGCGGACATCGGCGGTAGGTAACGTTCTCATGAAGCCGAAGTTATCCTCGCAAAGCATACAGATTACGCCGTCAAGCTCGTCCCAGTCTTTCAAGCCCGGGGTGTTGTCACTGCCGTAGAAATACTCCTCGACTTCTTTATAAAGCGCAAGAAGACGCGGCACGTCATCAAGGTTCTGATTAACATGCTCTTTAATAAGCTTCTGTTGATTTGTGATTATATCTTTTAATATGTCTATATTATCTTTAAGCGTGGCATCGCCGAGCATGGAACTGTCCCGTTCCCCGCGCATACCGATTGTGATTATTTTCTCGTATTTGCCGCTTCTTTTTAAGCCGTCTTCCCAGTATTTTATAAGCCCTTTTTTATTAGTGTAATAATTCCACTCATTGCCGTACTCGGAATCTTTGCCCCTTACAATGTCCCATTCCTCGCTCGCTCTAAGGCAGGGTTCGTGGTGCGACGCGCCCATTACTACGCCGTAAATATCTGCCAATTCCTCGTTAAGCTCGCCGGGGCCGTCAAGCGGGAACGAAGACGTCCACATCGCCGGCCAAAGATAGTTGCCTTTAAGACGCAGTAAAAGCTCAAAAACATGGTCGTACATCTCGGCGGTAAAACCGTCGAATTTTCCGAACGTCCAGTTTCCGAAGCAGGGCCACTCGTCATTTATAAAAAAGCCGCGGTATTTTACGCTCGGTTCCTTTGACGGCGGGCAATCGGCGGCAGTTTTCAACGCTTCTTTTATGTACCCTGCGTCTCTCTGAACCGGCTCAACGTCACCCCAAAAGTGCAGTGGTGAAACCCCGATAAACTCGGACAGCGCAAACATACCGTAAATTGTTCCGCGCTTATCACTGCCGCAAACAAGCAGGGCTTCGTCTACAAACTTGATTTGATAAACCTCGCGTTTACCCTCAACAGCCGACGGGTCGAACTTTCCGTCAGCTACAAGCTTGTCAACAAGCGGGCTTTTCCCGATAGTCGCGAAAATCACGGTATTTTCACCGCCCGCAAAGCTTTCGGTGATTTCCGGTAAAGCGCCGCCAACCTTTTCAAAATCCTGCGCGACTTTCTTCGCGATTCGCTTAACGCCTTCAAAAGCTTCAGCTTCTATCGTAAATAAAAATTTGTTCATGTGGTTTATTCCTTTTAATGTATTTGTGGTGGTTTTTAAAACTAAATAACCGAGGACAAAAGCTTACAATATTTATGATTAATTATAACATATGATTTTTGTAATGTCAATCGGTGAAAACGCCGTTCAGTCTTTGATATTCATTTACGATTGACTTCAATGAACTGATTTGTCCGGCGGTTAAACCCTCGATGTTGAGGGTTTTGGCTTTTTCTATGCCGAGAAGATAATCCGTTGAAACTTTAAAAACCCGCGCAAATCTTATTAAAACGTTATAAGGCGGGTAACTTAAAGCGTTTTCATACTTGCTGATAACCGCTCTGTTCAGTCCTGCCAACGTTGCTAATTTCAACTGACTGAGTCCCGATTCTTTTCTTTTTGCCCTTAATATTTCGCCGAATTCTACATAATACATAAGCTTCACCTTACATTTAATTTACGCTTTTTTCAAATACTGTATAATTTCCCGCATTGCCCCGCTGTTATTGTCGCAGACCATTAAATCCGCTTCTTTCTTTACAACTTCCTCGGCGTTCGCTACCGCAACGCCTAAATCTGCGGCTTGAAGCATTTCAAGGTCGTTCATAAAATCTCCCGCCGCTACAACATAGCGGTTATCAACCTCCATAATTTCAAGCAGTTTTTTAAACCCTGTGCCTTTGTTAATCCCGCTCGGAAGCATTTCATAAAAGATGGGCGCACTGCGGACGAGATGGATTCCCGTAAAGTCGCATTCATCGCAAAAGGCAATTGCCCGGTCTATTTCATGAGGGTTTCCCACCAAAAGCGTCTTAATCCAATTATCATGCGGAACATCTTCAAAACCGCACCGAATCGGTTCATCACAGCCGAGCCGAATGTGTTCTTCCTCAAGCTCGTTTGTTCTTACGACATAAACCTTGTCGCCTCGCAGAATTTCAATCCCGAGCAACGGGAACCGCTCCATGAGCAGTTTTATGTAATTCCGTGCTTTGGCGGGCAAAGTACTCTGCCACAGAAAACAATTCCGCTTAAAATCATATACCGCCGCGCCGTTAAATATAACGGCGGGGATTTTTAAATTAAGCTCGTCCGCGACTGTTTTAGCGAGCGAAACACCGCGCCCGGTCGCTATTGTGAATAAGCCGCCGCTTTCCGTAAGCTCACGGATTGCCGCCTTATCTTTGCCGAGAATCCGCTTGTCATCGGTGAGAAGCGTACCGTCGGCATCGGTTATTAAGAAGATGTTGTTAAGATTCATGGTTAACCTTTAATTGCAATAATAATTTATTAAAATACTGCGGTAATTCACTCTCAAACTCCATGTATTTTTCCGTCCTCGGATGCACAAAACCCAATTTCCCCGCATGTAAGCACTGCCCGCCGAGTTTAGGTTTTCCGTTCCCGTAAACATCGTCGCCTAAAACCGGATGCCCTATATATGCCATGTGAACGCGGATTTGATGCGTGCGTCCGGTTTGCAGGCGGATTCGCAGGTGTGTTGCATTTTTATAGTACTCAATAACTTCATAATGCGTCACGGCGTTTCGCGGATTCAAGCCGTTCACACACATTTCCTTGCGCCTGACTTTATGCCGCCCGACAGGCGCGTCAACCGTACCCGATTTTCTTACAATCCCGCTCACAACCGCCTGATACTCCCGCTTCACGCTGTACGCTTTTAATTGCCCTGCAAGCCGTGTATGCGTGAAGTCGTTCTTGGCTACAAGGAGCAAGCCGCTGGTGTTTTTGTCGATTCTGTGGACGATTCCGGGTCTTATTTCGCCGTTAATTCCCGACAATGACCCGCCGCAGTGGTACATTAAGGCGTTCACCAATGTTTTTGATAAATTGCCGCAAGCCGGGTGAACCACCATACCGTGCGGCTTATTAACGATTAACAAGTCATCGTCCTCGAAACGAATATCAAGCGGGATATTTTCGGGCAAAATATCAACCGGTTTTGCTTCGGGAACAACGAGAGAAACCTTATCTCCCGACTTTAATCTATAGTTTTTAGCAACCGCAATTCCGTTAACCGTGCAAATGCCTGATTCAATAAAGTTCACCGCTAAACTTCGCGATATACCCTCAACATTTTCAGAAACCCACTTATCAAGCCTTTCTCCTGTTCCCGCTTCATAATAAATCATAGTTTTTTTACTTCGCCGACATTTTCATTAACAGTTTCATTTTCTGAAGCCGTTTGAGTGTCAGCTGCCGGTTGAATTTGCTTTCTGCTCATGATTTCCTCCCTAATCATAGCAATCAAAGCTATGACCGTTCCGGTTGTAACACAGATATCCGCGAAGTTAAAAATAGCGAAATTTATTATTCTAAAATCAATAAAGTCAATAACATAGCCGTAAAACACGCGGTCAATCAAATTTCCCGCACCGCCCGCAACGATTAGCGTCAGTGCCGTAATAAGCAATTTGCTCTTTAATCTGTCGGACAGCAGAAAAATAAGTACGCCCGTAACTAACAAGCCCGTCATAAGAATCAGAAAAAGCCGCTGTCCCTGTAATATACTGAAAGCCGCTCCCGTGTTTTCAACATAAGTGAAGTTAAGAACATTTGTTCCGTTTACATTTATGAGATTAACTGAACTCGGCTTTCCTTCCGCGTTCAGATTAACCGCCGCAAGCCACTTGGTTAACCTGTCGATGCCGATTAAGGCAACTATAGAAAGCAGGGCGGTTAACCGAGCGGGTACTCTTTCTTTTCGTACAAACATTTTCATGTTTTGATTACCTGCAAACATCTCCCGCAAAGTTCGTCTTCACTTACGCTTTCGGAATAAATCCAGCATCGCGCACATTTATTACCGTCTGCTTTCTCTACTGTTATTTCAAGCGCTTCGCCGCCTTTTTCATAAACAACCTGCGAAACTATAAAAGCGGAGGCGAGTTCCGGCAGAATCGCGCTTAAATCCCCGGCGCTTTTTAGAATCACCTTGGCTTCAAGCGATTTGCCGATTGTTTTTTCTGCGCGCTTTTGTTCAAGCACTGTCAGCACCTCGCCGCGAATCTGTTTTATTTTATCCCACTTCGCAATAAATTCCGCGCTTACGCTTACGCCTGTTTTAACGGGCATATCGTTAAAGATTACACTGTGTTTATCGTCACCGGCGAACTTTGGCAGTTCCGCCCAGATTTCATCCGCCGTAAAGCAAAGTATCGGAGCGATTAATCTTGTTAAGCCGTGAAGTATAGTAAACATTGCGGTCTGTGCGCTTTTGCGCCCGAAGCCGTTCGCTTTTTCACAATAAAGACGGTCTTTGATTATATCAAGATAAAAGTTCGACATATCCACCACGCAGAAGTTGTTAATCGCGTGATAAGCATAATAATAATCAAATTCTTCATAGGATTTCATGACCTTTTCCGACAGCGCGTCGAAGCAGAGAAGCGCCCACTTGTCAAGTTCCATAAGCTCATTTACATCAAGCATATCCTTTTCGGGGGCGAAACCGCCGAGATTGCCTAAAATAAACCGCGCTGTATTACGGATTTTCCTGTAAGTTTCGGAAATCTGCTTTAATAAATCATCTGAAATTTTAACGTCCGAATGGAAGTCAAGCGACGACACCCACAACCTGAGAACATCCGCGCCGTATTTGTCAACGACATGTTCGGGCGGGATTACGTTGCCTTTTGACTTATGCATTTCCTTACCTTCGCCGTCCAAGACCCAGCCGTGCGTACTGACGGCTTTATAAGGTGCGCGGTTGTTCACCGCAACCGAAGTCAGCAGTGACGACTGAAACCAGCCTCTGAACTGGTCGCTTCCCTCAAGATAGAGGTCACACGGCGATTCAAGCTCGGGGCGCTGTTCGCAGACAGCTGCGTGAGAGCAACCGGAATCAAACCACACGTCTAAAATATCCATTTCCCTTTTGAAGTTACCGCAACCGCAGCTGCATTTTACATCGGCAGGGATAAATTCGGAGGGCTCAAGAGCATACCACGCATCGGAATTGCTTTTTCTGAACAGTTCGGAAATGGCTTTTATAGTAAGGTCGTTGCAAATCTCCTTACCGCAGTCCCCGCAATATAAAATCGGAATAGGCACACCCCAGCGCTTCTGACGCGATATGCACCAGTCACTTCTGTCGCGCACCATATTCAAAATACGCTCCTGTCCCCATTTCGGAATCCACTGTACTTCATTTATAGCTTTAATTGTTTCATCCCTGAACATACTCACCGCGCAGAACCACTGGTCGGTGGCGCGGTATATAATCGGCTCGCGGCAACGCCAGCAGTGCGGATATGAATGTGAAAACTTAGTTGTTGCAAGGAGCAGATTCTTTTCTTTTAAATCCGACGCAATAATCTTATTCGCTTCACCTGTTGATTTTTCGGCGATATTCGCGCCGGCTTCTGCGGTCATTTTGCCATTTTCGTCAACAGGCACGATTATATCGAAAAGCCCCTTATACGAATTACAAACCTCGTAGTCTTCCACACCGAAGCCCGGTGCAGTGTGAACACAGCCCGTTCCGCTTTCAAGTGTGACATGCCCGCCCGTTATGATTATGCTCTTTCGCGGCAGGAACGGATGTGCAGTTTCAAGCAAATCAAGCTCACTGCCCTTATACTCACCGACGAGTGAATATTTTTCGAGTTTGCACTCCTTTGCAACCTGCTCCGCGAGTTCTTTCGCAACAAGTATATAATCCCCGAACGAGGGATTATCCTCGTCTTCCGCTTTTATAAAAGTATAATTGTAATCAGGACCGAGAGAAATCGCAAGATTCCCCGGTAAAGTCCATGTTGTTGTCGTCCATATAAGGACATAAGCCCTGCTTAAATCAATGCCTTTGAATTTCCCTTTGTCGTCGGTAACGGGGAATTTTACGTAGATTGAATAGCACTCGTCTTCTTCATACTCAATTTCGGCTTCGGCAAGTGCGGTTTTACAGTCCGCACACCAATGCACGGGTTTCAGACCCTTGTAGATGTAACCTTTCTTATACATATCGCCGAAAACTTCGATTTGCTTTGCCTCGTAGTCAGGTGCAATCGTCAGATAAGGGTTATCGAAGTCCCCCCAGGCACCGATTCTCTTCATCTGCGCCTTTTGACGGTCTAAGAACGACAGCGCGTAATCGCGGCAATATTTCCTAAGCTCGGCGGTTTCTACTTTTTTATGAGCAATGCCGAGTTCTTTGAGTGCGCGAAGTTCGATAGGAAGACCGTGACAGTCCCACCCCGGAACAAACGGGGTTGAAAAGCCGGTCATCGCTTTATATTTAACGATAATATCTTTCAAAATCTTATTGAGAGCATGACCCATATGAATATCGCCGTTCGCATAGGGCGGACCGTCGTGCAGAATATACTTAGGTTTTTCTTTGTTTTTTTCCGCAAGCTTGTAATAAAGCCGCCCGTCTTCCCACTTCTTTAGCATTAAGGGTTCGCGTTCAGGCAGGTTAGCGCGCATAGGGAACTCGGTTTGCGGCAGATTCAATGTGTTGTTGTAGTCTTTGCTGTGATTTTGTGCCATGTGTTAATTCCTCGTTTTTGTTCTTTATATTTAGTAGCGATACGGGGGAATTTGTCAGACCTTTGTATTGATATACAGATAATGTTCGTTAGCTATATATCAATACAGTTATCTAACAGAACTTAAAATTATCCCGCAAAAGCCGTCTTGCTTCCGCAGATGTCGCAGAAGTGCGTTTCGTTGGGGTAGATGAACTTTGCCGTGTGCTGACCACAGCCGGCGTTTGTGCAGATGTTGATGTTCGGCGCTTCCTCGCGTTCAGGCAACGCTCCGCCGCATGTTTTGCAGAACCTTGATTCAGCTCTGTAAGCTTCGCTTCCGCAGTTTGTACATTTTTTCATGTTATTCCTTTCTAAAGTGGGTGGCTTCTTTTTATTATAACGCGGAGAGGGTTTGTTCTCCGCGTTATTATAACTTATTTACTTTTTACGGCTTTTCGTGTTACTTCCGAACTCTAAAGCCTCTCGCTCCTTAGGTTCTTTCGGAGCCTTTTTAAAAAACGGGTCGTTATTGCCGCTGTCAGCTTCGGCTTCTGCCGCTTTTTCGACAGACGGGAACTCTTCCGCGCTGAGTTCGGCTGTTTCGTCCGCTACTTCTTCGTCAAAGACAGGCTCGAAATTAATTTCGGTAGTGAGGTCGGCAAGGAAACCTTCTTCCATCTTTACTTCAAACGAAGTTGATTCCTGTTGCTTTTCCACTATCTGCGCCGCGAATTCCTCAAACAGCGCATCACCTGCGTCCTCTGCCGCCTGCTCTTCCTTAACGACCGCCGCCTGTTGCTTTACGGGTTCGGCAACAGGTTTAACGGCGGGCTTTTTTAATGTAACGTTCTTTTCCTTTTGATACTCGGTAAGAGTTTTTGCGATAAATTCATTTTCGCAGGACTCGGGCAGAACCTCCATGATGTCCACAACACGTTTAAAGTCCTCTAAAACCATTTGTCTGAAGCGCATAACCTCATTTTTCGTCTTACTAAGAATTTCTTTATTCAAATCGAGCTTGTTTCTATACTCTTCTTCCATCTTTTCAAGTTTTGCGGCGGCTTCATTTTCGATTCTCTTAGCTTCGTCGTTGGCGTTCTTTAAATTCGCGTCAGCTTCTTCACGAAGCCGCTTGCTTTCTTCCCTCGCGTCGGCAAGCATGGTATCCGCTTTATCCTGAGCGTCCTCGACAATTTTCTTGGCTTTTTCCTTAGCCTCGGCAATAGTCGCATTGCCCTGCTTCTGCGCTCCGAGCATGGCTTCTTTTATGGCGTCTTCATCATCGCGGTACTCGCGAACCTTATCCGCAAGCACCTCCAACTTCTTCTCCAAGTCGCGGTTATCAACTTGAAGCTGTGAGAATTCGGCGGATATTTCCTTTAAAAATTCGTCTACTTCGTCTGTTTTGTATCCGTTAAAGCCTCGGTCGAACTTTCTTGTCGAAATTTCCTTTGCGTTCATTTTTTACTTTCCTTTCATGGACGTGCCAATAGTTTTCTTTGCGCTTCAACCACCGTTTCAGCGGTTAAAACAAATCGGAAGAACTTTCAAGTTCTTCGATAGTATCGCCGGAAATCTCAACGTTAAACGGTACTATCATGTATGTAGTATTTGAGATTCTCTTCAGGTCGCCGTCTCCCGCATAAGCCACACCGCCTAAAAAGTCAATCAGACGGTTAGCAACGTCCTTGTTGGTATTTTCCAGGTTCAGTACTATTGTTTTCTTGCTTTTGAAATGGTCTGCGATTTCCGCCGCTTCGCTATACTTTTGCGGCTTGAATACAATTACCTGTAAGTGCGTGGTAGCGGCGATGGAAAGCACCTTACTGCTGTTGGCTTTCGTTCTGCCGAAACCGAAATCGTCATCGTAACGCGAGTTTGATACCGTGGGAGTATCGTCAACAAAGCCGTTGTCTTCTTCATTGTCGTAATTGCCTGCTCCCGTAACTTTTCTTAAAACGTCCCCAAAACCCATGATAATGATTCCTTTCTGTTTTCATTTTTACTCTTTTAGTTTTTTTGAATTGCGTTTATTTATCTGCTTCCAAACAAGGCGCTGCCTATTCTGATGATGTTCGCGCCGTGTTTTATTGCCGTAACATAATCCCCGGACATCCCCATCGATAATGTATCGAACTCGTCCGGTTGTTTTACCTTCGCTCTCGCGTCTTCATAAAGTCGCCGCATAGACGCATAGATGTTTTCTTCCGCATTTATCGGCGGAATCGCCATTAATCCGCGCAACTTTACATTTTCAAGCTCGTCCGCTTGTGCAAGCAGTACGGGCAGTCTGCCGGCTTCAACGCCGTTTTTGGAATACTCGCAACCTATATTAACCTCAATCAGCAGATTCATAATCAGTCCCGAATTCACTGCGCGCCTGTTTATTTCCGAAATCAGCTTTAAACTGTCCGCCGATTGAATTACGCTTACTTTATCAATTATATACTTAACTTTGTTATTTTGCAAGCCCCCAATGAAATGAATTTCACATTTTTTTGCGTAAAAAGGGTGTTTTTGCAAAAATTCCTGCGCTCTGTTTTCGCCGATGAGGTCTATACCGAAGGAAACGGCGTGGTTTACCTTCTCGTGCGGAACGCCCTTAGTAACCGCCATTATACGGATTTTACTTCCCGGAGCGTAATCCGAGCGTGCTTTTTCAACATTTTCTGTAATTCTCTTATAATTCTCTGCTATTTCAATCATGGAACGATTTTCCCGTCATATAAATCCCTGCCTCTTGTTACAACGCTGTCATAAAGCGAAATAAAGCCCGCCACATTCGTGGTGTCTTCAACTAAAAAGTAGTTGTTTTCTGTTCTTATTACATTGATTCGCTTAAAAATAATCTCCGTGCCGTGCTTTACAAATACTCCCTGCTGATTTTCGTCGTTAACATGCACCGCTATTGTGGGAATACGTATGCCTTTATATTGATTAAGCACTAAATTGAACTGCGAAACCCGCCGTGACGCTAATTCCGGTGTGAGCGTATCGCACTCGAATATGAAAATGCTGTTTCCGTCGTCAAGGCGAATCCGCCGTAACACCGTTGCTCTTACTGCCTGCGTACTTCCGCCCGTTCTGAGTTCAACTGCCGCTCCTTCATAAAGCGAGCGGGTTCTCTCGGTGTTTAAGACCCCGACAAAGCGCCACTTGTACCCATCAATCATCTTTCCGATGATACCCTCACCGACTTCAAGCCGCGGTTCTCTTATAATTCGTTCAATATCGTCTTTTTGAAGTGAGTAAATCCTGTCAAAGTTAAGAGAACCCTCATATCCGTCAACGACGCTCACAAAATAACCCGCTTCGTCTATAATAACATCGCGCGGCGATGCGCTTATACGTGCGCGAAGGCTTGCGATTTCACTGTTCAGCGCGCCTATCTGCTCCCTGTAACCTATTTCTTCACCCCGCAGAACGCGCTTTTTGCATTGCAGTGAGATATATTCGTTCTTCAGGGTGTCGATTGCGCTGTAATCTCCGGCACTGATTTGACCGAGTAAGGCAGTGTGGCGGTTCATAATTTGATTCAGATATGATTCAAGCTGAAAATTATCGGTGCTTTCCAACGTTTCCGCGCCTTCAAGCACTCGCACACGCTCTGTCAGTTCATCAATTCGCTTTTGCAGTAATATATCATCAACAGACCTGTAACTTTGAGCTACTATTGAGTTTCTGCCGAGCTTTGAGCCGTCGGGGTGAGCATACGATATTACATCAGCCCCGCCGTACCGCACCAACCGCTCGTTGCGTATGTGTACGGCCTCGAAAACATAGGTGTCCGGCGTACTGTAAAGCATCGCCGTTTCGGTTCTGAGCGGGTTGTAAAAACGTATGTAAATTTGACTCGCAACCGTTATAATAAAGAACAAGCCGAGCAATGCCCAGATTATCCTCAGGGTGAATGCACTTTTTTTTACAGGAGATTTATCCTCCATTTTTATTCCTCTTTGCATTTACGGACAACCGACAGCCGCCCTAAGTTGATTCTGCTTCTTCCTTATCGAAAACATCGAAGACCGAAATCGCTTTAAGCGGTGTAATGGTCGAAATCGCATGCTTATAAATCATGTTCTGCTTCCCGTCAGTATCAAGAATTACGATGTAGCTGTCAAAGCCTCTCACCGTCCCCTTGAACTGAAAGCCGTTGGTGATATAAATGGTTACGGGTATGCGTTCTTTCCTTGCCTGATTCAAAAAGACATCCTGCAAATTAATATCCTTAGCCATTTTTTCCTTCCTTTCTTTAGGGAGTGCTGACTATATTTATATAATTATAACACAAGCTGATTGATTTGTCAATTAAAAACTCGTCAGCCGCTAATAAGTTAATCCGCGGGTCTTTTTTGAACCATGTTAACTGTCTTTTCGCGTAATTGCGCGTACTTTGTTTAAGGCGTTCAACGCAGTGCGAAAGCTCCGCTTCACCGTTTAAGAAAGGCAGAAGTTCTTTATAACCTATAGCCTGTGCAGCGGTTTGCGGGTTTTGAAGCGTATAAAACGCCCGCGCTTCCTCTGCAAGCCCCGCTTCTAACATCTCATCTGCTCTTTTATTTATGCGCTCGTATAATTTTTCTCGCGGAAAGTTTATTTGTAACATTAAAGGCTTATAGGGCGACGGAACAAGGCGGCTTTCACGCTTTAAATCGCTCATGGTTCTGCCCGTGACATGAAAAACCTCTAAAGCCCTGATTATTCTTTTCAGATTATTTTCATGCAATAAAGCCGCAGTTTCAGGGTCTTTTTTTAAAAGCTCTCCGAGAAGAAATCCGGCATTTTTTCCACGCATTTCTGCCCGAAAAGCCATATCGGCTTTAATTTCCGGGAATTCGATATTATCAATCAGCGAATTTATATATAAACCCGTACCGCCTGCAATAACAGGCAGTTTACCGCGTTCGCGCACTTCGGTGATTTTTGCCCGTGCAAGTTCCACATAATCCGCGACCGAAAAAGGCTCGTGCGGCTCAAGAAAGTCGATTAGGTGATGCCGAATCCCGCGCAGTTCCGCCGAAGTCGGTTTTGCCGTGGCTATGTCCATACCTTTGTAAACCTGCATGGAGTCTGCGCCGATGATTTCACCGTTAAATTCTTCGGCGAGCCTGACCGCAAGTGCGGTTTTACCTGAAGCCGTCGGCCCGCAAACCACGATTATGAAGGTTTTTTCCATTGTTTTCATGTTCTAATACGCAGGTGAGCAGATTATAATAATCGCTCTTACGTTCTCCCAAAATTCTTCTCAATTTCCCGTCGGCTAAGCGAGGTAATAATCGGCCTGCCATGCGGACAGAAGCGCAGGCTCCTGTCATTCCAAACAACATCAGCAAGCTTTTCCAAGTCGGATATTATGCTTTTATCATTGGCTTTCATGGCGGATTTACATGCAATGGAGTGCAGAATCTCGTTGAATATGCTTTCCGTTCCTATTTCCGAAGCGCCGCTTTCGGCGAAAATTTCCGCAGCGTCCGAAAGAACGGCTTCAATGTCGCTTCCGACCAATACCTCCGGCAATGCAATTATTTCAATCCCGTAATCATCAAGCGGGATTATTTCTATTCCTGCGTCAAGCAGTATCTCCCGCCCTTGCTGAAGCGCGTCATAACAGCGCATATCGAACTTTGCATAAATGCTTTCAGCAAGCAATTGCGAAGAAGCCGTCAGCTCCTTTTTAAGCTCCTCAAAACGTATGCGCTCGTGGGCGGCGTGTTTGTCAATCAGCACGAGATTTTCGCCGTCTTCACATATTATGTATGTTTTCCGAAACTCGCCGATTATACGCAGGCACGGAGAAGGTTCTTCCGGGGTCTCGGGTTTTTCGGGCAGGGCAGTCACGTGACGCGCAAAACTCACCTTTACGGTTGATTTTTCGTGTGGCTTCAATTCATTTACAATCGGCTCTTCGTATGTTTTTTTTACGATAAATTCCGCTTTGCTTGCATTGAATGTCGGCGTCAATGTTTGTTGAAGCGTTGATTGTTCTGCGGGCGGCGGTGAGTATTCCGGTTTCGGGAGTTCTATTTCCTTGACGTTTTGCGCATTAAGAAGCGCGTTTTTCACCGCGAAGTACACAGTATCGAAAACCGCGTTATCGTCCGCAAAGCGAACTTCGGTCTTAGCAGGGTGGACGTTAACGTCCGCTTCACGCGGGTTTATTTCAATTTTAAGGGCGCAGGCGGGGTATTTTCCGGCAGGCGCGGTGTTTTTGTAAACCTCCTCCATCGCCGCCATAATCTGCAATGATTTTATCGGGCGGGAATTGAGGGAAAAGTACTGCATTGTGCGGTTGCCCCTGCAAAAAAGCGGCGAAGATACAAAGCCGCTGATTTTAATACCGTACTGCGAAAAATCGACCGGCACAAGGCTCGTTGCGAATTGCCCGCCGAAAACCGAGTACAGCGCGGAATAAAGTTCGCCGTCACCTGCCGTAATTCTGACGGGCTTATTATCCCGCAGAAACCGAAAAGCTATGCTTGGGTGCGCCAAAATCAGCTTATCTACTACCGCCTGAACAGCATTGGCTTCCGAAATGTCTTTCTTGAGGAATTTTAGGCGCGCCGGAGTATTATAAAAAAGTTCGCGGATAATTATAGTCGTGCCGTCGGGGCAACCGGTTTCAATGTGACTTACTTCTTCGCCGCCGTGAATTTTATAGAGTGTGCCGCTTTTATCTTCGGCTCGCTTTGTGAGCATTTCTATTTTTGATACTGCCGCGACAGAAGCCAATGCCTCCCCGCGAAATCCCATTGTGACTATGTTTTCAAGGTCTTCTTTGTTTAAGGTTTTGCTTGTGGCGTGGCGAAGAAAAGCTTTCGGAACTTCGCTGAACGCAATTCCGTGACCGTTGTCGGTTACACGCATGAAGCTCACGCCGCCGCCCATAATCTCCACTGTAATCGAGCTTGCTCCTGCGTCTACGCAGTTTTCGACAAGCTCTTTAATTACGCTGGCAGGGCGCTCAACGACTTCACCGGCGGCAATCAGCTCGCTGATTTCGCGGGCGAGAATGTTTATTTCGGGCATGAATTTCACCTCGTTCGGGGTTTTATTAAGCGAACTTTGTAGGACGCGATGTTTTGCATTACGTACCGGTTTTATCGGTGTCACGCCCTACAATTCCTTCTTCAATTCTGATAATATCTGCAACGCTTCAAGCGGGGTAAGCGCGTTTGTGTCAAGCGTTTTCAAGCGATTAATAACGCTTTCACGGGCGAGTGACGTAAAGTCGATTTGCGCTTCCGATTCTCTCTCGCGCAGTTCTGCTTCGAGTTCAATTTTTGAATTTAACTCCATGACTTTGAGCGAATCTTTCGCGCTGTTAATGACTTTTTCCGGTACGCCCGCAAGCTTCGCAACTTCAATTCCGTAGCTGTCGTCAACGCCGCCCTCAACGATTTTGTGGAGAAAATGCAGTTCGTCGCCGCGCTTTGATGCCGCCGCGCTGAAGTTCCTGATACCCGTGTTGCGCTGTTCAAGCGCAATTAATTCATGATAATGCGTGGCAAAAAGCGTCTTGCAGCCGGTTTTGTTGTTGATATACTCGGCAACGGCTTTTGCGATTGAAATACCGTCGAACGTAGATGTACCGCGCCCGATTTCGTCAAGAATCACAAGGCTTTTCTTTGTTGCGTTCTTTAGAATTTCCGCGACTTCGGTCATTTCAACCATGAATGTAGACTGCCCCGCCGTAAGGTCGTCGCTTGCTCCCACGCGGGTGAAAACCTTGTCTACAACGCCGATTCGCGCTGACTTCGCCGGGACGAAGCTGCCGATTTGCGCCATAATCGTAATCAGCGCAACCTGTCGCATAAATGTCGATTTTCCCGCCATATTCGGGCCTGTTATAATAATCAGCCGGTTTTTGCTTGTATCGAGATAAACGTCATTAGGCGTGAAAATTCTTTCTTTCAGCACCTTTTCAACGACCGGATGCCTGCCGTCTTTAATTTCAATAACGCTTTCCGTACTTATTTCGGGGCGAACGTAATTGTTTTCAATCGCACACGCCGCAAATCCGCCCAGCACATCGAGAATTGAAACAGCTTTTGCGGTTTTCTGCGCGTCTTCAAGCTTTGTTTTTATAAATTCTATGACTTCGGTGAAAATCTCCGCTTCAAGCGCGATGATTTTATCGTTTGCGCCGAGAATTTCGTTCTCGATTTTTTTTAGTTCATCGGTTATGTAACGCTCGCCGTTTGTAAGCGTCTGCTTCCTGATGTAATGCGCGGGTGCTGAATTAATATTGCTTTTTGATATTTCAATGTAGTAACCGAAAACACGGTTATAGCCGACTTTCAGGTTTCTTATGCCTGTCGCCTGCCTTTCGCGCTCTTCAAGCGCGGCAAGAATTTTTTTGTTGTCCTTTGTAATCAGGCGCAGGTGGTCAAGTTCGGTGTTGTAGCCGTCTTTAATATAAGCGCCGTCCTTCGTAACAGCGGGCGGTTCGGGCTTTATCGCGTTTTCTACAAGCGCGGCGACTTCCGGAAGAGCAGAAGTTCTCTCGTTCAGTTTCTGCAATAAAGGTGATTGAAACTGCGCTAAAATGCACTTTAATTCAGGTATTTTCTCGCAGGTCGCCCCGAAAGCGTAAACATCGCGCGGGGTGGCTTTATTATAAACAATCCGTGTCATCAGTCTTTCAATGTCATACACGCCGTCAAGCGCCCCGCGTAAATCGCCGAGCCCCACAACGCTTTTCACGAGTTCATCGACTGCGGCTAAGCGCCGCAGAATCCGTGCGTGGTCTGTCAGCGGGCGCTCGATGAACTGTTTAAGGCGCCGCTTTCCCATTGAAGTGCGGGTGCGGTCTAAAACCCACATGAGCGAGCCGCGTTTATCCTTGCCGCGCAGGGTTTCGGTCAGTTCAAGATTTCGGCGGGCTGTAAGCCCCAAATCCAAAAACGCGCTGTCTGTATGCATATTCAGCGTAGTGAAGCGGGGCGTGTCGTTGAGGTGGGTTTTCTTTATGTAACCGAGAAGTGCGGCAATTGCGCCGGAAGCAAGCGGGTTTTCTGTGACTATTTCCGCCGGAATAAAGGAGTGGTTCTTCAGGATTTCCGCGTTATATTCACAATTATCAAGCGTTTCCCCGACACAGCCGGGGATTTTTGTTTTTATGAAGTTCGCGGTTTTTAAAAGCGACATAAAATCCATATTAAACAGCACTTCTACCGGCATGAACCGCGCAATTTCGGCAATAAGTTCGTCTTCGAGATTCTTTCCGCTTTTCTCGAAAGCGCTCATCTCGCCTGTTGATAAATCCGCAAAAACCACACCGCAAGCTCTGTCTTTCATAAAAAAACAGGCAATAAAGTTGTTTGTGCCGGCATCGAGCATGTTTTCCTCAATAAGCGTTCCCGCTGTCACAATGCGGGTAACTTCCCGCCTGACCAAACCCTTGCCTGTAACATCGCCGATTTGTTCGCAAATCGCAACCTTATGACCGCCCTCAACAAGTCGTTTTATGTAATTTTCGGCGGCGTGGTGGGGTATGCCGCACATAGGGGTTTCTGCGCGGCTGGTAAGCGTCAGTTCAAGCTTTTTTGATACTTCGACCGCATCATCGAAAAACATCTCGTAAAAATCTCCGAGCCTGTAAAATACAACATATTCCTTGTATTTCTCTTTAATCTCGACGTAGTGTCTGAGCATCGGGGTTAGGTTTTCTTTGTTCATTTTTTTATGTATCCTTTTTGCGTGTTTTGCTTATTAGGCGAATTTAATCATAATTTGTTCTTGATAACTTTTAAATCGCTTTTTCGTATACTCAAATCAATAACTTTTTTCTTGATTGTTTTTACAGATTCTAAATAATCTAAATCAATTTCTGTTTTTTCAAGATACGCAATGTAGCGGTTCAAGTTTTCTAAAATTTTATTTTGCACTTTTGTTGTTTTTTCAATGTAGTTATATATTTCCGGGTCGATATTTGTTTTCTCACATTCTTTAATTTGCCTTATAAAAAACAACAAACCATGTTCAATGTCATACCTTATTCTTCGTTCGCAAAGCACTTGTAAACAAGATAATTCAGCGTTTTCTATGAAATATTTTAACAACGGTTCATAAACAATTGCTTGTTTAACCCAATCACTGTGTGCAAGCGAAATAAGTTCTTTATAACGCTTTTCGTTCAACCATTGCTCAAAAATATGCTTGTACCCTTTATCCCACACAAGTAATCTCGCTTCCCTTTCTGTTTCTGTTTCGCATCGCGTTGGGATGTACGGTAAGTTATTCTGTTTTAGCCACTTTTCAGTTTCTTTACAAAATATTGTATAACTCAAAATACCCTCCCCTCCGAAGATTTAACTTCCCATTATATAAATAATCTACCTTTCAAGCGGCGGTTTACCCGCCGCATCCTCCGCAACCCCCGCAACCGCTTCCGCAAGACTTAGCCGCAGGCTCGCAGGTATCGGGGTCTGCGCCCTCGCAACACATTGCGATAATTTGATTTACCTGACTAATCATCTTATCAACCTCGTTTTTAGCCTGACTGTACGCCTTCATGTTTTCGTTACTCATAATCTCGGCGTAAGTTCCGCGCATTTTTTCGTTAAGCCCATCGATTTTACTTTGGTCTTTTTCACCCTCGGTTTTTGAAACCTCCATAGTTAAATTCTCGCGCTGTAAATTAAACTCACCGATGAGGTTTTGCAAAACCCCGTCGCCGTCGTTTTTATCTTTCGCCGCGAAGTACGCTCTGAAGCGCTCGTCGCTTTGAATCGCCCTGCCGAGTTCTCTTGCCGCCTGAATAGGTTCCATAATTTTTCTCTCCTTTTGTTTTAAATAATCAAATCACCGATTAATGCCCACGGTAACGCCCTTTTAATTCTCACGTCTGCAAATTTCCCATGCAGTTCTTCGCCGCCCGCAAAATCCACGATAATTCCCTGCCTGCTTTTACCCGTAAGCAGTTCCGGATTGCTTCTGCCCTCGCCAAGACAAAGCACACGCAATACTTTCCCGACAAACCGCTCGTATGAACGTTCGTTGATTTTATTTTGAACATCAAGCAACTCCCGAAACCACGCGGACTTTTCTTCATCCGATATAGGGTCGGCGAACCCTGCCGCTATCGTTCCCTCGCGTTTGCTGTATATGAAAGTATAAGCAGAATCGAAGCCGATTTTTTCCACTAAATCTAACGTTTCTTTAAAATCCTCATAAGTTTCCCCGGGGAAACCCACGAGTATATCGGTTGTCAGAGAAATACCGGGGATTTTCTCTTTGGCGTATTCGGCAAGTTCAATGTATTTCTCGCGGGTGTAACCGCGATTCATAAGCTCAAGAATCCGGTTGCTCCCCGACTGCACGGGCAAATGCAGATGGCGGGAGATGTTGCGGCTTCCGGCGATAAAGTCAATCAGCTCTTTCTTGCAGTCTTTCGGGTGGCTTGTCATGTAGCCGATGATGAACTCGCCTTCGAGTGCGTCAAGCTCACGCAGAAGCCCGGTGAAATCCGTGTTTTCCGAATTACCTTTGCCATAGGAATTCACGTTCTGCCCAAGCAGAAGAATATCCCTGCGCCCCTCTGCAATCAGGTTTTTAACCTCGCTGATTACGTTTTCGGCTGTGCGCGAAACTTCGCGCCCTCTCACAAGCGGAACTACGCAGTAAGTGCAAAAATTATCACAACCGTTCATAATCGGCACATTTGCTGAAAAAAGCCCTTCACGAAGCGGCTTTACGCTCTCGTCAAAACTATCGTAATCCGCGCCCGCTTCTTTTAGTATAATCCTTGCGCCTTTTTGCGTTTTTAAACGAGCCTGTTCTATTATCTCCGGCAGTGATGATAATATGTTCGTACCGGCAATTGCATCTATAAAAGAGAACTTGGCTTTAAACTTTTCAGCCGTGTGTTCCTGCTGTGTCATACAGCCGAACAGGATTATGATAAGCTTTGGCTTGTCCTCTTTCAGTTTTTTCAATGCGCCCACATTCCCGAAAACCCGTTGCTCGGCGTTTTCACGCACAGCGCAGGTATTGAGCAGGATTAAGTCAGCTTCTTCCGGGCTTTTGGTAATGTCATAGCCTATTGTTAAAAGAAGCCCCGTAATCTTTTCGCTGTCAGCGAAATTCTGCTTGCAGCCGTAGGTTCTTATATATGCTTTTCTAAATTTTTCCATACTATATATTGTATAGGTTTTTTAGAGATTTGTCAAGAGTATAATTAAAAAAGCGGGGGATTGCCCACAATTCGCCCCTGCTTTTTATTGACGTTATTTTTGTTATCTTCTTGAATCTTCAAGTTCTTTGATTGCCTCTTCATATGTTGGAACCGATAAACCCTCTACATTCGCCGCTTTCATGACAGTCATGTACACTTCCTTGACCGTTTTTGATTTTGCTATATTATCCGCTAAAGTTGATAAAAAAGCTTTGGTTTCAAAAGCCATTGATTTCACCTCCCTGTTAATCTTATTATACTGATATTTGCCGAATTTGTCAAGAGTATAATTAAAAAAGCGGGGGTTTTGCCCCGCTTATATATCAATTTACAGTTTTTCACTATCCCGTCCGCGGACGGTCGCTGGGGGGTATATCGACAGTTTGTGTCACAGAAAAATCGACACTTGTAATAAATGAGTCATCGCTCCGATATGCGTTATTATATAAACGAAGCTTATAATAATCAATATAATTCGGTGCAAGTATTGTAAAAGTATAAGCACCTGTTTGCTGAAGCCGTTGCATATTATAAGGTTCCCAAGAATGCTCCGATTCCGGGATATTTATTGCAACATGAGCTCCGGCTTCAACCATTTCCTGTGTTACGCCTGTTATTGATACAACTATAGAATCGAGCCCTGTATACTCCGATTTATCAATTGAGACAGCGACCGGTACCGCAGAGGAAGAGGCGGTTTCCGGGTCGGTCGTTACGGGAGGCAAATCAGTTTGCGCAGGCGGTAAATCGCCGACCGATACGTTGCCGCCAACCTTTGCAAGTGTTGCGGACAGGGGCTTGTCGAAATAATTCATACTTCCGTCGGCAAAATAAATTGAAAGCTCAAGCAAACGATGGTAATACAGAACGTCACCGTCAACCGTCATGGTGAAATACCAAACCTGGTGCTGCTGTCCGTCTGTAGCGTCCCAAACGGCGGGATATATCGTTCCGCTTATTGTGTTGCCGGTTACATTGTACTCAAACAACGACTCATTTATTTCCTCTTCCACTCTTACGCCATCGCCGTCTATAATTACATTAATATCACCATTGGTATATGTTCCCCAAAAAGCGGCAAGCGGTCCTGTAGGTTGAACGAGCTGAATGTCCGGCACCCCAAATTCGGAATCCTCATTCTCGGGCGACTCTGACTGCTGATGGTCGTTCCCGCCGCGTGATTCGGTTTCGGATTCTGATTCCTCGTTCGAGGGTGGCTCTAACTGCTGACGATTGCTCCTGTCGCGTGGTTCAAGTTCGGGTTCAGGTTCGCCGCAAGCAACGAAAGTCAGTGCAAGCGATAAGGCAAGAACAGCAGATAATAATTTTTTCACAGTATGTACCTCACAGAAAAAAATCTTTTTTAAGCTTAACATAAATTGCCGAAAAAGTCAAGCAAAAAAATATATTTTGTCCGCAAATATCGGCAATTTTTTCATACACTATGTTTTATAATGAACTTATGTTCTACCCAAACATCATTTACATAGATACACTGGTCATAATTAATCTTTATGTGAACTTTTTCCTGGTTAAGGCATGCGGAGCCTTTCTCCACAGGAAAATAAGCACGGCGCGCTGTGTTTTAAGTGCGGCGGCGGGCGGGCTTTCTTCGCTTGTAATTTTGCTCCCCGAATTGCCGGTGCTTTTTAACGCGGCAATAAAACTGCTGATTGGCGCGGCTTTGGTGCTGATTGCTTTCGGCGGTCACAAGTTTCTTAAAAACGCGCTTGTTTTTTTTGTTATAAATGTGCTGTTTGCCGGGGTTATGCTTGCTTTAAGTCTTTTTGTGTCGCCGCTCGGCATGGTTTACAGCAACGGCGTGGTTTATTTCGACATCTCGTTTTTAGCAATGTTATTCTTTACGGCGGCGGCGTATTTTTTAATCCGCTTTCTTCGATATTTCTTAGACGTAAAGTTCAACGCCGACAGGATTTATGCGGTTGATTTCAAATATAAAGGCGAAAGCCGGAACCTGAGCGCATTCGCTGATTCGGGGAACACTTTAACGGACTTTTTCACCGGTTGTCCTGTTATTATCTGTGATAAAAACGCCTGCGCGGATTTATTTCCCGCGCTTGATATGAGCGGTCATGAACTTGTAAAGGGTCTGCGTTTACTGCCGTATTCCACTATTAACGGCGGCGGGTTGCTCCCGGTTTTCAAGCCCGACAGTGTTACCATTGACAGAAAGCAGGTAGACGCGATGATTGGCATATCAAAAGACGGCATAAATAAAAACGGCGTTAACGCCATCTTTAATCCGAAATTGTTAATTTAAAAAAGCCATACAGAAAGGACAGTGAGTAAAAATGAACGATTTACAGACGGTTTTGCAGCATCTAATCTGCAAAATCAAAACAACAAAGGAAACGAACGGTGTCCTGTACATAAACGGCGCAGAATCCCTGCCCCCGCCTTTGACAAGAGAGGAGGAGGAAGTTGCGTTCCGTCAGCTTGAAACTGACTTTAACACCGCACGCGAAACGCTCATCGTGCATAATTTAAGACTTGTGGTTTATATTGCGAAAAAGTTTGAATCCACGGGTATTGGTATTGAAGACTTAATTTCTATAGGTACAATCGGACTTATAAAAGCCGTCAATACCTTCAGTCCGGGGAAAAACATAAAGCTCGCAACTTATGCCTCCCGCTGTATCGAAAACGAGATTCTTATGTTTTTACGCAAAACAGGCTCACAGAAATATGAGATTTCCATTGACGAGCCGCTCAACATCGACTGGGACGGGAACGAGCTGCTGCTTTCCGATGTACTCGGCACCGATAACGATATTGTTAATGTTAATATAGAAAACGAAGTTGAGCGTGACCTGCTGCTTTCGGCAATCGGGCGTCTCGGAACCCGTGAAAAGCAAATCATGGAGATGCGTTTCGGGCTTATTGACGGTAACGAGCGCACTCAAAAGGAAGTCGCGGATTCTATAGGTATTTCACAAAGCTACATCTCGCGTCTTGAAAAGCGTATAATTAAACGGCTCAGAAAAGAGCTTGAGAGATTATGCAGCTGACAACCAACACTAATTAGCTATCGGAAGTACTTCGGTTATGAACTGAATTGCGGTTTTTTCTGTCCCGTCGATGTCTACATTGGTGAAAGCGGGCTTGCAGATTAGGTTCAATCCCTCTTCCGAGGTATAAATCCGCGCAATTGCGATTGATTTAACCGCCTGGTTGATTGCGCCCGCTCCCACTGCCTGAATTTCAACGATTTTTTTCTCTCTGACCACTGCCGCGATTGCACCTGCAACGAGTTTTGGTACCGAACGCGCTGATACCTTGATTAATTCCATGGATGTCTCCTCCTACCTCATGACTTGGTTTATTCGGGATATCGACTGCGCCTTTCCGCTTTTTTCGTCAATATCAATAATAACTGCATTAATGCTGTAAACACCCCCGGCAAGCGCGTATTTTTTGGGGTAATAGCACAAGAACCTTTCAATTATAACATCTTTTTCAATTCCCAGCACCGAATCATTCGCGCCGGTCATGCCGACATCGGTAATGTATGCTGTGTGTTCATTTATAATCTGCTCGTCCGCCGTTTGAATATGCGTATGAGTGCCGATTACCGCGCTTGCTCTGCCGGCGAGGTAAAAACTCATGGCTTTTTTCTCGGCGGTCGCTTCCGCGTGGAAGTCCACGATTATATTTTTGGTGCCTGTATCTTTCAATATATCGTCAATGCATTTAAAGGGATTATCAGCCGGAAGCATGAAGCTGATTCCCGCAAGATTAATTACAGCCGCCGAAAAACCTCCTCTGTCAATCAGGCAGACACCTTTTCCGGGCGCACTGCCGCCGTAATTCGCGGGACGCAACACGAAAGGGTTCTCGCGGTACATGCTGTCCGCTTCCTGCCGTTTGAAGCAATGATTACCCGAGGTAATTACGTCTGCACCCGCCTTAAAAAGCAGATTGGCGGAATAAGGCGTCATGCCGTTCCCGTCAGCCGAGTTTTCGCCGTTTATAATAACAATACCATTCTTAATTTCAAGCTCGCGTTTTAAACTCGGCAGAAATGAACCAAGAACCGTACATGTATCCTGCCCTACAACATCACCGATAAAAAGAATTTTCATAACCTTAATTTACTTTCTATTGCTTTTCATTTATATTAACATATTTATAATGTAATGTCAAACATTAAAGGTTCTATATAATTAGAAAAGTGCATAACGTTAAAAAGGACAAGTTATAAACGAAAGGAATAAGATGATTATGAAAAGGGGAATTATTGCTTTTTTATTAGTAACGGCACTGCTTATTTCGGGTTGTGCCTTGAAAATGCCGGACATGCCCGGGGCTTCATCAGCCGAATCGGACAATCCCGCGCTTCCGGCAAACAGCGGCAGTTTTGCTGACGAGCCGAGAGAACTTACGCCATCCGAGGTGTTTTTCCGTATCAGGACAATGAATGTGACAACTGCGACAAGCTGGCTTGATTATGAAATAACCAATAACACAACTTTAGAATTTACCTATGGCGAGGATTTTATGCTTTTTAGGCACGAAGACAGCGGTTGGGAGTATGTTG
Source organism: Oscillospiraceae bacterium (assembly GCA_031280965.1). GTDB lineage: Bacteria > Bacillota > Clostridia > Oscillospirales > Ruminococcaceae > Ruminiclostridium_E. The sequence goes on along the minus strand of JAITFZ010000014.1, from coordinate 22,320 downwards.
ATATGAATACGGGAGCGGGCTGGAACGACATTGGAATTATTCTCGTGCCGGGTTCCGTCAATAACGGCAGTATTGATATAGGGCATTTCTTCGGGGAGCTTGATGCGGGTTTTTACAGAATCGAGAAAGATATTTTCTCTGAAGAGGGCGAGTGGTTAGTGACGGCAACAGAGTTTACGGTACTTGAAGAAGAGAAATAAATAAAAACGGGCTTAGCGCAGTGCGCCGGGTCCGTTCACTTTTTATAAAAAATTATTGACATTTATATCTAAAATAAGGTATACTAAAATAAATATGGATTGTACTATCCTTTATGCAGTGGTACGAAAGGGCTAAGCACATGAGAGAAACTAAACGAATAGGTTTACTGGACGAAATCCGCGGCTTTGCAATTATTTGCATGGTAGTCTATCACTTTATGTTCAGCTTAAATAACTTCTACGAGGTTGATGTACCTATATTCTTTGAGGACTGGTTCGACATAATCCGTAACATTTTCGCCGGTATTTTTATTTTCATCTCCGGATGCGTCTGCCGCTTTTCGCGTAATAACCTGAAACGCGGTATACAGTGCTTCTTTCTCGGTATGCTTATTACCTATATTGTGGCGTTCGCACAGCCGAGCTACATGATTCACTTCGGAATACTTCATATGCTTGGCATAAGCATGATTATATACGCGCTGACTGAGCGGTTTTTCGATTTTGTTCCGCCTATCGCGGGACTAATTCTGTTCGGCGTTCTATTCTTCGCGCTTTATAACGTACCGTACGGCAATCCGGACGGCTACATCGGCTTCAACGGGCTGATAACATACAACCCGCCGGAAATCATGTACAACACAGGTGTACTCTTCCCGTTCGGCTTCAGCCATCCGCAGACGAAATATGCTGACTACTTCCCGCTCATTCCGTGGTTCTGTATATTTGCGGCGGGTAGCTTCTTCGGGGTTTATGCCCGTGACAACGCGCTTCCGCGCTGGTTCTATAAAACCCGTGTGCGTTTCTTTGCGGCGACGGGACGATATACGATTTGGATTTATCTGCTCCACCAACCGATTATAATAGCGGTATTGAATTTGATTTTTAAAGACAGGTAAAACGTTGCGGGGTGCGGCATCCCCGACGCACCGAAAACCACACGAAACGCGAACGGGACGCCGGGGACATTATAAACAAAACTTACACATCCAAACAAATAAAATCATGCAAAAACGAAAGGACACATTAATAATATGAAATGGACAGGTTTAAACGAACTTAGAGAAAGCTATCTTGCTTTCTTTGAGGGTAAGGAACACCTGAGATTGCAAAGCGCGCCGCTTATTCCGAAGGACGACAACTCCATACTGCTGATTAACGCGGGTATGACCCCGCTTAAAAAATATTTTCAGGGGCTTGAGGAACCGCCGCAAAGACGCGCCGCTTCCTGCCAAAAGTGCATTCGTACACCCGATATTGAAAACGTCGGCTTCACTTCGCGGCACGGAACTTATTTTGAAATGCTCGGAAACTTTTCGTTCGGCGACTATTTTAAGAAAGAAGCCTGCGCTTGGGCGTGGGAATATTTCACGAAAGTGCTTGAAATCCCGGAAGAACTGCTTTGGGTCAGCGTTTTCGAGGAGGATGACGAGGCGGCGGAAATTTGGACTAAGGAAGTCGGCGTTAAGCCGAAGCGGATTGTGAAATTCGGGAAAGCTGATAATTTTTGGGAACACGGAAGCGGACCTTGCGGGCCTTGTTCGGAAATTTACTTCGACCGCGGCGCGGCTCACGGCTGTAAAGAAGCCGGTTGCAAAGTCGGCTGTGACTGCGACCGCTATATAGAAGTGTGGAATTTAGTCTTTACGCAGTTCGACAGCGACGGCAAGGGCAATTATACCCCCCTCGCTTCCAAAAACATCGACACCGGCATGGGTCTTGAACGGCTCGCGTGTGTAATGCAGGGTGTGGATAACTTGTTTGAAGTTGACACCATGCGTAATATAATGCAAAAAGTCTGCGAAATTACCGCTAAAACCTACAAAACCAACCCGAAAGAAGATGTTTCAATCAGAATCATCACCGACCATATTCGCTCGACTGTTTTTATGATTGGCGACGGCGTTCTGCCGTCCAACGAAGGGCGGGGGTATGTGCTTCGCAGATTACTTAGGCGGGCGGCGCGTCACGGACGTCTGCTCGGTTATGAGAAGCCATTCCTTTACGAGGTCTGCGATACTGTCATAGACGAGAATCTTTCCGCCTACCCCGAACTTTCCGAAAAGCGCGGGTATATAAAAAATACGATTAAAACCGAGGAAGAGAGCTTCGCCAAAACTGTAGAGAAAGGCTTGGAACTTCTTGAGCAAGCAATCAAAGCCGCAAGCGGCACAATCGACGGCGAAACTGTGTTCAAACTGCACGATACTTTCGGTTTTCCGGTGGATTTAACACGGGAAATTCTAAGCGAGAATAACCTTACTTTTAGTGAGGCTAAGTTCAATGAACTTATGCAGATTCAAAAGGACACGGCAAGGGCAAACCAAGCATTTAAGGGCGGCTGGGACGACGGACAGTTTTCACTTGACAATGAACAATTGACAGTTGAGTTCGTGGGATATGACACATTGCAAATTACCACAAAAATTCTTGCAATTGTTAATGATTTTGTTATTCTTGAAAAATCGCCGTTCTATGCGGAAAGCGGCGGACAAGTCGGAGATACGGGTCGGATAAACGAAACGGATGTTATTAATACAATAAAAGCCCCGACCGGACAAATGCTCTGTCAATGCGCTGATACAAACTCTTTTTCGGTAGGGCAGGAAGTCACCGCTGAGGTTGACGCCAACCGCCGCAGTGCAATTATTCGCAATCACACTGCCGCGCACTTGCTTCAAGAGGCACTGAAACGGGTTCTCGGCGACCATGTTCAGCAAGCGGGTTCTTATGTAGACGATGAGCGCTGTCGGTTCGATTTCACGCACGGACAGGCATTAAGCCCCGATTTAATTGAAAGTATTGAAGAGCTTGTTAATATTCCCGTTTTGCAAAACTATACTGTTGAAATAAACGAAATGTCTATTGACGAAGCGCGTAAAATTGGTGCCATTGCGTTGTTCGGAGAAAAATACGGCGATACCGTTCGCGTGGTGAAAGCAGGCGATTCTGTTGAATTATGCGGCGGGTGTCACGTTAAGAACACCGCCGAAGTCAGCTTGTTTAAAATTATTTCAGAATCAAGCATTGCCTCCGGTGTTCGCAGAATCGAAGCTGTAACAGGCTTAGGCGTACTTGAACTTTTAAGTTCAAAACAAAACGAAATAAACGAAGCGGCAGAAAAAATAAAACAGCTTAATTCCGCTCACTCTAAGGAAATCGCACGGCTTAACTCCGAAATCGCGAAAATGCAGGCGCAGAATTCAGAAATTGAGGAAGTCGGCGAGAAAGACGGCGTTAAATTGCTTGTTATGAAGCTTTCGGGCGCAAACGCCGATGCACTTCGTCAGACGGGTGATAAACTGAAAAGCGAAAAAGCTGATTTTGTCGCTGTGCTTGCGGGCGAGAGCAACTTCTACTGTATTTGTGATAAGAGCGCAGTCGCCAAAGGTATAAACGCAGGAAATATAGTCCGCGAAATTGCCGCTGTTACAGGCGGTAGGGGCGGCGGCAGACCGGACAGCGCGATGGCGGGAATCGGCGACGCTTCAAAAGTTGACGAGGCTTTGGCAAAATTAAAAACAATCATGTAGGAGAAATTTTATGAGCAATTGTATATTCTGCAAAATAGTGAACGGCGAACTTCCGTCCGAAAATGTTTATCAGGACGAGGAAATTATAGCTTTCAAAGACATAAAACCGCAAGCCTCCGTGCATGTTCTCGTAATTCCGAAAAAGCATATCGACAGTGCGGACGCTCTTGAACAGGAAGATGCCGGACTTGCCGGCAGGTTAATTCTGACAGCGGCGAAAATAGCAGGTCAGTTTAACCTTGGAAACGGCTACCGAATTGTCACGAATATAGGTGAAGACGGCGGGCAGGCTGTTGAACATCTGCATTTTCATCTGCTCGGCGGCGAGAAGCTAAAAGACAGCTTTTAGAATATGAAGCTCAAATCTGCCGTAATTGGCTTTTCCTATCTTGCCGGATTGATTTGTGCGTTTTTACCGGAACTTAATCCGGTTTACAGTTTTATAATTATGGCGGCGGGCGGATTAACAGGCATTGTTTTGATAAGGCTTCGGAAGCCCGACGTAGGCGTGCTTCTGCTTGTGAGCGGGATTGCTTTCGGTGTTTACGGCTTTTACCGGACAAGCGAAATAAATAAAATATTGCTTTTAGACGGGCAAACTCACGAAATTACAGGCGTTGTTCTTGATAAAACCATGCCCTCTCACGATATGGCGGGCTATACGATAGAAGCTGTAATAAACGGCACAAGAACGCGGTTTTCACTTTATGCCCGCGATGCCGGGGCAGAGGTCGGGGACAGCCTTAGTTTTGAAGCGCGATTCTCGCTTTTACGCGACAATACGGCTTTTGCAGAAGCGTCTTATTATATGAGCAGAGGCGTTTTCCTTAAAGCTGCGGCGGTCACAACCCCTGTCGCTTATAAAAACGACAGCTTTTCCCTTACCGGACTTATACGCGGCTTCAACGAACGCTTAAAGAGCCGAATCATGACGGCTTTCCCGAATGACACCGGTGCGCTTATATGCGCGGTGTTCATGGGAGATAAATCCGCGCTTTCACCCTCGCTTTCGCAAAGCATAACAAGAGCCGGAGCTTCGCACTATGCCTCTGTTTCCGGGCTTCACCTTACGCTTATGGCGCATATGTTTATGTCGGTACTCGGGCTGACTCGGCTGCGGGTTATGCGTAAGCTGAAATTCACATTTCTGACATTGATGACGCTTACGTTTATGGTTTTCTTCAACCTTTCGCCATCGGTGACCAGAGCGGGAATTATGCTGATTGTATTCTACGGCGGCGAATTGTTCATGCGGCGGGGTAACACGCTCAACTCAATCGGCTTTGCGGCTTTAATTATACTGCTTGTTTCGCCTTATTCCTGTCTTGATGCGGGCTTGCTTTTGTCAATTGCGGGTACAATCGGAATCGGCGTTGCCGCCCCTGCCATTAACAGGCATTTTGAAACCAGTCGGACGCGTCCCGTCATTAAAAATCTGCGTGAAGCTTTTATCATGAACCTTTGCGCCAATTACACAACACTGCCGCTTGTGGCTGTGCTTTTCGGAGGCGTTTCGCTTGTATCGGCAATTACGAGTATAATTCTGCTCCCCTTTTTCACGATTATGCTTACTGCGATGGTGGTTTTCGGGCTTAGCGCGGGGCTTGACGGAATGTCACTGCTTGTTGCCGGATTGCTTTCACGGTTGATGGAAGTTTTGATTGGATTCTTCGGCGGCTTAAAGTTCGCCTACATTCCGCTTGATTACGCTTTTGTTTTGCCGTGGGTGATTGCTTCGGCAGTGTTCATAACGCTGACCGGGCTTTATTACAAGCGGGTAATTGCAGGGGTTCGTGCGGCGCTGATAAGTATTTTTACGCTTGCGCTGATGGTGATTTCCACCGAATATCTCTATCTTGATAAAACCCGCCTTGATATTTACACAGATGGTACTTCAGCTTGCATATTTCTTCGCAACAGGACTAACTCTGTCGTAATCGTCACCAACGACGGCAGAAGAACGGCGCAGGCGGTCAGTGATTTTATAAGCGGCAACTTTCTTGATGAAATCAGTTTACTCATTCTGATTAACAGTACCAACAACTCCCTGCCCGTTTTTGAAGCGATTCCGTCGTTAGTGTTTGTAAGCCCTGATTGCGAAATGATTACTTACGATGTCGGCGGAGTTTTTACGGTGACGGGAAATACTGTTTCGTATAACGACACAAAAATTAACGTCGGGCATATAAGAGAGCCCTCAAACGCCGATATAAATATAACCTACAACTTCTCGGTACACGCCGCCGAATTCCCCGGAACCGTAATACACACCTCGCGCCGCGCCGAAGCCGGCGAACAAAATGAATTTAATGCCTATTATGAAAGAATAAGTTGGATTTTAGAATGAAAATCACCGAAGACGCTTTAAAAGATAATCTTAAACTTAACAAACTGACGAATCTTTACTATTTCTACGGTAAGGAAGTTTTTCTCGTTAAGACATATACCGACCGTGTCCGCGAGAAGTTTGCGCCGGATTCGGACGAGTTCAACCTTGTGAAATTTGCGGGTGTTCCCGAATTTGACTCACTTGAGGAAGCAATTGAAACCCTGCCTGTTTTTGCCGACAGGAAGCTTGTGATTATAAGCGACTTTGACGCTGAAAAGCTTGACGCCGACTATTTAGAAAAGGCAATTACGCTGTTTTCAGACATTCCCGAATACTGCGCGGTTATAATTGCAATCACAGGCTTTGAGCCGGCGCTAAGGAACGCAAAAACAAAAAAACTGCTCGCTTGTGTTGAGCAGTCGGGAACTGTTTGTGAATTCGCTCTTCTCAGTCGCCCTAAAGCCGCCGACTTAATAATGAAAAAAGCATCCCGTCTTGGTTGTATTATTTCCCGCACTAACGCCGAGCATCTCTACGATTTAACGCTCGGAAGCCTGACGCTTATAGGCGCAGAAGTCGAAAAGCTGTGCGCTTATACCGAAACAGGCGGAGAGATTACGGGGCAGGTGATTGACCTTTTAACGCCGCGTCTTACCGAAACGAGTGTATACGAGCTTGCTTCCGCACTGACCTCAAAGAACGCCAAAACCGCTTTCCGTATACTCGACGACCTAATGGCGCAGAATGTTCAGGCTGTGATTATTTTAGCGTCACTTTCCGGTGCTTTTGTTGATTTTTACCGCGCAAAACTCGGAAAGAATCATAGATTTTCCCCCGAAAAAATCGCAGAGGATTTTAATTACCCAAAGAACCGCGCATGGCTTATGAAAAAAACGTTGAACGCCGATATTATATATATTAAAAAATGCCTTGCTTCACTTTATAAAGCTGATATAAAACTGAAGTCAACGAGCCTTAACAGCCGGACTGTGATTGAAAAAACGATGACGGAGATACTTATACTGCGATGATAAAGTTAAAACAAGCCGTGATTGTCGAGGGAAAGTACGATAAAATCAAGCTGTCGGAAATACTTGATGCGGTAATTATCACAACTGATGGTTTCGGCGTTTTTAAGAAGAGTGAGAAGTTAGACCTAATCCGTCTTTTCGCGAAAAAGCACGGCGTAATCATACTTACCGATTCAGACAGGGCGGGCTTTCTGATACGAAATCGCCTTAAAAGTAAAATTAGCGAAGGTGAAATTCACAACATCTACATTCCCGATGTTTTCGGGAAAGAGCGGCGTAAAACCATATCTTCCCGCGATAATAAAATCGGCGTTGAAGGAATGGAGGCGGGGATTCTTCGGAAAGCCTTTGAAAAATTCACGCAAGAAAAAAACGCGGATTCATGGTTAACACGCGAACGTTTTTTTGACGACGGACTTAGCGGGCGGAGCAATTCCGCAGGGCAGCGTAAATTACTTCAAAAAGAGTTCGGTCTTCCCGAAAACCTTTCGTCGAAAGCGCTTCCCGCTGTACTGAACTCGCTTTTCACCGAAGATGAATACATCAAGGCATTAGATAAAATTAAGTAAGGGCGGTTTTTACGTACTGCGCCAATTGCCCTCGGAGGTTTAATGGTTTTCTCAAGCGTACCTTTTCTTTTTATGTTTTTGCCGCTCGCGTTAGCGGTTTATTATGTATTGCCGAGACGCTTTCAAAATCTTTTTATTCTGATTAGCGCCTTGTTTTTCTATGCGTGGGGCGAACCTAAATATATTGTCGTAATGCTGTTTTCCATACAGATTGATTACTTCGCGGGAATTATGATGTGGAAATACGACCGCAACGACAAGGTCAGGAAAATCGCGCTGCTTGTTTCGGTGATTATGAATATCGCGCTGCTCGGTTTATTCAAGTACGGGATTTTTGTAACCGATAATCTGAACGCGCTCGGCATTTTCGGTACGGATTTAAGCTATCCTATATTCAAAATCGGCAGTTTTGAAATTCCGATTCGCGCATTACCGCCGATTGGAATGAGCTTTTTCACGTTCCAGTCCATGTCTTACACGATTGATTTATATAAGCGTAAAATCGAAGTACAAAAGAACCCGATTACTTTCGCGGCATTTGTGACTTTATTCCCGCAACTTGTGGCGGGGCCGATTGTACGCTACAGCGATATAGCCGCAGAACTCGAAAACCGTAAAATCTCGCTGTCCATGACCTATGACGGGATTATGCTTTTTATTACGGGCATGGGTAAAAAGGTGCTTATTGCAAACAATATAGGTGCGCTTTGGTCACAGGTGAAGCTTATGGAACTCGGCGAATTATCGGTGTTGACAGCATGGCTTGGAATAATCGCATTTACTTTCCAGATTTATTTTGACTTTTCGGGATATTCGGACATGGCAATCGGACTCGGAAAAATGCTCGGCTTTAATTTCCCGCAGAATTTTAATTATCCGTACATTTCAAAAGATATTTCCGAGTTTTGGCGGCGGTGGCATATGACGCTCGGTAATTGGTTCAAAAGTTATGTTTACTTTCCGCTCGGCGGAAGTCGGAAAGGGCTTAGGCGCACGGTTTTTAATCTTGCTGTTGTGTGGCTTCTTACCGGGATTTGGCACGGCGCAAGCTGGAACTTCATAGTCTGGGGTTGTTTCTACGGCTTAATAATCATAGCTGAAAAAGCTTTTCTCGGTAAATTCATCGTCAAGCTTCCCGGCTTTATTCGCTCGGGTTATGTCATGTTGCTCGTAATTCTCGGTTGGGTGCTTTTTGACACCGCGAACCTTCCGACTGCTTTCGGTTATATGGGGGTTATGTTCGGAATCGGCGGCAACGGCGTGCTTTTCGACAATGTATCGCATTATGCGCTGTTGAATTATTCGGTAATTCTTCTGCTTTGTGTTTTTGCGTGTACGAATTTGTGGCGCAGAGTTTACGACCGCCTTTATCCGAAAATTCCTGTTTTTTTTAATTACGGCGGGGTTTTATATCAAGCAGTAATATTTGTTTTCGTAATAGCTTATCTCGTGGACGCAGGGTATAATCCTTTTCTTTATTTTAATTTTTAGGTAATTGCGAAATTAATTTTTAAACGGAGAAAAACCATGAAAAATCTGCACAAAATTATATTAATAGTTTTCTTCTTCGCTACAATCACCATAATTCCCGTGGTATCGCTGAATACGATGCAGCCGGGGGAATTCATTTTTTCAGAAAACGAGAACCGTTACTTGGCGCGGTTCCCGCGGTTTAACCTTGCTAATGTGCTTGACACTACGTTTATGCAGGATTTCGATGACTGGGCGAGCGACCGCGTACTCGGGCGCGAGAGCTGGATTAGGCTCAAGAACGGAACCGAAAGACTGCTCGGAAAACTCGAAATCGGCGGGGTTTATACCGCCGAAGACCGCATATTGCAAATTTGGAACAACTATAACGAAGCATCGGTTGAAAGAAACCTCGCGGCTATGAATGTCTTCGCGGCACGACACAGTGAAGTTCCGGTTTATTTAATGCTTGTGCCGACAGCGATTGAAATATACCGCGATTCCCTGCCGCAAAGCGCTCCAATAGGCTCACAGAAAGATTTTATCAGGCATTGTTACGATACGCTCACGGAAATAACATCAATTGATGTACTGCCGCTCCTCAGCGAACATTCAAACAGCTATATCTACTACCGAACCGACCACCACTGGACGTCAACAGGTGCATATATTGCTTATACGGCGGCGGCGGTTTCAATGGGCTTCACACCGCTTGAACCGAGCCGCTTCAACATTGAAAACGTCAGCAATTCTTTTCGCGGCACACTGTTTTCAAGAACCCTCGACAACAGCATAACGCCCGATATAATACAGCTTTACACACTTGCCGAGGGTAATCCGGAGGTAGCGGTTACGATTAATGACGGCAGTTCCGAAAAAACATACAACAGCCTTTATTTCCGGGAGTATCTCGATGTTAAGGACAAGTATTCAATTTTTCTCGGCTCACCTGTTCCTGTAGTGGAAATTATCTCTAATCTCGGCGGCACAGGAAGGCGGCTTCTCGTAATTAAGGACAGTTACGCACATTCGTTTGTCCCTTTCCTTGCTAAGAATTTCAGCGAAATCACAATGGTTGATATGCGCTTCATAAACATAAGCTACAGCGAGCTTTTTAATGTGGATGACTATGACGCGGTGTTGTTTTTATATAATGCGGACACATTTTCGGGAGACGAGCATTTAGTAAAGCTCGGGCGGGGATAAAATCAATAACCGGTCTGCACTTCCGCAAACCGGTTATTTTTAAACATTTTATTCTTCCATCTGCTTGCTAAAATACATTGCCGCCGCATTAACGAGCGCAGTTTGCTCCGGGGTGGCGTATTCATGCCCGTCCGACGAAAGCATCATAACAGCGCCGCTGACATCGCCCTGCGTTACAATAGGCGTACAGGCGATTGCGTATCTGTCCATACCTTCGATGGGATTAAGGCGCTTGTCTTCATAAGACTTATAAACATGGGTTCTGCGCTGTTCGATTAAATCTTCAAGTGAGTTAGAAACGCGACGCTCAAGGATTTCCTTTTTTTGGATTCCCGAAGCGGCAATCACATGGTCACGGTCGCAAATAACAGCAGGGCAACCGCCGATTTTCGCGAGAACTTCAGCATATTGGGTGGCGATGTCGGAAATTTCGCCAACGGGGGAGTATTTTTTGAAAATGACTTCGCCGTCTACGTTTGTATATATTTCGAGAGGGTCGCCTTCTCTTATTCTCATGGTTCTTCTAATCTCTTTCGGTATGACGACGCGTCCGAGGTCGTCAATTCTCCTTACAATTCCTGTTGCTTTCATATATAAGCCTCCAATTTTACAAATCATAACGGAAATTTTTCCGTATTGGTGATAGTATTTGTAAATTCGGGGGCTATATTCAAGATTTTTGAAATGTTTCATAAATTTACATATAGTAGCGCTATAACTTGATTTTATAGTTTTTGCTTTCGAAAGTGTAAGCTAAAAAGTGTTACTACCAACGACATAAGGCGAAAACTGATGTCTTGGTTCGCGTTTATCCGTGTCAATGTTGCCAGTGAAGGCGACCCTCTGCTGGCAACATTGACACAGTTGGAAAACCGCTCGCAGAGCTACATAATGGCGATGTTGGGGTTGGGGGAGCGGTTGAGCAGTCGATAAATATGGCGAAACCCACACGGTTGCGGTGTGGGTTTTGTTTGGTCTTTATTTAATCGACGAGTTTATATTTCCGGCTCTTTCGTTCCTCTTGCACAACAAGAAGACCCTTTTCGGTCAGATTTTGCAGGTATCTTTTCGCACTTATTTCGGATATTTCCGCAACATCACGCACTTGCGAATTAGAAAACCATTCACCGCCTGCCAAATTTAACAACAACGATTCATAGAACTCTTTCTCGCCGTTTACTATTTTACCGGTCACTTTATCGGTCATTTTATCGGCAAACGGAAATGTTGTCCATTAGTTTTATCCCTCCTTTTGGAATAGAAAAAGGGAGCGTTTTTTCAAACACTCCCTAATCGGATTTATTATTTTTATTGCTGAATAAATAACTCTTTTAACTGCCGTGGTTTCAAGATTAACGGCTTCTCAACGCTTAGCTTTTCGTCAAAGTAATCGTTATCACCCGTAATGAGGATGTCTATATCTTCCATAATCGCCGTATAGAGTACAGGATAATCGTCCATATCTCTAATCTCAAACAAGGATTCATCAATGATTTTCGGTGTATAGGCAAGCTCATAGCTCATTTTTGAAAGCAACCTTTCAACATTGGCTACTTTGTCGGGGAATTTCTCTGCTGTCGTTCCGTGCAGTTCCTCTAATACATAAGAGCATATAACAAGTTTATGATTTAAAGCTATTTCATCAAAAATGCTTGTCATGTTTGGTGATGGAAACAATAACGCTGAGAAGAGCACATTAGTATCAACCATTACTCGCATTGCGTTGTTTCCTTTCCTTGCGAAATTCCTTAATCATATCAACAACATCGTCCTCGTCTTTAAGTCCGAGCCGCTCTGCTTCCCCTGCGAACGCTGCTTGTGCTTCACGCAAAGCAATCATTGTGGAATTAGCAACGAAAATACGCCCGTCTTCCTCAATGAATAACAGCTTATCACCCTCATTTACGCCGAGTTTCTTTCTGACGTAGACAGGAATTGTAATCTGCCCTTTAGATGTGATTTTTGCGAGTTCCATAAAAAAGCCCCCTTATTTAAACGCACAATGTATTCCTTACTTCCATTGGTATATCCATTATACACTGCCAAGCGGCTTTTGTCAAGACTTTTTCAGAAATTCTAACTTAAAATTAACATACGTCCCGTTCCCGCCGTGCGGATTTTGTATCTTCAAGGCATACGGTAACCTTACGATTCGCGCAATAGTCGTTCCTGATTTTGCGAATATTTTCATAAAGTCCTTGCTTTTATTGAGATTATCGTATATAATAATAACAGAGGTGATGCGAATGAAACGATATTTAATGGATTATTTAATCAATTGGAAAAACGCAAGGAAGCGAAAACCACTGATTATCAGAGGTGCGAGACAGGTCGGCAAGACATGGCTTATGAAGGAGTTCGGTAGGACTCACTTCGAGAATGTGGCGTATATCAACTTCGATAATAATGAGCGGATGCAAATTCTGTTCGATGGCGATTATCATATTCCACGCTTGATTGACGGCTTGCAACTTGAGGCAAGCGTAAAAATCAAGCCTCAAACCACGCTGATTATTTTCGATGAAGTGCAGGAAGTGCCGAAAGCATTAGCTTCGTTGAAGTATTTCTACGAGAACGCGCCCGAATATGCGATTGTTGCGGGTGGCTCATTGCTCGGAGTAGCTATGCACAAGGGGACTTCATTTCCTGTGGGTAAAGTTGATTTCTGCAATCTCTACCCATTAAACTTCTGCGAGTTTTTAGAAGCTGTCGGCGAAGAAAGTCTTGTAGAGCTGCTCCGCAAGGAGGACTGCCAAAGAGATTGGAAACTGATTACGGCTTTTAAGACGAAGTTCATTGACTACCTGCGAAAGTATTATTATATCGGCGGTATGCCCGAAGGTGTTCAGGAGTATGTAGACAGCGGTGATTATGGCGAGGTGCGTAAAATCCACCGACAAATTCTGTTCACCTACGAGCAGGACTTCTCTAAGCACGTCCCGACAATACAAATTCCGCGTGTGCGAAGCGTCTGGGAGAGCGTTCCCACGCAACTCGCAAGAGAGAATAAGAAATTCTCTCCGGGGATTGTTCAGAAAGGTTCCCGGTTGAAAGACTATGAAATCGCATTTCAATGGCTCTTGGATTGCGGCTTGATTTATAAGGTCAAACAAATCAGCAAGCCGGGGATTCCGCTAAAAAACTATGAAACTGACTTCTTTAAGATTTTTATTCACGATGTCGGGTTGCTTAGTGCGATGTCCGAGCTTGATGTGAAAACGCTGCTTGAGGGTAATCGAATTTTTGAGGAGTTCAAAGGTTCATTAACCGAGCAGTATGTGTTGCAAGAGATGATTGCGAACGGCATAACGCCTCATTACTGGAGCAGTAGCGGCAAGGCTGAAGTCGATTTTGTTTTTAAGAATGATTCTGATGTGTACCCGCTTGAAGTCAAAGCTGAGGAAAATTTACAGAGCAAAAGTTTGAAAGTGTACAGTGAAAAGTATAAACCCATAATTGCCCTGCGCACTTCTATGAGAGATTATCGCTGGGAAGACCAGTTGATAAATGTGCCGCTTTATGCAATCGGGGTTGATTTTATGTAGATAGTTGGAAAACCCACACGGTTACGGTGTGGGTTTTGTTATGAGGTTAAGGAATGTCACCTATCACAACTGTTTCTACGTCGCCGTAATTCTCACGTTCGACGTATAACATAGGTGTGTCTTGTATGTCTAATGACACGAAATCTTCGTTCACGTTCATAAAATAAACCTTAAAAACCGTATCCCCTTCAAATTTCATATAATCAGCATAAACAAACTCATACCCATCCACCAACACCCGGCTCACCCTTGACAACCAAACCTCATCAATATCCTCCAACCGCTCGAAATCAAGAAACACGAACTCATCTTCGGGCGGTTCATCGGAGGGGTCGTCTTCGGTGGCGGAAGTGGTACGAATTTCTCGCAAGTCAACGCCAAGTTCATCATCTGGCTCATGAACCAACACTCCAACAGTGTCCCTGTCATAGAACCAATCACGAACGTACTCAAACAAGTTATGACCACAGCCTGTGCCGTAAACGCCGTGAGCGTAATTATAATCGCAATTGTTGCCGCCATCTTCAATACACGCAAAGCAGGCTTGGTCGCACGTCTGCGTTCATCGATGTTGTTCTCCCGGTAAATCTTCTTCAAAGAAGGTTTACGAATATCTTTGCGGTATTTATCGAACTTATCAAAACCCTTTGAGCAGAAAATAAGGATTTCTGCCTGCGGGTCGTCAAGTTCCGACTCGTAGCCAAACAGCTTTTCTAACTCTTCTAAACTCATTTGAGCAGCATCGAGTTCGTCTTTTAAGCACAATTCACGCAGTTCGGCAGCACTTAAATCCCCATACTTGCTTTGCATTAGATATTCACCTCCTTCTCGGTAGATTTTTTTATTGTAAAATTCCTTACATACTATTATCAGTTTTTTTAGCTCTTCGCTATTCTGACAGGGTAGCAACCTGCCCACAATGCAAGAAACTAATTAAACCAAACGTCAAGTTTTGCGGACACTGCAGAGCTAAACTGGAGTAAAACCCTCTCAAAATGCAGGAAGCTCCAAGTTTGAACATTCAAGATAAACCATACTGATGAAGTTATCAATGTTACGGAAGCCTTTGGCACGGCGTTTGACTTCTTGGATTCTTGAATTGATACTTTCGGACAAACCTGCAGTCAGTCTACTGTCGAAATATCTTAAAACACCCTTGTAGTGAGCTTTGAGCATTTTTGCAAATTTTTTAATCGGTTCTAATCTTGAGCGAACCGCCCATGATAACCATTTTTGAATTGCAAAATCAGCCGTTCTCTTGTCAGAAATATATCGGTAAATATCTTGAAAAGTCAGTTTCATTTGATAAGCTCTTGAGAGCCTGAGGTTTTCTTTGGATAGTGTTTTTAAGTTGCTTTGCTGACGAGCAGTAAGGTTTGCAGGATTTTTCAGCCAAATGTACCGCGAGCCCTTAAGGCAAGGATTGATTTTTTGCTCATTTCGACGGATTTCGTCGATGGCCTCGTTTAGTTGCTTAACCACATGAAACTTATCAAAAGTAATGCTTGCGTTCGGCAAATTTTTGCCAACTCCGGAAATGAAAGCTGGGGACATATCCATGCTGACCTCGGTTATCTCATCGGAATCACCGCCGTGTTCTTGCAATTCTTCAGAAAATCTTGCTATTGTTTCGGCGTCCTTGCCGGGCGTTGCAAAAATGACATCTCTTGCCGCCATGTCTTTTCAGTCGTATCATGAACTGAACATTCAACTTTACCGCAAGCGGGACACGTAAATTTGCCGCCACGCTCGAAATTCATGTGTATGTGCAGTTCACCGTCTTGTTTATCAAACTCGATTTTTTCGATAAAAACAGGTTTCTCAATACCTAAAGCAAATTCAAATAATTGTGCTGATATGTCCACAAAATCACCGCCTTTCGGTTCAATTATACAACAATTAAACAATTTTTCAAGGAGGGATTTCTATGTTTTGCAAAAACTGTGGAACAAAAAATGATAATGATATGACTTTCTGTCAAAATTGCGGCGAATCGATAAAAACAGAGTCTGTTGTAAGCAGTAACACACCTACAGGAAACACCATTAAAAATTTTGCAGGAATATTTTTTGCGTTAGAAATAATTTTTGGTGTCATTGCACTTTGGGGCGGGATTATTATGGCGGCAACAATGGAGTCTGCTATTCCTTTCCTTGTCGGTGTCGTTATCGGAGGTGTTATAATAGCTTTCGCTTTTCTTTCAAGGGCTCTGTTTATGGTTACGGAATTATTGTCAGCTATTGTGAAAGGAGGGATAGTGAATGAAGTGTTCTAAGTGTCAAAAACTAATCAAGGACGGCATAAATTTTTGCCCTTATTGTCAGACAAAGGTAAATGAGAAGACAACATTTACGCCTTCAAAGCCGATTACCCACTCAAATCAGCGAAGCACCACTTTTTAACAAACGCCGCGCAGAAACCAATCGCAAATCCCACGAACGCCAGCCCAATGAAAATCATAAGCAGTCGTGTTGTGCTTACGCCTGTTGTCGTTACTTCTGTTTGAGTTACTCTGGGCGTGGTGAATATAATAGAATTTTCTGAGTTACGCTCGTTTGCTTGTCTATAATAATCATAAATCATCATAGTGAGCTCTGCTTGATTCTTTTCTAAATCGTCAATGAAAGCAGTTAAAGCGGATTCAGCTTCGCGGCTATTCGCACGGAGTTCCTGTTCATTCGTTTCCAACATTCTGATGTTGTATTCCATTTGGCTTATTTTCTTTTGCAATTCAGCCGCAGTATCAGCTTCGGTTTTAGTATAATTCATTATATTAACCGCATCCCAAACAATCGAACCGTCTGTTGCGTCTTTCTGTTGAAATGAAGTCAACAAATCATTATACGAGGCTATTAGTTCCAAAGAATATTCACGGTTTAAGCGCATTAAACTAATTTGAATTTGATATTCATTTTTTAAACGGTCTATATTACGCACATATATGTTTTCATTAATTGCCGCTTGCCAGGGTCTAATCTCATTAATACGAATATCTCTGAAATCATTGGCAAAATCATTGAAACTCTTCCCGCCTGCCGACCTGTACAGAGGGTCTTCGTCGTACAGTGACTTAAAAAACGTCTCCATGTCCGAATATTTTGAACGCAGCGCGGAGAAATTCTTTTCAAAATCGAAAGCGTCCAATATTATTTCCACGCGCAAATTATTCCATTTGTTCATTTCTTGATTATACAGTATGCCTATATTGTTTCCGTTAAAATACTTGCTGTTGATTGAATTTTTATACACTTCACAAAACGCCTGCAAAAACGCCTCTTTCTCGCTTCCGTTCGCAAACATCGTACTGCCTGAAGGTATAGTCAATTCAAAAAGCGTATTCAAAAGCAACTGGTCTTGTACACTTCCTGTAATTGGCTGCCCGTGTTCATCAAGCTCTTGTTTGTAACGCATGATTTTAACCGCGCTCATTGCGTCAGCCGGCGTGATATTATAGTTTCCAACCGCTTTAATAGTATTCTCCCACAACTCTTTTTCGTAAAATGAACGTATATTAAAACCAGCTCCATTGGGAAACAAACCCGCCTCTGCACCGGGATAATTTAATGTAAGAATGATAGATACATCACCGGTAGTAGGCACAGGCAAACTACTTCTTGTTTGTCTTATATAATATGCACCTGCAACAATTGTTCCGAGTAACAAACCGATTAAACACCATATAAAAAATATTTTTCGTGCGTTGTAAAGGGTTAATACCAAGTCGCGCATTGAGAACGTGCTTTCCTGCTGTTCGGGCGGGATTTTTAGGTTGAGGTTGATTTCTTTTTCGGGGGCTGAGTTTTTTAAATTTTCTGACATTGGGGGGCTCCTTTTAAATAGAATTTACTCTTGTAAAATGTATTCATAGTTTTCGCCAACGTAGGTGTTTACGAGGTAGCGGGTGATATTGCACGGGTCTTTGAAGATGGGGTTGTTTTCAATATCAGGCTCTATAATTTTATATCCGATTTTCTCAAATATATCGCAAGTGCGTTCAACTCTGGTATTGCACCACCTCCGGGCTTGCGTTTGTATTCTTTTTCAGGGTCTCTCCTGTGCGTGGGAAGCTCACCTTTAATTGCTTCCCAAAATTCATCCGATATTGTCCACGATTTATAGCTTTTCAATTCTTTCATTTTTTTCACCCCTATGTTTTATCAGCTCTTAATAAAATGAATAATCGGGTCTCTCATATTTACTTCAACATCAGGCTCTATAATTTTATATCCGATTTTCTCAAGCATAGCACAAGTACGTAAAACTCCGGCATTATACCACCTCCCGCTTGATGATGGTTGGTTATCTTCGTCCATGCTTAAAACTTTATGTCTTTTTCTTTTAGTATACAGACTTAAAAGCAATCGAAATAAAAAGTATCTGCGCCTCTTTGGTATAACAGTCTGTTCAAAATTAAATAAATGAAGATTATTTACTGCGTAATTATACTTTTCATAATCTGCAACGAGCCAAAAACAATGCGCTCCGCTTTTTAACTTTGGATAAATATTAACAGCATATTGCGTAATCCCTTCGAATGAAACATGACATAAACATCCAAATGAGAACATATAGCTAAAATGATTTTCCGGCAGCATTTTACAAGAAAAATCATCTACTTGAAAATATTTTACATGCTCGGAGGGGGGTAAGTATTCAAAAAAACCGTTATGCTCCGCTGAAAGCGCATCTAATGCATAAATCTCTTTAGCGGGCAACATTGCTTTTGTCCATGCTCCCCTTCCCGGTCCAATTTCAAGAGCTACACTTTCAGAATTAATGTATGGTTTTATACAAAGTAAGTATGTCGCATAAAGTGTACTGATAAAACCAAACTGTGCATAGCCGGAGGTTGCGATTGGATTCAAAGGGTCTCCTTCAAAGTACCCACCCTTCCATAAGTTGGAAAAACTTTTAATTTCCTTTTCCTGTAATGATTGATTCATATGAACACTCCTTTTATATATTAATACAACTCAAAATTAATTATGCAACTAAGTCACTAATTTAATCATTATTAAAATAAACCACATCCTCCCCCCAATACCCGCCCGACTGCACCTCAATCACTTCCAAAAGTACTTTCCCGCGATTTTCCAGCCTGTGCCTCACCCCGGAATTAACAAATATACTCTCACCGCCGCGCAAAATTTTCTCTTCACCCTCAATCTCAATTACCGCTGTACCGTTAACAACTATCCAATGCTCATTTCGGTGATAATGCATCTGCGTCGGTATCGCCTTGCCGGGAGGCAGAGTGAGCCGCTTAACCTTATACTGCGATGTATCTTCAAGCGATGTCAGCGAACCCCAGGAGGTATATTCGGTAAGATGATAATCGGCTCTTTTGTCATCATTTTCCTTAAGCGTTTTAACTACTTCACCGACCTTCGCGGTTGAACCGCGCTCGCAAATCAAAAGCGCGTCCTTTTGGTCAATCACCACTACATTAGATAATCCGACAACCGCAATAGCTTTATCACCGTTTGAATACACTAAATTGTCTTTGCCGTCAAGAATAATCTCATCGTAAAAGTGAACGTTTCTGTCAGCGTCCTGATTAGTGTGATACTTGTCGTAAAACGCAATAAAATTACCTAAATCATTCCAACCCACACTCATGGGAAGAACTGCATTAATACTGCTTTTTTCCATTAAGCCGTAGTCAATTGAGACCGATGGTGTTTTTTCAAAGCAGATGTTAATATCGTCCTCTATAAACGCGTTATAAACCTCGGGATTATGTTTACGCACTTCCTCTGTAAAAACTGCGGTGTTAAACATAAACATACCGCTGTTCCAAAGATAGCCTTGTTTTACATATTCTTTGGCGGTTTCAAAATCAGGTTTTTCTTTAAATGCCTCAACTGTAAAACCTACACCGCAAGGCTTATCCGGTTTAATGTATCCATATACTGTTTCGGGGCTGTCCGGTTTTATGCCGAAAATCACCATATGTTCCTGCGTTAAACTGACAGCCGACTCAATTGTTTTCGCCAACATAGCTTCATTGTCAATTAAGTGGTCGGAAGAAAACACAACAGCAACATCGTCCGCATCTTGCCGGATTTTCTTTACGCCGTAACAGATTGCGGGGAGGGTGTTTTTTGCCATTGGTTCAAACAGAACATTTTCCGCAACAGGGTTAAATCCCATTTCCTCCATCTGCCCGTAAATCAGATGCTTATAGGTTTCGGAGGTTACAAAAAGCACATCTTCAAGCGGGCAAAGCATAAGTGCACGTTGTAAAGTCATTTGAAAAATGGAATGTGACATATTGGCAAGACGTAAAAATTGTTTGGGATAATTCGTCCTGCTCAGCGGCCAAAGTCGGCTTCCCGAACCGCCACAAAGAATAATTACTTTCATGTTTTTGCCACTCCCTGCGCTATATCATGTTTCACCATACGGCTGACAAGTTCATCGAAACTTACTTTCCTTTTCCAGCCCAATTTCGCTTCCGCTTTTTCGGGACAACCCAATAAAAGCTCAACTTCAGCAGGACGGAAGAATTTCTCATCAACACAAACCATGATTTCGCCGGTGTCGGTGTTGATTCCTTTTTCGTTTATACCCTCGCCTTCCCAGCGGAGATTAAATCCTGCCTGCGCGTATGCTTTTTCAACAAATTCTCGTACCGTACGGGTTTCACCCGTTGCTATCACATAGTCGTCAGGCGTTTCCTGCTGTAGCAACAGCCACATCGCTTCCACGTAATCCTCAGCGTGCCCCCAGTCGCGTTTCGCGGACATATTCCCCAAGCGCAACGGCGTTTTATCGCCATGATATGCGCGGGCAACGTGCATTGTGATTTTGCGGGTCACAAACTCCTGCCCCCTGCGCTCGGATTCATGGTTAAATAAAATCCCCGAGCAAGCGTATAAATCATAGCTCTCTCTGTAATTAACGGTAATCCAGTGACCGTAAAGTTTGGCGACTGCATACGGGCTTCTCGGATAAAACGGCGTGGTTTCTCTTTGCGGGATTTCCTGCACAAGTCCGAACATTTCGCTCGTAGACGCTTGATAAAACCGCGCCTCCGGTTTAACAATACGCAGAGCATCAAGTATATTAGTTACACCGATTGCGTCTACCTGCCCTGTAAAAACCGGTTGTGACCAACTCGACGCAACAAAGCTTTGCGCCGCTAAGTTATAAACCTCATCAGCCTGCGAAATTTTCATAGCCTGTATCAAGGAATTAACATCGCACATATCGCCGTCAAGAATCGTAATCTTATCCAGCAAATGCGAAACATTTCCGTAATTCAACTCACTTTTTCTGCGCATAATACCAAACACGCGGTATCCCTTTTTTAATAAAAACTCCGACAGATACGAACCGTCCTGACCTGTAATCCCTGTAATTAAAGCACTTTTAGCCATTATACTTCTCCTAATTCTTTATGCTTTCGCAGTACCATGCATATGTTTGCTTGATTCCTTGTTCAAGCGTTAAAGCGGGTTTCCAACCAAGCTCCGTAATTCGGCTTATGTCAAGTAATTTCCGCGGAGTGCCGTCAGGTTTGGAAGAATCGAATTTCAAATCGCCTTGATAACCTACAACTTGTCCGATAAGTTCAGTAAGCTCCCGAATCGTTACATCTTCACCGCAACCGACATTGTAAACGCCGCTACTTTCGGGATTTTCCATCACGTGTACACAAGCTTCAGCCATGTCGTTAACATGTAAAAACTCACGTCGCGGAGTGCCGCTCCCCCAAACCTCAACAAAGGGAAGATTTGCTTGTTTGGCTTCATGGAATTTTCGTAAAAGCGCGGGCAGAACATGAGAAGTTTCTAAATTGAAATTATCGTTTTCGCCATACAGATTCGTCGGCATAACCGACACAAAATCGACGCCATACTGGGCATTGTAGTGCTTGCACATTTCAAGCCCTGCGATTTTCGCAAGCGCGTATGCTTCATTAGTCGGCTCAAGCGACCCTGTCAGCAGGTATTCTTCTTTAATCGGTTGAGGGCACAGCTTCGGATAAATACAACTGCTCCCCAAAAACAACAGCCTCTTTACCCCCGCTCGGTACGCCGCATGAATAACATTAGTTTGAATAGCTAAGTTATCATAAATAAACTCGGCAGGATAGGTATTATTCGCGGCAATTCCGCCTACTTTCGCCGCCGCTAAAAATACAATGTCTGGTTTTTCGGAAAGGAAAAACTCTTCTGTTTCAGCTTGCCTGCGTAAATCCAAGTCGCCGAGTTCGCGTGTTATTATGGATTCGTAACCCTTGTTGCGTAATGTTCTCAGTAGGGCTGAACCTACCATACCGCCGTGACCGGCGATGTAAGTTTTGTTGGTTTTGTTCATATGACCATTCCTTTCCGGCACTAACGAGGTATGAAACAGAATTAGTGCGATTTTATTATGTGTGCTATAATTAATTTGGAGGCACCGGCACACTACAGAGCACGTGGAGGTA
>JAITFZ010000028.1 GCA_031280965.1 Oscillospiraceae bacterium | reverse complement strand
ATCGTTTACGGCGGTTGCGGTATTTATTCGCCACGATTTTGAAAACTTTAATTTTCGCATTAACATTTTCAATCAGTATACGCTCCTGCGAAAGTCGTTTGTTTTCTGCTTTTTCTTCGCCGGCACCCCAACGTAAACCCCTTTTTCAATAATATCCTTCACAACAACTGCCCCCGCGCCGACTACGCAATCCGATGCAATTGTAACATTATTCTTCACAGTCGAACCAATCCCGATATGCGTAAGCTCACCCACAACAACAGTCCCACCTGTGCAAGCATTCGGTGAAACATGAACATAATCCTCAATCATATTATCATGCTCAACAACCGCACCGCTGTTTAGTATACAATGCTTTCCGATTCTTGTTGATGTATTAATAATGGTATTTGCCATGACAACAGTGCCTTCACCAATATTTACATCAATAGCCACAACAGCAGTCGGATGAATAGCGGTATGCCAATTAACACTATATTTTTCAACTATTTTCTTTCTTGTGTAATTATTTCCTATGCCTATAATAAACTTTACAGTATCATCAAATTTATAAACATCTTCTGTTTTACCTAATATTGGATAACCTAAAACCATATCATCTTTTAGCAATTTATCATCAAGAAAGCCTAACAAATAATCCCCCGACTTGACAACTATATCTGCTATAACCTTGCCGTGACCGCTTGCGCCGATAATTATCACGTTATTTTGCATCCTCGCTCAGTCCTTTAAATTCAAATATATAATCATCTATCTGTATAGTAGGTTTAAATTGCTGATAATTAGTTGCGCGAATACGTCTCTCGATTTCATTTTTATCCATTTCAGATGTTATTTTTATTAGCTCATTAAATTCTTTTCGTGAAAACGGTTTTCGGTCCCAATTTTCTGATGATAACGGAAGATTTTCGCCGTTTAATATTTTTCCTACAATTTCATAAAACAAAACAAGTTGAAAATCATAAGTTCTTAATAGTAATGATTCAACATCATCTGTAGGAAATATCGGAAAATACTTAACGGCTATAATATTTCCTGTGTCAACTTTTTCGAGCATATGGTGACAAGTAACGCCATACTCTTTTGCACCCTCATATAACGCGAAATTATTACAACCTATTCCCGGATATGCGGGCGAAGCGGGATGAAAATTTATAGCAGCCGTCTTCACCTTTTTCAGTAAATATTCGGGGATAATCCAACGCGAAAGGTAGGAAATGATATAATCTGCCCCCGCGTGCGCGTAGCCTGCGCCGTCTGGGAACGAGTCGCCCCAATTACCAAGATAATATTCAACATTCTCAAAATTTTTTAGAATATAAAGTTAATGCTTTTTTACACCATTCATCATTCTTTTTTCCAAAGAAAATAACCTGTTTATTGTTTTTATTCATAATTTATGACCTATATACTTTCTCATGTTTACTTTCTTTGCTCTTAACAAAACTCTCCATCGTCACGCTATTTTCAGGGCTTATTCCCTCACGTTTAAATACCATACCAATTGTCAAAAAACCAATCCTAATATCCTGCACTAAACTTACATTTTCTATATACTGCACATCAAAACTAAATCTCTCATCCCATGTCGTTGCATTTCTGCCATTAACCTGCGCCAGTCCCGTCAGTCCCGGTCTTACCTCATGCCTGCGACTTTGAAACTCATTATAATGCTCAAGATAATCCACCAACAAAGGTCGCGGTCCCACAACGCTCATATCGCCTTTCAAGATATTCCATAACTCCGGTAGTTCATCAAGGCTCGTGCTTCTTAAAAACTTTCCAAACTTTGTAAGTCTTATATCATCCGGCAACAGTTCGCCATTTTCGTTACGTTCGTCCGTCATCGTTCTGAATTTATACATCGTGAATATTTTCCCGTCAATGCCCGGACGCTGCTGTTTAAATATAACAGGACTACCGAGCTTAATTCTAACAAGTATGGCTACAATCAACATAACCGGCGAAAGCGCAATCAACGCAAGCGCAGAAAATATTATGTCAAATAAACGCTTAAAACATTTTCTGTACATTAGAAGCGCCCTCGTATAATCTCAATTATCCTTTGTACATCATCGTTTGTCATATTCACATCGCTGGGAAAACATAAGCCGCGCTCGAAAATATCTGCCGAAACATCGCTGTCATGTGTAAAATAATCGTATTTCTTATAAAAAGGTTGTAAGTGCATCGGCTTCCAAATCGGACGGCTTTCAATATTTTCTTTTTCCAGCGCGTCAATTATATCTGTCGGATTTATTTTGCAACCTACTTTTATTGTCATGCAAGACAGCCAGTAATTCGGCTCTCCGTAGTCACAAACCGGCATCATCTCAATTGAGTTAATATTAGAAAAAGCCTTTTTGTAAGTATCATAAATCTCTTTTTTCCTGCTGATTCGCTCGCCAATCGCCGTTAGCTGCCCACGCCCGATTCCCGCGCATATGTTTGACATTCTGTAGTTAAAACCGAGTTCACTATGTTCGTAATGCCTTGCTTCATCGCGGCTTTGAGTTATCCATTTTAGTATTCTCTTTTTTGAAATTTCATCAGGGCAAATTAACATCCCACCACCCGAAGTTGTGATAATTTTGTTACCGTTAAACGATAACACTCCAAATTTTCCAAACGTACCGCTCGCTTTACCTTTATATATCGCACCAAGACTTTCAGCCGCATCTTCAATTATAGGTACATTATAATTATCGCATATTTCAAGTATTTTATCCATATCGGCGGATTGCCCATATAAATTAACTACAATTACTGCCTTGGGATTTGGGTATTTATCGAATGCTTTTTGCAATGCTACCGACGACATGTTCCACGTCTCCGGCTCGCTGTCTATGAACACAGGTACTGCATTTTGGTACATTATAGGATTACAGCTTGCCGCAAATGTCAAAGAAGAGCAGAAAACAACATCACCGTTTTCAACACCGATATACTTCAAAGCCATGTGAATTGCCGCCGTACCGGTCGTCATCGCAACTGCATGCTTCGCGCTGATATAGTTGCACATTTCGTCTTCAAAAGCATCGACATCTGGACCGAGCGGGGCAACCCAATTCTCTTTGAATGCCTGATTTATAAATTCAATCTCTTTTCCGCACATCGCAGGTGCGGAGAGCCAGATTCTTTTATTCATAACTAATCACTTTCCCTATTGCTTATTGCATCAAAAACTACTCCTATACTTTCCAAGCCGCTTAGTTTTCTCCGGTGCTAACGTCTTTCTTCCTTTGTAGCCGTTATACGCAAGTTTCTGCGAATTAATCCATCGCCCGAGCGGGAAGCCGCCTTTTGTTACGGTAACTGAAGTAACGGTCATATTTTTATTAAAATACTTACAAGTAACAACAAAGGTGATAAAATTATAATCCCGATTAACGACAGCATAATATCGCCGAATCGTTTAATGAACGAATAAATCACTTCACATACCTACCTAAAAAGAATAATTACTGTTCATAACATGCCGCACGTAAACACTGCTCCCCTTATGCCTTACACATCAAAAATATAACTATTTTAGAAAAATATTACATAATAAATTTAATTTTAACATATCAAAATTCATTTGTCAATACTTTTTTCTATTTTGGGGGTGTGGACAATGTTAAAAGTCAAGACACAGGTAACACATTCGCCATTTACTCCCAATCCTCAACATTCAGCTTCTGATGTAATTCTTTCAACTTTACTTTTCGTTCACGGTAATCGGGCATAACCCGCTCTACTACAGCCCAAAACCGGACAGAATGATTCATTTCAAGCAAATGCGCCAGTTCGTGAACGATGACATAATCAATCACATCATCGTCAGCCATAATCAGCCGCCACGAAAAATTCAGCGATTTCTTCGCAGAGCATGAACCCCATCGCGAAGTCGCGCTGTTGACCCTTACCGAGGTCGGCATTACGCTCATCTTTGCGGCATAATCATAGACTTTAAGCGTAAAATCACTCTTGGCGAGAATCTTGTAAATTTCAACACAGGCAGATTTAATCTGCTCACACGGCAAACCGGCAGGAATATAGAAACTGTCATTGCTCACGCCAATCCTTCCGCTGCTGCTCGGTGTAATCGCATATTGTTTCCCGCTGTAAAGCACCTTGTCACCATAATTAAGTGTGAAGCCTTGTTTTCTTTCCGACTGCTCTTTAGATTGCGAAAGATGTGTTAATATCCACTTTTGTTTTTCTGATAAAAACTGCTCAATCTCGCGGACGGACGTTCGCATAGGTGCGCGGACTTCAACGCCGCCGTCACGGATATAGATTGCTATGGTTCTCCGCTTTGAGCGGTTCAAAATGTATGCAATGTCCATTTTTATAAAATCCTTATAAATTTTCGAGAGCCAGCCCCGCCGTCTTACCGTAAGCCCGAATCAAGCCGCCTTTCCCCAAAAGCGTACCGCCGAAATACCTAACCACTACAACTACGATAAAACCCCGCTTCATATATTTCCTATATCGCTGTTGCAACGTGCCAAGAAGCGCGGTACGATGTTTGTTTCGGCTCTGTCACCTATTATACCACATCATTATTGGAAAAACAAGGATAAATTCCATAGAGAAAGCACCCTCGCCTCAGGGCAGAAATTTTAAAGAATATATTCATTACAGGCAAAATCAACAAACAACTGTGAAAATATTTGGTTATTATGACTATTGACATTCGTATACATTATATGGTAATATATAGTCACGGAAGAAATTCACAAAGCAAAACCCGATAACGGGATAATGCGGTAAGAGTAACGATGGTGAAACTACCGGAAAACCGTAGAAGGAAAGCGAGTAAGAAAGAACCGAGGCAGGGCTGGCTTCAAATATATTTGGAGTAACGAACCGGTTGAACATGACTGCAAAAGTTAAAGCAAGGTAAGCCGGAGAAAGAGCCAAAATACATAAATTCTGAACGTATGGAAATTATGTAAATTTGACCGGGAAAGGGTGGCGAGTCCAATGGATGCAGAACTCAAAGTGCTGAGAGCAATTGCGGCTCGCGCACGATTAAGCAACACTTGAAATCGCTGTAAATCGAAAGGCTCACACGGTCTTTTCTGATTTAAAGGATTTAGGTTCGGTACTTTTACCGGGAAAACGCTTAATATAAACGCAAAACCGCAATCGCATCAGCGTTATAGCTATATTTAGCGGGAAACCCGTGTAAACGGAAAACCGCCGAGAGTGTAAAGAAATTCGGAGCGGAACCGCGAAATAGGCTTGAAAATTTATATGCCGGCAAATTAAAAGCACGGTAAGCTTCAGTCGGGGGTGTAAAGAAACCCCAAGACAAGGGCGGCATGGTGCGCCGGATTAATCGCTAATGCGTTTAAATAAAAAATGTAAAGTTTCAAGTGCAACTTCCATAGTGCATTAAAGGAAGAAAATTTAATATAGCGACCCGTGCGGTTTAACCGCACGGGTTTCGGTTTTATATAAATTTCGGAAAGTTTTCGGAAAACTATAGCATTTTTTTTCAATATATGTTATACTTATTTTTGCACTCCCTTGGGAAAGGCGGTAAAGCGCACAAGTGAACTACAAACTTAATCTCGGCGCGTGGAACAGCGTTTTCGCGGTTCCAGCGGCGGTCGTTGATAACTACATCAAATTAGCGGGCGGGAATAACCTTAAAATTCTGCTGTTTGTTCTCAGAAACGCAGGGTATGAATTTGCGGCTGATGAAATCTCTGCCAAAACCGGAGTAGGCGCCGATGATGTTAAAGACGCACTGCTTTTTTGGGAGCAAACGGGACTGCTCGCCTTTAATGAAAGTGAAATTACCCCCGGAACTACAGGGGCAATAGCGGGCTATGCGGTTATAAGTCCCTTTGAACCCGCTGTTGCAAATATAAAGAAAATCGACCTTGAACGTTCACCCCGCTTCTACCCGAAAGAAATCGCGCAAGCTGTGCGCGACGATAAGGGCATGAACTTCCTTTTCAAGGAATGTGAGCGGATATTCGGCAGAACACTTAAACACAACGAACAAAATTCGCTGATGCTTATTACCGAAGAAACCGGAATTCCTGCCGAATGTGCATTAATGCTCGTTGAATATTGTTTCACGGCAGAGAAGGCAACACCGTCCTATATGAAAGCAATCGCCGCAGATTGGCTCGAACGCGGAATTATGTCAATAGGTGCGGTTGAGGATGAAATCAAAATCTTGCGCGAGATGAACAGCCTTGAAAGCAAGCTGAAGAAACTTTTTGAGATGAACAGCGCGTTCTCAAAAGCACAGAAAGAACTGATTATGAAGTGGAGTAATTTAGGCTACGGCGAGGACATGTTGTCGGAAGCTTATCAGATTACACTTGATAAAACAGGGAAGATGGCTTTTCCGTATATGAATAAGATTATAGAGAAATGGAACGCCGAGGGAATCAGGAGCAGGGAACAGCTTGAAAAAGCGCAAAAACTCCACAAAAAGAAAAGCAAAAGCGAAAAAGATGATGAATCTTCTTTCGATATGGATAAATTATCTCGTCTGATTAACGAAAAGTATTAAGGGGGAAATAAAGTGGGTTTAAATCAAAGGTTTTACTCGCAGGCAGAAGAAGAAATAAGCCGCCGCCGTGAAATAAACACCGAAAAACTCAATTTGAGAAAGCGCGAAATCGAAACAGCAATCCCCGAATACAAGGCGATAAAACGCGAAATGGCAAAAACAGGGGAGAAGCTTTACGGGATTATTCTAAGCGGAGACAGACCGCACGAAAAGCTTGAAAGGCTTCAGCGGGAAAACTTAGCGGCGCAGGAAGCGGTTAAGGCTCTGCTGATAGGGTATAAGTACGCTCCCGATTATCTGAGCGAGATTTATTCCTGCCAAAAGTGCCGTGATACCGGAGTTTATCAGAATCGCCGCTGTTCATGCTTCAGGGAAATAGTTAAAAGGCTCTCGGCAGAGGAGTTAAACGCTGCTTCGCCCATCAAGCTAAGCAGCTTTGATACTTTTAATACAGTCTTTTACCCCGACCGGACAGATACGGATTCGGGCAAAAATATAAGAAGTATGATGGAACGTAATAAAAATTTTTGTAAGGAGTATGCGGAAAACTTTCATTTACCTTGCGAAGGAATAATAATGCAGGGTAAAACCGGCTTGGGAAAAACACATCTTTCCCTTGCCGTAGCGAGGACGGTTATTTCAAAGGGCTACAGCGTTATTTACGGTTCCGCCCCCGATTTACTTCGCAAAATAGGAAACGAGCGGTTTAAAAGTGATTCGGAAGCGGATACAATGGGATTGATTCAAATTGCGGATTTGCTGATTTTTGACGACTTGGGCGCAGAGATTGAGAATCAATATTATGTTTCTGATTTCTATAATCTGCTTAATTCCCGCATTAACGCAGGGTTGCCGACTGTGATTAGTACTAATTTAGACCGCGCACAACTCAAAAAACGTTACGATGACAGGATTATGTCGAGATTTACAACTATGGAGTGGTTAATATTCTGCGGCGAGGACATAAGACTTAATAAAAAATACGGAATCAGTCTTTAAAAAAAATCTTGCGTTTCTGATAAAAATATAGTATAATTTCATTTTACAGGGCGTCATATGCGGCGTCCCTGCTAAACAAAGAAGGGGACAGGCAAATTGGAAAATAAACTTACACTTTACGGTTTTAACAACCTTACAAAATCCCTCAGCTTCAATATCTACGATGTTTGCTACGCTAAGACCGAGCGTGAGCAACGCGACTACATCGCCTATATTGACGAGCAATACAACTCCGAGCGCCTGACAAATATTCTTACCGAAGTCACGGACATGATAGGGGCGAAGGTGCTGAACATTTCGCGCGCTGATTATGAGCCGCAGGGCGCAAGCGTTACGATTCTGATTGCCGAAGAGAGCATGGTTAAGAATTTAGCGGGCGATAAGGTTATCGCGCACTTAGACAAGAGCCATGTCACCGTTCATACCTACCCTGAATATCACCCCGAAACATTCCTTGCGACTTTCAGGGTGGACATCGACGTGACTACATGCGGCGAGATTACGCCGCTGTCAACATTGGATTATCTCATCGGCAGTTTCGATTCTGATATAATAACGATGGATTACCGTGTACGTGGCTTCACACGTGAGGTTGACGGGAAAAAGCTGTTCATCGACCATAAAATCACGAGTATACAGGAGTATATCGACACGGCGACATTAGCCAAATATGATGCGGTGGACGTGAATGTTTATCATTCTAACATTTTTCATACAAAAATGCTGATTAAGGATATAGATTTGCAGAATTATCTGTTCAATGCCGATGTTTATGAAATCCCGCCCAAGACGAGATTAGATATTATGAACAATTTAAGGCAGGAGATGATTGAGATTTTTTCGGGGAGCAACATATATTAAAATATATTTTAACGGCGCATAAAATTTATTTCAAATATGACATACAGTTGTCCTATTCAATATGATAAAATCAGAATATTATATTTTATAGGAGGAAAACATGGGAAAAATAATTTTTTGTCAAAGTTGCATGATGCCCATGCAGGGCGAACAATACGGCACGGAAAAGGACGGGAGCATGAGCGCGGATTATTGCCATTACTGCTACAAAGACGGTGCGTTCACAGATGAAAGCACGACTATGGAGCAAATGGTTGAGCTTTGTATTCCTTACGTAATTGAAGCGGGTGTGTTTAAAACTGCTGACGAGGCGAGGAAGGATATGCTGTTGAGTTATCCTAAGCTAAAAAGGTGGGCGAGCTGATGGATAAAGAATTAACTAAAAAAGCGGCGGAAATTATACTTAAACAGCGCGACTGCGTACTCACACTCATTGATAAGGACGGCTATCCCTCGTCATCCGTTCTGACCGTTTCACATGCGGACGGCATTAAGTCGATTATATTCTGCGGAGGACTTGGCAGCAATAAGGCAAAACGCATTGAAAATTGCAACCGTGCCTGCGTATGCTTCGGCTCGGAAAGCTACAGCGTTTCGTTTTCCGGCGACATTGAAATCCTAACCGACCCTGATGTTAAAAAAGAAATGTGGTACGAGGGGTTGGAACATCATTTCAAAGGACACGATGACCCGGATTACTGCGTCATGAAATTCACAACAAAAAGGTATTCTTTATTTATTGATTGGATTGAAGAAAAGGGCGGATTATAAAAGATGGATTGGCACGTTTTATTTCCCGCTTCGCACCAGCCCCGATACGAGGAAATTGAGAATTATATCAATAATCCCCTGTGGAAATCTCTGTTTGACTTTATGGAGAATACTTACAAAGCAAAACCGAAAATGACGTTCAGCGTTTGTTCGGGCGCGCCGGGCTGGAATGTAAAATTTCAGAAAAGCGGACAGGCTCTCGGTACGTTTTATCCCGAGGTCGGCGGTTTCTCTGTCTTTATGGTAATAGCATATAAACTCAGTGAAGAAGCAGAAGCGATTCTGCCGGAGCTTTCGGCGGAAATTCGTGATTGCTACCAAAACGCAGGCGACTTCATGAAAGTCGGGAAATATTTCATGTTCAGAATTGAAAAAGAATCAGAATTTGAGGATTTTAAACGGCTTTGCGGGGTTAAATTAAAGCCGAAAAATTAATTCCAAAGGAGGAAAAATGGCAGAAATTATTAAAACCTACAAGGAAAGCCTTCCCGCACTGCGCTTAATCGGTAAGCGCTATAAGAATTCAGACCGGGATGAAAACGGCGGGTACGGTGCAAAATGGAGTGAGTGGTTTCCAAACGACCGGTTCGAGGTTCTCGAAAAACTCGGCACAACGGAGAACATCGAAAACGGCTGTCTCGGTTTTATGCGCTGCAACAGGACTGACGATGATTTCGAGTACTGGATAGGTATGTTCCTGCCGCCGGACACCGATGTCCCCGAGGGTTACGAATTTCTTGATTTAGAGGGCGGCGACGTCGGAATCTGCTGGATTAAGGGTAGTCATGACGATGGCAGTATTTACGGCATGCACGAAAAATGCGCAGAAGAATTAAAGAAAAATAATATGGGAAATTTCAAGTACGACGATAAAAAATATCTTTATCACTTTGAACGTTATAATTGTCCGCGCTTTAGCGAAAAAGACAGTGACGGAAACGTAATTCTTGACTATGGAATTTATATAGAAAAATAACAGGAGAACTAAAAGTTTATATGCCAATCAGTAAAATCACAATCCGCGGCGCACGTGAACACAACCTGAAAAACATAGACCTCGAACTGCCGAGGGATAAGTTAATCGTTATGACGGGGCTTTCCGGTTCAGGAAAGTCCTCGCTTGCGTTTGACACTATTTATGCCGACGGGCAAAGAAGATATATTGAGAGTCTTTCGTCCTATGCGCGGCAATTTTTGGGGCAGATGGAAA
Source organism: Oscillospiraceae bacterium (assembly GCA_031280965.1). GTDB lineage: Bacteria > Bacillota > Clostridia > Oscillospirales > Ruminococcaceae > Ruminiclostridium_E. The sequence continues at coordinate 22,087 of JAITFZ010000028.1, read as the reverse complement.
AGCCGAACGTAGATAGTATCGAGGGGCTTAGTCCCGCAATTTCCATTGACCAGAAAACAACCTCGCGCAACCCGCGTTCCACAGTCGGAACAGTCACAGAGATTTATGACTATCTGAGGCTTTTATATGCGCGAATAGGAATACCGCATTGTCCCGTCTGCAACAGAGAGATAAAACAGCAGACAATAGACCAAATTGTTGACCAAATTCTCGTTCTGCCGCAAGGAGCGAAGATTCAGATTTTAGCGCCTATTGTACGCGGAAGAAAAGGTGAGTATCAGAAAGAATTAGACCAAATCCGCAAACAGGGTTATGTTCGTGTCAGAATCGACGGCAGTATTTACGACCTTTCCGAGAAAATCAAGCTTGACAAGAACATCAAGCATAACATAGAAGTCGTGGTTGACAGGCTTGTAATTAAACCTGACATTAAATCGCGCCTTTCCGAAAGCTTGGAAACTGCGGGGAGCCTGACCGACGGTTTGATTTTCGTGGATACAGGAGAGGACGAGGAACTCAGCTTCTCGCAGAATTACGCCTGCCCCGAACACGGCGTAAGCATTGAGGCGCTGGAACCGCGTATGTTCTCTTTCAATAACCCTTACGGCGCGTGTCAGAAATGCTCGGGGCTCGGCACGTTCATGCGGATTGACCCCGAACTGATTATGCCCGACAAAGACATTTCAATCAAAGGAGGTGCAATCAGAGCGTCCGGCTGGACTTATACCGACGGTTCGATTGCTCAGATGTACTTTGATGCGTTAGCTAAGCATTACAAGTTCTCGTTAACCGCGCCGGTGAAGAAACTCTCACAAGACGCGCTCAACGTCATCCTTTACGGTACAAACGGCGAAAAAATAGAAGTTCAGCGTTCATACGAAAACGGTCGCGGAAAGTACACGGCTGAATTTGAGGGGCTTGTAAACAATCTTGAGCGGCGTTTCCGCGAAACGGGCAGCAACCATTCACGCGAAGAAATACAACTCCTCATGAGCGATGTGCTTTGTCCGTCGTGTAAAGGCGAGCGGCTTAACAAAGAGGCGCTCTCCGTCACAGTTTCGGGAATAAATATCAGCGATTTTTGTAAGATGAGCATAGAGGAAGCGCTTGTGTTCAGTGAGAACGCTGAAATGTCGGAACGGGAAACGCTTATCGCTGAGCAGATTATCAAAGAAATTATGGAGCGGCTCGGCTTCCTGAGAAGTGTGGGGCTCGGCTACCTGAATTTATCACGGGCGGCGGGAACGCTGTCCGGTGGTGAAAGCCAGCGGATTCGCCTTGCTACGCAAATAGGAAGCTCGCTGATGGGTGTACTTTATATTCTTGACGAGCCGAGCATAGGTCTGCACCAGCGCGACAACGACAAGCTCATCGCGACCTTAAAGCGTCTGCGCGACCTCGGCAACACGCTTATTGTGGTTGAACACGACGAAGAAACCATGTACGCCGCTGACTATATAGTAGACATCGGTCCGGGCGCGGGAATTCACGGCGGCGAAATAGTCTGCGCCGGCAATATGGATGACGTTCTTAACTGCGGGAATTCCGTGACAGGTCAGTATCTTTCGGGCAAGAAGAAGATTCCGGTTCCGAAAACTCGCCGAAAGCCCGACGGTCGTTGTCTTGAAGTACGCGGCGCAGAGGAAAACAACCTCAAAAACATAGACGTGAAGATTCCGCTCGGTATTCTGACTTGCGTGACGGGTGTTTCGGGGAGCGGAAAGAGTTCTTTAATTAACGAAATTGTCTTTAAATATCTCGTAGGCAGGCTTAACCGCGCTCGTACAAAACCCGGGAAATTCTCGCGAATTACAGGCGAGGAACATCTTGATAAGGTTATCGACATCGACCAGTCGCCAATAGGCAGAACCCCGCGTTCCAACCCCGCGACTTACACCGGAGTATTCACCGACATACGCGACCTTTATGCGTCTACAAATACGGCTAAGATGAAAGGCTTTTCGACCGGCCGCTTCTCTTTCAACGTGCGCGGCGGACGATGTGAAGCGTGTGAGGGTGACGGTATTATCAAGATTGAAATGCACTTTCTGCCTGATATTTATGTGCCGTGCGATGTTTGCAAGGGGCAGAGATACAACCGCGAAACTCTCGAAGTCGTGTACAAAGGCAAGAACATATATGAAGTGCTTGAAATGACTGTTGAGGAGGGAATCAGCTTCTTCGAGAATATCCCGCGAATTGCGAAGAAAATGCAAACCCTCTATGATGTCGGGCTTGGTTACATAAAAATCGGACAATCGGCTACCACTCTATCAGGAGGTGAAGCGCAACGGGTCAAGCTTGCCGCAGAACTCGCGAAAAGGGCAACGGGACGCACGATTTACATTCTTGACGAGCCTACAACGGGACTTCACACCGCCGATGTGCATAAGCTTATCGATGTGCTTCAAAAGCTTGTTGAGGGCGGGAACACGGTTGTTGTAATCGAGCATAATTTGGATATAATCAAAACTGCCGACTATATAATAGACCTCGGACCGGAAGGCGGCGATAAGGGCGGTTACGTCATAGCGGAGGGAACGCCGGAGGAGTTAACGAAGAAGAAGGAATCTTTTACGGGGCAGTATTTGAAGAAGGCGTTCAACGGCAGAACAATGAGCAAAACAGCAGGTAAAGTCGAAAAAGCAGAAAGTAAAACCGCGAAAAGAAAAAAGGACTTGTAAAAAAGTGGGAAATGTGCTATACTTAGGTGTAGCACGTTTTTTATTTTTATTTCAATTTTTCACGGAGGATGTTTAGCGTGAGAAAAGCATATTTATGTATGATTATGTGTATAGCTTTGATGATGGTTTGTTCCTGTGGTTTGAATGAGTTGGAAACTGCGGAAACCTATTCCGTAATCGCAGAGGCTGACCCCGTTCCCGCAGTACCCGAAATCCCGCCTGTAACCACCATTCCGCCCGCGACCACAACGACTACAACAACTACAACTACAACTACAACTACAACTACAACAACTACAACAACTACAACAACTACAACGATTACAACGATTACAACCACCACCACCACCACACTTCCTCCTGCAACCACAGCGACCACTCCTCCCGTAACCACAGCGACCACTCCTCCCGCAACCACAGCGACCACTCCTCCCGCAACAACTACAACCACAACCCGCATCACCACTACCGCCCCGCCCGCAACCACAACTCGGGTAACTTCGGCAACCCCGCCGCCTGCAGGCAACGGAATTTTTCAAGACGATATAGCATATGAAATTTTCACGATGGTTAACGCGGAGAGGGTAAAGGCGGGATTACACAAGCTCAGGTGGGACGAAAATTATACTGTTTCCGCGAAAATCAGAGTAATTGAACACGCCGCGCACACCGATTTGGGACACAACAGACCCGACGGAACCAGATATATAACCTCGATTCAGGAATTGGGCATAAACTATCAGTCAGCGGGGGAAAATCTTGCAAACGGCGGACATTCACATGAAGGCGCGGCATGGTACGACCCGGAGAGAGTCATGGAAAGCTGGATGAACTCACCCACGCACAGGCAGAATATATTAGCGGAAAAGTTTGACCTTTTAGGTGTGGCGGCATACGATATGGACGGGCGGCGGTATTATGTTCAGCATTTCGGAAGGAATCATTAATACTACAGCAGTTGAAAGGATAAGAATAAATGTCAAAAATCGCAATACTCGGATTTGGAACCGTAGGTTCGGGAACGGTCGAGGTTTTCTGCAAAAACAAAAGCAGTTACGAAAAAAATATAGGTAAAGAGCTTGATATAAAATACATTCTTGATATTCGGGATTTCCCCGATAGTCCTTATGCGGATAAATTCGTCAAAAACTTTGATGTAATCGCAAACGACCCCGAAATTACGGTCGTTGCCGAGCTGATAGGCGGGAACACCTTTGCGTATGATTGCGTAAAGCGTGCCCTTGAAGCGGGGAAGAGCGTTGTCACATCTAATAAGGAACTCGTTGCAACCAAAGGCGCGGAGCTTTTGAAGATTGCGCGTGAGAAGAACGTCAGCTTCTTCTTTGAAGCCAGTGTAGGCGGCGGAATCCCCATAATAAGACCGCTCGGGCAATGCCTTATGTCCGATGAAATAATTTCAATCGCCGGCATACTCAACGGCACAACTAACTATATTTTAACAAAAATGCTGAAAGAGGGCGCGGAGTTCTCGGAGGTTCTTGCAAAAGCGCAGGAACTGGGTTATGCCGAGCGTGACCCCGAAGCCGACATAAGCGGCGGGGATGCCTGTCGTAAAATCTGTATATTGGCGTCGCTCATCTTCGGAAACCATATTTACCCTGAAGATGTATACACCGAGGGTGTAACGTCAATAACCAAAGAAGACGCCGAGTACGCCACGGACTGGGGCGGTGTGATTAAACTCATTGCGTCGGCTTGCAGGATTGATGATAAAAAGCTGGAAATTACCGTATGTCCGAATTTCGTGCCGTTTGAAAGTCAGCTTTCCGGTGTAGATGATGTATTCAACGCAATTTTAGTCAGGGGCGAGGCAACGGGGGAAGTCGTATTTTACGGTAGAGGCGCGGGTAAATACCCGACGGCAAGCGCAGTTGTCGCGGATATTCTGAACGCCTTAAAATCCGAAAGCAAAAGCCTTATTTGGGACGCTTACCGCGCCGGTTGCGTTGCCGATTACAGAAAGCAGAAGCACAGATTCTATCTGCGCCTGATGAATACGAGCAGAAAAAATGTTAAAGCGTTGTTTGGTGAAGTCGCTTTCCTGAATCGCAAGAACACGCCGGAGGGCGAAATCGCCTTTGTGACAGCGGAAATAACACGAGAAGAACTTGACAGAAAATGCGAAAACTTAGATGTAAAAGGGAAAATACAAATTTTAGATATAACGTAGGGCGCGAAGTCCTGATAACAATCAAAGGTGAAACAAAATACAGCCGAAACGGGGAAAATGTTGTTTTCATTTCTCGTTGGTGAAGAAAGGACTTTATGAAAATATGAGCGAGGAACTTAAATACAAGCGGGTGGTTCTGAAGTTATCCGGTGAAGCACTCGGAGGAAACAAAAAGATTGGTCTTGACATGAAAACGGTCACTTCAATTTGCAAAAGCATAAAGAAGTGCCATGAAAAAGGAGCGCAAATCGGCGTTGTCGTTGGCGGCGGCAACTTCTGGCGGGGCAGAACCAGCGTGAACATGGATAAAGTCCGCGCCGACCAGATTGGTATGCTCGCTACGGCGATGAACGCGCTTGCAATCGGGGACGCGCTTGAAAGCCTCGGATGCGAGGTTAGGGTACAGACGGCGATTCACATGTCACAAATTGCCGAGCCTTACATAAGGCAGAAAGCACTCAGGAACTTTGAAAAAGGCAGAATTGTCATTTTCGGATGCGGTACGGGCAACCCGTTCTTCTCTACTGACTCGGCGGCGGCATTGCGCGCGGCAGAGCTTGAAGCGGACATAATGCTCAAAGCCACTATGGTTGACGGTGTTTTTGACAAAGACCCGAATAAGTTCAAGGACGCGGTAAAATACGAAAATCTAAGGCATAAGGATATTTTAGTCAACGGTCTGCGCGTTATGGACGGCACGGCGGCGGCGATGTGCCTTGAAAATAACATACCGCTGATTGTATTTAACCTTGACGACCCCGATAACATTTATCGCGCGGTCATGGGTGAAAAAATAGGAACGACTATAATTTAACAGAAAGGAATATACAACAATGAGTGAAATCGTAAAAAAAGCAACAGAAAAAATGGAGAAAATCATAAGTCAGCTTGAGTTTGAATTCTCCACAATAAGAGCAGGACGCGCAAATCCCGCAGTACTTGACAAAATCAACGTGGACTATTACGGCGCGCCAACCGCAATAAACGCACTGGCGGCAGTTTCCGTAACGGAAGCGCGCATATTGGTTGTAACGCCGTGGGACGCTACCGCGCTTAAAGCTATCGAGAAAGCAATCATGGCATCCGACATAGGGATTAATCCTACCAACGACGGAAAGGCTCTGCGTATTGTTTTCCCGCAGTTAACGGAAGAGCGCAGAAAGGATATTTGCAAGCAAATCGGCAAGTACGGCGAGAATGCTAAAGTTGCCGTTCGCAATGCCCGCCGCGACGCTCTCGAAAAGTTCAAGGATATGAAGAAAAAGTCTGAAATAACCGAAGACGACATGAAGAATTACGAAAAAGAAATGCAGAAACTCACAGACAAAGGTATCGAAAACATTGATAAAGTCTGTGCGGAAAAAGAAAAAGAAGTCATGAAAGTGTGACGGATATTATACTCAATTAAGGAAAAAAATATGATTCATAAAAACTTACCTGTTCATGTAGGTTTTATAATGGACGGAAACGGGCGCTGGGCGAAGAAACGCGGGCTTCCGCGTAAGTTTGGGCATCGGGAGGGCGGAAAAGCCTTTAAGAAATGTGTCGATGACTGCATTGAGCTGGGTTTAAACCATGTGACCTTTTATGCTTTTTCCACCGAAAATCAAAAACGCCCGAAAGATGAAATCGAAGCACTGTTAAAGCTGTTCGACGAATATCTCGATGATATTCGGGAGATGGACGATAAGAACGCGAGGCTTCGCTTCATCGGTGACCTCGGCTTTTTCCCTGAAAGCACGCAGAAAAAAATGAGGGAAGCTGAAGAAGCTACGGCGAAAAACACAGGATTAACCTGCACGCTCGCACTTAACTACGGCGGCAGGAACGAAATCCTTCACGCGGTCGGGAAAATAATTTCCGAAGGGAAAAATGTATACAGCGAAGAAGACTTCGGCGGGTATCTTTATACTGCCGGTATGCCCGATGTGGATTTAATTATTCGTACCGGCGGCGAACGGCGTCTGTCGAACTTCCTTATTTGGCAGGCGGCGTATGCGGAATACGTGTACACAGATACGCTGTGGCCCGATTTCGGGAAGAAAGAACTTGAAAAGGCGCTGAAAGAATTTTCGGAGAGAAGCAGAAGATTCGGAGGGGTTTAACCACCCCGCCGCTAAAGCGGCACCCCTCCAAAGAGGGGAATTAGGTATTGAAAAATTAAAAAGAAATTCCCCTCCTCGAAGGGGTGGCGGGCGTAGCCCGACGGGGTGGTTGCCTGAAGAGTATAGTATTTACATAAGTTAGGAGGGTACCATTGCTTATGAAATTAGTTTTTAAATTATTGGGAGTATTATTAATTGTATTTGGTGTCATCTTTTCATTCATCATATTGCTTTCTGCGGGTGGGGCTGGGTTTTCAGGAATTCAAAAATTAATTAGAGAATCCGAGAGGATATCCAGAATAGGGGTCGATATTTGGATAGCATCGTTATGGCTACTTGGTGTAATTATGTATTTTGCATTATACGGCATATGTTTATTTGTAAGATATATGAAATGCGCTAAAAAAGGACACGATTGGATAATTAATGAATCTACAGTAACTTATGTTGAAGATGTTTATGGTGCTGGTGAAGTAGAACAAACTATAACAAAAATAAATCGCGTCTGCAAAAAGTGTGGTTTTTCAGAATGAAAAATTATATAATTTGAAAAGGAGGCATAAACCTTTGATTCGACGAATAATCTCGGCGGCTATAGCTGCATTTTTGGCGATTCTCGTTTTAATTGTCGATTTTCTTCCTCTTTATATAGCCGTGATTTCTGCCTTGTCGGTGGTCGCGGTTTATGAACTGCTTGTGGCTACAAAGTATATAAAAAACAAGGTGCTTTCAGTAATCAGCCTGTTTTTTGTATTTTCTGTACCGCTTGTTTTTATTGTCGAAGGGTTGAGAGCGAATCTGCCGATAATCTGCTCGGCATTTTTGTTCCTGCTGTTCATTGTAATGATTTATATGCACGAAAAAGTTTCATTTGAGGCGGTTTCATTAGTCGGTTTTGTATCAATTTGCATACCGCTTTCACTTAGCTGTCTTTTATTTATAAATCTGCTTTCCGATGCTCACGGTATGTTTTTAATGATATTTACCTTGGTGGCGATTTGGATAGGGGACGCGGGCGCGTATTTTGTCGGAACGTTCCTCGGCAAACATAAAATCGCACCTAAAATAAGCCCTAAAAAGACATGGGAGGGTTTTATCGGCGGGCTTGTATGTTCGGGTTTAGCGGGATTTATTGTACCTTTCGGTTATGAAATAATTTACTCCTTTATAACGGGCGGAGTTACCATAGAAACTGATAAAATATTCTTTGCAGGGACGGCAATAATCTGCTCTGCACTCGGTGTTGTCGGCGATTTTTCCGCGTCTCTTGTGAAAAGGCAGTGCGCGGTCAAAGACTTCGGTAACATCATGCCCGGTCACGGCGGTGTGCTTGACAGGTTCGATTCGGTACTGTTCGCGGCTCCGTTCATGTATCAGATTCTGCATTTTTATTTTCCGATACAAGAAAAAATTCCGTTGATTGCTTTATAAAGTAAAAAGGATAAATAAGTTTGAAACAAAATACAACTGAAACGGGGAAAATGTTGTTTTCGCTTCGTTTTTAAACGAAGCTATCCTCTGTTATGAATAAAGGACTTTTTAAAAATATGAACATAGTTTTACTCGGCTCAAGCGGTTCAATCGGTTTGCAGACATTAGACGTTGTCCGTCGGCATAAAATCAAGATAGAAGGTCTGGCGGTCAGGAGCGATGTAAAAATGCTCGAGTATCAGGCACGGGAGTTCAAGCCGCGTTTTGTCTGCGTTTATGATGAAAGCTGTTACATGGATTTGAAAACTCGCCTTGCCGATATGAGGGTTGAAGTCTTATGCGGGAAAGCGGGCTTATGCAAGCTTGCTTCCGTGGATTGCGATATGGTAGTGAACGCGGTTGTCGGCATGGCGGGACTTGAACCCACCATTGCCGCAATCGAAAGTGGTAACAAACTCGCGCTTGCCAATAAGGAAACGCTTGCGGCGGGCGGCGAACTTGTAATGAAGCGGGCGGAAGAAAAAAATGTGAAAATTGTACCAATCGACAGCGAACATTCCGCGATTTTTCAATGCCTTTCCGGCAATAATAAAAACAGCTTCACTAAGATTATTCTGACCGCATCGGGCGGGGCATTTTATGGTTACAGCAAAGACATGCTAAAAACAGTCACAAAAGAACAGGCGCTTCATAACCCTAACTGGAATATGGGCGGAAAAGTCACGGTAGACAGCGCAACATTGATGAATAAGGGATTAGAATTCATAGAAGCTATGCGGCTTTTCGGTGCGAAGCCGGAGCAAATCGAAGTTGTGGTTCATCGTCAGAGCATAGTCCATTCGGCTGTTGAATTTGCGGACGGCTCGATAATAGCGCAGATGGGCGTTCCCGATATGCGGGTGCCGATAGGGTACGCGCTGACCGAACCTCTGCGATTTGAGAGCGGCGCAAAGAGGCTTTCGCTTACCGAAACAGGCAACCTTACTTTTGAAGAACCTGACGAGGAAACATTTATCTGCCTTCCCGCCGCGAAGAAAGCGGCCGTTGCGGGAAATAACGCCTGCGCTGTTCTAAACGCCGCAAACGAAGCGGCAGTAGCGGCGTTTTTAGAGGACAAGTTAGAGTTTTACAGAATTTCGGAACTTGTGAACGATGCGCTTGAAAACGTATCGGCAAATAAAAGCGTCAGCCTGCAAACTATATTTGAAGATTCTGCGGCGGCAATAGAATATGTGAAAGGGAAACTAAAATAATGTCAGTAGTCATAGCTATACTAATATTCGCACTAATCATATTAATTCACGAAATCGGGCATTTTTCCGCCGCGAAACTCTTTAAAATGCGCGTTTTTTCTTTTAATCTCGGTATGGGACCCGTGCTGTTGCGGAAGCGCGGCAAGGAAACGGTTTATCAGATTAAAGCGATTCCGTTCGGCGGTTCTGTTCAGCTCGGCGAAGACGAAGATGAAGAAACTGAAGACCCGCGGGCTTTTCGTAACAAGCCTGTTTGGCAAAGAGCCATTGTTATAGTAGCGGGCGCGGTCATGAATATAGTCCTCGGATTCGTTTTGTGCCTGATTATCACCTCTATGAACGAACGGGTTGACACTACGGAAATACGCGGCTTTCGCGAAGGTGCGGTTTCCAATCAACTGCTTCAAGCAGGCGACAGAATCACCCATATAAACGGCATGAGGATTTTTACATGGATGGACGTAAGTTATCAATTTGTGAATACCGAAATGAAAATGGCTGAAGACGAATATACGGTGGTTTTCGATTTTACTGTTATCAGAAACGGCGAAAAGGTGCATTTACACGATGTACCTTTTCTGACGCGTCCAAGCAGGTCAGAGGAAGGAAAAATGGCAATAGTCCTTGATTTCGGAATGGTGTTTGAGGATAAGACATTCTTCAATGTAATTTCGCGGGCGTTAGGGGAAACGATAAGCCTTTCACGGATTATCATAATGACGCTCTTCGACCTAATCCGCGGTACCTACGGACTTAACGACATCGCAGGCCCCGTAGGTGTTGTGAGCGCAATCGGCGAGGTTTCTTCAAAAGGGTTCGCAGAAAGCTTTATTGCGGGAATAAAAAGCGCGCTGTTTATGGCGGCGCTGATAAGCGTGAATGTAGGGATTTTCAATCTGCTTCCGATTCCCGCGCTTGACGGTGCGCGGATTGTATTCTTCATTATAGAGGCGATTCGCAGAAAGCCGCTCAAAGCCGAAGTTGAGGGCATGATTCACTTTATCGGATTTGCGGCTCTGATGTTGTTTATGCTGTTAATAACCGTGCTTGATATAGGGAAGCTAATCAGTTAGGAGTTTCACAATGAGAAAGAAAGTTAAAGTCGGAAACGTAACTCTCGGCGGTGGCGGCGTTTATATTCAAACGATGTTGAAAAAGTCTGCCCGCGATATTGAGGGAAGCATAAAACAAGCACTCGAATTACAGGAAGCGGGTTGTGAAATAATAAGAGCGGCGGTTCCCGAAGTAAGGGATGTCGGTTTGATTTACGCACTGAAGGAGCGGCTTTCAATTCCTGTAGTCGCGGATATTCACTTTGACCATAATATCGCGCTTGAAGCCGTTAAGGCGGGCGCGGATAAAATACGCCTTAACCCCGGTAATCTTGAACCCGATAAAATAGAAGCGGTTGCGAGGGAATGTAAAAAGCGCGGAATTCCAATCAGAATAGGCATTAACGCCGGCTCGATTGAAAAAGAAATTCTGCAAAAACACGGGGTTTGCGCCGAAGCGCTTGTTGAAAGCGCGCTTAGGAGCGCTAAGCTTTTGGAAGAAATCGGTTTTAATGATATTATTCTGTCGGTTAAAGCGTCGAGCGTGAAAATGACGATTGACGCATACAGGCTTTTACATAAGAAATGCGATTATCCGCTTCACATCGGCGTAACCGAAGCGGGAACCAAGCGAATCGGCATATTAAAATCAGCGGCGGGAATCGGCTCGCTTTTATGCGACGGAATAGGAGATACAATCCGTGTTTCGCTCACGGACGAGCCTTTAGAGGAGATTTACGCGGCACGTGATTTACTGACGGCTTTAGGGCTTGGTAAAACCCCGGAAATCATTAGCTGTCCGACTTGCGGCAGAACTAAGACTGATATAATTAAACTTGTCGGTGAAGTCGAGAAGTTAGCGGCGGGGATTAAAAAGCCGCTTAAAATTGCTGTTATGGGCTGTGTCGTTAACGGACCCGGCGAAGCGCGTGAAGCCGATATCGGAATAGCGTTCGGGGGCGGAGATTCCGGCGGTGTGCTTTTCAGAAAGGGCGAAATTGTCGCAAAAGTAAGCGAAGATAAAATACTTGAAGTGTTGAAAAAAGAAATAGAGGGATTATTATGAGCGAGAAGCTTTCTTTATTATTCGAGGGGTTGGAATTCGACCCTAAAATAGCGGACAGGCAGGTTATTTCTGCTGTACACGAAAGCGGAAATAATTCATTTATGCTGCAAATTGAAGCAGATGAGCTTATTTCTGCCGAATGTATAAATAAAGCGGCGGAAAGCATTAAAGATTTTCTTGGTATTAGCGTTGCGCGGATTTATCCGAAATATCCCGCCGGGCTTTTCTGCTCTGAATACATATCGGAAATAATCGGCTTGATGAAATATAATCCCGTTGTTGTGAACGGCTTTCTCGACGACATTGAAATCAGCGATGACGGCGAGGTTTTTGAAATCACGCTCGGTTCGGGAGGACGGGAGATTCTGCTTGCCGAAAAGTTAGATAATGAAATAGAGAAGTTGGCGCGCGGATTTTTCGGTGTTGATATAAAGGTAGAATTCACAAACGCCGTAAAGCCTGAAAGCTCGGCTCCCGAAGCGCCTGTTCCTGTCTTTGTTTCAACTAAACCGCCGACACCAAAAGAATCGGAAAAGCCTAAAAACGCTAACGGCTATTTCGGCGGCGGCAGAAGAAACCCCGAAGTTTTAGCCGAGCCTAAAGAAACAGAACTGTCTTTTGAGCATGACAGCTTTTCAAAAAAAGCTAAGTTAATTTACGGCAAACCTATTACCAAACCTCCCATGCAGATGCTCAGCGTAGCCGGCGAGGTTGTAGATGCGGTGCTTTGGGGTGAGGTTTTCAGTTTTGAAATAAAGTCTGTAAGGCAGGGGAGGAGCGCGATTATTTTTATCGGCTTCACTGATTATACCTCGTCACAGACTATAAAGATTTTCACGTCTGCCGAGAAAGCCGGCGGGTTTAAGGTTATTAAAGGCAGTGCGATTTTAATTCATGGCGATGTTAAGCACGACCAGTACGAGAAAGAGCCGCTGATTGAACCGAAATCCATTATGATTGTGAAAACTCATGAGCGTAATGATAATTCTACAATAAAACGTTGCGAACTGCACGTTCATACAAACATGTCCGACAAGGATGCGATTACGCCCGCTAAAGACCTGATTAATCAGGCGTTCAAGTGGGGGCATCGCGCAATCGCAATCACAGACCACGGAAACCTGCAGGCATACCCCGAAGCCATGAACGCTTATGAAGCGATTATGAAGAAAAACGCGGACGCTGATTTCAAGGTGATTTACGGTGTTGAAGCGTATTTCGTGCATGACGGCAAGGCGCTGATTGAAGGATGCACGGATTATCCTGTTAACGGCGAGTTAATTGTTTTTGATATAGAAACCACGGGACTTTCACCGACATCGGAGCGAATAACCGAAATAGGTGCGGTAAAGCTTGTGAATCTTGAGCCGGTTGCGGAATTCGACACCTTCGTTAACCCCGAAAAGCCAATACCCGACCACATTACGCAGCTTACCGGAATTAACGATGATATGGTTAAAGACGCGCCGTCCGAAGCGGAAGCTTTGCGGAAGTTCGCAGAATTCTGCGGCGGGATTGCCGCACATGGCTCCCGACCGCCATTAATCGCGCATAACGCAAGCTTTGACTCAGGGTTTATTCGGGAGGCATGTAAAAGAAACGGAATCAGCTTTGATTTTAATACGATTGACACAGTTAAGTTATGCCGTGCCGCAGTGCCGGGCAATAAAGCCCATACCCTTGACGCTATGGCGAAGCATTACAAACTCGGCGACTTTAACCATCACCGCGCCTGCGACGACGCGAAGGTTTTGGCGAGAATTTTCAAAAAGCTGACCGAGGACGCGGTCAGAGGCGGCGGGAAGCTTGAACGTCTTGGCGACTTAAATACTATATTCGGATGTGTAGACTTTAAAAAAGAGAAAACATATCACATAATCATTTTAGTGAAGAATCAAACAGGTTTAAAAAACCTTTATAAACTTGTTTCGCTTTCCAATCTTAATTATTTTTATAAGAAACCGCGTATTCCGTTATCGGAACTCAAAAAGCACAGAGAAGGGCTAATTCTCGGAAGCGCTTGCGAGATGGGCGAATTATACAATGCGGTCTTAGAGGGAATGACCGAGGAGAGAATTATAGAAATAGCCGGGCTTTACGATTACTTTGAAATTCAGCCGACACAAAACAACGCATTTTTAGTGAGAAACGGCAGGGTGGATTCTGAACTGAAACTGCAAGTTTTTAACCGCAAAATTGTAGAACTCGGAAAGAAATTAAACAAGCCCGTAATCGCAACCTGCGATGTTCATTTCAAAAATAAAAGTGATAGTATTTTCAGGGAAATTTTACAGGCGGGGCAGGGATACACGGACGCTTCAAGTCAGGCGCCGCTGTACTTCCGGACAACTGATGAAATGCTGGAGGAGTTTGCATATCTCGGCGAGGATATTGCTTTTGATACGGTTGTTGTAAGTCCTAATAAAATAGCCGATGAAATTGAACAGGTTCGTCCGATTCCAAAGGGCACCTACACACCTGAAGTTGAGGGCGCTGAAGAAGAAACGAGAAAATTCGCATATGAAAAGGCACGGGAATTATTCGGTGAGCAGTTGCCGGAAATCGTAGAAAAGCGGCTTGAAAAGGAAATAGAGGCGATTGTAGGGAACGGTTTTGCGGGGCTTTATATAATCGCACGCAAGCTTATCAAGCGCTCGGAAGAGAACGGCTACTTAGTCGGTTCAAGGGGTTCGGTCGGCTCGTCTTTTGCGGCGACAATGCTTGGTATTTCCGAAGTAAATCCGCTCCCGCCGCATTACCGTTGCCCTGATTCCGATTGTAAGTACAGCCGCTTCATCGAAGACGGCTCTGTTCAGTCCGGCTATGACCTGCCGCCCGAAAACTGTCCGAACTGTCAAACCTCAATGATTGGCGACGGTCACGATATTCCTTTTGAAACTTTCATGGGCTTTAAGGGGGATAAAGCCCCCGACATAGACCTCAATTTCAGCGGTGAATATCAGGCGCAGGCGCATCGCCACACCGAGGAAATGTTCGGAAAAGACTTTGTATTCAAGGCGGGTACGATTTCCGCAATTCAGGACAAGACTGCTTTCGGTTTCGTGAAGAAGTACTTGGAGGAGCGGAATATTGCAGTAAATAAAGCGGAGATAAACCGCTTAGTCAAGGGTTGTACAGGCGTAAAAGTAACGACCGGTCAGCATCCGGGCGGAATGGTTGTTGTGCCGGCTGAATACGAGGTTTATGACTTTACGCCGATTCAGCACCCGGCTGACGACGCGGGTAAAGATATAATTACCACGCACTTTGATTTCCACGCACTTCATGATACGATTTTAAAGTTAGATGAACTCGGACACGATGTTCCGACGCTGTATAAGTATCTCGAGGACTTGACAGGCGTAAAAATTTCGGAAGTTCCGACCTCGAATAAGGCGGTCATGAGCCTGTTTACATCGACTGACGCGCTTAAACTCTCCGATGATTATGACAAGATGCTGATTCCGCTCGGCACATACGGATTGCCGGAATTCGGCACTAACTTTGTAATCAACATGCTTAGTGAAGCCAAGCCGAGAATGTTCTCCGACCTGTTGCAAATCTCGGGGCTTTCACACGGCACGGACGTATGGCTCGGCAACGCGCAGGAGTTAATCAAAAGCGGGCAATGCACAATTTCGACTGTTATAGGAACCCGCGATAACATCATGGTATATCTCATGCACAAGGGTATGGAACCGTCAATGGCGTTCAAAATCACTGAAATCACCCGAAAGGGCGGTGCGCAGGAGCAGTTTAACGATGAGATTTACAAAGCTTTCGAGGATTGCAACATAGAACCGTGGTACATAGAGAGCTGCAAAAAAATCAAGTACATGTTCCCGAAAGCACACGCGGCAGCTTACGTAACAGGCGCGGTGAAGCTCGGCTGGTTCAAGGTCAATTATCCTGTTGAATTCTATTCTGCCATACTGACAAAGCACACGGAGAACATTGATGTAGACTGTGTTCTCGCCGGTAAGGAAGCGGTAAGACGGCGAATACAGGCAATTTCTCAAGACTCCGAGGCAAAGGCAAAAGATAAATCCGTTCAGGAAGCGCTGTATCTTGTTTATGAGATGTTGTGCCGGGGAATCAAATTCCTGCCTGTGCGCTATAATAAATCTGCGGCTTCGCGCTACATAATAGAAGAAGGACATCTGCGTCTGCCGTTCCTTGCAATTGACGGTTGCGGTGAGAACGCCGCGAACCGCGTGGTAGATGTAATCAATTCCGGCGATTTTATCAGCGTGGACGATATTAAACATAAATCCGGACTTAATAACACTGTCATGGAGCGGCTTGGCGCTATGAACGTTTTCGACGGACTGCCGCAGTCGGCGCAGTTGTCTTTATTTGATTTTTGAGAACGAAGGACGTCACTTTTTGCTCGTGCAAAAAGTACAATCCATCGCAGTATAAATATTACCTACATTTATAAAACAAGGAAATTACTATGCAAATCAAATTAGCGGGGCTCGTCCCCGAATCAATAGTAGACGGTACCGGCTACCGCTTCGCCATATTCGCGCAGGGTTGCCCGCACAAATGTGCCGGTTGCCACAACCCGCACACCCACGACTTTGCCGGCGGTCAGATTTATGATACCGCAGACATAGTAAAACAAGTGAAAGCGCTCCCTTTAATTGACGGCGTTACTTTCACGGGCGGCGAACCTTTTTGTCAGCCGGAGGCATTTTTTGAAATCGCGGAAAACCTTGCGGAATATAATATATGGTGCTTTACGGGTTACGGCTTTGAGGAATTGCATAGCAACGAAAATCCCGCAGTTCACGCCCTTCTTAAAAAAATTGATGTGCTGATTGACGGCAGATTTTTTGAAGAACAGGCGAGTTATGAGCTTAAATTCAAGGGCAGTAAAAACCAGCGCTTCATAAGCTGCAAAGAAAGTCTGAAACGAGGAGAGGTTGTTTTAGTTGAGAAAATGTAGGAGCGGATTGTACATTCGCCCGAAAATAACAATCAGCCTTGTTATTATTGCGCTAATCTGCACATTTGTAACAGGGTGCGGTGAAAAAGACGGAAGCGGCTACATATTTAAGTATGATATTCCCGTAAATCCGCGCACACTCGACCCGCAGACCGCAACAGGGAAGACCGAGGCGCTTCTGATTGCGAATTTGTTCGACGGATTGCTCAAGGTTGACCGCAACGGAAGCGTTATTGCGAATATCGCTTTAGAGTATTCTGTTTCGGCGGACGGGCTGACCTATACATTTATGCTGAGAGATGATGTCTACTGGCATTATGACGGGGATTTTTCCGTCCCGTGTACAGCGCGGGACTTTGTTTTCGCGTTTAGACGGCTGTTCAATCCCGCTGTCAAGTCTGAAAACGCTCCGCTTTTTTACAGCATCAAAAATTCGCGCGGAGTACATTCGGGTGAAATTCCGCACCTTGACGCAATCGGTGTTGAAGCCGTCGGCGATTTTGAACTTATAATTACACTTGAAGAGCCTAATCCTCTGTTGCCCTTTCTGCTCACGACATCACCCGCCATGCCTTGCAATGAGGAGCTTTTCAACAAAACAGAAGGACGTTACGGGCTGAACGACAAGAGCATACCCTCAAACGGCGCGTTCTTTATATCAAGGTGGAACTTCGACCCGTTCAGCAGTAACAACAACATCATAATTATGCGACGTAACGAGAAAAACAGCGAAGCCGAGATGATTTATCCGCGCGGTTTAAACTTCTTTATAGGCTATCACGACCCGCTTGAGCATTTATTGGAAAATACCGTGCAGGCTCTCATTACAGAGGGAGAGGACGCGGAATTCCTGATGTCGCGGAATTATCCTTATGACGGTTATGAGAACATTGTTTGGGGGATTGCTTTTAATACGGGAGCAAGGCGGGTTTTCAGGAACGAGGACTTACGGTTTGCGCTTGCGGCGGCAATTGACAGGAGTGCGGTTAATATAAAAAAAAACGGCTGGCGTGAAGCGCGGGATGTGATTCCCCCCATCATTAATCACACGGGTGAGCCGTACCGCGTTTTAGCGGGAGAAGCGGGTATAATAGAATTCCGACCCGAAGAAGCCCGCGTAGCTTACGAAAGGGGCGCTGTTGCCGTCGGACGCGAGAACCTGACGGGACTGCGTGTGATTATACCTGCAGATGCAACCAACACAGCCCATGAATATCTCAGCAGGATTTTACAACACTGGCAGGTGAATCTCGGCTTCTTTTGCAGTATACAGACGCTTTCGGAGGACGATTTCGCTTCTGCTCTTGCGGCGGGGGAATATGATATAGCAATGACAAGGCTTACCGGCGAGTACAACAGTCCCGATGCGTATTTAAGCAGATTCGGCGGAGCAATCAGAAGAAGCACGCCCGCACCCGCTTCCGCGTTCAATGAGCTTCTTTCGGAAGCAAGGCGCACCACGGATACAGAAGAAAGCGCTCGGCTTTTTAAGCAAGCCGAGACTTTGCTCTTGGAACAGGCGGTATTCATTCCGATTTGCTATCAAACCGAGATGTTTTTTTACAACAGGAGAAGCGAAGGATTGATTTATAACCCGTTTACGGGGGCGGTTATTTTTAGGGAAGCGAAATGGTTTTGAAAGCCGTTGATTATTGTTTGGCGTGAGGATTGGCTTTTGCGGCTTCCGGCATGGACGTATAAGCTAACGAATGTGCGCTTATTTCGGGATTTTTCTTTACAAGTTTCTTTGCATTATTAATTTTGGTGTTTAAGAATTTGGGATTATTTTCAGCGAAGTAACTTGTACACTTGACAATGTTTCGCAAAGTGAGATTTTTAGAAAACTAAAAGATATTCCGGCAACAAAAATAATTGTCGTACAACGGCTTGCAACTGTTCAGTATTGCGATAAAATTATCATAATCGAAGACGGGAAAATTACAAATAAGGGTACTTACGATGAAATTTCCCGAAATTATGCTCTTTATCAAAAATAAACAAGAAGAATGTTGGGTTTTCAACCGGAATAAATCCCCTCTCCTCCTCATACTCATAAATAAGACAACTATTGACAAGCATGGGGAGTGTCCGAGTTTATGAAAAAAATTATGAGTACGGGAAATTTAAAGCTACCGCTTACATTAGCATTTTTGGTTTGTTTTGTAATAGTCGCACTGACTGCGAATAGCCGCGCACCCTCAATCCCCGCAACGGCAGGGGTGAATAGCGCAAGACCGATTATAGTTATTGATGCGGGACATGGCGGCGCTGACCCCGGTTGCGTCGGTGTAAGCGGCGAACTTGAAAAAAACATCAATCTTGCTATTGCGCTCAACTTGCGGGAATTATTAGAATTTTCGGGCTTTACGGTTATCATGACGAGAGAAACTGACATATCTATTCACGATGAGGGTATTGAGGGGCTTCGCGGGCAAAAGCTTTCCGATATGGAAAATCGTAAAGAAATCGTCCGAAATTATCCTGACAGCGTTTTTATTTCAATCCATCAGAATCAATTCACGGAGCCGCAGTATTTCGGCGCGCAGATGTTTTATTCAACGGTCAACAGAAATAATTTCAGTTTAGCTCAAATAATGCAGAGTAAATTCCGTGAGCTTCACCCCGAAAACAACAGGGAAGCGAAGCTGATTGACGGTGAATTGTATCTGTTTAAAAGTACGCCGCAACCGGCACTTTTAATTGAATGCGGCTTCCTGTCTAACGCAGATGACGCAGGACGGCTCGGCAACAGTGATTATCAAAAAGAAGTATCTTTTACGATTTACAGAGGATTGATTGAATTCCTGAACCGGAAAAATAATTCAAATGATGTACAAACGGAGGACACAGATGACCAAAACCAAAGCGGCCAAAGTATATTATTTATGCAGTGACTGCGGACACGAACACTTGAAATGGAGCGGAAAGTGCGCGGGTTGCGGCGAGTGGAACACGCTTGCTGAATTTAAAGAGAGAGATGAAATAAAATCATCAGGCAGTGCAGAAAAACTAAACTTACATACGCTCTCGGAGATAAACGAAGACGGCGGCGAAACACGCTTCGGCACAGGGATGTCGGAGCTTGACCGCGTTTTAGGCGGCGGGCTGGTAAAAGGCTCGTTAGTCCTTTTATCCGGCGACCCGGGTATCGGAAAATCCACGCTCTTATTGCAAATCTGTGAATTTTTAGGTAAGAATTTAAAGGTGCTTTACATTTCGGGAGAGGAAAGCGAGCGGCAGATTAAACTGCGTGCGGACAGGCTCGGCATAAAATCCGGGAATCTTTTGATTGCGGCAAGTACCGACTGTGAAGCCATAGTAAATGCGGCGAGGGAAAGTAAGGCAGATGTGCTTATTATCGACTCAATTCAAACTATCACCATCAGCGGAATCAACTCGACAGCCGGCAGTGTTACGCAGGTACGCGAGTGTACGAGCCTGCTTATGCGAATGGCGAAAACCGATGAAACGGCAGTGTTCGTAGTCGGTCACGTGAACAAGGACGGCGGCGTTGCCGGTCCAAAAGTTCTCGAACACATAGTGGATGCGGTGCTTTATTTTGAAGGTGACAAGCAGCTTTCATATCGTATTTTGCGGGCGGCTAAGAACCGCTTCGGTTCTACTAATGAAATAGGCGTGTTTGAAATGCAAACCTCAGGTCTCGCCGAAGTCACAAACCCGTCTGCGATGTTGCTTTCGGGGCGACCGAGCGGAGTAGGGGGCATTTCAATACTCTGTACAATGGAGGGTTCGCGCCCGATTCTCGCGGAAGTACAGGCGCTGGTCAGCAAAACAGGCTTCGGACAGCCAAGGCGCGTCGCTAACGGCTTTGATTATAACCGTCTCTGCCTTATTCTCGCAGTTCTCGAAAAACGCACGGGGCTGTTGTTCGGAACATACGATGTTTACATAAATATAATCGGCGGTCTTAAAATTGAAGAGCCGGCGGCAGATTTGGCGATTGCTCTTGCGCTGTTCTCCGGTTTAACCGACTTAGTTGTGCCGGAGGATGTAGCTGTTTTCGGAGAAATCGGGCTTGGCGGCGAAATACGCAATATCCGCGATATTCGAGAGCGCGTACGTGAGTGTAAGCGCATGGGGTTTAACAAGGTGATTGTCCCTAAAGCCGCACTTAAAAACCTTGACAAGCGCGAGGATTACGGCATAAATATAACAGGCGCGGCAAATTTAAAACAGATGTTTAGTGCGCTCGGAAGCGTACCGCGTATATAATAAGCATATAAAACACATACTTATTACATAAACGGTTAATAATCACTCGCGAATTATCCGGAATGAAAGGAAGCAATTATGTCCAAAAGTAAAAATAAACAACGAAAGCTAAAAGATTTTATGAACACATCTCCGCGTGATAACCTCAATCAAAATCACGACTCGAAGCAGGTTCCGCTTGGTCCTAATACAAAAAGAAAGCCTAAATAAAAGCAAAACCGTGTCGGTTTAATGTGCATACTTTCTGCCTGCAAACAATTCATCAATAGACCTCCACGGAAACCTTATAAATTTCAGAAAATCACTTGACAGTAGCGAATTTTAGCGGCATAATTAGGTCAGGGCGTTAAAAATGTCAGTATATGAAAAATCAAAGAAATTAAGCGATAAAGATTTCAAGCAACTCATCAGGGTGAAACGAGAAACTTTTGCAGAGATGGTTGCGATTTTAACGGAGGAACTACCTTAAAAGGCACATTAACGGCGGGAGACCGCCGACTTTATTTGCGAAATTTGTCGAATTACGCTTGACAAGCGGGAAAAGGTGTGATATATAATAAAGGTTATTGGTGGGTTTCGGGAATAATGTCTGTAATATCCATGATTGTAATGATAGCCGCAGGGTATGTTCAAATAACTTTGCCTTATCAAGAAGATGATTTTTTTATTATCCTATCAATAACGGCTTTATTTGTAGTAAATGTAGCTGTTTATTACTTAATTTTAAGAATTAGCCGTGACAGCATTACAATAAACCGGAATAACTTGATAAACCAACATAATAACATGATAATAAACCATTATAAAGAAATGGAAGCCGCAGAGGAAAAAGTTAAACGAATAAAAGCCTGATGAACAGGATATATGAAGCCTGTCCTTATTTACCCATTAATACCCAGTATAATGGGTACGGAAATTTACCCATTGACAAAAATTATCAAACCCGCATAAGCCAAGCGCAGTGCGCCGCTATGCGGGTTTTTCGTGAGCTTCCAAACGGAATCGAACCGTTGACCTCGTCCTTACCAATTCTATACTGACCGTGTTAGCTAATCCCTAATCGTGTTAAGAAGTCCCTTTTAATCCCGCTAAATCAACACAATCGTGTTAAGTAGTTTTAT
>JAITFZ010000033.1 GCA_031280965.1 Oscillospiraceae bacterium | reverse complement strand
TTTTCGCTCGGGGCTTGCCGGCGAAATGAAAAACAGCGAACTTTTCAGTCCGCCGTTTCGCCATTCAAGCCACGGAAAGCGTGTAGTTGCTCCTCAGCAGTGCTACGTTTATCCCGCGTATATAGCGTTAACATTTTTTGAATCGGAAACCTTTTCTTCCTTGACTGCTTCTGCTAAATCCGTGAGAGAAATGTATCAAAAATGCGATTCCTTTGTGCGAAAATTATCTGTAAAATATTTTCAAAATTAAATCGTGTAACAATATTATTTAAAGAAAGAAATTTATAACACATTCCGTTTGAAATAAAGTTGCCGAAAAAAAACGCCGCTTATTCATTCTGAGCTTTCAAAAGAGGAGTTCAATGCCGAAATTGAAAAAGGTATGGCTTCCATGCGAGCAGGTAGAGGCTCATCTTCCAAAGAAGTCAGGGCAAGGATATAAACAAAATGAAAGTGTAAAATCCAAATCGAGGCAAAAATTTAAATTGTCCATACCGGAACAATCGCTGTATCACGGTTAATCGCCGAAAATTCCTGTTTAGTACATATAATCGCCCCCGCACCGCGCGGTATGCTCGCCGCGTCTAATACTTTGAATACCCCGGCAAGCTCAGTCGGTGGTGAAGCACTTTTTTTAATTTCAACAGTATGAAGCTCACCAGCACTTTCAATCACTAAGTCGATTTCCTTACCGTCCTTATCACGATAATAGTGAGCGGTACAATCCAAGCCGGCGTTGTTATAACTCTTGAAAATCTCAGAAATAACATAATTTTCCAAAATCGCACCGTTAATTGCACCATTCATCAAGATTTCGGGTGTGCCGTACTTAGTGAGGTATGCCACGAGTCCGGTATCGAAAAAGTACATTTTCGGAGTCTTTACTGTTCGTTTGAGGAGATTATTCGAGAACGACCGCAGGTAGAATATAACCCCGGACTTCTCTAACAATCGCAACCAGCGTTTTGCGGTATCGTCAGTCACCCCGACATCAAGTGCAATATCGTGGACGTTTAACATTTGCCCTGCACGACAAGCTGCCGCTCTTATAAAATCCTCAAATTGCAATGAATCCACCCGTGCGAGCATATCGCCGATGTCGCGCTGAATATACGTCTGCATATAACTGCTGTAAAAAATATTGCGGTTGGGGTACTTCCCGCTGACGTGCCCCGGCAGAGAGCCTTTCCAAATTCGCTCATACTGCCCTGTAGTGTTTGTGGGTGTACCCGAATGAGTACGATTCTGTAAAGCCGTGAAATTGACGTGTAAAGGCTCATTCTGACCCTGCCCATAAATTTCGTGTTGAGATAACCCCGACATTTTCAAGATTGCAACCCGCCCCGCGAGTGACTCCTGTGCTAATTCAAGCAGACGAAACGGTTGTGAGCCGGTCATCCAGTAACTTCCGGGGATCGCTCCGTTGTCAATCTCGATTTTAATTCTTGAGAATAGCTCCGGTGCGTATTGTACTTCGTCAATTAGTAACGGCGCGGGATACATTGACAGGAACAGCTCCGGGTCGGTCTGTGCCGTTCGGCGAGCCTCAAGGTCGTCAAGACTGACAACCTTGCGATTACTCTCTCCATTTTCCGCGGCAATCTGTTTCAAAGTAGTGGTTTTTCCGACCTGCCGCGGGCCTGTGATGATTAAGGCGGCATATGATGCTGATACTTCTTGTATGATTGGCTCAATATCACGTTTGATGTATGTCATGGTAGACCTCCTCTATTTCGGCTAAAATACGATTTAATCTTATTATAACCCAATGTCGAAGAAATGTCAAGTGCTTATTAGAATCTCTGCGACTGTATGTTTTCGTTGGAAACACGAAAAATATCGCATATTTATGCGGTAAATCCTACTTCGTTTAAAACACATATCAAAAATTAATATCTTTTTTATAACTAAAACACCCGTGTTGTGAGTTAAAGTATACAGCCCTGCTACTCCATAAATATATTTTTTCCTTTCAAGATACCCTGCTTCTATTAAAGCCTTTAATCTTTTATCACATGCACTGACGGTAGAAAATCCGCACATCTCTTTAATTTGTCTGCCCACTTCTATAATTTGTTCTGCCCTCATATCTTTGAATGAAATATTTCAAAGAGGTTGTGGGCTACTATGAAAAAATCTGATAGTATAAAACTCATTGTAGAAAATCCCCCGACAAAAGAGCATATTAAAAAGAGGTTAAAGGAACTCTCGGATTTCCTATCA
Source organism: Oscillospiraceae bacterium (assembly GCA_031280965.1). Lineage (GTDB taxonomy): Bacteria > Bacillota > Clostridia > Oscillospirales > Ruminococcaceae > Ruminiclostridium_E. Next base: position 112,986 of record JAITFZ010000033.1, on the reverse strand, counting down.
AAAGAGTTGTCCCAAAAATCTCTTTTAAAGAAATGAAAAAAATCATACCTTTGTAATTAGGTCAGCCCAAATATCGTCCCACGAACGCAAGATTGCCGGGTATTTTTGATTCCATATTTCCCGAAACTCTTCTTTAGCATATTCAGCGTCTTCAAGATTTACTGCACCATAAATTTTCTTCAAATCGACGCAAACAGATTTGCGGTCTTTGTACGGAACGAATTTTAGCCCACTTATAGCTGTAGGTCGTTTGGAGAGCTTTGACGGCTTCTTCAAAGTTACAGTGACAATGCCGCTTTACGCGCATACCATGAAGCGCATAAACCGCAGACGAACTATCATCAGCAGACTTTAACATCGTTTATAACAAGCTTTTGTAATTGAAATAGTTTCTATACTGCAAGCGAAAATTAAAGCTGAAACAATAAAGGAAGCAGCACAGGAAATTCCCGCTGCGCAACCTGTTGAATTATTAACAGTTAAAGAATGTACAGAGGTTATAAAGGGGCTTTCCGAGCATACATTGCGTTTGCTTATTTTGCAAGAAAAAATTCCTTACATAAGGACAGGCACAAGTAAAAACGGAAAAATCCTAATCGAAAAAACGGCGTTAGTCAGCTATTTCAATCAAATATTTAACAAATAAATATTGATAAATACTGCATTGTTATTGACATATCGGGTATATTGTGCTATAATTAAAGTACGATATACCCGATTGTCGGAAAGGATTAAAAATGATTAGACAATCAAACTATTATACCACTTTTCAAGGAAAGGTGGTGCTGAAATGAATATACAGGAACGCAAAAACAAAGATGGTGTTATAACTTCTTATCGCGTACGAGTATTCGACCATCGTGACGTAACCACAGGTAAACAGGTTATAAAAAATCTTTCTGTAAAGTATGACAATACTAAAAACGAGAACTGGAACAGAAAAAACGCCGAAAAACAAGGTGCGATTTTTGAAAACGCGGTTGAGGAATTAATCGTCACTACTTCAAATATTACATTTGATGACTATGCAGGGTACGTTATAGAAACTAAGCGGAAAGCGGGTATCATTAAAAAATCAACCGCACATGGTCAAAGGTACAAGAGAAAGCGAGCAGCTCCATTTGTAGGGCATATCCAGTTAAAACACCTTACCGCAACCGAGAAGTTGACCATTTGTTGACCAAAAGGGGTTGAAATTTTTTTGCTCCTTGAAAACAGCGTGGTAATGAGAATTATTTTCTAATATGACACACAGTTGTCAGCATTTATATGATAAAATAAATAAAGTTCTAAAGTTCTGCTTATATGGAGAAAATCAAATGGGTAAAGCTATTTCTAAGTTAACTAAAAGATACAGCAAAGATGAAGTTTTGGCAATCGCGAGCCTCTTTCACGTTATCGACTTACCGGAGGACAACCGCACCGGCGTAATGAAAGTGGTAAATCCGATTAGCTGGTCTGTAATTCATTTCGACTTAAACGAGTATGCGGGGCAGACCGTAACAATCAGGTTTTCCGCTGATGTAAAGCGCGTCGGAGTCGCCGGGACTTTGCGATGGCAAATTAATAACAATAATTATCCCGCTATCGGAAAGCAGGTTTCTAACGCCAAAGCAGATATATGGCACACAATCAGCGGTGAATGGACGGGAACTCTCGTTGGTTCTCCACCGTCTGTTTACCTCGGCACATGGAAAAATGACAGCGAGAGAACAACTTTTTACATAGACAATGTCACGCTTGAGGTGACTTCTAAAACCTAAACCCCGTTGTGTTTACATTTGAAATTTTGAAATAAAGCAGAAAGTATAATATGGACTACTTCGATTTAAAATCAGATTTTGTGCCGACAGGCGACCAGCCGCAGGCGATTGAAACCCTTGTAAACGGCGTTCTCGGCGGCGACCGTGAACAGACGCTCATGGGCGTAACAGGCTCGGGCAAAACTTTTACAATGGCAAATATTATCCGTAAGGTCAACCGCCCGACTTTAGTTTTGGCGCACAACAAAACATTGGCGGCACAGCTTTGCGGCGAGTTCCGCGAGTTCTTCCCGAACAACGCTGTTGAGTATTTTGTCAGCTATTACGATTATTATCAGCCGGAAGCGTATCTTCCGGCTACTGATACTTATATGGAAAAGGACAGTTCAATTAACGATGAGATTGACAGACTGCGGCACTCCGCGACTTTCGCATTGGCTGAACGCCGCGATGTTATAATCGTTGCGAGCGTTTCTTGCATTTACAGTATAGGCGCACAGGAAGAATATATTAAAAACGTTATTTCAATCAGGCGGGGAGCGGAAACAGGACGCGATGAAATTATGCACAAATTAGTTGAAATTCAGTACGAGCGTAATGATATAAATTTTGCGCGCGGTAAATTTCGTGTGCGCGGCGACGTGCTTGAAATTTTTCCCTCGGGAAACCCGATTGAAACTGCGTTGCGCGTGGAATTCTTCGGAGATGAAATAGAGCGCATTTCCGAATTCGAGACTGTTACGGGAAACGTGAAAAGGGTATTATCTCATGCAACCGTCTTTCCGGCTACTCACTATATTGTCGGCAGGGACGGGCTTGAAAAAGCGCTTGAAGAGCTTGAGGAAGAAATGCATAAGCAGGTTGAGATGTTCACTGCCGAGCATAAATTAATCGAAGCACAGAGAATCGCCGAACGCACAAAGTACGACATCGAAATGCTTAGGGAAATCGGCATGTGCAGAGGGATTGAAAACTATTCGCGGGTGCTGTCCGGCAGAGAGCCGGGAAGTACTCCGCTGACTTTAATTGACCACTTTCCGAAAGATTTTCTCATGTTTGTGGACGAGAGCCATGTTATGCTGCCGCAGGTTCGCGGTATGTTCGGCGGCGATTACGCACGCAAGAAAAACCTCATTGACTACGGCTTCAGACTGCCGTCGGCGTATGATAACCGCCCCATGAATTTCGAGGAATTCTACAATAAAATCAATCAGGTTATTTTCGTTTCGGCGACACCTTCCGCGTTTGAGAAAGAGCGTTCCGCAAGAATCGCGCAACAGGTAATCCGTCCGACCGGACTGCTTGACCCTAAAATTACCGTAAAACCGACGACGGGGCAGGTTGAGGACTTGCTGTCTGAAATAAACACGCGCTCGGAAAGAAAAGAACGTGTGCTTATTACAACGCTGACAAAACGCATGGCTGAGGATTTAACTCGTTATCTTGAAAAATACGAGGTTAAAGTCCGATATATGCACCATGATATAGAAACGCTTGAACGTATGGAGATTATACGTGATTTAAGGCTCGGTGAGTTTGACGTCCTGGTGGGAATTAACCTGCTTCGCGAGGGTTTGGACCTGCCTGAAGTTTCGCTCGTGGCTATACTTGACGCGGACAAGGAAGGGTTTCTCCGCAGTGAAACCAGCCTTATTCAAACCATAGGCAGAGCGGCGCGGAACTCGGCGGGCGAGGTTATTATGTATGCAGACAGCGTTACACGTTCAATGGAAGCGGCAATCCGCGAAACCGACAGACGCCGTGAAATTCAGGAGAACTACAATAAAAAGCAGGGTATAACCCCGCAGACCATAATCAAGAATGTGCGGGATATTATTGAGATTTCTTCTAAAGATGAATCGACTGACGGCAAGAAAAAGAAGAAACTCACAAAATCCGAAAAAGAAGTGCAGTTAAAGAAATACACCGCGCTCATGAAAGAGGCGGCGAAGGTGCTTGATTTTGAGCAGGCGGCGTATTTCAGGGATTTGATTATTGACTTGCAGAAGTAAAATTGAATGGTTTAAGTTAATTGAGTATCTTACATAAATATAACGCTTCGGCGCGGCAACCGGCGACTTTTTAAAAAGCCGCCGGTTTTAATTCCATACCGAATACCTGTTCCCCCGAATTCTGTCATACGCAAGCATATCAAGCTTTTCATCCTGCGGCAAGAACAAGCCCGCATCGGTATAAATCGGCACTTCCGCAAGTTTTCGCAGCATCGCTTCCGTAAATTCGTTAATCGGCAGACCGGACACCAATGTCAGTAAATGCGGCAGATAAAAAGACGAAACACACTCATCAGGGAGAATACGGTAATTCAAATCGAAGTTGCTGAAAATCAAATACGGCTGCATATAAATCTCATAGCAGTTCTCAGCGGTTATTTCTGCGGCTTCATACACGCCGGAATCTGCGCTGAAGCTCGGATAGTGGTCGCCTATAAATAAAACGACGGTCGGATAATCCAGCGACACTACGTACTCGTGGAATTCAAGAAGCGCACGCGAGGATTCCCGTATACCCGCGAAGTAAAAATCTAACTCCAAACCATCGAAATCTTCGCTTATATAAGGCATGTGGTTTTGCATGGTCGTTGCGAAGATGTACGACGGCGCGTTTGAATAAAAGTCGATAATTCTGCGCTCAAGCACACTTTCAATTTGCCTGAAGACTGTTGCGTCGTCGATAAAGGCGCCCCGGTAAGTAATGTCAGCCGTTAAATCTTCCTCGAATATAAGCCGGTCAAAACCAAATTCCGAATAAATCCGGCTACGATTATAAAAAGTAGACTTAAACGGGTGAATATAAGTCGTTGAATAGCCGATGTCACTATAGAGTTTTGCAAAAGTTTCCTCGGTTTCGCCATCGATTCTAAACAGATTCTGGGGCAGGGGAGTGTTGTTTACAGATTTCATCGGCAAGCCGAGCAAAAGCTCGAATTCAGTTTTAACAGTGCCGCCGCCGAACGTAGGGACAAGCGACATACCCTTGAAATAGCTGTCTGTCAAAAAGTCGAAATCGTCATAAATGCCGTCGGGAACATCAATTCCGTCAATAAGGCGCAAGTCGGCAAAGCTCTCGGACAAGATAATAATTACATTCGGGTTTAATTCATCGCTTTTATGTTCAACAAAAGTTGTAAAACCTTTTCGCGCACTTAGGAAAGACTCAATTTTTTCGGGGCTGTAGCTTTCCGGCGTGTTGAGAATACGTTCGATTTCCCTTGATACTGATTCGGTAAGGTTGGCAATAAGCTTGTTTTCCGTGAACTTTTCGCGTGATAAAATCACATTATTGTCATCATCGGTGCTGATGTCAAAAGCCGAATACAAGAAACTGTAAACAGGTTCAACCGCAACAAATGAAACAAAAGCACCGATGATTCCGAGCGCGGATGTAAAGCTTAAAATGCGCTTTACTTTTACCTGAATATTCAACAGGAATATAACCGACACATAAGTCAGAAGAAATAAAAACCCCGCAATCATTCCCGCTGTCGGTCGAATCAGCGCAAACGTAGAAACGTCGCTGACCTTAGCCGACATGAGCAGGTCCGATATGCTGAAGTGGGTTCCGCTCGATGTAAACTTGAAATATTCCACAACGGAAAACGTGAAGAACAGCACTGCGCATATTGCCGCCGCCGCAGTCAGATTGCGCGTCAGCAAAGCAAGAGCGGCGTAAATCATCATCACCACAAGAAAAGCGAAAATTATTGTCTTAGGTTTATCGGCGGCGAAACGTAAAATCGCAAATAAGTCATTAGTATGTATCGCCTCTGTCACTAACACTAAAAACAACGGAAACAAGACAGCAAACGCCGTCTTAAACTTCTTGTATCTGTCCCGGTTTTTTTGTCTGATTTCTTTTACTGCGCGTATCATTTTACTTTCCTTTATCCTAAGCAGTCCGTAATAATTGTCAAATTGTTGTGAAGTTGTAAAACCGAAGCCGGAACCTGCGGCGTAATCGCTCCATACAGCGATTTTTTAAGAATATTCGCCTTATCGTTTCCGCTTACCGCGAGAATAATTTTTTCCGCACCCATTATTGCTTTTATTCCTATTGAAATCGCGCTTTCCGGAATGTCCTCATGCCTTTCAAAAAACCGGGAATTAGCTTTAATGGTCTGCTCGTCTAAATAAACATGACGGGTTTTAGCGGGGAACTCATCACCCGGCTCTATAAACGCAACATGTCCGTTATGCCCTAAGCCCAACAGTTGCAAATCAATCCCGCCAAGGCTTTCAATCAATTTTTCGTATCTTTCGGCTTCCGCTTCGGGATTTAACGCCGTTCCGTCAGGAACATGAGTGTTGGCTCTGTCTATGTTAATGTGGCTGAATAAATTCTTGTCCATGAAGTAACGGTAACTCTGATGATTGTCAGGCGCCAAGCCGCAGTACTCGTCAAGGTTAACAGATACAACTCCGGAAAAATCAGCCGCGCCCGATTTGTATGCATTAGCAAGCAGGCTGTACGCTCCGAGCGGCGTTGAGCCTGTCGCAAGCCCTAAAACAGTTTTCGGGTTGCTTCTCACTTCCTCTAAGATTAAATCTGCAACCGCACGGCTCATCTCCTCGTAATTTGCTGTGTTAATGATTTTCATAAATCCCCTCAACTCTAAAAGCGTACCGCATGTACTAATACAGTTCTATTATAACCGGTAAATTATGGTTTGTCAATAGAAATCGTTAAATTTCTTGCTTTTCCTCTAAATTTTTTTGAAGTAAATCCCTGATTTCCTCCAAAAGCACAACATCGGCGGCTTTTGCCGCATCGGTGTCGGAGCCGCTTTCTTTCTTTTTTTCCTGTTCTATTTTACTTTTTAGTGTATTCAAAAACTTTATTATTGTAAACACGCAAACCGCGATTATGAAAAAATTGATTACCGCCTGTATGAACAAGCCGTAGGCGAAAACGGGCGGTTCGGCGTCTGAGTATACGCTCGGCAGGGTTACGGTCAGGGACGAGAAGTCTATGCCGCCAATCAGTATGCCGATTAAAGGCGTGATTATGTCCTTTACTACCGAGTTCACAATCGCGGTGAAAGCCGAGCCGATAATAATTCCGACAGCGAGGTCCATAACGCTCCCGCGAGAGATAAACTCCTTAAATTCCTTAAAAACCGCGACTTTCGCCTTAATTTTCTTCTTCTTTTCTTTCTTAGCCATAATAATTCGCCCTTTCTGTCTGCTTAATAACATTATAAGGTATAAACGGCTTCAAGTCAATTCACAATAATCGACAAAAATAATAAAATGAAACAGATGGTATTTTTGAATAATTACCCTCAGCATTGTTAAAAATAAATTTAACAGCGCACTACATAAATGAAACATGCGGTGCGCCGGGGTACTAAATTTAGTATTGAAAACAACGGAAAGGAAATGAATTATGTACATTAAACGCGGTGAAATCTATTATGCTGATTTAAGTCCGGTAGTAGGCTCAGAGCAGGGCGGAATGCGCCCTGTACTGATTGTGCAAAACGATGTCGGGAATAAGCACAGCCCGACCGTTATAGCGGCGGCAATCACCAGCCAAAAGGAAAAATCAAAGCTTCCGACTCACATAGCCCTCAATTCTTTGAACTGCGGATTGGCGAAGGACTCGGTTGTACTGCTTGAGCAGGTGCGAACTCTCGACAAAAAGCGCCTTAAAGAACGAATGGGCGAGCTCGACCTTTCTTCCATGAACCAGGTCGATACCGCTCTTGGTGTCAGCTTCGGGTTAAACATGCAATAAAAATAAAGGGCAGCTTGTTTTATGAACAACTGCCCTTTGTTTTATAGCTCTGATGCCGTAATTTCAGCTATAGCTACGGCTTTTTTAAACGCGCTGTGAAGTAAATGCGTGTCTATTTCGTCTAAAACATCGTTGATAAAGTCGGGCCACAGCTTCTGTCTTAATTTCCCCATGGCTTCTTTCGCGGTATTCTTATCAAGCTCATCGCATGCCGCTTTAATTCTTAACAGGTTTTTCTGCAAATAAGTCTTATCTTCACCGGAAATGCTCTCAATGCTTTCGCCTTCCTCCGGCTTATATTTTTCAATCAGGGATTTAAGAACGAATATAAACACAGGGGTTTTATCCGAGATTAAGGTGAAGTTGCGCTCTTTCCCCGCCTGCTCCAGTATTAGCGCCGCTTCTGTCAGTTCTTTCTCGCCAATATTAGCCAGCGCGCTTTTCATTCCGTGAACAATGGTGATATACAATTCAATATCCGATTCACCGAGAGAATATGCCTTCGCGCATAGATTTTCCAGTGTGCTTACGGCTTTTTCGGCATCTCTGATAAAAAACTTCTCGATTCCCGGCAATGCGGTGTTTTCGCTGATGGAATACGGTTTTCTTATGATTTGCTCACGCCGCGCCGCTTCCACAATCTCTCGCGGCTGCCTGTTACGGATAAAGTCGTTCAAAATCACATTCAGCTCACGTGAATCAATGGGCTTCGATATAAAACCGTCAAAGCCGTTCGCCATGAACATATCTTCCTGCCCCGCGAGAGCGTTGGCGGTAAGCGCGACCACGGGTTCCGTGTAACCTAATTCGCGCAGTGCCTTCGTTACCTCGACACCATTCATCTCCGGCATCATGTGGTCCATGAATATAATGTCGTACTTCCTGCCGGATTTAATCAGCTCAAGGGCTTCTATACCGCTCAGAACTGTTTCGATTTTAAGCGAGTAAGGCATCATCATGCCCTTAGCGACTTGCAGATTTAATGCCACATCGTCTACAATCAGCACACTGCCGTAAGGCATATGTTCGCGTATAATCTGCGCTTTTTTAAGCCGTGCCCTGCTCTTGAAGTTAAAACTGCTGAACTTTTCTGCCATATCGGTTCCGCAGGTTTCCGTGCCAACGCGTTTCTGCGGCAGATGAACCTTGAAGACAGAGCCTTTACCCGGTGTGCTTTCAACAGAAATCTCACCATTCATCATATCAACAAGGCGCTTGGTTATGCTCATGCCGAGCCCCGTTCCGACGGTAGTACTGTCAGTTCCGAAGCGGGCAAATTCATCAAACAGCTTTTGAACCTGCTCTTTTGTCATACCTACGCCCGTATCGCTGACGCGGATTTTAAGCATGGTGTCATGCACTTCGATTCCGTTCGCGTTGTTAGTTTCAATAGGTTCGGCAGAAATAAAAAGCTTAACCTCTCCCTGAAGGGTATACTTAAACGCATTTGAAAGCAGGTTGTTGAGTATTTGCTTGATTCTGAATTCATCGCCGAAAAGCTCAAACGGAGTATTCTCGTCAAGGTCAATGATAAATTTTATCGGCTTGCTTTCATAACGCAGATAATTTAACTGCGCGCTGTCGTTAATCAAGCTCGGAACATCGTATTTAACCGAATCTATATCAAGTTTTCCGGCTTCAATTTTAGACAGGTCGAGAATATCGTTTATTATATTGAGAAGTAAATCGCCGGAATCGCAGATTTGAGCGAATGCTTCGTCTACTTCTGCCGGAAGCTTATCATTTTGAAGCTGAATTTCGGCAATACCGAGAATAGTGTTCATAGGTGTGCGGATTTCATGGCTTACAGTTGCGAGGAAAGCCGACTTCGCGTTGTTTGCCGCTTCTGTTTCCGCCTGCCGTTTCGCCATTGCTTCAATTTCCGTAATGTCCTGAAATACCTCGATATAACCCGATGTTTCACCGTTTAAGTCGCGCAGCATTTCCATATCGGTTTTGAAAGATAGTCCGTTATAATTGAAGAATGTCTGCTTGATTCCTCTCCTTAAACATTCCACACTGCATTTATTCGTATTGCATATTTCCGTACCCAGGGTGCTGCAGGGCCGACCTATCATATCTTTGCGCTTCATGCCGAGGAATGTTTCAACCGCGCTGTTAACGAAAGTCCAATTCAGGTTTGCGTCCATTACCGAAACAGGCAGGGGGATAGCGTCAAGAATTGAATGATACGAATGGGCAAGCTCTTCGCTCTTTTCGTGTTCCTCGCTGATTTTATCCAACATTTCATTACGTATGATGGCGTTAACCATCATCAGCCCCGCAGAACGCAGAAGATTAATCTCCTCCTCCGAAAATTCCCGTTCATCATGGCAGTTGTCGATTGTAAATAACCCCCAAAAGCAATCGTGTACATAAAGGGGAATAAGTACAGATGACTTTATCTCGAATTTGTTTAAAAACTTCTGAACCTCCGGCGGCATTTTGGAAATAGGACCGTACATATATTCACCCTGCATGAAAAAGCTCTCCCACCCGGGAAAGTCCTCAAAAGGAGCGCTTGCGCCTACAGGTATATGAGGGCTGTTTTTCATATTATCGCTGAGCCATTCGTGGCTGTGGAATAATATCTGTTCATCGTCATTATCGGAATTGCGCCAAATATGCACACGGTCGGCATCTATGCATTTTCCGATGAAGTCCATGCTCACATGCAAAGACTCCTCAAAAGAATCCTTGCTTCTGATATGAAGAAGGGTGGAAGCTATATGATTAACGGTTTGAAGCAAGTTATCGCGTTCCGCTATTTTTTTTGCCAGCGCTTTTTCCTCACGCAGGTCTTTTACATACACTATAATGGCATAATCGTTCTTATACTCAACGCGAACCATCGTTATTTCAACCGGAACAAGCTCTCCGTCCGCCAATTTGTACATCCATTCGCTGTGATGATAACCTTTTTCAAATGTTATGTCCATTACCTCGTTAGCTTTGTCTCTTGAGGATTTGCCGTCGGGCTGAAATTCCGGCGAGAAGTCGAAAAACCTTTCTTTGTATTCGTTTTTATCTTTCAGTTTGAAAAAATCCACTGCCGTTTGATTACAGTCGATATTAGAATAAGTTTTATCCCAAATATTGATGCAATGCGGCGATGAGTCAAGCATAAGCTTTGTGAGCGACTCCGCCTTTTTCTTTTGTGAAACAAGCAACAAAAGAATTACTGACAGCACCGCCAGCAAAAGCAGACATATTAAAACAAGAAACCATTCTAAAGACATAATGCCTCCTGTGCAAACTTTTCATTAATTTCCATAAAAATATCAGTGAGTAAAGGGTCAAATTGTGTTCCTTTGCCTTCGCTTATAATCTGCACCGCTTTCTCATGCGTGAACGCCGGCTTATAAGGCCGCGCGGAAACAAGAGCATCGTATACATCGGCAATCGCCATAACCCGTCCGTGAATGGGTATTTCCTCGCCCTTTAATCCGTAGGGGTAGCCCGTTCCGTCCCAGCGCTCATGGTGAAATCCTGCGAATAATTTTGCGTTTTGAAGAAAGCTTTCATCACCTGATTCGGCTATAATACAGTCAATAATTCTGTCGCCTTCGGCCGCATGGGTTTTAATTATTTCATATTCCTCATCGTTGAGCTTGCCGGGTTTATTCAGGATTAAATCCGGTATAAGGATTTTTCCTAAATCGTGCAAACGAGCGGACGAAACTAACGAATCCACTCCCATATCTATTATTTCGTCAGAATAAATACCGCGCTTAATCATCTCTTCCAAAAGAATTCTCAGGAAAATAGAGGTACGCTGAATATGCTTGCCGGTCAGTATATCGCGGTTTTCCACCATATTCGCCAAAACTATAACAATACTGTCTCTGAGGTTGTTTAAATAATATGTGCGTTCGTTGATTATATCTTCGATTTTTAAGTGGCATTTTATGCGGTTAAGTAAAACAGGTTCGGAAAACGGCTTGCTTATAAAATCCACCGCTCCCATTTCAAAGCCGAGAGCTTCGGTCGTGGAGTCGCTTCTGCTTGTCAGAAAAATGACGGGAATATTAAAATAGCGCGTATCTCCTTTTAACATTCTCAGCGCGTCAAAACCGTTGGTTTCGGGCATAAGTATATCAAGCAGTATTAAATCCGGCACAACCTCTTCAAGCAGTTCAAACATAGCCGAGGCAGATGGCAGGGTGAACACGCGGTATTGTTTAGACAGAGAATTTTCGGCAGTCAACAGGTTTACATCGTTATCATCAACTACAAACACAGTTTTCATTATAGATATACCTCAAAAAGTAAATTATTTCGGGAAAATCTGCTAACTTTTTTAGCATAGCACATAATCAGTAAAAAGTCAACGCTTTGCGAAGTGCCGCGGCGTTGGTTTCCATCAGCTCAATGTAGCCTGTCCCCGCATCAAGCTCCTCTTTTGTTACTGTATGGCACGAGTGCAGAAGTAATGCCGCAGCTCCGGTTTCGCGGCTTATGGAGTTCGCGGTTCTCTTATCGGACAATTCTCCATAAAATACAACAGGGATTTCTTCCTCGCGTATTTTCTCAATCAGAAACGCCAGGGTTAGCGCGCTTGGTTCCGTCTGCTCGGCGCATCCCGGAAAAGCCGCGAAATAATTGAGTCCGTACTCCTCCGTAAGATAGCGGAAAGCAAACCGGTCGGCAAAGACAACTGTGTTTCTTGAAGCCGTGCTTGTAATCTCTTTAAAGGTATCGCCGAGAGCCTCAAGCTTTTTTATGTAAATCCCGGCATTATCCCTGTAATAATCAGCGTTTTCCGGGTCAACTGCGCAAAGCGCATCGGCAATTGCCAGCGTCATTAACACAGCGTTTCGGGGAGAAGTCCAGATGTGTTCGTCATATTCATCGAAATAATGATGTTCATGCTCGCAGTTATGGTCGTGGATATGTCCGTCAACCTGCATACCCTCCACGGTTTCTTCCGCCAAAAGGTTTACGCTGTCCATGAGCCTGACCGCCGTAACACTGCTATCTTCGGAAGGGGAGAGTATTCTTCTCGTCCACTCATCGGAAGCACCGCCTATGTAGAGGAAGATGTCGGCTTCACGAACTTTTATTATATCATGCGGGGTGGGTTCGTATGAATGGCTGTCGGAAGAAGGCGCAAGCAACAGTGAAACCTCGGCTTTGTCGCCCGCGATGTTACGCACAAAGTCATACGGCGGGAATAAGGTAGAAACTATCTTTATTTTACCGCGATTACCGCCTGACGCGAGCCCGGCATCACAGCCCGTTAAAAGCAAAACTATTATCATTAATAAGGAAAATTTTTTCATATAAATAATTATAACATGAAAATGTTTACAAGTCAATGTTTTTATGTTATACTTAATAATAAAACATAGTTATTCGGAGGTTGGTTTCATGTCATTAAGAAATAAATTTGACGAGCAGTTACAAGAGCTTAATAACAAGCTGATTGAAATGGGTGAGTTGATAGAACATTCCATTTCAACTGCGGTGGAGGCTCTGCTTACACAGAACGTCGAGCTTGCCGCCACTGTTAAAGCGGATGAGCGGTTAAGCGATAAAAAAGAAAAGCAAATTGAAACGTTATGCTTTGAGCTGCTCCTGCGTCAGCAGCCGGTGGCGAGAGATTTGCGTATAATTTCAGCCGCGCTCAAGATGATTACGGATATGGAGAGAATCGCCGACCAAGCGGAAGACATAGCCGAAATAACCAAGCACTTAGCCGGGGTAAAATTCAAGAAACAGCCGGAAGATATAGCCGAAATGGCGACGGCTACCAAAAAAATGCTGAAAGAAAGCATTGCTTCTTTTGTAAACAGGGACTTGGAATCAGCAAGGTCGGTGCTTGACCATGACGATGTGGTTGACGAACTCTTTAGGGGAATCCGAAACGACTTAATCGCCCTCATTCATGAAAACCCCGAGAACGGTGAACAAGCACTCGATTTACTTATGATTGCGAAGTATTTTGAGAGAATCGGCGACCACGCCTCGAACATAGCCGAGTGGGTTATATTTATGATAACCGGAAAGCATAAAAATTCACAATAGTTACAGAAAAACGCGGCTTTCAAGCCGCGTTTGGTTTATTACCTCAAATTAATTATACTATAGCTGATTCCCGAATTTAAGAAATAAGGAAGCCCGAAATGCACACCGAAGAAACCGCCTGCAAATAACGCCAGCCCTATAACAATTACTGCGATTACCTTTAGTGGAGATTTCTTTCCGGGTTTCGCCTTTTCCGGCATAATATACGCCTGCTGAACAGGAGCGGGCGCGGGAGGTAATTCCCCTCCAACTGACGGATACACGAAAGGCGGGGTGGTTGGCGCAGGTTCGGGCGGCGCTTGAAGCCACTCGGGAGTCTGCATTGTTTGAACAGGCGGTATCGGCGATGGTGGCGGGGGAGGAGGCGCAACCGCTTCCTGAATCGGCGGGGGAGGAGGCGCAACCGCTTCCTGAATCGGCGGCGGTGGTGGAGGAGCAACTGCTACCTGAACCGGCGGCAGAGGAGGTGCAGGCGTAGCTTGAACCGGGGATGATTCGGTTTTAGTTCCGCACCCCGAGCAGAAAACCGCGTTTTCAATTAACTTAGTTCCGCAATGTACACAGAAAGCCATGATGATTTCTCCTTAATATGTAAGAATTCGGTTTTACATTATTTTACCATAAAAAGACAGCAATGTCAAACAAAAATATTGCCCGCCTTGTAAGACGGGCAATATAATTCTTTATTTCTTAATAACCCTTCAGCTTAAACTGCGAAATTAACTCCTGCAACATTGCCGACTGTCCGCTCATTTCCTCGGACGCCGCCGCGCTTTCCTGTGCCGTCGCGCTGTTCTGCTGAACTACCTGCGCCACCTGGTCAATTCCGATGTTAACCTGCGAAATGCCCATCGCCTGCTCCTTGGATGACTTTGCGATTTCCTCAACAAGCTGGCTGGATTCCTGAATTCCGCTTGCGATTTCCGTGAAACTCACGGCGGTTTCGCTTGCGATTCTTGAACCGAGTTCTGCTTTTTCCTTTGATTTTTGAATCATGTCGCCGGTTTCTTTTGCGGCTTCCGCGCTCTTTGCTGCCAAGTTACGAACCTCTTCCGCAACAACCGCGAAGCCCTTGCCGTGCTGACCTGCTCTTGCCGCTTCAACAGCGGCGTTAAGCGCGAGTATATTCGTCTGGAACGCAATGTCGTCAATAACCTTGATAACCTTGCTGATGTTTTGGCTTGCTGTGTTTATATCGCGAACCGCCGCCATCATTTCGTCCATCTGACGGTTGCCCTTTTCGGCGTTAACTCTGATGGATTCGGAAAGGTTGTGCGCTTTTTCAGCCATATCGGCGTTGATTTTAGTCTGGGACGCGATTTCAGCCACTGAACTCGAAAGCTGTTCGATTGAAGCCGCCTGCTCGGTTGAGCCTTGTGAGAGCGCCTGTGCGCCGTCTGCGATTTGCTTCGCGCCGGAATCAACCTGCTCCGAAGAACTGTTGATTTCACCGAACATATCGTTCATGCTACCAATCATCTTGCTTACGGATTTACCCATAATGTCGTTGTTCGACAACAGGCTTATTTCAACCGTAAGGTCGCCGTCCGCGATTCTGCCGAGTACGGTCGAAACCTCGTTTATACGCTTAACGAACGCAGAAGCGCCTTTAATACATTGTCCGGTTTCGTCCTTAAACTGCGAGAAGTGGTTGATTGTTTGCAAATCCTGCGGCGCAAGCTCTATATCGCCCGTAAGACCGGCTTTTTCCATGAACGCAGTCAGCGGAACCAAAGGAGCGGTAATCATTTTTGGTACTAAGATTGCAATAAGCAGTATGAAAGACGCCATAATCGCGAGTATCACAATCGTCAGAACAATCGCGAACGCGGCAGTCTTTGCGTTGTCATCTGCGGCATTAATCATTACAGCAAGCACAAGATTGGGTATTTCGCTGAGAAGCTCGTTCATTTCACCCGCGTAAGCCGCTCCTGCCGCAACTACTTTATCCTCCGCTTCATGCAGGGCGTAGAGATAATCAGGTTCGTCAATGTCAACAAGGGACATAGCAAGCAGGTCATCAATCACGCCCGTCATTTCACTTTTATAGCGACCAAGTAAAGGAGTTAGCAATTCGATTCTCCCGTGAACCTCCCCGCCGGGAACGGAAATCTTATATAATTCGCCAATGTCATACTCAAGTTCGTCCAGTTTGTCGATGAGGTTTCCCCTAAGCCTTTCTACCACCTGTCTGCTATTGTTAGGGTAGAAGATTTCGCGGATAGACATACGCACCGCGGCATATACATCCTGTATTTCTAAGGTGATGTTCAAGCGGTCGACCGCAATGTTCATAGCTTCCGCGTAGCTGTTGTTAATACTGCTCATTTCAAAAATGGCGAAAGCACCGAGGGCAATAGCGAGTGCAAGGACAAGCATGAATGAAATTATCAGCTTAGAGCCCACTTTCAGATTTTTAAACCAATTCATTAGTTTTCCCTTTCTTATGTAAAAATATTTTGCTCCGCCTGATAAATGTGTAGCAGGAACGATAAGGGCAGGAAACATTGCTTCAATTATAACATGTTATTTTGCAAAATGCAACAATATTTGCAATTTTCTTGTGAATTTCTTGTGAAAATATTTTATTACTGGTTTTTTCTCCTATAATATTCCAAATATCCCGTTCCCATACCGCCAATAAGGTTCCCGACCGTAACGATTAACAGAATTGGGAGAAATTTCACCTCGAAGCCGACCTTGAACGAATAATACGAGAAGAAGAAAAAATCCGCCACAATATGCTCCGGTACGCATATCACGAAAACAGCTATGAAAATTACCGAAAGACCGAGCGATGCCACCTTGTTGTCCGGAAAAGATTTCACAGTAAGGCAGGCGCACGCCACCAGGAATCCGCATATGACGGCGAGTATGAAAAGGCTTAAATAGTTGTCGGTTAATCTGAGCCCGACGATTTTCGTCAGGTTTTCGATTCTTTCATCACTCCCGAACCTCGTTAAACTCAGCGCGCCTGCGTATGCAACACAGCCGATACCGTTGCCGATTAGGGCTATGAAGATGTCGCTCACCTTAAAACCATGTTCCTCCCTGAACGGGTAAAGCGCGAAAACCCGCGTCACAAGCATATTGTAGAACGACGACACCATAAGGATTCCCGCCGCGAAAAAGATTGCCCCCGCCACGCCCGAAGTACCGAGCGCGACATAAGACGTTGCTCCGAGCGATATGTACATTCCGCACATTAAAGAGCTGATAATTTTCATTTTCATGTTTATTTCCATAAAGTCCTTTCTTTTATGTTGTGCGATTAACTGCTAATCGGAAAAGGCGGGTTCTGTGCCGCTGATACTATTATGGAAGCGTTCCCGTATTCAGCAGAATATTCAAACGAGCGTACTGTTACGCTGTTTCCGATGCGCATGATAATACGCAATTCTCCGCTTTCCCGTGCAGGAAAAGCCGTGAATGAATAATCATCAACTATTATAATATAGATGGTTCCTATATTAAATTCGCCGCGTATCCGCAGGTGCGTGGAACCGGAAACGCTATGGTCGGGTTCTGCGGATGTTAAAGGGACAACATCCGGGCTGAGCGTGAGACTGAGAGTATTCCCGCTAAGTACAGCCGGAGAATTTTCAATCCCGTCTTTGCCTATGGTGATAATCCGGACATTATAATTGCCGCTCCTTATATTGCTTCTCGTCCAATAGTCAAATGTACCTTCAAGGGAAATCGCCTTTGATTCCAAAAGCCATTCACTTGCCCAAAATGTAAAATCATGAAGCCATTCGTTGCCATCAAAGAAGCTTACATTAAACGCTTCAATATTGCTTGTATCGGCGGGATTATCCCAGAGCAGAGCAGGACGGAAGTCTCTGTTAATAGGCTCAAACCAATAATCAAATCTTATGTTTGAAACGGCAATACTTTGGTTTGTACCGACAGGTGTGTTCGTATTGTCAAGCAAACTCGGAAGCCCAATCTCCAATTTAAGTATTTCAAGCGCAACACGCGAATCAACTACACCGTTCCCGAAAATGTCAGCCGCCGCCAACGCGCGCGGGTTTCCTTCAATGACATTAGGCAAGCCTATTTCATACTTGAGGATTTCGAGCGCGTCCGAACTGTCGATGAAGCCGTCGCCGTTAACGTCGCCCAAGGAGTACGGTTCGACCTGTGTTGCGCCCGCAATAATCGAAAGTGATAAGACAATCGTGATAACCAATGTAAGAGAAACTAACTTTTTCATAATGAAAACCTCCGTTTATAATTTATTATAAATAGTTGCGAAACACGAAAATAGCGGCAATAAAACAGAAATATCAATATACTGTAGGGCGCGATGTCCTCGGCGCACCGAAAAATGAATTTCGCTACTACTTAAAAGGTATGCAATTGTGTACTCACATATAAACAGTCAGGTCGCCATGACGTGCTTAAAATCAACATCAAGTATAAAACCCGAGCTGTTCTTTTTGTAGGCGTTCGATATTCTCTTTACCACGATTTCGCCGTCTTTTTCTTTAGCAACAGGAAGCATAAGCACATATTGCGACAACCCGTACCGCGCAAAAACATCGCTCTTGCGAAGCGAGCCCGAAACACAGTTGTGAAGCCGCTTCATCTCGCTGATGATTCTTTTTGACCTGCTTTCGCTTCCTTCGGCTCTGCTTACCGTAACAAGGCAAATCTGAACCTTTTGCTTACTGCGCTCTGCGTCACGCATTTTAAGCCTGTATATACTTTTAAAAACCTCTAACTCGCAGTAATATGCGCCGGTTGCGGTTTCGCTGATGTCTTCTTTCAGTTTTTGCTGAATCGCCTCTATGTTGTCCTCGGAGCCGCTGTCCCTGTCTATGGTTTCCCTGTATAACTCCTTCAATTCGGGAAGCGGGTTTACGCCTAATTCGTTATAAAGCATGTCCATAACGTACTTATAGTGTTTCCTTGCGGCATCTCTGTCGTCTATTACGATTAGCGCTTTAATCAGGAGCATATGGATTTTCTGGTCGGCGCGCTCGATTTGAAGCGCCTGTCGGCATATATTAATAAGCTCGGCGTACTGCTTATGGGTATAAAGCGCGTCAATAAGCCTGTGAACTATACGTATATAGATTGAGTGGTAATAAATCCTTATAGGAATAATCCACTTTTCATCGGCAGAATTCTTCATGAAGTCGCCGCGGTACATTTCAAACGCCTTCTTTACGTAATGAAACTGCTCTTTTTCTGAAATATCCGTGCGTCCTGACTGCTTGAAGTATTTTTCAAACTGCAAAGCGTCCACAATATATTCCAACGAGTCGTTAAAGGCGTAAGTGCCGGAAAAGCTCACGATAAGCTCGGTTTCCGGCGGAAGCCCAAAAATATCAAGCGTACAGCGAAGCCTGTGCAGTTGTGTTTTAAGAGCGCCCGCCGGATTGCAGACATCCTCTCCGTCCCACAATACCTCAATCAGCTCGCTTTGAGTTACACCTCTGCCTATAAAAGCGGTCAGATACTTTAAAAGCGTCCACATTTTCTTAGAACGCTTATCCTTTTCGGCTAAAACCTTTTCCCCGTAAGTTATGGAAAACTCACCCAGGGTTGTAATCGTTACCGGTTGCATTAAACATTATACCCCCGTTATTTTTAAAAATATATAAATTCATCGTGTTCTCTGTTAAGTCTTATTGATTCGATTGACTGCAATACTTTTGTTCCGTCCCTTGAACGGTTGACGGTGTAAACCATTGTCTTTACAGGGTGAATTTCATATTCTATTCCCGCGATTTGCTGCGGCGTCGGCGCAATATAGTCCACCATAAGCCTGTATGTTTCCCCCGTGTTTGAAATTTCGGTAACTTTCGGCGAGAAGGTGAAAAACGCAGGATTTTCCGGCACCGTGTACGATTTGTTCTCGCTTTCGTATATAAATGTGATAACGATGTTGTCAATACTGCCGTGCCTTATTTCAAAACCCGAGCCGAAAATGCCCCGCACCGCCGCTTCAACATCGTTTTCGGGAATAACCATAGTCCCGAAATCCCGATTGTAATTCGATGTATCACCCATCAAAATTATATGCCAAATTGCCGATGATATTATGATTGAAGGCGGCAGATTCTCCGCTTCCGTGAATCCCGGAGGGTCGTTCACCACAACCGGAAAGAGAAACCGCTCGAACTCTTCCTTCAGCGCGGTTTGATTGGAAATATCAAAGGCAAGCTCTCTCACGGTTTGAATAACCGAGAGCGCCCCTACGATTGCAAGCCAAAAAACAACCAACCCTAAAATAAGGAAAAAGCGATACTTTGCCGGTCTTTTTTCTCTGTCGTGATATTCCCGCGGTTGCCCCTTATCTTCGAGCATTTCGTCAATTTGACTGACATCTTCTTCAAGGGCGTGGCTTAAATTTCCTACAAGAGAGTTAATGACCTTGTGTTCTTTTTGAACAGGCGTCGGCTTTTTCTTTTTAGGGGCGGCTGTTGTTTTGGGCGCAACTCCAATCCTGCGTTCGGGCTTCTTATCAGAAACCTCGCCGGCGGCAACATCGGATTCGACTGCGTTAACTTCCGCCGCCAAAGCCTCTGTTACCGATTCCGGCGCTTTTCTTTTTTTGCTGAGTTTTAACATTCTTTTTCCTTTTACGTTCTTATTTGTCCGCTTCCGTAAATTAAGTACTTATACGATGTAAGCTCGCGTAAACCGAGCGGACCGCGTGCGTGGAGTTTTTGGTTTGAAATGCCTATTTCCGCGCCGAGACCGAAGACGTTGCCGTCCGAGAAGCGTGTTGAAGCGTTAACATACACTGCCGCCGCGTCAACTTCCTGCTGAAATTTGCGTGCGTGTTCGTAGTTCTGCGTAATAATGCACTCGCTGTGGCGTGTTCCGTACTTGTTTACGTGTGCGATTGCTTCCTCAACATTGTCTACAACCTTAACCGCAATAATATAATCGTTGAATTCCGTGTAAAAATCTTCTTCGGTAGCTATACGTTCCACCGGAATTATATCTGCGGTCGCCTTGTCACCGTAAATTGCCACCCTGCCGTTCCAAACAGCGTAGAGTTCTTTTAAGGTTTCGGGAGCGGCGTTTTTGTGGACGAGCAGTGTTTCTATAGAGTTGCAGACTGACGGGCGCTGTGTTTTGGCGTTGTCGGCTATGCTTACCGCCATTCCGATGTCTGCGATTTCATCAACGTAAAGGTGACAGTTGCCCTCGCCTGTTTGAATAACGGGAACCGTCGAATTTTCCACAACCGATTTAATCAGCCCCGAACCGCCTCGCGGAATAAGTACGTCAATGTACTCATTCAGTTTCATCATCTCGCCTGCAACTTCTCTGCTTGTATCCTCAACTAAAAGTATGCAGTCGTTGGAAATCCCGATGTTTTCAAGCGCTCTTCTCATAAATAAAACAAGGCATTTGTTAGAATTGATAGCATCGCTTCCGCCGCGCAGAATACAGACGTTGCCCGACTTCATACAGAGCGCCGCCGCATCGACGGTAACATTTGGTCTTGACTCGAAAATAACCCCGATTACACCGAGCGGAACCCGCTTCTTCACAATATTGAAACCGTCCCTGACTTGCCCGCCGCCCAAAATCTCGCCAATAGGGTCAGCGAGCTGAGCAATTTCCAAAACATCACTGCTTATTTTTTCAATCCGCTCGGCTGTCAGCGTCAGGCGGTCGATGAAAGCTTTCGTCATACCGTTTTTCTCCGCATTTTCAAGGTCTTTCCTGTTTTCAGCAATAATTACACCTTTATTGGCAACAAGTATTTCCGCAATAGCTATAAGCGCCTCGTTTTTCTGCTCCGTTGTAATATTTCTGATGGCGTATTCGGCGGCTTTGGCACGTGCGCCGAGGTCTTCGATATAACTCATTTTATCCTCCTGTATTCTTGTTTGAATTTTTGATTTTGTTTATACTGCGGGGGTACTGTACTTCATTGCATGAATTCACCGAAATCAATTTCCGAAACGATGCATTATCTACACAAAAACCGTGCAAACTGCCTTATTTTCAAATAAATCATACAGAATTTCAAGCCGCTCACCATTAAGAATAACCGACATAATCCCGTCTTCTTTAGCGAGTATTGTTGCTTCGAGTTTTGTGAGCATACCTCCGCTTGAAAGCTCGGAGCCTTTGCCGCTTGCCGCGTGAATCATCTCCTGCGTGACTTTTTCAACCACGGGAATGAGCTTTGCGTCAGGTTCTGACGGGCTTTTATCGTACAGCCCGTCAACATCGGTGAACATGATTAGCAAATCCGCTTCAGCAAGCTTTGCGACCATTGCGGAAAGCGTGTCGTTTTCATCAAAGTCCAATTCTTCAAGCGAAACCGTGTCGTTGGCGTTGATAATAGGAATCACGCCCATTTCAAGCAGGCGGTCAATTGTATTTTTAACGTTTTGTCTGCGCTCCTTGTTGGAAATTACGTCCCGCGTCATTAGAATCTGCGCCACAGAACGATTATATTTAGCGAATTCGTTATCGTAAATATTCATGAGAGCGCTTTGCCCGACCGCCGCGCAAGCCTGTTTTCCGGGTGTGTCCGAAGGACGGTTCGGAATGTTCATTTTCCCCATGCCGACGCTGATTGCGCCGCTTGTAACGAAAATAACCTCTCTGCCTGAATTCCTTATATCCGAAATAACTTTCACGAGCTTTTCGACGCGGCGAATGTTAAGGTTGCCGGTTTTATAAGCAATATTCGATGTGCCGACCTTGATTACAACGCGCTTTTTCCCGCTTAAATCTATCATTTCTTTTACTTCCTGTTACAATATAGTTACAGTATAGCATATTTTTCACGTGTGTGCAACATTATTCTTCGCTTTCGTGCTTATTTTTTTCATGCCCGTGCCTGTGGCGGTCATGACCTTCTTCCTCTTCTTCAAAAAAGCAAATACTCCGCAGTATTTCCATGCCGAACATAGATTTGGAAAGCTCTGAGAAAAATACGTTCCAAAAGATAAAATCTTTCTTCGACAGTGTGCAGTACAGATAGTTCGTGAGCGCGGCGATGAGCGCATTCATCTGACACGGATTCATATTTTCATTAAGTCCTTTCTTCACATCGAGGAATGAAAACGACATTTTCCCCATTTCAGCTGTATGTTGTTTTAAATTTCACAAAGTCATTTCTTCACCACCAAGGAATGAAAACGACATTTTCCCCCGTTTCAGTTGTATTTTGCTTCAAACTTAAAGCCTCCCCCTGCATAACAAAACTACTAAGAGTTTATGCAGGGGGTCTTTTTATTAGAGCCTTAAGGCTCCGGCTTTCTTAATACTTACTCTGTTTTTTCTTCAATGTATTTGACGATGTCGCCTACTGTTTTAATATTCTCGACCTGGTCGTCGGGGATTTCCATATCGAACTCTTCCTCAAAGCTCATGACAAGGTCAACTATATCCAGTGAATCCGCGCCTAAATCATCCTGGATATTTGCGGTTAATGTTACCTTTTCCTCGTCAACATCGAGCTGTTCGACAATTATTGACCTGACTTTTTCAAATATCATTTTGTAGTCCTCCATACATAGTTGTTTTTATTTATTATAAGGCATTACGCACAAATAATCAATAGAATATAATACAAAAATATTTATATTTTACGACATTTATTCGGTAAACATTCCTATTTTTCTAAATTTATCGTATCTGTTTTTGAGCAGAGCGTTAATATTAACGCCTGAAAGCCTTTTTATAACCTCAAAAAGATATTCGGAAATATTATCCGCCATAAGCTGACAATCATTGTGCGCGCCGCCCGCCGGTTCGTGAATAATACGCTCGCATACACCGAAAGTAAGCAAGTCCTCGGATGTAATCTTCATGAGTTCTGCCGCTTCCTTCTCGCGGGACGGGTCTTTCCACAGGATTGAAGCGAAACCGCGCGGCGAAATTACCGAGTACAGCGCATTTTCGAGTACGGCAAGCTCATCACAGACAGCAAGCGCAAGCGCACCACCGCTCCCGCCCTCGCCGAGAATTATAGAAATAATCGGGACTTTAAGGGTCATGAATTCCATAAGATTCCGCGCAATCGCTTCCCCCTGACCTCTTTCCTCTGCCTCTATTCCGCAGAACGCCCCCGGAGTATCTACAAGGCAAATCACCGGCCGCCCGAATTTTTCGGCTTGTTTTGCAAGACGCAGAGCTTTTCTGTAGCCTTCGGGGTGGGGCATAGCGAAGTTAGTACGCTTGTTTTCTTCAATGTCGCGACCTTTTACCTGCGCTAAAATTGTTACGGGCATTGAGTAGAAAGTGGCGATTCCGCCCATGATTGCTGCGTCATCGCCGTAATGGCGGTCGCCGTGAAACTCCATGAAGCGATTGAAAATCAGCGGGATGTAATCGTTAACGGTCGGTCGGTTTTTAAGCCTAATCAAGGCAAGACGTTCGGTTGCTGTTAATTTGCTCATTTGCCCGCTCCTTTCTCATAATTATGCACTTTCATAAGTCGCGCAAGGCACGAACGCATCTTCTTCCGCTCAATTATCATATCAACAAAGCCGTTTTCAAGTAAAAACTCTGCTGACTGGAATTCATCGGGTAATTTTTGTTTAATCGTGTCTTGAATCACGCGCCGTCCCGCAAAACCAATCAGCACTTTGGGTTCTGCTATTATAATATCGCCGAGCGACGCGAATGAAGCGGTTACGCCGCCCGTGGTAGGGTCAGTCATGACCGTAATGTACAGCCCGCCTGCTTCGGAAAACCTCGCGATTGCGCCGCTTGTTTTCGCCATTTGCATGAGGGAGATAATACCCTCCTGCATACGCGCACCGCCCGAAGCCGTAAACATAATCACCGGCAGATTTTTGTCGGTGGCATACTCAAAGGCGCGGGTGATTTTCTCGCCCACAACGCTACCCATGCTTGCCATCATGAAGTTACTGTCCATTATGCCTATAACGGCTTTATAACCGCGAACAGTGCATTCTCCCGTAACTACCGCCTCACGCATATCGCACTGTTCGCGCAGTTTCTTCAGTTTATCGGCATAATCGGGGTAACTTATGGGATTCAGGGATTCCATTCCCGCATCATGCTCAACAAAACTCCCTCCGTCCGCCGTCTGTTCAAGCCGCTCTTTCCATGTCAGGCGCGCATGATAATGACAATGAGCGCAGACTTTCCTGTCCTTCTCGAAGTCTTCCATATAAGAAGCCGTGCGGCAGCGCGGACATTTGAAGAACAGGTCTTCGGGGATTTTCACGCTCTTGACTTCCGGCTTTGGGGCGGGTTCTGTCTTATTTTCTTCTTTCTCGTCGTTAAAGCGGTGCTTAACTTTTTTGAGTAAATCTTCGAGTCCCATTTTTTCTCCTTTTATGTTATGTTTAATTATTTTGTTCTTGTATTCGTAAACTCTAAGCCGTCTTCTAAGTCAATCAGTATAAGATTACCTCGCTTAAAAGCATAAGAGAAAAACCAATCCATTTCTAACGTAAAAACATGGTCGCCACTATCATCTCTAAGCGCATGAGTCATGGCAATTATAATTTTATTGTCTTCTACTCTGAACAAACAAACACAAAAAGCAAACGATTGTTTTACTTTTTCTCATTCCTTCTCCCCAGAAATCCAATATCATAGTCCCCGCTCGTGAATTCTTCCTCGCGCAGCAGTTCAAGCTGAAAATCAATATTACACACTACGCCTTCAATCAGAAATTCAGAAAGTGCCACCCGCATCTTCTGAATTGCCTCTGCTCTGTCTTTGCCGCGAACTATGACCTTTGCGACCATACTGTCGTAGTTGGGCGGGATTTCATAACCCTGGAAAATCGCCGTGTCGAGCCTTACCCCGAAGCCGCCGGGTACATGAAGCGCCGAAATTTTTCCGGGTGACGGACGGAAATTATTCTTTGGGTCCTCCGCGTTTATACGGCACTCAATAGCGTGACCGTTGAATTTAACAGCTTCCTGCCTTATTTCCATTGACTCCAAAGTTTCGCCCGCCGCAACTTTAATCTGCGCTTTTATCAGGTCAACGCCCGTCGCCATCTCTGTTACGGGGTGTTCAACCTGTATGCGGGTATTCATCTCCATAAAATAGAACCCGCCATGCTTATCAAGCAGAAACTCAACGGTTCCGGCGTTGGTATAATTGCAGGCTTTTGCGCCTTTTATAGCCGCCGCGCCCATTCTTGCGCGGAGTTCTTCGGTCATGCTCCCGGAAGGGCAGGGCGTTTCTTCAATCAGTTTCTGATTACGCCGCTGACATGAGCAATCGCGCTCACCAAGGTGTATAACATTCCCGTGTTCGTCCGCAAGAAGCTGGATTTCAACATGGCGCGGATTTTCCACGAACTTTTCTATATACACCGCATCATCGCCGAAGAAAGCCTTGGCTTCGGTCTTTGCGGCTTGAATCTGGTCTTTAAGCTCTTCTTTTTTATGAACGGGACGGATTCCTCTGCCGCCGCCGCCCGAGGACGCCTTAATCAAAATCGGGTAGCCGATTTCGTCTGCGATTTTTTCGGCTTCTTCAACGGTTTTAACCGCACCGTCCGACCCCGGAACAACAGGAACGCCCGCCTTCTTCATGGTTTCTTTGGCGTTGGCTTTATCACCCATCGCTTCAATCGCGTCGGCAGGCGGTCCAATCCATTTTATACCGCACTTCTCGCAAAGCCGCACAAAAGCCGCGTTCTCCGACAAAAAGCCATAGCCCGGATGAATTGCCTCCGCGCCTGTAATTTCACACGCGGAAATAAGCGCTTTCATATTGAGATAGCTATCTTTTGAAGCGGGCGGTCCGATGCAAACCGATTCGTCGGCTATCAGTGTATGCAGGGCGGCGTTGTCCGCTGTTGAATAAACAGCAACGGTTTTTATACCGAGTTCACGGCAGGCGCGGATTACACGGACGGCGATTTCGCCGCGGTTGGCGATTAATATTTTTTTGAACATATTGGCTCCTGTTTTTTTATTTGAGTTATGCGTTTAATGAAAACCACCTTATCCCTACGGAGTGATTCGTAATTTTCTGTTACATAAAAATTATCACTTTATCGCAAAACTAATCTCCGCGCTGACGGCCTTCTCGCCGTTCACAGTCGCAAGCCCTTTTCCGATTCCTACGGGCCCTTTTACTTTAATAATCTCAACTTCAAGCCTCAGCTCGTCACCCGGCACCACCTGTCTGCGGAACTTAGCTTCCCTCACCCCGCCGAAAAAGCCGATTTTACCTTTGTTTTCGGGAAGTGCGAGCATAGCGCATGCACCTGCCTGTGCAAGCATTTCAAGCATAAGTACGCCCGGCACAACCGGATAATCGGGGAAATGCCCCTTAAACCAGAAATCGTCTTCTTTTATGCGCTTAACGGCGACTACCCGCTTGCCGACATCTATTTCTGTAATCTCGTCGATTAGCAGAAACGGGTCACGGTGAGGAATTATTTCTTTGATTTGTTCTTGGTTTAATGCCATGTCACTCAATCCTTATAAGCTTTCTGTCGAACTCTACAGCCTCGCCGTCTTTCGCGAGGATTTCCGCAACGGTTCCGCTGAATTCTGACGTGATTTCGTTCATAAGCTTCATGCTTTCGACTATGCAGACAACCTGCCCTTTTTCGACTTTATCGCCGACTTTAACGAACGGCGGCTTATCGGGAGCGGGTGCGGCATAGAACGTGCCGATAATCGGCGACTTTACAAAGTTTCCTGATTGTTCTGCCGGCGAATCCGGAACCGCCGGTGCCGTTGCGACAGGAATTTCCTGTGCCGTGGCGGGCATGAGCGGGACATTGTATTCACAGAACTTCGCTGTTATGCAGATTTCCGTATTACCGTTTTTTACGTTGATTGAACCTAAGTTTTTCTCGTATAATAAATCTGCGAGTTCTCTTGCTGTCTTGATGAAATCCATTGTTATTCTCCTTTTTTAAAGCATAATGATACGTTGTGTCCGCCGAAACCGAGCGAATTTGATACTGCCGCGTTTATTTGAGCTTCTCTCATACCGCCCGTTACGTAATCGAGGTCACATTCAGGGTCCGGGATTTTATAGCCTGCTGTTTGGTGAACGAAGCTATGTTTTATTTGCAACACAGTTGCAATTGCCTCAACGCCGCCTGCTGCTCCGAGCAGATGCCCTGTCAGCGATTTTGTGGAATTTATCGCTAATTTATAGGCGTGTTCACCAAAAGTCAGCTTGACTGCCGTGGTTTCGGTTCGGTCATTCGGTGGTGTTGAAGTGCCGTGCGCGTTTATATAGTTCACTTCCTCCGGCTTTATCCCCGCTTCCTGTACAGCTAAGTCCATCGCCTTTGCGCCGCCGCTTCCGTCGGGGTTGGGGCTGGTTTCGTGGTAAGCGTCGCAGGTTGAGCCGTAACCGGCAATTTCGGCGTAAATTTTTGCGCCCCTTGCCTTAGCCTGCTCGTACTCTTCCAAGACAAGCATACCCGCGCCCTCGCCGAGTACAAAGCCGTTGCGTTCCTTATCAAAAGGTATTGACGCTCTTTCGGTATCTTTTGAAGTCGTCAGCGCGGTCATGTTATTGAATCCCGCATAGGCAAAGCCGATTGTACATGCTTCAACACCGCCTGTAACCGCCATATCGAGATAACCGTGCTTGATTGCCCTGAAAGCTTCTCCGAGTGCATGCGCCGAACTTGAACACGCCGAAACAGGGCAGTAGTTTGAACCCCTGAAGCCGGTCTTGATAGCGATAACACCGGGCGCCATATTTCCTATCATCATCGGAATCGTAAAAACACTGACCCGCCTGTGTCCCTTGTTATGATAGGCTAAAAGCTGTTCTTCAGTCGTCTCAATCCCGCCGACTCCCGTTGCTGTGATAACCCCGCATCTGTAAGGGTCGGAGATTCTCTCCCGCCAGTCGCAGCCGCTGTCTTCAAGCGCCTTCTTCGCCGCGTAAACCGCATACTGCGTCAGCTTATCGGTGCGGCGCAGTTCTTTTTTCTCAAAGTAGGGTTCCAAAATAGCGGGCGTGAAACCCTTTACCCGTGCAGAAACCCACTTTTCCTCCGATTGTCCGGGAAACCATTCCTCAAGAGTGAAGCCGTGTCTGCCGGCTTTTAAATTTTGCAAGAATGTTTCAATATCGTTTCCTATAGGACTCAGCACCCCAAGCCCTGTAATTACAACTCGTTTCAATTTTACCTCCGTTTTTTAAGTAAATTAAATGTTCATTGCCGTTTATATCGTCAGCCCTCCGCTGATTTCTATAGTCTGTCCGGTGATATAAGCCGCGTCTTTGCCCGCCAAGAATGACACCGCGCCCGCTATTTCCTCAACTGTTCCGTACCGCTTCAAGGCGATTAGGCTTAAAACAGCCGCTTTTTGTTCATCGGTCAGAACATCGGTCATTGGCGTTTGAATAAACCCGGGCGCAATGGCGTTTACGGTTATGCCGCGCGGTGCGAACTCTTTGGCCGCGCTCTTTGTCATGCCGATGACGGCGGCTTTGGAGGCGCTGTAGTTGAATTGCCCCGCGTTACCGTGCAAGCCCGCGACCGACGAGATATTTATTACCCTGCCGCTTCTTTGCTTCATCATAACGGCACAGCAGAACTTCATCATATTAAAAACGCTTTTTTGGTTCACGGCAATGACCGTGTCGTAACTTTCCTCGCTCATTCGGGCTAAAAGCCCGTCTTTTGTAATCCCCGCATTATTAACAAGCACGTCTATTGTCCCGAAGCGCTCCTTTATTCTCTTTACCATCGTTTCGCACTCATCATGCTTAGATACATCGGCAGGGAAGCACTCGGCTTCTGTTCCGAATTTTTTGCACTTCATTGCAATTTCGGCAAGTCGTCCGCCGTCCTGCCCGTTGAGCGCCACGTTGAAGCCGTCGGATGCGAGACGGAGTGCGATTTCAGCGCCTATTCCTCTGCCCGCTCCTGTTATAACCGCAGTTTTATTCATATTTTCATAAAGTCCTTTCTTCACCAACAAGGAATGAAAACGACATTTTCCCCGTTTCGGCTGTGCTTTGTTTCAAACTTATTTTCATAAAGTCCTTTCTTCACCAACAAGGAATGAAAACGACATTTTCCCCGTTTCGGCTGTGCTTTGTTTCAAACTTTTGAAGCCTTCGGTTCTTTAATTTTTTTTGTAAGTGTAAAGCATAATCATATTGAGAGCCGCCATAAACGCGCCGAAAGCCGCAAAAGCAAGCGACTCGTTTACCAAAGATTGCGAACGTCTGAATTCAAACAATACAATCGTAAGAAGAAGCTGTATATATGCCGCTACAAGTAAAAACCGCGTGAAGTAAAAGCGCTTGAACGCGGTTAATACCGCAAACACAACGATTTCTAAGAAAACCGCGAAGAAAGCCGTCTGAAGCCTTGAATTTGTCAGCACGTAGCTGTTGGCGGCAAGTTTACGGTACAGCGCCGCCGCCCAAATTACCTGCGGCAGAAAGGAAAATTGAATGAAAAGCGAGCAAATGTTTTTTATCATAGCTTTAAAAGCTCCCGCGCCATATCGAACATCTCTTTTATTATTTCGGCGGCGGGCTTGATTTCACCCACCATTCCCGCAATCGCGCCGCAAAGGAAACTGCCTTCTTCTATATTGCCGTCTATTGCGGCTTTACGCAGTGCGCCGACTGTTAAACTCTCGAATTCATCCGGTGAAATGCCGTTCTTCTCCGAATTCACCAAACTGCGGGAAAACTTAGTTTTAACACAGCGGCAGGGATGCCCCGTGAATCTTCCCGTCACAATTGTATCGGTATCTTTAGCTTTTACTACTAATTCTTTATAGTTGGCGTGAATCTGACATTCCTCAGCCGTCAAAAACCTCGTCCCGACCTGTACGCCCTCCGCGCCGAGCATAAAACTTGCCGCAACTCCTCTGCCGTCCGCGATTCCGCCTGCCGCAATCACAGGTATACCGACCGCGTCAGTTACCTGCGGTACAAGGCACATTGTCGTATTTTCGCCGATATGCCCGCCGCTTTCGGTGCCTTCGGCGATTACGGCGTCGGCACCCGAACGCTCCATGCGCTTAGCGAGCGCAACGCCCGGCACTACCGGAATCACCTTTATCCCCGCTGTTTTCCACTGCTCCATGAACTTTCCGGGATTACCCGCGCCAGTAGTTACGAACGCGACCTTTTCTTCTGCGACAACCCGTGCCAAATCTTCGGCGT
Organism: Oscillospiraceae bacterium; assembly: GCA_031280965.1. Classification (GTDB taxonomy): domain Bacteria; phylum Bacillota; class Clostridia; order Oscillospirales; family Ruminococcaceae; genus Ruminiclostridium_E. The sequence continues at coordinate 82,345 of JAITFZ010000033.1, read as the reverse complement.
TCGGGGACATGAGCATGATGTTCACGCCGAACGGCTTATCCGTAAGTGTGCGCGCTTTCCGTATTTCCTCGCGTATAAGCTCGGCCGGCGCATTTCCGCCTGCGATTATACCTGCTCCGCCCGCTTCGGAAACGGCGGCGGCAAGCCTGTGTTCGGAAATCCATGCCATTCCGCCCTGAAGAACAGGGAATTTTATCTTTAACAGCTCTGTTATTTTTGTTTGCATTTTTCTCGTCCTTATATCTATATATTTCGATATGATAATAACATAAATTATCTTTGTTGTCAAGCAAAAACTAAATTTCCATGACAATTGCACCATACGTCAGCCCCGCTCCGAAGCCGACAAGGCACAGTTTCATGCCTTCTTTAAGCCGCCCCGCCCTGTTAAGCTCGTCAAGGCAGACCGGCATACAGGCACTTGAAGTGTTGCCGTGGTTTTCGATGTTCGTGTAAACCTTCTCCATAGATACTCCGAGCGACTTTACAGCGGTTTGCACTATTCTGATATTAGCCTGATGAGGGATGAATAAATCAATCTCATCAAGGGCAAAACCTGCTTTTTCGCAAGCCGCCTTTGCCGCTTCGGGCATTGCTTCGACTGCGAATTTATAGACGTCCTTGCCGCCCATTTGCAGTTTTTTTGCGTAATCGGGCGTTTTACCGCCAAACGGCGTGTTGGCTTCGTAATCTATCTTATAGTATAAAATAGGCTCATCTGCGCTCACACCCTTGGCTTTCATGACCGAAGCAAAGGTTTTATCCGCCCGTTCAAGCACCACGGCACCCGCGCCGTCCCCGAAAAGTACGCTGGTTGCTCTGTCATAAAAATCTACTTGCGGGGTAAGACATTCACTGGCTATAAACAAAATTCTGTCATAACCGCTGTAAAGCAGCCCTCTTGCCATTTCTAAGCCCGCAACAAAGCCGGTACAGGCGGCGTTTATATCAATACAGGCGGCGTTCAACGCACCTGTTTCATTTTGAACAAGGCAGGCGGTGATTGGATAAAAAAAATCGGGTGTGCAGGTCGAAAGCATGATATAATCTATATCTTCGGCGGTTATTCCCGCATTTTCAAGGGCGTTTTTTGCCGCCTCAACCGCCATTGTGTAATTAGGGCGACCCTCATTAAAATATCTGTGCCTGATTCCGGTGCGCGTATAGACCCACTCGTCGGTTGTGTCGAGTATTTTCGCAAGGTCGTCGTTACTTACGGAAAGCGGCGGCGCATAACTTCCCGTACCTGTAATTTTAACCCCGTTTTTGTTTTTCGGATTCATTTTTTTCATGTTACTCCTTGATTTTAATTATGGAATCGTATATAATTAACTAATGCCGCTATTTTCCATTTTAACTTTATTACAATGATTTGTCAACAAGATTTTATTTACGAATCATCAAGAAAGGGCTGAAACAATGATTATGACTAAAACCGCGCTTTTATTTTCAGGACAAGGCTCACAATATGCCGGAATGGGCAGGGAGCTTGTCGAAAAATTTCCCGCCGCCGGAAACGTATTCACGCTCGGAAGTGAGATTTTGGGTTTTGACCTGCTCAGAAAAATTGAAGACAACGAGCTTGAAAGTACTCTGATTGTACAGCCGGCGGTCTTTGCCGTGTCTGTTGCGGCGTTGTATGCCGCGAAAGAAGCGGGAATTGAGTATTCGGCAACGGCGGGACATTCATTAGGCGAATACGCCGCTTTGACCGCATGCGGGGCGATTTCGTGTGAGGACGGCTTCAAACTGCTTAAAATCAGAAGCGAAGTAATGCACAAAGCCGCCGGAACCTCAAAAGGCGGTATGGCGGCTGTACTCGGCTCAGACAGCGAAATGATTGAAGCTGTCTGCGGTGAAATAACAAACTCCGGTGACTATGTTGCGACGGTGAATTACAATTCACCCGCGCAAATCGTCATTGCAGGGACGGAAGCGGGGCTCATTAAAGCCGAAGAATTATTGAAGGGAAAGGGCGCGAAGCGGGTCGTGCGTTTAAATGTAGCGGCGGCGTTTCATTCAGAGCTGATGAAAGAAGCGGCGACAGAATTTAAGTCTTTAATTGCCGCTATCAGTTTCAAAATGCCCGAAGTGCCGTTTTATTCTAACGTTACGGGTGCAAAACTTGAAGATTTTTCAAACATGCCGGAATATTTGGCGCGGCATATCTGCTCGCCCGTGCGTTTCAGCGAACAGCTTTTTGAAATGCAGAATAGCGGTTTTAATGCTTTCACGGAACTCGGTCCGGGGAAGGTGTTATCGGGACTTGTCAAAAAAACGCTCCCCAATGCAAAAGTATGTAATATCGAGGACTTAAAATCACTGGAAGCCTCAAAGGAAGCGCTTTTATGAAAAAGTACGGACTAATCGGTTTTCCGCTCGGACATTCGCTCTCGCCTTTTATTCACGGGGAAATATTTAAAAGAAACGGGTTTGATTGCGGCTATTCATTGTACGAAATCCGGCACGATGAATTAGAAAGCAAGCATGAATTACTGTCCTCGCTCGCCGGCTTCAACGTCACAATACCGCTAAAAGAACTGATTATTCCTTACTGTGAACGGCTCGACGAGAGCGCGGTATTCGGAAAGCTCGGCGCGGTTAACTGCGTAAAAGAAAAAACGGGCTATAATACCGATGTTTTCGGCTTTCAAAAGTCTGTTGAAGCTTTGGGCGCAGACTTAAACTCGCGGATTTGTCTGCTCGGTTACGGCGGCGCGGGAAAGATGATTGCTCACGAGGTTGAAAAGGCAGGCGGGAAGCTTATAATCGTCACAAGAGAAAATATAAAAAAGCTGAAAGGTGAGTTCGACCTGTTAATTAATTCCACGCCTGTGGGTATGTATCCGAATGTTGATGTTTCGCCGATTGATTTTACGGGTGTAAGCGTAAAATTCGTTCTTGATTTAATCTACAACCCTGCAAAAACAAAATTCCTGTCGCTTGCCAAGCAAAAAGACTCGAAAATTATGAACGGAGTTACCATGCTTGTTTGGCAGGCAATTAAATCGCATGAAATTTGGTACGGCGGCAAGGTTTCGGACAAAGATGCCGCTGAAATTATTAAAGCAGTCGAGGAAAAATTATTATGAAACCTGTTTATTTATACGGCTTCATGGGTTGCGGGAAGTCTTACGTCGGACGCAGGCTATCGCGGGAAACCGGCGCTTTCTGCGTTGACCTTGATGAGTTTATAGCCGGGCGGGAGGGTATGGAAATCGCGGAGATTTTCGCGAAGCACGGTAAGGAGTATTTCAAAAACCTTGAATTATCCGCGCTTAAAGAGGTCAAAGCTGATGTAATTTCTCTCGGCGGCGGGTCGTTGTTGGAAAATCCCGAAGCCGCTGCTTATGCGAAAGAAAACGCAGTTGTTATATTTATAGATACGGATTTTGATACCTGCTATGAGCGCATAAAAAGTAACGGTGCGGAAAAACGCCCCAATGCCGCAGGTAAAACTAAAGAGAAGCTCTGCGAACTTTATAAATCGCGCTTAGGACATTATAAGAAGGTTGCCGATTATACGGCGGAAGGAGAAGACATATGTTCATTTATAACGCAAAAATTAAGACTATGGCAGGAGCAGACATAGAAAACGGTTACGTGGAATTTCGTGACGGAAAAATAACAAGCTTAGGGCGCGACGCACCCGACATGCCGCTAACCGCAGAAGATATCGATGCGGGCGGCTTAACGCTTTGTCCGGGGTTTATTGACGCGCACAGTCATTTGGGTGTATTCGAGAACGGGTTAGGCTTCGAGGGAACCGATGCGAATGAGATTACCGACCCGTCAATGCCGCATTTGCGCGCAATCGACATGATTAACCCGCGTGACTTTTCATTTACGGAAGCGGCAAGAGCAGGCGTAACCTGCGCGGTTACAGGCGTGGGTAGCGCTAATCCTCTCGGCGGGGAACTGCTTGCTATGAAAACGCTCGGTTCAAAGCAAATAGACAGGCTGATTGTAAAATCGCCGGTTGCTTTAAAGCTTGCGCTCGGCGAGAACCCGAAAACCTGTTATCATGACCGTGACGAAACCCCCACAACACGCATGGCTGTCGCCGCCGTTATACGTGAACAACTGTATAAGGCAAAGCGTTACATGGAGCAATCGGACAAGCACACGAAATCAAAGGACGACGGCGACCCGCCCGAATACGACATTAAAAACGAGGCGCTTCTGCCGTTACTGCGGGGGGAAATAAACGCGCATATTCACTGTCACCGCGCTGATGATATTTTTACGGCAATCAGGCTTGCGAAAGAATTCAGCTTCGGTTACGTTATTGTTCACGCTACCGAGGGCGGGATTATAGCCGATGAATTAAAAGAAGAAAATGCGTCATGTATAGTCGGGCCTATTATCTGTGAGCGGAGTAAACCCGAGCTTGTGAATTTGCGCCTTGACACAGCGGCGAAGCTTTATGCGGCGGGTGTGCCTGTCGCGCTCTGCACCGACCATCCGGTTACGCCGGCGCAGTATTTGCCTCTGACAGCGGGCTTGGCAATTAAAGGCGGGCTTCCTGCGGATGAGGCTTTACGCGCCATCACGATTAACGCGGCGAAAATTTGCGGAATTGATAACCGCGTAGGCAGTATCGAAGTCGGAAAAGACGCAGATTTTGTATTATTCGGCGGAAAGTTCTACGATTTTATGAAAGACCCGGTTATGGTTGTGATTGACGGAAAGGTAATAAAAAACTGAAGGAATTAATCGGAAGAAGAACGGTTGATGTTTTTATATTAAATTATTTTTAAAAATTTGCAACCTTTTCATAACTTGCGTAGTGTATGGTATGAAAGCGTTTTTATTCCAATCCCGCGGAAAGGAAAAAATAAATGGAATTATCCTTGTGCACGAAGGATAGTTTTGAAGAAGTTTTGCGCGCTTATTCCGACATGGTTTATCGTTTGGCTTTTTCCCGCGTGAAAAATTCATTTGATGCCAACGATGTAACGCAAGAGGTTTTCCTCAAATACATAAGAGCGGAAAAAAACTACAACGACGAAGAACACAGAAAAGCGTGGCTCATCAAAACTACCGTTAACACCTCGAAAACATTGGTTTTATCTTCATGGAACCGCCGCCGTTCGTCCGTGGAATTCACTGACGAGGCGCTGTCGGGTAACGCTATGCTTGCCGTTGATGATAAAAACCTGAAAAATATTGAAACAAAGAGCGTTGTTCTTTCGGCTGTCATGGATTTGCCGAAGAAATACCGCACAGTTATCCACCTGTTTTATTATGAGGATATGTCGCTCACAGATATATCAGAAACAACCGGACAGACTTTAAACACCATTAAATCACAGCTTCACAGAGCGCGGAATCTGCTGAAGGAGAAATTGGGCGAATTTGGAGATATGGGAGTTGATTTAAAATGACGTTTCGTGATGTATACAAGAACGAGCTTGACTTAATCCGTCCGGATGAAGCCGTTATTAACAGTATTCTTCTAAAAATGCGCAAGGAAGCCGTAAATCCTGCACCTCTTTTCAGGAGAATTTCTGTTGTGCAGTTTGCGGCAGCGGCGGCGGGCGTCTGCATACTTATAGCGGCGGCTGTGGTTATACCCGCTTTGTCGCGTGATACTCTCCCGCTTCCGAGTGCGGATGCATACGAAAACCGTGATAATTCCGCAATTACTGCGGGGGATGGCATGTTTTACGTTGAAAGTGAATACGATGGTGGAGCCGGCGGAATTATAGGAACGGAAGATGATTTTGGTTCAAACCGCATATCACCCGCCCCCGAAGTCGCCTATCCGCAAGGAGGGGGGGATTATGAAGACGATGTAGCCACAATAGACGACGCAGGCGAATCAGACGATTTCATGCCCGCAAGCGAGCCTGAAACAGGAGATATTAGCCCGTTTGATATAGCACCGGAACCTTTGGAATTCCATGAAGAATTTCAAGAATTCTTAATCTATAATAGTTTTAGGGAATGGCCGGACGAAAGCCTTTGGAATAATCTTGAGGTTAAAATCCCCGAAAGAAACACGCATACTTTTCCAAACAGCGTAATTGAAGATGTCGCTTGGGATAATGGCGACGCAGATGACGATGATTATTTTGAAGATTACTCACAATTCGTCAAAGTTAATACCCTCCGTGAATTCACCGAACTGGTTTTTAATGAGGAGCATACTCTGCTTTCTGCGAACTATCGTTTTGAATCCGGTTATGAAAGCAACACATGGCTCACTTTTCAGGGCATTGACGCTTCTCCGGTTTATTCCATGCTGTCGAAATATTTAGATGAAGAATCTTCAGTGCTTGACTGGACGGGAACTGCATGGTATGACCCGGCGATATTATTCAATTTTGTTAATGAAAAATACAACATTTTTATTCACATCGCGCCGACTGACGAACTTATAGCCGTAGCGGCGGGGCTTACCGACCGGATTATAATAAAGCTTGAACCCGGCGAATATTACAGACTCTTAGGCTTCCTTGAATCTCTTTAATAAAAAACCGCCTGTTGTGATATGCAACGGCGGTTTTTTTGCGTTATTTTAGAAATAACACAATCCCTTTCAACAGAATAAAATAGATTATACTGTTGAAACGGGAGGAACGCCATGAAACTTAGCGTGTTTCAAATTGAGCAATTATGCGCTGTTGTTTACTTAGATGTGTTAATAAGCGAGCTCGGTAAAAATAATTTAGCTTATATAATGACCCATATGCTTGAAAACGGTTTCGCCGAAATAAAAGAACTGCCCGCGTTCATGACGCGGGAGGAATGGGAAACGGTTGCGCGGAATGTTGTGAATGATTCGGAGCTGGGCGGGCTTGCCGTCTTTGACTATGTTAATGACGAGCATACAGGGCATCGGGCTTTTTGTTTTTTGCGGGAAAATGAGGGATATGTCGTCTTCCGCGGAACAAGCAGCGATGCCGAATGGATTGATAACGGTATCGGCATGACAGAGGCTGAAACACCCGCACAAAAAGCCGCGCTTGATTTTATAGTCAGGGTGAGGGCGATTCCGGGCGTGAGCTTTATTTGTGCCGCCGGGCATTCAAAAGGCGGGAATAAAGCGCAGTACTGCGCGGTTAAGGGTGCAGGGATTGTAGACAGATGCGTGTCGGTGAACGGGCAGGGGTTTTCACGCTTGTTTTTCGACAAATATAGTGATATAATAGAAAAAGCCAAATTTAAAATAACCTCGGTAGCCGAACGCCGTGATTTCGTGAACTGTCTTGGCTTCTATTTGAAAGAGCCGCTGTTTTATTCGGGCGGGCGCGGAAGTCAAAGCGAGCAGTTCCCTCACGGCAACCCTTTGCCGTATTTCCACTGTCCCGATGCGCTGTGGCTCAGAACAGGCGAACAGGGTGAATCTGCGCCTGTTTCGTATATATCAGGGGTCATAAACAACTTTGTTGCTTTTTTTCTGACCGACAAGAAATACGAGAAAAAGCGGGAGAAAACCGCGCTCGGTTTAGTTTCGCTCATGACTGAAAACGGCGAGGATAAGGAAAGCACTGACGCTATTGCCGAAGCTGCGCTCGCTTTTTTTGAGCTTACGGCGAAGAGCGAAGATTTTCGCGCTAAACTCCGCGATTTACTTTTAAATGAAAAAGAACTCATTGCCGCAACTACACTCATGGTTCGGCAAAATCACATGAACAGCGGCATAATAGCGGATATGGCGATGCGCCGCACCGCCGAAAAGCTACTCATACACCCTGTTTATTTTAATTATTTTATAAGAAGCGCGGAAAAATTTGTAGTTTTCACGCACAAAAACCGGGAAGCAAAGGAACACACAGAATATGTAAATCATTTTCTGAAAAACATATTCAGGCATGTGGAACGCAGGGGCGATTACAAAAGTTGACATAAGGAAAGTTTTATGTTAAAATAAAGGCAGTTTAAAAAGAAAGGAAGCGCAGGAATTATGGAAATTCAAGTAAGAAAAGCCACATCCGATGATATTGCGAAGATGTCCGCTCTGCCCACATGGGGCTGCGAAATTTCAACTTTCGATTGGCATTATGACAGCGAAGAACACTGCTACCTGACCGAGGGCGAGGTAACTGTAGAGTATAACGGCACAAGCGCAAGCTTCGGCGCCGGCGACTACGTAATTCTGCCGCAAGGCTTGAGTTGCGTGTGGAAAGTTTCAAAGGCTGTACAAAAACATTATCTGTTTTTGTAGGGGCTCATATTGCGCGTCTGCAATCGCAGTAAAGGATTTCAAAACAATGTCATTAATAATTCCTCTTTGCAGTTCCAGCAGCGGGAATTCGACCTTCGTGGGCGGGGAAAACGCCGGGGTTTTAATTGATGCGGGGTGCAGTTTTAAGAAACTGCGCCTTTTGCTCGATTCATGCGGAATCAGTCTCGGCGCGGTTAAAGCCGTGCTGATTACCCATGAACATACCGACCACGTTAAAGGCTTGTTTCAACTGACAAAGCACACGGATATTACCGTTTATGCATCGTCGGAAACACTGCGGAATTTAATTAATAACAATCAGGTTTCACATACGGCGAGCCTGTGTGAACTTTCTGCTCTTTCAAGCGTGCCGGTTGATTATAAAATAAGCGCATTCGGCACACCGCACGACGCCGATGGCAGCGTAGGTTTTACGCTTGAAAAAGATGACTATAAAATCGCGTTCTGCACCGACCTTGGCATAATCACGCATGAAGTGAGGCAGAATATGCTTGGCGCGGACTTTGTATTCATCGAATCTAATTATCAGCCCGAACTGCTTCAGCGAAACCCAAACTATCCGCCGTATTTGAAACGCCGCATAACCTCCGACACCGGGCATTTATCGAATCATGACTGCGCTCGTTTTCTGACCGAGTTGATTGATAACGGTGCGGCAAGGTTTATCTTAGGGCATCTGAGCCGGGAAAATAATACACCCGCGCTCGCTTACGGGAGTGCGTTAATGTGCCTTTCTGAACACGGCGCAGTACATAACCGGGACTACACGTTAGAAATCGCACCGGCAGAAACCGAAGGGAGAGTTATTGCAGTATGAAAAGCGTTAAACAGATAAATGCGTTCATGAAAACCGCCCTTGATTTTGCTTTCAGGGGCATGGAATCAGGACAGGGCGGACCGTTCGGGGCGGTGATTGTGCAGAATAACGCAATCATCGCCGCCGCTCACAACAAAGTCCTTGCCACGAACGACCCTACCATGCATGCCGAAATCGCGGCGATTCGCGAGGCTACGCAAAAGCTCGGCAGATTCGACCTTAGCGACTGCGAGATTTATTCAACCTGTCAGCCCTGCCCGATGTGTCTCGGTGCAATCTTCTGGGCGAAAATCCCGAAACTTTATTATGGTTGCGATGAGAATGACGCGGCGGATATAGGCTTTGACGACCGATTTATTTATGAAGCCATTCGCGGGGGACTTTATAATCAGGATAAGCTTAAAATCAAGATGATTGACAGAGAAGCTTGCCTAAAAGCATTTGAAGCGTGGGAGAATAAGCAGGATAAAAGGCGGTACTGAAAGCAATTCATGCAAACAGTCCGATTATTCGCGGAATAATGCCGTTACGGTATATTTCCATCGGCTCTGTATGCGGGAAGAACAGAATCATTCGCACGATGTAGACGATAAACACTGCCGCCATAAGACCGACTTGCATTTTCGCGGCGTATTTTCCATAGAATTCTCTGCTTTTCCAAAACTTAGCCCAAAAACTGAACACCACGATTATGAAAATCGGTAACAGCAACGGGAAAAACCGGATTGACTCCCGAAAATCCAAACGAAACAGCGCGGTACTTGCGCGGGTGATTCCGCAAGCAGGACAGGGAAGCCCCGTCATTGCGGCGAACAGACACGCTGTTCCGGTGAAAAGCGTTGCCGCCAGCCAAAACACGCCGATTATTGAAACGGGGAAAATCATAGCTTTTATTGACTTCCGATTAATACCGAAACGCCGAAAGCAACCGGAATTTCCGGCAGAGTTTCGGCGTTTTGTTTTATGTAATCTGCGAATCGGCATTAGTTTACAATCCAGAGTTTATTGAAAGTGCTTTGAATCTGATAAATTGCGACTATAGTTCCTATGCCGATGAGGGTAAGTATTAGCCATAAGATGAAACTGCCGGCGTAAGGTATGCCTTTTTCCGGACAGACCTGAATGAAAGCCGCGTCGGTTTTATACCAAATCAAAAGGTAAACAAACGGGACAAAAATAGCGGCGATATACAGACCCACCGATATTTCCTCGCGACCGAGAATACCGTTAATGTCGTTCTTCACCTGCCAAAGCCAGTAAAGATAGTAAATTCCGCAGGTAATAAGTGAAAGCAAAATAACTAAAACCGGTTCGCGCGTAACGCCTTTGTACATAATATTCCTCCTAAAAACAGAGTTCAAAAAGGTACACCTTTCCGAACTTTAAATATTTCCATAATTTTACTACAAAACATATGATTTTGTCAAGGCTTTTATGAAATATTTGTAGAATATAGACAAATAAATTCGATGTATGTTGTGATATATGACATGTTCAGAAAGGTGTAACTTTTCTCACTTCGTTTTCTCCCCCACATACATTAAATGCTCCGCATACGCTAAAAATTCCTCTTTCTCGCAAACCGCAAGACTGATTCTGAACCATTCGTCAATCGCTTCCTGTTTAAGCGGCATGATTCTATGTACAAACGGCGAGCTTATCCCCTCTTGTGCAAACAGATGCAGTTTTTTAAGCGGGAACTGCTCCATAAAAGGAACGATTGAATCGGGGTAAGCAAAAAAAGCCCTTGTGAACCCATCGCCGCCGTAAGACCGCCCGCCAACAAGCGCGTCAACAAAGTGCTGTTCGGCGGGAAGCGTTATAAGTTCCGGAAACTCCCTCAGCATGAAAACCATGCCGCCTATAATAGAAATAAAAGAAGCAAAAAGCTTTCCGCCTTTTTTCAGGTGTGAAATAACACCGCGGACTACGCCCGTGCGGTCGCTCTCGTCAACAAGGTGATAAAGCGGTCCCATAATTAAAACGTGGTCGTATTTTTTCGCAAGCTTAGGGTTGGCGCTTATATAACGCGCATCCCCCGTGAATGTTTTGATACTTACGCCGTAATCGGCGGCTTTATTCCGCGCGAACTCTATGCTCTGCTCCGATAAATCAAGCAGTGTAACATCACAGCCTTTCTGCGCTAACCAAATCGAATAGCGCCCGGGGCCGCCTCCTATATCAAGCACACTGTCGCTGGGTTTAATGTGTTTTTCCATGTAATGCGACGCGAGCCGGAATTCAAATTTCCCGCCTGCGAGACGGTCCCATTCTTTTTGCGGGTCGGCATCGTAATGTGCTTTTACAATCACAGCGTCGTCGATTTTCATTGTCCTTGTCTCCATTTGATGAGCTATATGGGCGGGGTTTACCCGCCCGTTAATTTTACCACAAAACACCGAAAATGTCAAGCAACCCGCTGTTCGCCTTTACAAATCGTCGGCATCCTGAACCGGCGTTTCGTTTCTGTTCAGCGGCGCGCCGGTATAAGAGCCGTTCGGGTCGGTTTCGGGAGCGATTATATCGGCGATGATTTCGCGGGGTTTTTGCATAACTCTGTCGGTTTTACTGCTTTTATGAGGATGAACGCTGTTCATCCTTTTATTTTTATGTTCCCTGCACATTTGACTTTTCCTTTCAAATTTGATAATATTATTTGTATAATAAGCAGAATTAAAAGGTGTAAAAAATGGAATTACGAAACCCTGATTTCTTTAGACAAACTGCGTTGGAAGGCGCGCCTCTGCTTGTCGGCAAGCTACTTTGCCGCAACATAAAAGGCGAGATAATTAAATTAAGAATCACCGAAACCGAGTGTTATATGGGCGAAGAGGACAAAGCCTGTCACGCCTGCAAAGGTAAAACGCCGCGCACTTCGGTTTTATACGAAGCGGGCGGGATTTATTACGTATATTTAATATACGGATTACACTGGCTGCTTAATGTGGTTTTCGGGCAGGAAGGTATTCCTCAAGCTGTGCTTATACGTTGTTGCAAGGCTTATGAGGGTCCCGCGAAGCTGACAAAGATATTGCAGGTTGACAAAGCGTTCAATCGTGAAAGTGCGCTGACTTCCGACAAGCTCTGGCTTGAGGACGACGGCTGTAAACCTGAAATCATAACGCTTCCGAGGGTCGGGATTGATTACGCGGGTGAGTATTGGAAGAATGTGCCGTGGAGATTTAAAGCCCGGACGGAATAATTGACATTTTACTTTTACTGTGTTAAAATAAATATCGAAACAAAAGAAAGGCAGAAAAAATCAATGTCAAACAAATATGAAATCACGGCAAAAAAATTACAACACCTTAAAGGCGGCGTTATAATGGACGTAACTACGCCCGAACAGGCAAAAATCGCGGAAGCCGCCGGAGCAAAAGCGGTGATGGCTCTCGAACGTGTTCCCGCGGATATTCGCGCCGCCGGCGGCGTTTCCCGCATGAGTGACCCGAAGGTCATTAAGGCAATACAAAAGAGCGTAAAAATTCCCGTAATGGCAAAGTGCAGAATAGGACATTTTGTTGAAGCGGAAATTTTACAGGAACTCGGCGCGGACTGCATTGACGAAAGCGAGGTATTAACGCCCGCCGACGATAAATTTCATATAAATAAAAGAGATTTTACAACCCCTTTTGTCTGCGGCGCAAAGGATTTGGGCGAAGCGCTTCGCAGGATTGAAGAAGGTGCGTCTATGCTTCGCACAAAAGGCGAGGCGGGAACCGGCGATATTATACAGGCAGTAAGGCATCTGCGTACAATTAACAGCGAAATAAAAGTAATTGCTTCAATGCGCGAAGACGAGCTTTTTCATAAAGCAAAAGAATTGCAGGTTTCGTATGAGCTTATTGAATACATTCATAAAAATAACTGCCTCCCGGTACTTAATTTTTCGGCGGGAGGCGTTGCTACGCCCGCAGACGCGGTGCTTATGGTTAAATTAGGGGCTGAAGGCGTTTTTGTCGGCTCGGGTATATTTAAGTCCGGCAACCCCGTAAGACGTGCGGAAGCGATTGTGAAAGCGGTAGCCGGCTATAACAACACCAAACTGATTGCGGCTCTGTCAGAGGATTTGGGGGAAGCTATGGTGGGAATCAATGAAAGCGAAATTGAATTTCTCATGTCTGAGCGGGGGAAGTAATTACCGGGGGGGCGCGGCGTTGAACTGTGCAGTTGTGACTTCCGAAAACACTACTTTTAACTGACGATTCGGTACACTGAGTGAAATCGGCGAACCCTCCTTGTCGAGCCTTAAAACGTAAGTGTCACCGTCATATATTCCCGTTATTTCTATCCAGTCCCTGCCGGAAGTTACGCCCGCATCTTCAGAGTTAAACGCGCTTTCAAGCACACGAATCATTACAAACGCAGTGATGTTTATATCAGGGGGAGAATCCGCGCCGTAATTAACCGCGAAGCCGGCGTAGGAAACCGACATTTCGAGCGGGGAGTAGGCTATTTCGACCCCTTGCAAAGCAAAAGGCTCAACAAGCGTACCGTTCCATTCTCCGGGCGCAGTACGCATGAACTGCGCGACAGAACCCCGCCCGCTGTATTGCAGTTCGGCGGTAAAGGAGAAGGACTTATCAAAATCAAGGTCATCGGGATTCATGCCCGGGGAGCAGGAAGAAGCGAGCAGTACGGCAGTAATAATTAGTAGCACTAAGTAATATTTTTTCATAAAAAAGCCTCCGTCATAATTAAAAATGACAGGGGCTTTAAGGTTTTACCGCGCTGTTATTGCAGGCTCTTCATCACCACCGGCAGAATCTCCGCAATATCTCCGGGCATTATCCCCGAAAGCGCGGTGCTTTTGGCAAGCTCATCTGCCGTTAGTCCGTGAAGATAAACGCCGAGCATTGACGCTTCAAGCGGCCGTACTCCCTGTGCTGTGAAGGACGCAATCATACCCGTCAGCACATCGCCCGAGCCCCCCTTAGCCAAGCCGGGGTTGCCCGTGATGTTCACGAACGCCCGTCCGTCGGGGGCGGCAATAACCGTGTTGATACCCTTCAGAACCGTCACGGCGTTCCGGGCGGCAGAGAATTCCCGCGCATGCCTTATGCGGTCAGCTTGAATTTCAGTTACAGATACTCCGGTAAGCCTGCTGAATTCCATGGGATGTGGTGTAATAACCTTAATTCTGTCATTTTCTTTTAAGATATTTATATTAAGGCTCAGCAGATTTATTCCATCAGCGTCCAAAATAACAGGCTGACTGCAATTTTTAAGGACAAATTCCGTCAGATTTTGCGTGTTCGCCGTAATTCCGAGACCGCAACCGAGTGCAATAGTGTTAAAGGCGCCGAGTTTACTCTTAACGGTTTCGGTTGATTCTCCGTCGGCAAAGCCGTCGGCATCAGCGTAAAGCGGCAGATAAGTTGCTTCGGGGACGGCGGGTGCGATTGAGCGGCAAACACTCCTCACGCTTGCGAGGGTGACGATTCCCGCGCCGCATTTAAGCGCGGCTTTTGTAGACAGAAGCGCCGCTCCGATATATTGTTCACTGCCCGCAATGTTAAGCAGTCTGCCGTAATCGCCTTTGTGTGAACTTTTTTTACGTACCGGAATATGCCGCAAAACATCTTCGTCTATGAAAGCCGCTTCGTATTCACTAAAGCAGTCATCCGGAATCCCTATGTCGAGCAGAACCAAATCACCGCAGGCTTCAAAAGCGGGATGAGAATATAACCCTTTTTTAGCCCCACCGAGCATGAAAGTTACATCGGGGCGGAACGCCCGCTCCGCATATTCACCGGTAGAAGCGTTTATGCCGCTCGGAACATCAACAGAAACCTTCAATCCCTCGAAGCTCGTATTAACAAAGCGGAAAAGCGAGGAGAGCCTCGGTTCAAGCTCTCCTTCAAAACCTGTCCCGAAAACACAGTCAATTACTGCATCGCAGTTTGTAATCGCTTTTTTAACAGTGTCCTCGCGGTGGGTGTAAAGCGTGTTGTCAAGGGCGCTTCCCTCACTGCCGCCGATAACGCAGTATTTGGAATATTTTTCTCTGGCAGTCGCGCTGTTCGGCAGGTCTGTCACAAACACGCAGAGTACCAAGCCGCCGTTTTCCTTTAATTTTTGGGCAAGGACAATGCCGTCGCCGCCGTTGTTGCCGCGTCCGCACAAAACAACGAAAGCTAAGCCGTTAACGTCACCCAAAAGCTTTACAAGCTGCTTATAGCAGGCGGCGCCGGCGTTTTCCATCAGTGTGGAAGGGGTGATTCCTTTGCGGTCGGCGTTTTCTTCCGTCTTTTTCATTTGCGCGGAAGTGACGATATATTTCATATAACGTACCTTTTATTTCTTCTTTTTCTTGTCGAGAACCGTCAATACTATTAAAACAGCCAATGCTACCGCCGCGATTGCGATTCCTACGCCGAGCCCGACGCCCGTAGCGGGATTTTCCATGATTACAACAATTTCTTCCATGTTTTTATTCCTTTCTGTTCCCTTAGTTAAAGATTCCCACTATTTCGGCGGCAAGTTTCTGCTGAATAGCTTCCGCGTCTTTCAGCGTTTTGCCGACCGTGGTGTAATATACCTTTATTTTCGGTTCGGTACCGGACGGGCGCACGATTACCGAGGCGCCTCCCTCAAGGTCAAGAAAAACCATATTTGTCTTTGGCATGGTGATTTCGGTCTTTTCGTTACTTGTTAAATCAAGCTTCTCGCTCGCGCCGAAATCGCTGAACGCGGTTACTTTTATACCGGCTATTTCACGCGGGTAATTATCGCGGAGTCCCTGCATGATTTTGCTCATTTTTTCCATGCCGCTCGCACCCTCAAAAGCGAAATTGTCAACTGAATTACGGAAGACCCCGTATTTTTCGTACATGTCGGCGCGGGCTTCAATCAGCGAAATTCCTTTTGAGCGGTAGAAAGCCGTCATCTCGCAAATCAGCATAGAGGCGACAACAGCGTCTTTATCCCTGACCTCGGTACCCGCTAAGTAGCCGTAGCTTTCTTCATATGCGAAGATGAAGCGTCCCAGTTCGCCTTTTTCCTCAAGCTTACGCATTTGCTCGCCTATGTTCTTGAAGCCTGTTAAAACGTCAAACAGTTCTACGCCGTACTCCCTGCATATTTCATCGGTGAGCGTGGTTGAAACCACCGATTTAATCGACACGGGATAAGCGGGCATAGTACCCGTTGCAATGCGTTCGCGCGCGATGTATTCAAGCAGCATGACGCCGACCTCATTACCCGAAAAGAGCGCGTAATCATCACTGTCCCCGCAAGGCACGGCAATGCCGACGCGGTCGCAGTCGGGGTCGGTGGCGAGCAATAAGTCCGGCTTCACCTTTTTGCATAGTTCCAAGCCGAGCTCCAACGCTTCTTTGAATTCGGGGTTGGGATAAAGGCAGGTCGGGAAGTTTCCGTCCGGGTGCTCCTGCTCGGGAACGACAGTGACGTCGGTGATTCCTATATCGCTTAAAATCCGGCGAACCGGCTTGTTTCCCGCGCCGTTAAGCGGCGTGAATACAACCTTTAAGCCTGCTTCACGACTTGATTCGGGGTGAATCGCCTGCTTTTTCACTTCATCGTAGTAGCGTTCGGCTACTTCATCGTCAATATAGCTGATTAAACCTTGTTCGAGAGCTTGCTTAAAATCAAGCGATTTTATGTCCGTGAAAATATCAAAAGCACGGCATTTCTCAAGTACAGCATCGGCGACTTCCGAGCCGATTTGACAGCCGTCGGAACCATAGGCCTTATAACCGTTGAATTTAGCGGGGTTGTGACTTGCGGTGACGTTAATGCCCGCATCGCATTTCAAATAACGCACAGCGAAGCTGAGCATCGGGGTCGGCATAAGCTCTTTGTACATATAGACTTTAATTCCGTTGCCCGCGAGTACTTCAGCGGCTGTTTCCGAGAAATAATCGGACTTAATCCTGCTGTCGTAAGCGATTGCGGCAGAAGGATTCCGGCTTTGCTCTTTAATGTAATCCGCGAGCCCTTGCGTGGCTTTCCTGACCGTGTAATAGTTCATGCGGTTCGGACCCGCGCCGATTACACCACGAAGTCCGGCCGTGCCGAATTCAAGCTCACGGTAAAACCTGTCGAGTATGGCTTCGTCGTCGCCTTCAATGCTTTGAAGTTCTCTGACTAAATCCGGGTCGGCTGTCGCCTTCTCCGCCCAAAGCCTGTAGCTTGTATTTAATGCTTCTCTATCCATATTTCCCCCCGTTGTTGATAGTATTTACTAATATAATACCAAAAATTACTAAAAAATGCAAGTGGTGTAAAAAAATTAATTCCCCCGCCAATATTTTTTATCCAAACTCCGGTACTGCACGGCTCTTGCTATATGCTTTTTCTCGATTATTTCCTTGCGGTCTAAGTCCGCAATTGTCCTCGCTACTTTTAGAATCCTGTCGTAGGCGCGGGCGGATAATCCTAATTTCTCGAATGCGTTTTTAAGCGTTTGCGATGCATCGGGAGTAAGCGCGCAGATTTCACGAAGCTGTCCTGCGGGAATATCGGCGTTGGACTTAATCGCCGTACCCGCATAGCGCCGCGCCTGAATTTCCCGTGCTGATTCCACCCGTCTCAGCACATCGGCGGACGGCTCGCCTTTGTCTTTGTCCGCAAGCTCATTGTAGCCGACGGGCGCGGCTTCTGTTTGTATGTCGATTCGGTCGAGAACCGGCTGACTGATTTTTCCAAGATAGGATTGTACCTGCCGTTCATTGCAGGCACAGTGTTTGGCGGGATGCCCGAAGTTACCGCAGGGGCAGGGGTTCATCGCGGCGACAAGCATGATTTTGCAGGGATAGCTCGCCTTTCCGCCGGCTCGTGTTATGTTTATCTCGCCGTTTTCAAGAGGCTGTCGTAAAGCTTCAAGCGTTCTGCGGTCGAACTCCGGCAACTCGTCCAGGAACAGTACGCCGTTGTGGGCGAGTGAAATCTCGCCCGGCTTAGGTATGCTTCCGCCGCCAATAAGCCCGACTGCGGAAGCCGTGTGAGAAACGTTCCGAAAAGGTCTTACGGTTACGAGCGGATTTTTTATATCAAGAATCCCCGCAACCGAGTGAATCTGCGTGGTTTCTAAGCTTTCCTCAAAGCTCATGCGCGGCAGAATCGAAGGCAGACGCTTCGAGAGCATACTTTTACCCGTTCCGGGCGTTCCGATTATCAGGATATTATGAAAACCCGCCGCCGCGACTTCAAGCGCGTTCTTGACATTTTCCTGTCCTTTTACATCAGCGAAGTCCAACAATTCGGAAATATTCGGTGTTTCGGGAATGAAAGGCTTCTGCGGCTCAATTACGATTTCTCCCGTTAAATGGCGGGCGAGTTCGCGGATATTGCTGACACCGTAAACTTCGGTGCCTTCAGAGACGCCGGCTTCCCGCGCATTGGCGGCAGGGAGGAAGACTTTCTTTATACCGTTTTCACGGGCGGCGATTGTAAGGGTCAGCGCGCCATGAATCGGATTAACGTCGCCGCCGAGCGAAACTTCTCCGAAAAACGCGCAGTCATCGACGTTTATTTTTATCAGTTCCTGTGCCGCTAAAACAGCCGTCAGAATCGTAAGGTCGTAAAGAGAACCGATTTTTCTTATGGACGCAGGGGCTAAGTTTACGATTGTGTTAAGCGGCTTTGTGGCTATGTTGGAATTTTTAAGAGCCGAGCGGATTCTCATTCGACTTTCCTGAACCGAAATATCCGCAAGCCCTACTATATCAAAAGCGGGAACGCTTCCGCCGGATGTGCTTATTTCAGCAGAAACAGGGAAGGCGTTCATACCGTAAAGACCCAAACCGTTTATTTTTGCAAACATTTTTTTACTCCATTGCGGGTGATAAATTTTCGAGCAGACCATAGTTGTACGCCCCTACTATTTTACATTTTTTTACAATTTTTGTCAAGTAGGTGCGGGGCAGTCTGTTATTTGGTATAATTGCACAAAAAAGCAACCTAAACTTTGTGAAAAAAACCGCCCTTGTGCAATAATCATTTACGTGCTATCATTGCAGTAGGCAAATGTAAAAATAATATAACAACGGAGGACAGCTTAATGAATTACGGCTTTTTCGATGAAAAGAACAAAGAATACGTCATAACGCGACCCGATACGCCCGCACCCTGGGCGAATTATCTCGGTTCGCCGCTTTACGGTGCGATTATTTCCGGGAACGCGGGAGGGTACAGCTTTGTGAAGTCGGGTGCGAACGGGCGTTTAACCCGCTACCGCTTCAACGGCGTACCGCACGACCAACCCGGACGTTACGTTTATATCAAAGACAGAGAGAACGGGAATTACTGGAGCGCGTCATGGGCGCCTGTGTGCAAGGATATGCAGGAATTCAAATACGAGTGCCGCCACGGAACCGCCTATACGCAAATCAGCTCTGATTATACGGGTATAAAGGCGCAGGTTAATTATTTCGTGCCGCAGGGTGCAGAGCATGAGGTTTGGCGCGTTAATATTTTCAACAACAGCGGCAGACAGCGTAAACTGTCGGTAACGGGTTACGTTGAGTTTACCAACGAATCAAATTATGAACAGGACCAGGTTAACTTACAATACACCCAGTTTATTTCACGTACTTATTTTAAGGAAAATTTTATTAAGCAGGTGTATAACGAGAACTTCAAAGACCCTGATAAGGAAAGATTCTTCGGGCTTGCGGGCACTGAAGTGAGTAAGTACTGCGGCGACCGTGAACGTTTTGTAGGCAAATACAGGGGTTACGAAAATCCAATCGGCATCGCCGAAGGGCTCAATAACGACTTGAATTACTGCGGTAACTCCTGCGGCGCTTTACAGACGGAGATACTTCTGCGGGACGGCGAAAGTGCAGAATTTGTCTTTCTGCTCGGACAAAAACCCGAAGCCGAGGCAAGGAAGCTTATCGCTTTCTACAGCGATATTCGCGCCGCCGATAAAGAACTTGAGGAGCTTAAAAGCTACTGGCACGCAAAGCTTGAAAACTTAGTTGTCAAGACGCCGGACGAGAAGTTCAACAACATGCTCAACGTTTGGAACGCTTATCAGTGCTTCATCACATTTATCTGGTCGCGGGCGGCTTCTTTCAGTTATTGCGGGCTCAGAAACGGATACGGCTACCGCGATACGGTTCAGGATATTCAAGGTATAATTCATCTCGCTCCCGAAATGGCGCTGGAACAGATTCGTTTCATGCTTTCGGCGCAGGTATCGAACGGCGCGGGACTGCCGCTTGTTAAATTTAATCATAATGCCGGTCATGAAGGCACCCCCGGCGACCCCGATTATGACCGTGAAACCGGGCATCCCAGTTACCGTGCCGATGATGCGCTGTGGTTGTTCCCGACGATTTACAAGTACATTACAGAATCGGGGAATATGGCGTTTCTTGATGAAAAAATTTGCTACGCCGAAACACCCGACCAAGAGAGCGTTTATGAGCATTTAAAGCGCGCCGTTGATTTTTCTGTTAACAACCTTGGCAATCACGGAATGCCGGCGGGTCTTCACGCCGACTGGAACGACTGTCTGCGGCTCGGAAAAAAGGGTGAGAGCGTGTTTGTGGCGTTTCAGCTTGTTTATGCAATTAAACTGCTTAAAGAATTCGCAGAGTATAAAAACGATAAAGATTATGCAGAGTATTTAAGTAAAATAAGCGGGGAGCTTGAACCTGTTCTCGCGGAATGTTGGAATGATGACCGCTGGATTCGCGGGTATCGCGAGAACGGCGATATTATCGGGCAGAAAACCGACCCGGAAGCTTCGATGTGGCTTAATCCGCAGTCGTGGGGGATTATTTCCGGATTCTCGTCCGAAGAACAGGCAAAAACTTCTATGGACAGCGTATACCGCGAACTGAACACACCTTACGGTATACAGGTTATGAACCCGCCGTACGCAAACCACGCATTTGACGGTGCGCTGATGGTCTGCTTCAACGGCTATGTCAAAGAAAACGCCGGGATTTTCTCACAGCCGCAGGGTTGGGCGATTTTAGCGGAGTCGTTGCTCGGACGCGGAAACCGCGCTTATGAATACTGGCGTAACTCCTGCCCCGCATACATGAACGATGACGCGGATAAAAGGGTGCTTGAACCGTATGTTCACGGGCAGTTCACGGAAGGGAAGGGCAGTCCGTTCGCCGGACGCTCGCATGTTCACTGGCTTACGGGGACGGCGTCAACAGTTATGGTCGGTTCGGTTGAGGGTATACTCGGTTTGCGCCCCGAAATAGGCGGCATAGTAATAAATCCGTCGATTTCTTCGGAGTGGAAGGAGCTTGAAATCAAGAAGAACTTCAGGGGCAAGGAGCTGAACATAAAAATAAGCAACCCGAACGGCGCGGAGAGCGGAGTTAAGGCTGTAAGCGTTAACAGGGAGAAAATCGCGGGACTGCTTATTGAGGAGAAAATTCTTAAAGAGAAAAACGAAATTTTAGTTGAGATGTAGGCGAAAATTTTGCCCCGCTTTTGAAGCGGGGCAGTTATTTTTATAGATTCCAACTGATTAATTCTTCATAAAGCCCTATATACAGTTTCGCCGAAACACTCCAACTAAAGTCCGCTTTCATAGCGCGGGTGACGAGCGCGTTCCACGCTTTTCTGTCGTTGTAGGCGTTAAAGGCGCGTTCTGTCGCGCCGAACATATCCTCAGCGTCATAATTAAGGAAAGTAAAGCCCGTGCCGTCCTTTTCACCGCAATCAATAATACTGTCCTTTAAACCGCCGGTTGCGCGGACAATCGGCACGGTTCCGTATCGCAGTGAAATCATCTGCGCGAGCCCGCAAGGTTCGCTCTTGCTCGGCATAAGGAACATGTCGGAACCTGCATAGATTCGCTTGGCAAGCGGCGGGAAATAGCCGCAGGTGAAGCTGACTTTATCGGGATGGCGGCGGTGTGCATCAATAAAGAACTGCTCATAATGCGGGTCGCCCGAGCCGAGAATAACAACCTTGAAGCCCTGCTCTACAATCCGGTCGAAAACCTGTTTAATCAGGTCGAAGCCTTTGTGTTCGACAAGGCGCGAGATTATGCCGATAACCGGCTCGTCGGAATCGCTTGCCAAACCAACTTCCTCAAGCAACTTGGCTTTGCAGATTTTCTTGCCGGCTTTTGACTTAACCGAGAATTTCGCGGGAATATCCGGGTCGGTTTGCGGGTTGTACATGTCGGTGTCTATACCATTGAGGAAACCGCAGGTTTTATATTGCTTACTTGTTAAAACCCGGTCAAGCCCGTGCGAGAACCACGGGTCGAGAATTTCGGTTGCGTAGGTTGGCGAAACCGTGGTGACTTTATCCGCGACTTCAATGGCGCCTTTCATGAAGTTGATGTCGCGGTCATATTCAACAATGTTCGCCATATGACGCGGAATCGAAAGAATTTCCTCAAGCAGGTTCATTCCGTACTGCCCCTGATAGGCGATGTTGTGAATCGTGAAGACGTTTCTGATGTTTTTAAGTTCGCTGTCATACTTGAAATAAATCTGATAATAAACAGGGATTAAAGCGCATTGCCAGTCATTGGAGTTAATAATTTCAGGTTTGTAATCAACGTGATGAAGCATTTCAAGGACGGCACGGGAGAAGAAAGCGTACCTTTCGGCATCATCGTAGTAGCCGTAAATCCCGAAATCGCGCTTGAAATAATACTCGTTGTCCAGGAAAAAGTACTTCACCCCGTCGGGCGCGTCGTATGTAAATACGCCGCAGTATTGTGCGCGCCAGCCGACAGGTACGTTGAAACTTGTAAGAAATGTAATCTTCTTCTGATGTTCCGGCTTGATTGTATTCTTGTAATAAGGCATGACAACGGCACATTCATGTCCTTCTTTCACTAATGCCTTGGGCAGGGAACCCGCCACATCGGCGAGACCGCCGGAGGCGGCAAAGGGTTGCGCTTCACTCGCCGCGTATAAAATTTTCATAATGAGAACCTCCACTATTCATACTCTTACCTATATTCTACCATAATTTTATAAAAAATCAATATAAATATTGCAAAAAATTTTTTTATATGTTATAATTAATTTTAAGTACTGTTACGGTTGATTTAACAGAAAGGAACGAAGCGATGTGGCAAAAATAACATTTATCACAGGCGGTACGGCAAGCGGCAAGACGCGCTGGGCGGTAACTAACTTCGCGGCGTGCGACAATGTTTTATACATGGCTGTTGCCGGAAAGCTTGACAGCGATACCGCAAGGAGGGTCGAATTCAACTGCAAGGAGCGCGATGTTGAATGGGATATAAAGCTGTCAGCCGAGAATTTAGCTGAAATGGCAAGAGGGCGTAAGTTTTCGATTCTTGACAACTTAGGTGCGTACGTGAACCGTATTGCGGCGAAAAAATGCCCCGACATTTCCGACATCGATAATGAAATCAGAAGAGAAATCGAACAGCAGGCTATAGCTGAGATTACAGAACTTTTAACCGCTGTGAGAGAATCTAACGGCAACCTTATAATCATCTCGACTGAACTCGGATACTGTCCGCTTCCTGCGGAAAAGGAAGCGCGCTGGTTCAGGGAAATCCTCGGCAATGTAAATCAGCGGATTGCCAATATTTCAAACGAGGTGTATCTCTCGGCGAGCGGAATTACCTTTAAGATTAAAGGTGACGGCGTATAATCGGAACCCGAAACAAAAATTTCAAGAAAGGAATTTGACTTATGACTTTTGAAGAATTTATTATTGCTGCGAGGGAGAAAAATGCCTCCGACATACATTTATCAGTTGGTTCGGAGCCTGTTTTCCGTATAAACGGCGATTTGGCAAAAATTGACGAACTTAGTAATGTTCCGGTTACCAACCGTATGATTATTCAACTTCTTAACGCTGACCAGGAGGAGCGGTTCAATAACGGCGACGACATTGACTTTGTGTTTGAGCTTAAAAGCGGCGCAAGACAGCGCTGTAACGTGTTCCGTCAGATGGGCAGGCTTGCGTGTGCAATCCGTCTGCTCAACAGCACAATTCCTTCTATGGAAGACCTGCGCCTGCCGTTAACGCTGAAGGAATTATCGAAAAAGAGAAGCGGGTTAATCCTTGTTACCGGAGTATCGGGCAGCGGGAAAACAACCACGCTTTCGATTATACTCGACTTTATTAACGCTACGCGCCCCTGCCACATCATAACTATTGAAGACCCTGTAGAATACCGTTATGAAAAAAGAATGGCGACTATTCATCAGCGTGAAATCGGAACCGATGTCAAAAGCTTCAGCACTGCGCTCAGAAGTGCGCTTCGTGAAGACCCCGACGTTATTTTCGTAGGCGAAATGCGCGATTATGAAACTATGCAGCTCGCCGTTACGGCGGCGGAAACGGGGCACCTTGTACTGGCGACCTTACATACACGGGGTGCGATTCACGCTGTAAACCGCATAATCGACGCCTGCCCTCACAATATTCAGCAACAAATGTTGGTTCAGCTTTCACAGATTTTGGAATGTGTAATCAGCCAGTCGCTTATGCCGCTCAGGGATGGTTCGGGAAGAATCGCCGCGCTTGAAATTCTGCTTGGAACCGATGCATGTAAAAACATGATTCGCTCAAATAAGTGTCATCAGCTTGAAACCATAATGCAACAGGGTAAGAGTCTCGGCATGAGTCTTATGGACGATGTAATCGTGGATTATTACAGGAACATGCTTATTTCAAAAGAAACCGCGCTGGCCTATGCTACAGACAGGGTAGAGATGAACGCGAAGCTTTAACTTAGAAAAAATAATATGATGATTATAACCCTTGAAAACATAAGTAAGTATTACGGCGGAAATCAGGTGCTTAAAAACGCCGCCTTAACCATAGAAGACAATGACCGCATAGGTTTAATCGGCATTAACGGTTGCGGAAAATCCACATTGCTCAGAATTATCACCGGGCTTGAAATTCCTGACACGCAACCGGAGCCTTATATCCCTCGTATTTCTAAGAATAAAGATGCGGTAATCGGCTTTTTGGCGCAGGATTCGGGGCTTGAAAAGAACTGCACTATTATCAATGAGATGAAAGGTGTGTTCAGGGAACTTCTTGATATTTCCGCAAGGCTTGAAGAACTGCGGAACAGCAACCTTACCGAGCAATTTGCAGATGAATACTCCGGGAAAACAGCCTATTTTGAAGCGAATGACGGCTACTTAATTGACGTTAAAATAAGCAAAATCCTGAACGGTATGGGCTTTCCGCCGGAAACTTATGAGAGGATAATCTCGACACTAAGCGGCGGCGAAAAAACCCGTCTTGCGCTTGCTAAGCTTCTGCTCGAAAACCCGGGACTGCTTATTCTCGATGAACCCACGAATCACCTTGATTTTGATACAATTATGTGGTTTGAAGAGTATCTGCGGGATTATAAAGGCGCACTTTTGGTAGTTTCGCACGACCGCTATTTTTTAGACAAGCTGATTACTTCAACCTGTGAAATCGAGCGCGGGGTTCTGCGGCGTTTTAAGGGGAATTACTCGGCGTTCGCCGCGCAAAAGGCAGAGTTGGTAACGAGGCAATTGAAAGAATACGAGGCTCAGCAAGCCGAAATTGCGAAATTGCAGGACTATGTTGACCGTAATTTGGTGCGGGCTTCAACTTCAAACATGGCGAAAAGCCGCAGAACAAAGCTTGAAAGCATGGACATAATTGAAAAACCCGTGATGTTTGAAAAAAGCGCGAAAATCCGCTTCACATATGACCGTATGCCGGTTAAGGAACTTTTGGCGGTCGAGAACATTGACTTGACGGTGGGTAAAAATATAACGCTTATTGAATCGCTGTCATTCGGATTACGCAGGGGCGAAAAGCTCGGAATCGTGGGCGCGAACGGGATTGGAAAATCTTCACTGTTAAAAGTAATTCAGGGGAAACTGCCGTATTCACGCGGGCAAATTAAGTGGGGCGATTATGTAAAAACCGCCTATTTCGAGCAGGCTAACGATTATTTCAATATGAACGATAAGGTCATGAATGCTGTTCACAGGCTTTATCCTAAGATGACAGAGCTTGAAGTTCGTAGTTTGCTCGGAAGTGTACGGATTACAGGCGAGAACGTTTACAAGAAAGTCGGGGTTATTTCGGGCGGCGAACGGGCGAAACTGCGCTTTGCCATCATGATGCTCGAACGCGGGAACGTGCTTATCCTTGACGAGCCGACGAACCATCTTGACATAGATACGCGGGAGACGCTCGAAGACGCGCTCTGTGAATTCGACGGCTCAATTATATTCGTGTCGCACGACCGTTATCTGCTTAACAAACTTTCCACCCGCATACTTGAAATAAAGGAAAACAATGCGCGTTGCATTGACGGCGGCTTCGACGAATACATGGAGCTGAAACGTAAACAGCAAAATGTCGCTGACGTTATTACAGGGGAGCGCATAGAGCGTCCGCAGTCCGTCGGCAACTACCGCACAAAAGAACAGCGCGCTCACGAAACAAAAAAGCGCGTACGTATTAAGGAACTTGAGTCCGAAATACGCCGCGCCGAGCTTTTAGTTGCCGAATTGCAACAGGATATGGAAAACCCTGATATTTGCGCCGATTATCAAATTCTTAGTGAGAAGATTGCGCTCTATGAGCAAACGAAATCGCAACTTTCGGATTTAACGGATGAATGGCTTTTACTGCAAGATTGCGAGTAACTCCCCTGCCTTTACGATTTGCCCCTCGCGCACAAAAATTTCGTTCACCGTGCCGGAAATCATCGCCACAACGCTTGTTTCCATTTTCATAGCTTCGATTACGAACAGCGGCTGATTCTTCTCGACTGTGTCGCCCCGCTTAACATATATCTTTGAAACCGCGCCCGGTATGCTTGAGCCCACGTGCTTTCTGTTTTCAAAGTCGGCAAGCCGTGTTTTTTCGGAAGCCACCTGTATGGTTTTATCCGCAACCGTCACATCGCGGCGAACGCCGTTAAGCTCAAACTGCATAACACGTGTGCCGTCGTTGTTTTCCTCGCCTGTTCCGATGAATTTAACCATCAGGTTCTTTCCGTCTTCGATGGAGATTTCCGTAGATTCATTCTTCGACATACCCATGAAGAAAACGTGCGAAACCATGCGGCTTATATCGCTGTATTCCTCGCACCGCGCAAGATAATCCTCGAAAACTTTCGGATACAGGCACCAGCTTATTGCGTCGCGGGTTGTCGGATTTGGATTTTCGGGGAACTTTTTCTTTAAGTCTTCTCTAATTTTTTCAATGTCAACCGGCGGGAGTTCCGCGCCGGGGCGACCGGTGAACGGCGTTTCGCCTTTAAGTGCCACTTTTTGTAAGTCTTCCGGGAAACCGAAAGCCGGCTGACCCATCAGCCCTTTGAAATAACTCACGACAGAATCAGGAAATGTCAGCATTTCGCCGCGCTTTACGATGTTTTCGGCGGTCAGGTCGTTTTGAACCATGAAGATTGCCAAGTCGCCGACCATCTTTGAGGACGGCGTGACCTTTACTATGTCGCCGAGGATTTCGTTTACTTCGATATATTTTTTCTTGACTTCATCGAATCTGTCGCCGAGCCCGAGCTGTGCAACCTGCGACTTCAGGTTCGTGTACTGTCCGCCCGGTATTTCAAGCTCGTAGATTTCCGCTTCAGGCGTGATAATATCTCCCTCAAACTGACTGTAATACGGGCGCACATCAGCCCAGTAATCGGTCAGTTTTTGCAGTTCGGAGCGGGAGAAGCCGGGGTCTCTTTCACTGCCTTCAAGTGCGGCGGCAAGCGAGTTCATCGACGGCTGGCTCGTAAGCGAACTCATGGACGAAATAGCGGTGTCTACTATATCCGTGCCTTCCTCACAAGCCATCATATAGGTCGCGATACCGTTGCCGCTTGTATCGTGAGTGTGCAGGTGAACCGGAATATTTATGCTGTCCTTGAGTGCGCGGATAAGCTTTCTTGCGGCATAGGGGCGAAGCAAGCCGGACATATCCTTGATTGTAAGAATATGCGCGCCGCGCTTCTCAATTTCCTTAGCGAGTTCAACATAGTATTTTAAGTCATATTTATCGCGGCTTGCTTCAAGAATATTGCCTGTATAGCACATGGTTACATTGGCGATCTTGCCGGACTTTATTACTTCCTGAATAGCAAATTCCATGTTCGGAAGCCAGTTGAGCGAGTCGAATATACGAAAGATGTCTATGCCGCCGCTTGCTGCTTCCTGAATGAAGGCTTTTATTAAGCTGTCGGGGTAACTGCTGTAACCAACGGCGTTTGCGCCGCGGAACAGCATCTGGAAAGGTATATTCGGGATTTTGCGCCTAAGTTCGTCAAGGCGTACCCACGGCGATTCATGCAAAAATCTGTAAGTTGTGTCGAATGTTGCACCGCCCCACATTTCAAGCGAAAAGCAGTCCTTTAAAATATGCGCGGTCGGGGTAGAAATACGGCGCATATCGCGGGTACGCATACGTGTGGCAATCAGCGATTGCTGTGCGTCACGCATGGTTGTGTCGGTAATGAGCAGTTTCTTCTGACCGAGAATCCACTTGGAGAACTTTTCGGGACCTTCGCGGTCGAGAATTTGTTTTATACCGTTCGGAATATTTTCTTCACTGTAGCCCGACGGTATACGCGGGTCATCGAAAAACGGTTTATCCTCGCTGTTCGGGTTTGCTAAAATAGCCGTGCTGATATAAGTCAGGACTTTTCTGTCGCGGTCATTTGAATCTTTTAATTCAAACAGCGCCGGGGTTTCGTCAATAAACTTTGTATGACACTTTCCGGATACGAAAGTGTCGTGAGTCAGCACGTTACTGAGGAATGAAATGTTGGTTTTTACGCCTTTAATGCGGATTTCTTTAAGAGCGCGCAGCATTTTGCGTCTTGCTCCGTCGAAAGTACGGTCTGCGGTGGTGACTTTAACAAGCAGGCTGTCATAAAACGGCGTGATTACTGCTCCCGTGAATGCGTTTCCGGCGTCAAGCCTTACGCCGAAGCCGCCGCCCGAGCGATACGCTGTGATTTTACCTGTATCGGGCGCGAAGTTGTTCTTAGGGTCTTCGGTAGTTACGCGGCTTTGAATTGCACAGCCGAAAAGGCGCACATCTTCCTGTGAGGTTATGCCGATTACGGGGTCGGAAAGCTTATGTCCTTGTGCAACAGCAATCTGCGATTGTATAATATCAACGCCCGTAACCATTTCAGTAACCGTGTGTTCTACCTGAACACGCGGGTTCATTTCAATAAAGTAGTGGTCGCCGTGACGGTCAACTAAGAATTCAACAGTTCCGGCGTTTATATAGCCTACCGCCTTTGCGATTTTTACGGCATCGTCGTTAATAGCCGCCCGCTTTTCATCGGGAATAGTGAAAGCGGGTGCAATTTCCACGACTTTTTGGTAGCGTCTTTGTACAGAACAGTCGCGCTCGTATAAATGCAGAACATTTCCGTGGCTGTCGGCGAGGATTTGCACTTCTATGTGCTTAGGCTCTTCGAGGAACTTTTCAAGGAACACATCGGCACTGCCGAATGCTTTCAGCGCTTCGCTCTGCACGACATCAAAAGAGCTGTCAAGCTCTTCTGCCTTTGTAATCAGGCGCATACCGCGCCCGCCGCCGCCCGCCGCGGCTTTAAGTATAACCGGATAGCCGAACTTTTCAACGTATTTTTTCGCTTCTTCAAGCGAGATGAGCGGGTTTTCTGTTCCCTGGATAATAGGAACACCGGATTCAACCGCAACTTTTTTGGCGTTAAGCTTGTCGCCCATTTTCGCAAGAACATCGGAAGGCGGACCTATAAATATAATGCCGGCGTCCTCGCAAGCCTTAGCGAAGGCGGCGTTTTCCGACAAGAAGCCGTAACCGGGGTGAATAGCGTCTGCGCCTTTGCGTTTTGCAAGTCTGACGATTTGGTGTATATCTAAATACGCGCCGAGCGGGCTTTGATTTTCGCCGATTAAATACGCTTCATCTGCGAGGGTGCGAAAGAGCGACAACTTATCCTCTTTTGAGTAGATTGCGATGGTTTTCAGGTTCATATCGTTGCAGGCTCTGATAATCCTAATCGCGATTTCACCTCTGTTCGCGATTAAAACTTTCTTTATTTCTTTCATAAACGTTCTCCTTTTCTTTTTACGTTATTATATAATTAATGACTATAAAGTTTATAATGCCCAGTACTAAGGCAATTAACAATATAAGCGGAATCAGCTTTTTTAAAATCAGCGGGATTTTATCGGTTTGTTTAGTCGCCAGTGCAGCCATTAACACAAGCGTAGAGCCGATTGCACAACCGAGCGCCCCCGAAATTGACTGGACGGCAGACATAACCGCGCCGCTCAAGCCTAATTCATTAGCAACGGTATACTGGAATTCACCGAACATGACGTTTGAGTTAGTGTTATTTCCGGTCAGAAAGCTCGCCAGTACACCTATGAACGGGGAAGCAAAAGGGTAGAAATCCCCTGTAATATCGGCAACCGTCTTAGCAAGGCGGAACATCATGCCCGAATCCATCATAACGAGCGACATATTCCCGAAAGCAAGCAGTGCCAGCGTAGCGGGAATACCCTTATTCACGGTTTTTTTGGTTGCGTCGCGAAATACTCCCGAATCCCAGATACCCGCTTTTCTATAGATTATGCAGGCGGTTCCTGCGGCAAGCAACAGCACTATTCCCGGATGCACGAACAGTCGTATCGGGTTGTAATTAGCTTCTTCGCTTACCTCATGGGGGATTTCCGCTGTGGTTGCGGTTGCGGGGAAGTTAGGCGATATTGCGGCGGCATTACGAATCTGCGCCGGAATAAACTGAAACGACAGCAATAACAGCATAATAAGCGCGTAAGGGAATACCGATTGCAGTAAAGTGAGTTTGCCTCTGTATAAGCGGCTCTTGCCGCCGCCCTTAAAGCGTAATTTATATAACAGGAACATAACAGCAAGTCCGGCAAGCGCTGTAATCAAAGTAGCAAGCGAATACATTTTAAAGAAAATAATGAAGAATTGTACAGCCGCCATTACCGCCCACACAGGCAATACATATAACAAGCCTTTTTTTATACCCCTAAAACCGTCATAAATCCAGCATACGCCAATCCCTGTCATTAAAATAGTCGCTGTGTTAAATACCCACACGGGAAGTCCGAGGGTAACTTCCTCCACTCCCGTAATGCCTTGAATTACAAAAAACGCCGCGCCCATTGAGCCGAACGTAACCGCCCAGGAATGTCCGAGCAATGCTGCGGCAAGCGATTTAACGGGATTAAATCCGAGCGCAAGTAAAATCGGCGCAACAATTACGGAAGGGATTCCGAAGCCGGCGATTCCCTGCAACATTCCCGTGAACAGCCACGCTAAAAGTAAAAACGCAATAAACTTGTCCCTCACTAAAACCGCTATGTTTTTATTTATTACTTCAATCGCTCCGAAGTCGCTGACCAAATGGTACAAAAACAGCGCGCACCATACGATTAGTGAAACGAATAACGCTAACCACAGCGCTTTTGCCACCGCAACGGACAGCCCGAACGGAGTAAATCCGAAGAAAACAAACGCGATTATAAGCGCCAAGGCGAGCGAGATTGTCCCCGATTTCGCAACTTTAAGTTTAATGAAAATAAGGCAGACAAGAAGGCTTATTATTGGAAGCAGTGATAAAATTGTCAACATGAATTGCGATACCTTTTATACTTCTAAAAATATTTCAAAATAAATTATAGCATATTTTTGCCATTTCGTCAATAGCGAGTTTGTTAAAAGCTTCGGGGGAACAGTTTTTTTGAAAGTTCGCTTCCTGTGAGCGGGAGTGCTGTAAATCCCGTACAAACCGCAAATTGCGCAATATTCAGCGGCACGGTCATGAACAGCCCGTTTAAAACCGGCAGATACATAACGGCAATCAGAATTACTAAAGACAGTGCGATTGATATATTAAGAAAGTGGTTTTCCCATAACCCGCGCCTGAAGCACAGCGGCGCTTCCGTCTTTGACGGATATGCTATTAAAAGCTCGCTTGCTACTAATGTGAAGAAGCACATGCTGACGGCAATTTCATAACTGTGGAAATTAAATCCGTACAGAAACGCGCCGAGCGCACCCGCGCACACAAGCAACGACCGTAGCGCAACCGAGCTTTTCATGCTCTTATTTATAATAGGTTCTTTCGGGTCACGGGGGCAGCGCTTCATGACGCCGGCTTCTTTTCTTTCCATGCCGAGAGCGAAAGCAGGGAAGGCGTCCGTCAGCAGATTCATGAATAGCAGCTGTGTGGCCACAAGCGGTACAGGCAAGCCGAAAGCAATTGCTAAAAATATAATTAAAAGTTCGCCGATATTGCAGGAAAAAAGATACCCCGTAACCTTTCTTATATTGTCGTAAATCGTTCGGCCCTGTTCAAGCGCGCCGACTATGCTTACAAAATTATCATCGGTCAGAACCATGTCGGCGGCTTCTTTTGAGACATCTGTACCTGTAATGCCCATCGCTATGCCGATGTTGGCTTTTTTAAGTGAGGGTGCATCGTTTACGCCGTCTCCGGTCATTGCGACGATGTTGTTGTTCTCGCGAATCGCGGTTACTATGCGGACTTTGTGTTCGGGCGAAACGCGGGCGAAAACATTGACGGTTTTAACCTTTTCCCGCAACTCTTCATCTGTTAAATTATCAAGCTCACTGCCCTCCAAAGTCATATCGCCGTCATTCATAATCCCGAGCGTCTTGGCTATCGCTCCGGCGGTAATCTTATGGTCGCCTGTAATCATCTTGACGTTAATCCCGGCGGTGCGGCACATTTCCACCGATTCTTTTACTTCCTCACGCGGCGGGTCAATCATGCCTTGAATTCCTATAAACGTAAACCGCTCTTCGCCTGTTTTCCTGTATGCAAACGCCAGCACTCTGAGCGCCTTACCCGCCATTTCATCCGCCACGGCTTTAATTTTATTATCGTTAGTATTGCATTGCAACATAACTGCTTCCAATGAACCTTTAAGGTAATCCATCCCGGCATAGCTAACCTGCATAAATTTAGTTGCCGAATCAAACGGTATTTCGCCGATTCGCTCATAGCCGGAAATATCGACTCCCGCCTGTACCGCCGCTGTCATCAGCGCGATTTCGGTAGGGTCGCCTAAATATCCTCCCGTATCAGCTTGCTTGATGGTGTTATTACAAAGCGCCCCGCACTTTAAAAGTAAATCAATTGTATATTGTTTATTGTCAATCGTCCACTGCTCTGTCACCGTCATCTTATTCTGCGTCATTGTGCCGGTTTTATCAGAGCAAATGACTGTTGTACTGCCGAGGGTTTCCACCGCCCGCAGTTTCTTTACAATCACATTGCGGCGAACCATTTTTTGTACGCCGATTGCGAGTATGACCGTGGCGATGATTGCAATGCCCTCGGGAACAGCCGCGACTGCCAATGATACCGACACCATAAGCATTTCAAGCAAATCCATTGAATATAAAAAGCCGATTCCGAAAATCAGAGCGCAGGTTATTATGCAGATTATGCCGAGCGTTTTCGCCATTGAATTAAGCTTATCCTGCAAAGGTGTGGCGGCTTCATCGGTTTCATTCAGAAGTGCCGCGATTTTGCCCATTTCGGTGTCCGTTCCCGTGGCGCAAACGACTCCGGTTCCTCTGCCGCAGGTAACTACCGTACCCATGGACGCGCAGTTTATTCTGTCGCTCAATCCCGTGCCGCTTTCAAGCACAGTTTCAGCGTCTTTTTCAACAGGCGCGGACTCCCCCGTTAAAGCAGACTCGTCTATTTTAAGGTTTGTGCCTTCGATAATTCTAATATCCGCCGGCACGTAATCCCCTGCGTCCAAAATAACAATATCACCCGTTACCAAACCGTCGGAATCAATTTTTATAACTTGTCCGTCTCTTTTAACTTTGGCTTTCGGGCTTGACATGTCTTTAAGCTCTTTAAGCGCATTGTCCGCTTTGTTCTCCTGTGTTATACCGATAATCATGTTGACTGTTAGAATGGCGGTTATGATGATTGCGTCTTTCAGTCCGTCGCCCGCAATTACGGATATAACCGCCGCCGTTATTAATATAATCACGAGAAAATCTTTGAACTGTGCTAAAATTCGCAGAAGCAGAGACTTTTTTTTCGCGCTTTGAAGGCGGTTTGCACCGTTTTGCAGTAATCGCCGCGCCGCTTCGTCAGCGGTTAAACCCTGACTTGCGTTGGCGTTCAGTATCTGTAAAGATTGTGAAATGCCTTTATTGTAAAATACTGTATTTTGTTTCATTTTTTCAACCTCCTAAAAACAAACAACTCAAGCACAGCCTTAAAGCGGGCTATACTTGAGTCTCGTTAATTAAGACAAAACCAGGTCGTAAGACCGTGATGACGGCTTGCCGCACGGGTTTGCTTCAAATCCGTGCAAACTACTCCCTCGTGAGTTATTCTGTTCTGCATTTTCATCATAACATAAAAAAATAAATTTGTCAACTAAAAATGAAACTTTTTCCTTTTCTCTGTCGTTTATATATTAGGGGCAGGCATGAATTTATTTTGCCCGCACAAGGAGAAAATATGATTGTAATTAAGGATTTAAGTAAATCTTACGGGAAAAACAAGGCGCTTAATAATATAAGCCTCGACCTTGTGAACGGTGTTTATGCACTTCTCGGACCGAACGGCGCGGGCAAATCCACGCTCATGAACATTCTTACACTGAGCCTTCGCGCAGATGAGGGCAAGGTTTTGTGGAAAGGCGCAAAAAGAATCGAAGAAGCCGGAAAGGATTACCGTGCCATTCTCGGATATATGCCGCAGCAGCAGGGATTATACGATGGCTTCCGGGGCGTGGATTTTCTGTGTTACATAGCCGCTTTAAAGGACATTCCGAAAAAACGAATCCGTGCGGAAGTGGAAAGGGTCGCAAGTCTTGTGAACCTTACTGACCGTCTGCGCGACAGGCTTTCGGGGTATTCGGGCGGTATGAAGCAGCGGGTATTAATCGCTTCCGCTATTATCGGCGACCCCGAAATAATTATTCTTGATGAGCCGACCGCCGGACTTGACCCGAAAGAGCGGATTCGCACACGTGAAATCGTAAAGTCTATGGCGGGCGAAAAAATCATTATATTCGCCACACATGTTGTTTCCGACATAGAAACAATTGCAGACGAGGTTATACTTTTGAAAAAAGGTGTGGTTGTCGAAAAGGGCAGTCCGTCAGATTTATGCGAGAAGTTAGGCGCTCCCGATTTGGAGTCTGTTTATATGAAGGTGTTTGAAGAATGAAATTATTTAAATATGAATTATATAAGGTTATTACCAAAAAGTTTTTTTGGGGAATATTAGCGGCGGCACTTATCGTAAATGTATTGGCTTTATGGTTTTTGAACCGTCCCGCGTTTACCGAACTGCCGCACTTTGAGGTTAAGGAAGTGTACGACACGTTACGCTCTATGCCCCTTGACGAAAAACTGAAATGGCTTCAGAACGAGCAGGATTTAATGGATGCGTATTTTCTTAAAGAGTCATTTCTCAGCTTCACGGCTCAAAGAAACATGACCGGCAGGGGCGGCTTAATGTTTGGCGAAGATGATTATTGGAGCGAGTACATAGCAGAGCTTCAAATGCAGTACGATGAAGCGCGCGAGAGATTTGGCGGGAGATTAGATGAAGACCTCCCGTGGGAAATAACCAACGCCAGGAAATCACTTTACAGTTCTATTGAAAACGACTTAACGGTAAACACATATTCCGCGTATCTCAGCAGAATTGATGAAGAAGCGAGTATGCGTCTCGGTTCTGCTATCTTCGGAAGCGACCCTGATACTTTTTTGTTCCGTAGTGCTTCGATGACACAGAACGACTTCAAAGACATGCGCGATATAATAATAAGCTACGATGTTAATACAGGAATTGCGGTTTTATTTGATTCGCCGTCTGCGGATTTAATTATTCTTCTGCTTATTATAGCTGTTTGTATCGCTCTTATTACCGATGAAAAGGACAAAAGATTATTCC
This sequence comes from Oscillospiraceae bacterium, assembly GCA_031280965.1. Lineage (GTDB taxonomy): Bacteria > Bacillota > Clostridia > Oscillospirales > Ruminococcaceae > Ruminiclostridium_E. The sequence goes on along the minus strand of JAITFZ010000033.1, from coordinate 46,438 downwards.
TGATTATCAAGTCGGCGCCTAAGGGTCACATTCATACCATTATCGCAAAGCTCGGCGCACTGGCGGTCTGTGTTACATTTATGAGTGTGCTTGTGTTTATATCGGGCATTTTATTCGCCGAATACACATATGGCTTGGGCGATGTTCTGCGCTCGGTTCAATCCGTCCCGATGTTTATGGGAAGTACGCTGCAAACGTCGGTCGCGGGGTTTATGGTTCTTTATCTTGCTGTAAAAACAGCGGCATTAATCTGTATCGGAATGGCGGTTATGCTTATCGCGATACATGCGCGACATTCCATAATATTAATGGGTGCAACGATTCTTGCCGCCGCCGCGAATGTTCTGCTTTCGGCGATTCCCATGATTTCGGGCTGGAATATTCTGCGCTTCCTGAACCTGTATTCCCTAATCAGACCGCATAGAATATTCGGGGATTATTTTAACCTTAATATGTTCGGCTATCCTGTCCGTTTAGCGCCTGTTTTCATAATTTTCGCTTTTGTAATGTGTGTAATTCTTGCAGCCGCAATATGCTTCTCTTATTTGAAAAAACATGCGCTTGAAAGCAATCTCGAACTGTTTAAATTTAAGAAACTCGGATTACCTGCGCGAGTCCACACAAGCTATAAGTTTTATGAGTTCAAGAAGCTTGCCTTCACTAATAAAGCAGTTGTTATAATTGCAGTGTTCGCGATTATACAGGGATACAACGTTTACAATACGCGGGAGCCTTACCTCGGGTGGGGGCATAATCACACAAGAGAAAGTCTGCTGTCACTACAGGGGCCGCTTACCCGTGAAAAGCACGATTTAATCGTTTCGGAAAAAGAAAAACTTGACAGGGCGGAATTCGAGCTGAATCGGCTTACCACGGAATATATGCGGGGAGGAATAGGCCCGTTTGAGTATTTTGAACAACGCAGACCCTACGATGAAATTGTTAGCGGCATGTTCGGCTTTCACGAAACATACGAGCGTTTTGAATATGTCCGCGACACAAAACATGCACAGTTTTTGTATGATTCAGGTTATATAAGGCTTTTCGGAATGAATAATCCCGATGCGGGACTGACGAGCGGAATGTGGATAATCGGGGTTATGATTTTATGCCTGTGCGGTGTGTTTCCGTTGGAATATAAAACCGGCATGTACAAGATTCTGAACGCCTCACCGCGCGGACATGCCGACACCGTCCGTCTGAAACTGCTTTTATCCGCAGGAACTATGCTGGTTATCTTGATTATCGCGTCGTTGCCGGATTTAATTTATATCGGACGGTATTTCGGCTACGGAGGTCTCGGCGCGCCCTTGGCAAGTATCCCGCCGACGGAAACAGGCGGATTCCCCGTATTCATGGGCGGACTGCCTATATTGCTCTACATAATGATTATGCTGACTCTGCGTTTAATCATATTTACGGGAATTATGCTGATTATATTGGCACTGTCGCTTAAAATCCGAAACAATGCTTATGCGGCTTTAATAAGCGCGGGAATATTGCTGTTCCCTTTGTTCATGTACCGCTTCGGGCTTAATCTGTTTGCTCCGGTCAGCGTGCTTGAACTTATAACGGCAAACGGTCTTATAGTCGCCTCGTCCGCTTTCAAGGCGGTACAGGTCATGGTATTCGTAATTATTACCGCAGGAAGCGGTTGGTATGTCATAAGAAAATTCGGAAAAACATAATGGAGGTATTAAAGTTTGAAACAAAACACAACTGAAACGGGAAAATGTCGTTTTCATTCCTCGCTGGTGAAGAAAGGACTTTATGAAAACATGAAAAAATTATTAGCGATTACACTAATCACGGCGCTTTTGCTTAGTCTTGCCGCTTGCTCGGGCGGTGGTGCCGCAGTAACGGGTTCGGGCGAGAGCGTGGGCGACGGCGAATTCAGTCTGCCGGATTCGCAGGAAAATCCCGGAAACACGACGAACGCGACGAACCCGTGGGACACACCCCGCGAAACACCGGACTTCGACAACCTGACAAGAATCCCGGATGCGGCTTCGGGCGTGGCGTTGAGGGTTCCGTCAATGTGGGTCACGGAACACGGCGCATATTTTGTAGAAACCGTCACACCTAATGCGGATTTCGCGCTGAGCAAGACCGATATAACTAAAAGTTCCACTCTGCTTCATATAGTTGACAGCGCGACAGGCAACACAATGGTTTTATGCAGCCGGGTTACATGTTCGCATGATTCGGAGGACTGCGGGGCTTATTTGCCTGATGAACCTGTTGAGCCCGGCATTTTCATTAATGAACGCGTTTGGGTAGCAAGGTCGCTTTCGGGCGCTGGCGGCGGTTCCCTCCTTTTCATAGACGGCGAGCATATCTATGCCTTAAACAGCGGCAGAACCTTCTATCGTTTAGGTTTAGACGGCAGCGGAAGAACCGAGCATATGAAGCTCCCCGAAAAATACAATATAGGCGGATTCGGCAACTGGCTTATGAACGGGAAGCTGTATATGATGGTTAGTTATAATGTTGAAATATCTGAGTATACTTATACGAATGTGTATGTTATACTCGAAGTGGATTACATCAATAAAACTGTCAGAGAAGTTTTTGAAGGCAATGTGAATAACAGTCTTGATGTTTTGGGCTTATGGAACGGGATGTTTTACCTGATGGAAACCTTTTATCCCGAAATCGGGCGCGGCGATAGCTCTCCCGAGGAGATTGAAAATTACTTAAACAACCAGGAAATTTCAATCTTTACTCTAAACCCCGAAACAGATGAGAGGAACGTAATTTTTAGCGATGTAAGTTACGGCTTTAATTCCAACGCTTACAATACTTGCGAAGACGGGAAATTCATTTTCCATTCACGAAGGGAAGAATCACTTTTCCGGTTTAACGTGAGGACGGGAGAAAAAACCCTGCTCGCCGATAATCTGCCGGGGTTCATATACATTCAGGAAGAGATTGATGGACGGATATTCTTGCTTGTAGATAATGCCGCTAACGACTGGAGCAGACCTTATCACACCGTAAAAAACGAACTTTTCATTTATGATTCCGTCGCAAGAAAGATTACGGAAATTACGCTCAGGACAAAGCAAAATATGGGTGAAGACCCCCCGACCACAATCCTTTATGAGGCGGACGGATATTTTTACATTGAACTTGAGCGGGAAGGAGAAGAGCAAAGTCAGCATGGTCATACATGGTTTCAATTCGTGCGTTCTTTGCTCGGAAGAATTCCTAAGGACGACTATTGGGTAAGCAACGCGGATGCCATAGAAGAACTGGATTGGTACGACCAAAATGAATGGTGGGAAATGCTGAGTGAAAATCAGGGTTGGGTTCGGACTGCCCGGGGATAGTTAATACTAAAATCCAATAAACTTGTTTATTGGATTTTAGGGATGGCGCTGTTGCAACAGTTGACACAGCAATTATTTTATGTTAAAATAAAAAATGTACCTGACAAAAAAGTATAAACTGATTTGAAAGGCGCGGAAACATTTTCTTATAGCTTTGTTTTTATGCGCCTTTCTATGTTAAGGCGCATTTTTGTTTGTTAAGTAATTGCGAAATTCATTTTTTGGTGCGCCGAGGGCATCGAACCCTACAATATGAAGAAAGGACTTTATGAAAATATGAAACGTATAGCAGTCATTGGGGTTGTTTTGGAAAACCCGCCCGAAAGTCAGGATGAATTCAACAGTATTGTATCCGATTACAGCGGCATTATTAAAGGACGCATGGGGCTTCCTTTCAGTGAGCATAACATCGGGGTTATTTCACTTGTTGTAATCGCGGACATGGACAAAATCAACAGCTTTACCGGAAAACTTGGAAAAATGCCGGATGTTTCAGTTAAAACCGTTGTGTCAAAACGTGAAATTATATGAAACGTAATACAATTATTCTACGTTGATTAAGAAAGGTCTTTGTGAAAATATGAACAAAAGAATTCTTTGGATTACCCGCACCGCGCTGTTCATCGCGCTGTTAATAGCGCTGCAAGCCGCAACCGCCGCTTTGGGCAATCAGTTTGTAACGGGTTCCGTCATTAATTTAATCTTGATTATCTCGGTTATGACCTGCGGTTTTGCGACAGGTTCATCGGTTGCCGTACTTTCACCGGGAGTAGCTTTCCTGTTCGGGGTAGGCCCGACACAATTCCCTGTTATAATCCCGTTCATAAGCCTCGGGAATTTTGTGCTGGTTCTGCTTTGGTTCCTTATAGGTAACAGGAACATAATTAACAAGTACATTTCATATATTACCGCACTAATAGCCGGTGCCGCGGGGAAGTTTCTTGTTCTGTATATCGGCGTGGTGCAGATAGCTTCGCTTTTCTTTATTTTGCCTGCGCCCATCCTGGTTATGATGTCTTTTCCGCAGCTGATAACCGCTTCCATAGGCGGGACTATTGCGATAATTATTCTGCCGGTGTTAAGACGAGCCTTAAAGTATACAAAATCATAATAAAGAACGCCGGCGCAATGACCGGCGTTCTTTATTTATTCTTTTGGCTTTTCTTCTCTGGCTTCGTCAAAATGATTTGTTATATTAACAACCGATGTTTCCGGAGCGGCGACGACAACCCGCCTCGGCTTCATCTTTATTAACAACCAGCCCAACACGCCCGTTACAAGCGCGTAAAAAGCGTAAGGCGCACAGCCTGACATATAATAACCTACGATTTCATGCGCGTTACCGCGGAAGGTTATGCTTCCTGTATTCATGATTCCGCGCACGTGATTATTGTATTCGATGAAATTCCAAAAAAAGAATACGGTAAACCACGCGGCTATTATAAAAAGAATTACGCTTAAATAAGACACTCTTCTCATAAAGAACTCCTTTTTCTCTTATTTTTCGTTTAATTCAGCGTTTTTATTCACAAAGCCATAAATTACAAAGCGGCATAAACTGTAAAAATATACTTAATAAAGCGAGGTAATTTTTTATGGTACATATTAATTCAAACGGCGCAAAAATCGCCGTCTATGAATATAACCGCGAATGTAGCCGCGAGTGCGGCGCAAACACGGTTCTGCTTCTGCACGGCTGGCCGCTCTCGCATTTAATCTTCGAGTATCAAATTAATCTGCTCACCGAGCTTGGCTGTCATGTAGTCGGCGTGGATTTCAGGGGCTTCGGGGCTTCCGAGGCGCCTGTCTGCGGTTACGATTATAATCAGATGGCGCGGGATATTCACGCTGTTATACGGGTTCTCGGGCTTTCCGGAATTTCAATCGCCGGGTTTTCGATGGGCGGGGCTGTTGCCTTACGTTACATGCGGCTTTTTAAGGGCGAGCGAGTTAAAAAACTCATTCTTCTTGCCGCCGCCGCACCTCGCTTCACAAAAACAGCGGACTTCCCTTACGGTATTGAAAAGCGCGATGTTGACGATATGATTGAAAAAGCCAACAGCGACCGTCCCGAATTATGCAGAAGCTTTGTTGATGAAAAGCTGTTTGCACAGCCTCATAGTCGTGCGGTTAAAAACTGGTTTACCGGAATCGCTATGTCGGCATCGGGAATCGGCACAATAAAAGCCGCCTGTTCCCTCCGCGATGAAGACGGAACTGACGACTTAAAGTTTATAAACGTGCCGACTTTCATTATACGCGGCGAAAAAGACACTGTAGTACCGCCGTCGATTACCGATTATCAGCAGAGAGAAATAAAAGGCTCAACGCTGTTTTCGCTCAAACATTCGGCGCACGGAATTATTTACGATGAATTGGAAAATTTTAACAACTTCTTTGTTAAGGCAATTGTTGAATAACATCGCAAATTGTTTTCCTTAGTCATACCTCTCTACCATAATCGTCAGCACGTCCCCGGAAAGCACAGCTTCCGCTTCGTCAGACATCATACCGATGAGCGTCATCTCGCAGTATTCCTCAGAATTCCCCATCAGTTCCCAAAAATCCTGCTCCATTTCCCTCTGACGCGGCGCGCTGAGATACTTTTGCAGTTTCTCCATACCTTCCTCGGAGATATTCACCGGGCTTGATTTAACCGTAAATACCGTTGAATCGCCGGTTGATTTTATGTCAAGATGATATTCGGCGGCACCCTGTAAGTGACAGTATGACAACAAGTCGCTCGCCATCTTCATATTCTTCTCAAATTCAAGTTTCATGACTGTTTTTATCCTTTCTGAAAGTAGTTATAAGCGGGAGCAGAAACATTGCTACAAATCCGGCGGCAAAGCCGTTGTTGTACAGGTTCAGCCCGCTGTTCATATCACCGACAAATAAAGTTACATTAACATGCAAAAATCCGGCAACCGCTCCCCAAATCCAGCCGTAATGCCCCGCAATCGGCGCAAGTGCCGTTGAGAATAATATTGCCGCAACAATGGTGGGAGATATAAATTCCCACTCGGTAAAATATGCAGAGATATATGAGGAAATGACTGCGCCCGACATAACGGGAAGAATGTTTTTCAGATGTTTCCCGAAACAGGCGAAGCCCGTGATTGTAAGTATTGCAGCAATTACTATGCCGTTAAGCTGTGCGCCTATAACAAGTACAACAGTAGTTGCAAACGCACAAAGCACCCCCATGTTTAAAAAGACGCTGTTCTCGTACAAAAAATAATAATCCGTAACTAAGCGACCGGAATGGCTGAAAATTTTCTTTAAGCCACCTATATTTTTCTTAAAACCGCCTACAAAAAAGCCTATACCAAGCATTAAAGCGGAAATGGAATACAGCAGAACCGCCAAAATAAAATTATTACCGCTGCTTAGTTCATCAGACGGCTCAATTTCAATCCCGAAACTCCGAAATCCGGTTGAAAACATCAAGGCAACTAACCCGCCCGCAAAACCCATATTATAGAGGTCATAACCGCCGTGTATTCTTACGGTATGGGCAGAAATCGCGGGAAATATAAAGCCTATTAAGAATCCGAGCAGAACCCCTGTCAATATTTCAACGGGACGATGAAAAGCTCCGAAGAAGCCTACCTCGCTCACCACAGGCGTTAATGTCGCAACCAACAACGCAGAAAGCGAATAGTTGATGAAGGGTTCCTTCTTATATTTCGCAAACAGCCACACGCCGAAAGTAAGCGGGAGCATGTTCAGCACGTTCTTACCGAAAAACGCAAAACCCGCCGTTAACCACAGCGCCATAATGGAAGCGCCGTTCGGCTTCACTCCCGAAAACATAAGCGTAAACACACTCATGAATCCCACGAGTGATACGTTGAGTAACGCCGCGCCAATCCCGCCTACCGCTATGTAGTCCGTAACTAAGATTGAACGCGAGGTAATAATCCTTAAAAAGCCGCCAATTATCTCTGCCGGCTCGTCTATCACAAACGCAACTAACAAGAAACCGAAATTCACCGAAAGAAGTACAATATACGGCAAGTATAGATGCGCGTGAAGGCGAGTCTTATTTTCCACAAAATTCCCCCTTACGAGCTATATATTTAACTTTGCTTATTCACAGATGTTTCTAAGAAACCACTGCACAATTCTGCGGCTTTTTCGTATTCCATTACCTGTGTTTCCCTTATAATCGCAGAAACAGTTCTGGAAACTTCGTCCTGTTCACCATCGCTTTTCGCTCCGTCTTCTTTTAATATTTCGATATATCCGTCAATTGTGTCGCAGTCTCCGATAGAGAGCGCAAGCGACAATTTCTGCATAATTACCGTTAATTTTACTGATTCGTGCGGGATTTCTTCCTTTTCCGCTGTATCTGCTTTGCTTTCATGCGGGAGCGCCAGCGATATACGTTGTGAGAGCCAGCGTAAACTCTTGCAGAATGTATCAGTCCTTTCGTCGCAATACTGCTCGTTCTTTTCACAAGCAGCTTCTTCAAGGCGCGCCGCCATGTCGCCGCATGCTTTCGCGCCGATATTGTATAACAAGCTTTTTACACCGTTTATAACTATTATGTAATTCACGAAGTCAACGGCTTTGAGATATTCAAAAAGGCTTTCGGAATAATCGTCCGCTTCTCTTACGAGCTGACGCAGTAATCCTATATAAATCTCAACATTTCCGTCCATGTTTTTAAGCGCGGCGCTACAGTTGATTTCACTGATTTCGACAAGTTCACGCGGGAGTTCGTTGAAAAGCTCGCTTTTTTGTTCGCTGTCGTCAAATCTGCCGAGCGAAGAACAAATCTTATCATGCGGAAGCCACCTGATTAATATATCATTAAGCTGATTATGGTCTACCGGCTTAGATAAGTAATCGTTCATGCCTTTGAAAATCAACATGTCTCTTACGCCCTGCGCCGCGTTCGCGGTCATCGCAATAATAGGCAATACGGCATTTTTGCCGCCCATCTCGCGGATTCGCTGTGTGGCTTCTATGCCGTCCATAGAAGGCATAAACTGGTCCATGAAAATAAGGTCGTAGTCCTTTTCCTTAACCATACTGAGCGCTTTATAGGCGTCCTTTGCCACATCGGGGCGAATGTCATGCGCCGCTAAAATTCCGAGCGCGACAGTAACGTTTATTGTATTATCCTCAACTAATAAAATTTTTGCGTTCTTGGCATAAATCTTCTCGTTGACGTGCGTTTCTTCCACAAGTTCTTTGTTCCCGATTTTAAGAGGGAAGTACAGTCTGAACACGCTGCCCTTTCCTTCTTCGCTGTCAAATTCAATTGCACCTTTTTGCATTTCCATCAGTCTCTTGCATATAGCAAGCCCCAGTCCGATGCCTTTAAGTCCGCGGCTCCTTGTTGAATTCGGGTTCATGAACGCATCGAACATGCGCGGAATATTCTCTTTTCGCATACCTATTCCGGTATCGCGTATAGTAAACAGAAGCATACTTTCCGGGCTTTGCGGCTTCGTGGCTGTCGATACTTCAAATTTCACGCCGCCCTCATTGGTATACTTATAAGCGTTGCTTATAATATTGACAATCACCTGTTTCATTCTGTTTTCATCGCCGTATATAACATCGGGCAGGTTTTCCGTAATCGCACACTCGAAGCTGAGCGTTTTTATATCAGCCGAGAACTTCGCCGTTGTACATATATCATCAATGAATGTACTGAAACAGAAATGCGACGGTACAAGCTCCAGCTTTCCTGCTTCTATTCGGGAAAAGTCGAGAATATCGTTGATTAAATTAAGAAGCGAGTGCGAGGTTTCTTTTATATCCTTGAAGTAATTCTTCTGGGTTTCGCTGAGATTGCCGGTATCGAATAATTCACTCATGCCTACAATAGCGTTCATCGGTGTACGCATCTCGTGGCTCATGCGGGTAAGAAACTCGCTTTTTATTTCGTTCGCCGCTTCTACCCGCCTGTTTACTTCAACAAGCGCGGCGGTACGTTCGGCTACCCGGTTTTCAAGCGTCTTTGTAAGCGCCACAAGGTCTTTTCCTACCGCACTGTAGTATCCCGATAATACAAAGATTTGCATGAAACAGAAGATAATTACGCCGACAGGGAATAGGTCGAATCCTATAAATAACACAAGTCCGAGCCTGTTCACCGTTGCGGAAAGTATAAGCACCAAAAGGCTTACAGGCTCAAGCAACAGATAATTTTCGTCATTTCTCCGCCTGCCGTTAATCGTAAAGACAAGGCTTATTACGAACGCGGTAACTATAATTGCCATTGCCGCTATACCCGAGTATACACGAATCAGGCTGACCTGATAAGACGACAGTAACGCTAAGAGAATACAATGAACTGCCGTGTATATTGCAGTGATTTTGACTGCATGTTTATATTTAATATGCTTTTTTATAACATGAACAGAAGCGAAATAAGCGCCGGCTATAGGCGTAATGTGTTCGAGTGCGTAAATCAGGCGGCTGCTTATCGCAGGGACTAAATAATAAGCGTGACCCCTTCCGATGATGGTCAGCACAAAGTACAGGGCGCAGAATGATAAAATCGCAAAATTCAGATACTCGCTCTTATCTGTATTGCGTATAAATAAAATAAGAAAATAGAGTATCAGAACCATTACTGCGCCGCCCGACAATCCCACCAATGCACCCATGAACCCGCTGTAACGAATAATTGAATCCGGTGCGCCCATGATGATGTTGTTAGACAATCCCGCGTCTATATGGTCGTAGCACTGGACATGAACTATTACCTCATAATAACCTCCGGGTGCGGGACGTATATAGCCGCTGTCTCCGTTATAGGCAAAGTAATGCTCGTCAGGGTTTTCGGAAACCGCGCCGCCCTTGCTGACTAACTGCCCGTTCAAAAAGATTCTGTAGGCTCCGTATTGGAATTCGCTGAAAACACCCATGCCGTCGGCTTCGACCGGTGCAGAAACCACAATGCGGTATGTAGCGAAACCTTTGCCGTCCGGGAAGTTAACGCTGTCGTCCCGCCAATAGTGCGGAAACCTCACATATCTTACATTATCAACCTTACCGTCCGCGAAATCATCGGAAAACAAAAGCTGATTCGGATAATATTCCCACTCGCCGTTTAATAAAAATAAATCTCTTTCATAATCAAAACCGCTCTGCTCCCGCAGATTCAGCTCGCCTCTTTCAATATTTTTATCGCTAACCACAGATACGGCAGGAATTGTGAAAATCAGCGTCAGATAAATCATTACGCCCATAACGGCAAGCAATAATGCAAGCGTAATTATGACGGTTATTTTGCCTTCGGACAGTTTCTTGTTCAACACGGCGCCTCCTCCTTTTCAATAATTGAAACCCCGAAGCCGAGTACTTCCGCCGTTATTTCGCGAAACTCCCTTATATCACAGGGCTTGCCGATTACGCCCGCTACATTTCCGTATCTCTTTAGCGCGGCGGTAATCTCATGCTGCGGACTTTCCGTTATCACCAGCACGGGAATATCTTTGTACTTACCCGAAACGGTTAAATAATCCAGAAACTCGTACCCTGACATAACAGGCATCTCTAAATCCAGCACAATAAGCTTGATATTTTCTGTTTTTTCAAGCGTGAGCATAGCCGAACTCCCTGATTTAACGGCGTAAACACGTACAGAATCGGAAATTGCGTCCCTGAGCGACAACAGCTTTTCCGACAGATTGTGAATGAGCAAGACTGTGGCTTTCTCTGTCCCCTGAATATTCATATTTTCATAAAGTCCTTTCTTAACTAAATAAGGAATGAAAACGACGTTTTCCCCGTTTCGGTTGTATTTTGTTTTAAACTTATTTTCATAAAGTCCTTTCTTAACTAAATAAGGAATGAAAACGACGTTTTCCCCGTTTCGGCTGTATTTTGTTTTAAACTTATTTTCATAAAGTCCTTTCTTCACTAATAAGGAATGAAAACAACGTTTTCCCCGTTTCGGTTGTATTTTGTTTCAAACTTCCATAGTGCTTTTATGGTACTTAAAATTAATTATAACAAAGATTAACAATAAATACAAGTGTTTTGGGTGATTTTATTTGCTTGACAGTTAATTTCTAAAATGTTATACTTATTTGGATAGAATTACCCATATAATAAACAGTGTACAGTTGACAGTCAGCGGAGGTTTTTACTTGTTTTCAGATATAGACGGCGTAAAAGTGCATTATCTCGATACAGGCGGCGTGAATCCCGTTCTGCTTCTTTTGCACGGCTGGGGTTGCAGAGGCGGGACTTATCAGGAAATCATCGGCAGTTTATCAAGCCGCTTCCGTATAATCGCGCCTGACCTGCCGGGCTTCGGAGACAGTCCGGAGCCGTCTGAGGCATGGGGTGTCGGCGATTATGCCGCGCTTATAAAGGCGTTCTGCGAAAAATTGAATCTGCACAATATTACATTTTTCGGGCATAGCCTCGGTTGCAGAATAATAATTAAACTGTTGGCAGACGGACGGGCAGAGTCGTCCGTTCCCCAAGGTAAGGTTGTACTTACGGGTGCGGCGGGGATTAAGTCCCGGAAAAGTCTGCCCCGTAAAATAAAAACCTGCGTTTTTAAAACAGGCAAGCTTTTTCTTAAACCTTTCCCGCGTCTATTCCTGAAATTGCAAAATCGAAGCGGTTCGGCGGACTACCGTGCGGCTTCACCTATGATGAGAAGTTGTCTTGTTAAAATCGTGAACGAGGATTTGACGCCGCTTTTGCCGGGCGTTGACCGTGAGGTTTTGCTCATTTGGGGCGAGAACGACGACCAGACGCCGCTGTCCGACGGGCTTTTAATGGAGCGGAAAATGCCGAACGCAGGGCTTGCAGTTATAAAAAACGCAGGGCATTACGCTTTTTTTGACCAGCCGGAACAGTTCGGGAGGATTTTAGATTCGTATTTGGGGGACAAAACCTTATGAGCGATATAATTTACTACAGCTCTTTAGTATTTATTACTGCGCTTTCAATGCTTTTGTTTCTCCGTTCAATGCATATGCTCCAGTTGAATTCATACAAGAATATCGCACATTTTAAATGGCTCTTGACGAATCCGCTAAAATGGCTAAGCTTTAAGAAAGCTAAAAAACCGTTAGTTTTTACGCGCAGAGTAATTCGTATGTGTGCAACCTCTTTAATAGTTTTCGGCGCAGCGGAGTTCATAATTTGGGGTGATTATATTAATGCATTGTTTTCGTTTGCACTGCTTCCGCTTGCTTTGTTCCTCCCTATAATCGCCAACATCATCAATGCACCTGTTGAAAAGCTTAATAACCTCCGCTACATTAACGATGCCAAGCGTATAATTAATAACCACAAAAATTTAATTACCATCGGCATAACCGGCAGTTACGGCAAGACTTCAACCAAATACTTCCTTCATAAACTGCTGAGCGTGAAATACAACACTCTTATGACCCCCGAAAGCTTCAACACCACCCTCGGAGTAGTCAAAACAGTCCGGAACGACTTAAAAGCAACCCATGAGATTTTCATCTGCGAAATGGGAATGAAGTGGAAAGGCGATATAAAAGAAATCTGTGATATAGTAAAACCCCGCCATTCCATGCTTACCTCAATCGGCCCCCAACACTTGGAAACCATGAAAACGCTTGAAAACATCATTGAGGAAAAATTCACAATCGCGGACGCTGTTACCGACGGCATGGTTTTTTTGAACTACGATAATAAATATATAAAAAACCGTGAAATTGACAAAAACATCGTCCGTTACGGCATAACAGAGGGGGATAAAGATTACCGCGCTTCTGCCCTGAGCGTTTCGGAAAAAGGCACAGACTTCACGATTACCGCGCCCGACGGACAGGAAACGCAGTTTTCAACGCGGTTGCTCGGTGCGCATAATGTGCAGAACATAACAGGCGCGATTGCCGCCGCAAACAAGCTCGGCATTGATATGCGGGATTTGGTTTTACCTGTGAAACGGCTTGAACCTGTGCCGCACCGATTACAGATTATTAATAAAGGCGATATTGTAATAATCGACGATGCTTTCAATTCAAATCCGGTCGGCGCAAATGCGGCTTTGGACGTTTTAAAAATGTTTGGCGGCTTGCGAATTTTAGTCACACCGGGCATGATTGAACTCGGAGATAAAGAATATGAATTAAACAAGGAATTCGGCGCGCATGCTGGCTCATGCTGTGACATCGCTGTCTTAATCGGCGAAAAGCAAGCCGCACCGATTAAAGCAGGACTATTGGAAAGTAATTTCGCCGAAGAAAAAATCAAGGTGTTTAAAACGATTGACGAAGGGCTTGAGTTTGTGTATGCAATGGATTCCGAAGGAAAACAAAAAGTAATTCTGCTTGAAAACGATTTACCCGATAATTATTGATTGTATGGGTTATTATAAATAGCCCGAACGGAGGAAATTATTTTGAAAATTAAATTAGCTGTCTTTTTCGGCGGAAAGAGCGTAGAACACGAGGTTTCCGTAATCACTGCATTACAGGCTATCCGCGCATTAAACCCCGATAAATACGATATAATCCCCGTATACATCGACAAAAATAACCGCATGTACACAGGTATTATGACCGCCCGGATTGAATCCTACGCCGATATCCCCACCCTCATAAGGCAAAGCATCCGTGTTGTCCCCGTGTGTGACGGCGGTAAAGCGTTGCTTGTAAAATACCCGTCACGCTTCGGAAAAAAAGTTATAAGCGAAATTGAGGTCGCTTTCCCGATGGGACACGGAACTAATGTTGAAGACGGCGTTTTGCAAGGGTTTTTACAATTTCTCGGTGTGCCTTATGTCGGGTGTGACGTGCTTTCGGCGGCGTGCGGCATGAATAAATATACACAGAAAATTTTACTGAGACATGAGGGGATTCCCGTACTTGATTGCGTTAAAATAAAAAGCTCGGATTTTTACAGCAACAGCAAAGCCGCCGTAAAGTTAATTGAAGAACAAATCGGATTTCCTGCCGTTGTAAAGCCGATTAACCTCGGCTCAAGCGTTGGAATAAAAATTGCTGAAAACGCCGAAAACGCATCTGAAGCGCTTGAACACGGCTTCCTCTTCGCCTCGGAAATCATTGCTGAGCGCGCAGTTCAAAATCTGCGGGAAATCAATGTTTCCGTACTCGGCGACAGCAGTGAAGCAGAAGCCGGCGAGTGTGAAGAACCAATCGCTGCCGATGAGATTTTAAGCTACGACGATAAATATAAAAGCGGCGTGAAAGGCAAGAACTCGGGAATGGTGTCGTTATCAAGAAAAATCCCCGCCGACATTCCGCCTGAACTGCGCGAAAAAGTCCGCGCTTTGGCAGTTAGGGCTTTTCAGGCGCTCGGTTGTTCGGGCGTAGCGAGAATTGACTTTCTTTACGATAATTCAAGCGACGAACTGTTCTATAACGAAATTAACACAATTCCGGGAAGCTTGGCGTTTTATTTATGGGAGCCTGTGGGCGTAAAATATCCCGACCTGCTTGATAAAATGATAGGTTTGGCATTGAAGCGGGAACGCGAAAATAAGTCCGTGAACTTCTCGTTTGAAACGAATATTCTATCCGGCGCAAGACTCGGCGGTACAAAAGGAAAAATGTAGGGAGCCGTTCCGCAACATTCCTTAACATTCGCGCAACGCTCACCGCAAAAGCTTAAACGTGTTTTAGCGGAAATCAAGCGAGAACCGCCCGAAATACAGCCACCACCTACGCAATCGAGGGTGAAACGAAAGGAGCATGATAACGAATTATAGGGGAATAGCGGTGATTAGAGGGTTTACAAAATATGTAAGCCCTCTAATGATTATTCAACACTTCGGCTAAATTTAACCATTCTCTTATATGATGTGCATTTAACGCTTCAAAAAAAGACTTGTTATATACTATTCTGATGAAAGGGTCAAGCAATCTACCTAAACCAGCAAACCCGATACGGAGTGTTTCAATGAGCAATAGCCCGTCAGGAGTATCACAGAAATTCAGTTCCAAGAATCCGGGTATATTCACACCCAATTTACGCATTTGAAACACGACACGATTAGGTTTATTTGCTGTTTTTGTAACCGCATAAAACCTTAACCTATGTTTCGGACTGATGTGTTGGTCGAAATAAATCAAATCACCCACAGGAGTTGTCTTGCTTTGTTTTACAACATAAAATTCATGATGCTCATCGGGCAACCAGTGAGCGTATACGTCTTGTGGAGAGTTTATCATAAACTCATAAAACTGCTCGGCTCTTGCACCAGACAGATTGCTTTTCATAGTATGTGTAATCATTATCAGTTACTTTTCTCCTCGCAATGTATAAATTCCATGATTAAACACCATTATCAAAGGATTTCCATCATTTTTTAAATCTGGTGTCCCTATATAAGTTAAAATAAAATCCAATCTTATTTTTGCAGGAATCACTCAATTAGTTGGCGTAATTATTGCTAAAGCCGTTAATAAAATTGAACTTTATAAATCGCTCCGTAAACTTATTGCATGATTCGTGTTTTATATTTTGACATGGTGAGCTTTGCTGTGTCTTTTTGGAATTTTGCTTTTCTTGTTTATGTTTTAACGGGTTTGTCAAGGTTTTGGCCAGGTTTCTCAATCGGCTATTTCTGTGAATCTGTTAAGATAACGTTTTATATAACTCATGTTCTGCGTGATGAATTCGGTTGACATATGCTCAAACGCTATACTTTCCGCGTTGCCTCTTACATGCAGGGGTAACGCAATATGCGCTTTATAGGTACTGCCGACTTGCTCGTTGAAAACCCTGCCGCCTATGTTTGTCACGATTCTTTCAACAAGCGGCAAGCCTATTCCGAGTCTTATGTTTTCGGAAACAGGCGGCGGATTGACCGCAATCTCGTTGGTTACGCTAATCGTGGCATTATCACTGTCATAGAACAGCTTAACCTCAATTTTGCTTTCCGGCTTTGAATAAAGCAGTGCGTTTTGAATAAGGTTCAGAAAAACTACGGTGAACACACGTTCGGGAATTTTCGCTAAGCGCCCGCTTTCCTTCGAGCTAAGCAAAATCGCTGAATAGCCGAGCAGTTCGTTGCACTTTTTAACAAGCCCGTCAATCGTCTTGAATATATCAATTTTACTGTCGTTGTCCGCATAAGAAAACGTGTTGAAAAAATAGTTCAGGTTAGTGCTGAGCGCTAATAAATCAAATGCCGCACCTGCCTGTGTTCTGTAATTTCCGAGCAATACCCTGTCGCTCTGAACGAGCGGATTCTGCGCGCACTGGTCGGCGAGAAACTGAATCGCTTGAATCTTGTCGTTAATACCCGTGAGATAATTTTTAAGCAGTTCTGAAATCTCCGACTTTGAGGCAAGCTCCGAAACCGTATCGCGGTCAAACGCCTCGCAGATGTAACGGGTTTCCCCGCCGGCGAGCGTGAATTTTGTTATGCTTACCGGCGTTTTCGCCTTGTTTGTACCAATGGAAATTATTATTTCTTTCCGGTCAAAAAAATCATCTTTTTTTGGATAAACGATTTTCCACGAACCGAAAAATCCGTCCTTGTCCCAAAGCAGTTTAAAGTCAGCATCTAAGATTGCCGACCGCCTGTTCTTTTTTTCAAGAAAGCTTCTTAAATCATCGAATGTCATTATTCATACCTCCAATATAACTAATAAATTTCGGATGTGCTTTGTAAATAAAATATACCGCGAAGCCTGTAAGCAAGCCGCTGATTATGCCGCCCGCAACGAGCGCCGGAAGATAAACGAAAACACCGGCACTTGTAATTAACGCCGCAACCGTGATTTGTCCTGCGTTATGTGCAATCGCTCCCGCCACGCTGACAACCGGAATCGCGGCACCCTTGAACGCCGTCCTCATTGACAGCATAACAAGCAGAGCGAAGAGCCCTCCCGTAAAGCTGAAAAGCAGTGCCTGAGCGTTTCCTGTAATCAGCGCGGCGAGCAAAACCCGCACAAGAAAAACCATGAAAATATCCTGCGTTTTCCACATTCCGCCAAGAAAAAGCATGAACAGGATTATAATATTCGCGAGTCCGAGCTTTAGCCCGGGAGCGTTGACAGGGAGCGGGATTTGCGCTTCCACAATGAATATAATCAGCGCGATTACGGCGAAAAGCGCAGTCAGTGAAAGCTTTCGTACGTTAGTTCTCATGTCGTTTACCCTGCAACGGCGTCAAGTTCATGACTGCCGCCTACAATGCGGATTTCAAGCCGGTTCGGGATACAAATAATCGGAATTACGCCGCTTCCGATAAATCCGGTATTAACGCAGATTTGAGTGGGGCAGTCGGCGCTAATTACGCCGATTTCACCGGACTTGACAAGAATTACATTTACTCCGTCGTCGTTAATTGCATATTCGTATTCCGTTTCAACCGCTGAAAGGCTGATGGTTTCAATTAACACGCCGTTCTTGTAAACAAGGGCGGTTGTGTTTTCGGTTTGAATGTCGCTTACGACAAGCCACACAATCACCGAAACCACAAAAATCACGCCGATAATACAGAAAAATACAATGTTTTGCTTACTTAATAATTTCAAGATTAATGTTCTCCGAGCACATAAAATTCATGCCGCCATCGATTAAAACATAGTCTGTATCAGGAATTGAGACGGCGAATTCAACTGCGCGTTCAATTCCCATCACGAAAAACGCTGTCGAGAGCGCGTCGGCAATCATAGCGCTGTCCGTGATTATCGTCGAGGAAACAACTCCGCTTTCGGCAGGGAAGCCTGTCTGTGAATCAAAAACATGGTGATAGCGCGCACCCTCATGCATAAAATACCGCTCGTAATTTCCGCTCGTCACCACAGCCAAACCCGAAACGCGCAGTATGGCGCAACTTTCTCCGGGGGCAAGCGGGTCGGCAAGCCCGATAAGCCAGTCCTCGCCGTTTTTGTCGCCGATTGTAATTATATCCCCGCCCAAATTGAGAACCGCGCTTGTTACGCCGTTTTCTAACAAAACCCGCTTCATTTCATCGGCGGCATAACCTTTGGCAAGCGCGCCGAGGTCAATTTTCAGCCCCTCTTTCAAAAAGCGCACCGTACGGTTTTCAGCGCTCAGTAAAAGGTTTTCAAAACCGCTGTTTTCAAGGGCTTCCGCAAGCTCATCCGGTGCGGGGACGCGGGCGTTATCCGTGCCGATTCCCCATAATTCGACAACCGAACCCAAAGTAATGTCGAACGCGCCGTCTGTTAACGCCGAGTAGAAAAGCCCCGATTCGAGCAGAAAAAACAGCTCTTCCGAAACAGTAATGCCGCGCTCATAGGCGTTTTGATTGACGTAAGACAGCTCACTGCCGTGATTTTTCGTGCTTGCAGTCAGCTCAATTTCGGACAGCCGGGCGAAAGTGCCGTCAAGCGCTTGGTTTGCGTCCTTCCCGCTTGTTCCGTCAATGCGGACAGTAACAAAAGTACCGAGCGCGAACTCCGTTCGTGTAAAAGAAGCCGGAGAGCTATCCGAAGCATCGCATCCGGAAAGCACGAAGAGGAGAGTTGCAACTGCCAATATTAAAATTTTAACCTTCATCTTTTCAATTTTACACTAAAGTCAGAAAAATATCAAGTAATTTATGTGGAAAAAGCAGAAAAGTTTATTTTTTATTTACAAACGAACCTGATTTATGGTATACTAAATTGATGTAATGACGGAAAAAGGAAGAAAAAAATGAGAATTATCGGAATCGACCCCGGCTACGCAATTGTGGGGTACGGCGTTACTGATTACGCGGCGGGGCGGTTTAAAGCTATAGATTACGGCGCAATCACAACAAAGCCGGACATGAGTTTTGACCGGCGGCTTGAGGAAATCCACCTTGACTTAGGCACGATTCTTGACGAATACAAACCGGAATACATGGCGCTTGAAAAAATATTTTTCACAACCAACCAAAAGACCGCGATTGATGTGGCGCAGGCACGGGGGGTTATAATCCTGACAGCCAAGACCCGCAGCATTAAAATCATCGAATACACTCCGCTTCAGGTGAAATCAGCCGTCACAGGCTACGGAAAAGCTACCAAGAAGCAGATTCAGGAGATGACGGCACGTATTCTTTCGCTTGATACCATACCTAAGCCCGACGATGCGGCTGACGCGCTCGCAGTGGCAATCTGCCTTGCACATTCGTATAAGTCACAATTAAATGCCCGCCCGTAACAGGAGATAACAATTATGATTTACAGCGTAAAAGGAAACGTAATACACACAGAACCGAATTTGGCGGTAATTGAAGCGGGCGGCGTGGGTTTTGCCTGCCGCACGACCGCAAATACATTATCGCAATTAACAGCGCTTCAAAAAGGCGCAGAAACGCGGCTTTTTACATATCTGCACGTTCGGGAGGACGCAGTTGAGCTTTTCGGCTTCGGCAGTAATGAGGAATTGCGGGCTTTTAAGCTGTTGATTACAGTTTCGGGCGTCGGACCGAAAGCGGCGCTGTCGATTCTGTCAGATTTATCGCCGCAGGGCTTTACGCTTTGTGTGGCTTCGGGCGACAGTAAGCTTCTAACCCGCTCGCAGGGCATCGGCACAAAAATAGCTCAGCGCATTGTGCTTGAACTAAAAGATAAAATCGACCCTACTAACGGCTTCAGCCTTACCGACGGACAAGCAAACTCCGTTCCCGCAGGTTCGGCGGGAAATAACGCTTCGGAAGCCATTGCCGCGCTTTCTGCGCTCGGCTTCACGACAGCACAGGCGGCAAAGGCACTTGAAGGCGCCGACAGAACCCTGCCGACATCGGAACTTGTGAAATTAGCGCTTAAAAAGATAGGGAATTGATGAAATATATAATGCGGTATAATTATATTATAAACATTTTGTAAATTAAACCACAAGGACGGAAATAAAATTGATAGAAAAAACAAGTTTGAATTCCGAAAATACCGAAAGAATCGTCGAGCCCGAATACACCGCTGAAGACACCGACTTCGAGTATTCGCTCCGTCCCAAGCGGCTTGGCGAGTTCATCGGACAGGAAAAGCTCAAGGAAAACCTTAAAATTTTCATTGAAGCGGCGAAAGCGCGCGGTGAAAACCTTGACCACGTCCTGCTTTACGGTCCGCCGGGACTCGGGAAAACCTCGCTCGCTTCCATAATTGCCAATGAAATGGGCGTTAATATCAAGTCAACTTCCGGTCCCGCGATTGAAAAGCCGGGCGATTTGGCGGCATTACTGACGAATTTACAGGATGGCGATGTGCTTTTCATAGACGAGATTCACCGGCTTTCAAGGCAGGTTGAAGAAATTCTCTACCCCGCGATGGAAGATTATTTTCTCGATATAATTATCGGTAAGGGTCCTGCCGCACAGTCAATTAAAATCGACCTTAAACGCTTTACGCTGATAGGCGCGACCACCCGCGCAGGACAACTCACAGGGCCTCTTCGTGACAGGTTCGGCGTTATTATGCGATTGGAGCTGTATACGGAAGAACAGCTTTGCGACATTATAACACGCTCATCGGTAATTCTTGCAATCCCGACAATGCAGGCGGGCGCAAGAGAAATCGCCTGCCGTTCAAGAGGTACGCCGCGGATTGCAAACAGGCTGTTAAAACGTGCGCGTGACTTCGCGGAAGTACTCGGAGACGGAAAAATTACGCAGGACTTGGCAAAAATCGCACTTGACAAACTTGAAATAGACAGCCTCGGACTTGACAGCCTTGACAAGCGGCTGCTCTCAATGATTATAAAGGGCTACGGCGGCGGGCCGGTCGGGCTTGACACCCTTGCTTCGGCGCTCGGGGAAGAATCCGTGACGCTTGAGGATGTCTGCGAGCCTTTCCTGATGCAGCTCGGGTTTATAGCGCGGACGCCGCGAGGGCGAACGGCAACGGCGCTTGCGTATCAGCATTTGGGAATTGAGCAGATGGGACAGCAGCAATTGTAGGGGTGGTTTATATTATTTATATAATGCGAAGCTATGCTTCGCGAGCGAAGGACGTCACTTTTTGCTCGTGCAAAAAGTACAGAACCCCGCAGTATAAGCATCAGCGGAGTTGCGGTAACGCCGGACGCGAAAAAAGGTATGGTTATAAATTAAGACAACAAAGTTAATAAGAGAGGATTTATTATGTCTCAAAAACAAAGCGGAATAGATAAAGCTGTTGATGCAGTTGTTGATATGACCGCGTCAATCAGCCAAAAAAATCTGGAAAGCGCAGTAAACGATTTAGAAAGATATGCAAACATAAAAAACTGGACAGCGGAAGATTATAAGAACGAAGCGAAAAAGCAGGCAAAGGATGCCGCTAAAGGTTATGCAAAGAAGAAAATTCTTAAAACGTTATTAGGCAAAAAAGTACTGATATGCGCGGTGCTTCTGGCTCTTTTACTGCTGGGCATATTTATAATGTGGCTGTTATATGATAACAGCAGTCCGCCGTCAGTATATTCGCGCGAGCGCGGCTCCGAAAGCAGAGAGAGCGAGCGCGAGCCTGTCAGCGGTGGTGGCGGCGGAGACAGCGCTGAACGAGATTATTCAAACGAAGCGCAGTGGATTTATTTCGCAGGCACAGAAATGGCTACTACTGCTAATTTGATGAGAGTTCGTGCGGACGGCTCGGGTTTGACCACATTGTACGAAGGCAGTGTTATCGGCATTGCCGTTACTGATGACTGGGTCTATTTTATGCGCGGCGAGACAAAAGAACCGGGATTATATAAAATTCGTCATGACGGTTCAGATTTAACGCAGTTAAGAGACGTACATTGCGGTGCGGGCAAAATTATCGTCGCCGGAGACTGGGTTTACTATGCCTTGCTGAGAAATGTTACATATGCCATCCACAACGTTTACCGCACTAAGACCGACGGCTCAGAGACCGAACTTTTCGGCGCGGCATTTTTGAATTCTTTTACGGTGCATGACGGATTTATCTTCTACGCGGGCAACGATAGGGTCACTCGAGTCTGCCTCGAAACCAAAAAAGAAGAGAAACTTGTAACATTTGACGATATCTTGCCCGGGCATGATTGCTCTTCGCCCGACGGCTGGTGTACGCCCGAAACATCCGAAAGACCGGGTCACTGCTACCCGGCAACCAAAATAAAATTCAGAGATGTAAGAATTCATGACGGCAGGATTTATCTTCTTGTATCGGACGACGGCATATACAGCATGAACCCGAACGGCACAGATTTTAAAACGGTTGTTAAGTTCCCGGAGGAACATTGGACAACAAGCCACGAGATAAGAGTGGCGGACGGTTGGGTTTATTATGACTCCCGTGGTTTCAGGAGAGTCCGTACAGACGGCTCCGGAGACATGGAATTATTCAGATTCGCACAGGAATATCTTGTGGTTGCGGGAAGTTGGCTTTATTACGGAACAGGTTCGTATGGATTTTTGCGTAAAATACGCAGTGACCGGTCTATTCCGCTGCCTATTGGTTTTTCAACCGGCGGGGAACTTGAAGACGCCTTGCAGGCAGCTTGGAAAAGAGGCGACATTGTAGGATTACATGACGGCGGCAGCAGTTTTTTTGACGTCTGCTGGTGCTGTGACCCTGTGCCGGGAGGCGGTGAAGACCCGCCCGGCGAAAGGCCGCCACAACCGGAAGGCGGCAACGAACCGCCCGTAATCACGACTACTCCTCCTCCCGGCGAAAGGCCGCCACAATCGGATGAAGATGATGACCCCCCGCCCGTAATAATAACCACTCCTCCCGGCAGAAGACCGCAACCACCGGAAGACAACGACAACCCGCCCGTAACCACAACGCCGCCTTTCGGTCCCCCCATATTTATCGTAATACATGAAGGAATCGTCATTGAGCTTTGCAAAGAAGTTTATGAACCGGGGGAAACTATGACCGTAACGGTGAAAAATCTTCCGCCGGAAATGGCGGCGGCAAGTGCGTTCATCGCTATTTATGAAGCTGAAGCCGAACATTGGGGATATCAGGAATACAGATATCCGAGCGCGGGCGAGAGCGAGCATACATTCACTGCGCCGTGGATTGCTCTTGAATATGAGATTAGGTTATATCGTCAGGATTATGTTTACACCGACGAAACCTTTGTAATGGGTGTTCCGTTTAGGGTTGAAGAAGCCGAGGGCTAAAAAAGCATGGTTATTAATAGAAATAATAATTATTTTTTCTATTAATAAGTATCGGCGGAGTTTCGATATAACAAAGCATTATATACAATTACTAAAAAACCACAACCCGAAAGGTAAAAACATTGGAAATAATCAAAACCGAAAACTTATATTTTGACTATGAAATATACGATGATAAAGGTAATGTTGTTGAGAAAAATCCTGCGCTTCACGGGGTTAACTTAACCGTGCAAAAAGGTGAATTTTTAGCTGTTCTCGGACATAACGGTAGCGGGAAATCCACGCTCGCCAAGCACTTCAACGGCATATTGCTACCCTCACGCGGCAAGGTTTTTGTAAATAACATCGATGTTTCCGACGACAGCAGAATCTACGAAATCCGCCAAACAGTCGGCATGGTTTTTCAAAATCCCGACAACCAGATAGTCGCCGCAATCGTGGAAGAAGATGTAGCTTTCGCACTCGAAAACTTAGGCGTACCGCCTGATGAAATTCGCGAGAGAATCGACGAGGCTATGAAGTTGGTTGACATTTATAAATACCACAAACATGCACCGCACCGGCTTTCCGGCGGGCAGAAACAACGGGTTGCAATCGCGGGCGTAATTGCCATGCGCCCAATGTGCATTGTATTAGATGAACCTACCGCCATGCTTGACCCGAAAGGTCGCAAGGAAGTTATGGGAACTATTAAAATGCTGAACGAAAAAGGAATTACAATCGTCCTGATTACGCACTACATGGAGGAAGCCGCGCAGGCGCGCCGCGTTGTGGTTATGGATAAGGGTGCAATCATCATGGACGGCACCCCCAAGGAGATTTTCAGTGAGGTTGAAAAATTAAAAGCAGTCGGACTTGATGTGCCGCAGGTGACGGAATTAGCGTATGAACTGCGAAAAGCAGGAGTAAAACTGCCTGCGAATATATTAAACGAGGATGAGTGCGCGAAAGAACTGGCGGTCATTCTGAAAGAAGGACGGGACTTATTGCAATGACGGCTATAGAAACAAAAAAATTATCCTATAAATACGGCATCGGCACGCCTTTTGAGATTAAAGCGGTCGATGATATAAGTTTAACGGTTGAAAAAGGCTCTTTTCTCGGCATAATAGGGCATACCGGCAGCGGAAAGTCCACATTGATTCAGCACCTCAACGGACTTCTCAAACCCACGCACGGCGAAATTTTAATCAACGAGCGTAATATATGGACAAAAGAAGTCAATATAAGAAGCATAAGGTTCGAGGTCGGATTGGTTTTTCAATATTCTGAACATCAGCTTTTTGAAGAAACCGTGTTCAGGGACATCGCATTCGGACCTAAAAACATCGGCTTATCCGAGGAAGAAATAAAAGCCCGCGTAATGCGCGCGGCACAGGCTATGGGTGTACATGAAAACTGGCTTTCCCGCTCGCCGTTCGACCTTTCGGGCGGACAGAAGCGGCGGGTAGCTTTGGCGGGCGTAATCGCGATGGAACCGCAGATTCTCGTTTTGGATGAGCCGGCGGCAGGGCTTGACCCTTACGGGCGGGATAAGGTTTTAACCAAAATCAAGGAATATCATGAAAACTCGGGTATTACAATTTTGCTTGTTTCCCACTCTATGGAAGATATTGTAAAATACGCCGACAAAGTTATCGTCATGAATAAAGGCGGGCTTTTCCTTTACGAGAAAACCGACAAGGTTTTTTCACACGCTGATGAAATTGTCGAAATTGGACTTGATGTCCCGCAAATCACGCGCCTTGCGCGGCTTTTGAAGGCGCGGGGAATAGATATAGGCGATGATATTTACACGGTTGAAAGAGCAAAGGCGAGAATTTTGGAGTTGCTCGGAAAGGCGAAAAAATGAAACTAAAAAGAATAATATTTTCGGTTTTATATACACTCATACCGAGTGTTTCGGCTGTTTTCTTAGTTGGGATTTATCGTTTGTTTTGGGAATTATACAGAGCCGATATAATTTTTCTCTGCGTTGTATTAATGTATATTTTTACGATTGTAATTATTGTCCTTTTCTTTAAATTCAAGCCTTGTAATATTCTGTTTTTGTTGTCTGGATTTTTATTATTTTCATTTTGGGTGTTTATAAACGATTTTATTACAGGCGGTTTTCTTCAATATTTATCGACATTTTACGTTTCTGTTTTTTATTCCGCGCCTTTTATGTTAATTTCCCTGCTTATATTTACTATTTCTTTTATCATAAAAAGAGAAAAAACTAAAAACTCAATAAAGGATAGTTTTGCTTAATGCTCAAAGACATAACCATCGGTCAGTATTTCCCCGGAGATTCGGTCATACACCGGCTTGACGCCCGCTTCAAGATTGTTTTCAGCATCTTGGCGGCGGCAATGCTCTTTACTGCGCAGAATTTCATCGGACTCGGAATCGCGGCGGTTTTCATCATAATGTGCTACGCTGTCAGCGGAATTCGGTTCAGAATGATTTTAAAAAGCCTCAAACCGATTGTGCCGCTAATAATCTTCACCGGAGTTTTAAACTTGTTTTTTATAAAAGGCGAGGAAATATTGCTTAGCTGGTGGATTATTACAATTCACACCGACGGACTGAGAACATCGGCGTTTATGGTCGTCAGAATCATCACGCTAATCACAGGTATGTCACTGCTTACTTACACATCATCGCCTATTATGCTCACCGATGCAATCGAAAGCCTGCTTTCACCACTGAAGAAACTGCGCTTTCCCGTACACGAGTTGGCTATGATGATGATGATTGCGTTAAGGTTCATACCGCTGTTAATAGAAGAAACCGACAAGATTATGATGGCACAAAAAGCCCGGGGGGCAAACCTTGACGCTAAAGGCTTAATTAAAAAAGCAAAAGCACTGATTCCTATACTTATACCGCTGTTCATCTCTGCGTTCAAGCGGGCAAACGAACTTGCAATGGCAATGGAGTGCCGCTGTTATAGGGGCGGCGAGGGACGCACAAGACTCAAAAAGCTTAAAGCCTCAATACTTGATTTTCTCGCTTTCGGGTTAATTCTGTGTGTGTTCGGGATAATTATTGCGAATAATTTCGCTTTTTAATGTATGAGAAACTTAAAATTTATAACCGCCTTTAACGGCGCCGGTTATCACGGTTTTCAGCGGCAACCGGAGTTACCGACAATTCAGGGGGAAATCGAAAGCGCGCTTCATAAAATTTTGAATCAGAGCGTAAGCATAACCGGCTGTTCGCGCACCGATGCGGGCGTCCATGCGCGAAGTTTTTGCTTCAATGCATCTGTTGAAAGCAACATTCCGGAAGAAAATCTTGTGCGGGCTTTGAATACACAGCTTCCGTCTGATATAGTAATTCTTTCTTGTGAAGAAACCGACGGAAATTTCAATGCGCGGTTCTCGGCGAAAGGCAAAGAATACGTCTATCTTGTGAACAACAAAAAACAGCGCGATGTATTTTTGCAGGCATACCATTACCCATACGCGCTAAATTTAGAATTATTGCAGGAAACTGCACAATTATTCGTCGGCGAGCATGACTTTGCGGCATTTTGCAGAAGCGAGGGCAGGGAAGCCGTAAATTCGACAGTGCGTGAAATTTTCTCGTTCGATGTGAAAGAAAGCGGCGGCTTCGCGGAATTAATAGTGCGCGGAAACGGCTTTTTATACAATATGGTACGGATTATGGCGGGAACATTGATTTATATAAATGAGGGGAAACTAAGTGTCGGTGATATTTTACAAGCCTTTGAAACCGGCAGCAGGGAAAAAGCGGGGAAAACCCTGCCGCCTTGCGGACTATATTTAAACCGTGTATTTTATTAGCTTACCGGGTCGCATGTTTGCGTGTCCGCCGGAAAGGAGAAAGAATGTCACATAATCTTAACGACAGCACAGCTTATCGTAAAGAGAAAAAGCGCAGAAGCAATCTGCACAAACTGCTTGCAATCGCTGTTGCAATTCTCGGAATATTCCTTATATGGACGTTCAGGGGAGTTATGTTCGAGCCGTTTCGCGGGATTGTTTCACGGATAAATCCGCGAACAGGCGGCGAAGGTTTTCCGATTGTGCTTTCGGGGAGCGCGGGATATGCGATGAACCTCTTCGACTCGAATTTTCTCCTGCTAAGCGACACATATTTATACACATACAACTACAGAGGCGGGCAGATGCTCGCGCATCGCCATCATTACAACGCCCCGAGACAGCGAAGCACTAACCGCAGAATTCTGCTGTACAACTTCAACGCGCACGAGTTTTCGCTTTTCAGCAGAACCGGAAGAGTTTATGAAGTTAAGCTTGACGAAAGGATTATCTTAGCGGAACTCGGGAGCAGTGACATGGTAGCGGCGGTGACAGTTTCGGCAGCTTTCTCAAACAGATTGCACATATATGACAGAAGCGGAAGGCGGCGGTACACAAGATGGTTCACAGACGAAGAAGTTAATGCTGTGGCGTTTACATCGAAAAACAATGAAATTATTGCCGCGACTTCCACGGTAAGAAACGGTGATGTAATTAGCAAAATCTACAGACTCCGCACCGACACAGAAGATGACCTTATATGGGAACGCGAGCTTCCGTTCGGCGCGTGGGCGCTTCAGGTCAGCGAAAACGGAAACTATATTACAGTACTCGCGGATAATGCCGTCATGTCATTTAATTCAAGTGACGGCGAACCGGCGGGGAGCTACCGCTTTGACGCGGGAAGGCTTGTCAAAGACGTTTACGGCACGGAATTTAACCTGATAGAGTTGCGCGATTATGCCACAGGAAAGACGCTTTTTGTAACGCTCGATGCGCAAAGCAATCTTATAAAATCGGAAATTATGCCCTTTGAAGCAAAACAAGTTGAAATTTCCGGAGGAATCGTGTATACTTTAACAGGAGGCACTATCGAAAAGCATGATATGTTCCTGAATCCGGTTGGTGTAACGGAACTCGGGGACGAATACCGCGGCTTCATCATAGCCGGAAACTACGCATTGCTTCTCGGATATGAAACAATTGAGCGTTTTGCGTTAGAATAAAATAAAAAATGAGGTACATATGGGAACACAATTTTCATGGTTTTACGACCTTCTTGTTATAGCAATTATCTTAGGGGTTACATTCAGGTGCTTCAAGCGGGGTTTTGTATCAACGGTTGTAAGCCTTGTCGCGGTAATCGCCGCGTTTTTAGCGGGATTATTCCTGAGCGGCGTACTGGCTTCGGCAATCTATAACGGCATCATAAGGCAAAACGCTCTGAACCACATAAACAAAAGCCTTGAAAACATGATTGACACCGAACCTTTAGTTATGCTGTCATCGCTTGATTTATCGAAAATCATACTCAATGAAACCGATAACTCAGGCGAGGTAATCAGAAGCTTCCCGCTTTCCGAAATCGACTTAACACCCGATACGGTAGGGAACATTGATATTGACCTCGGCAACGTTGACCTGAGCGGAACCGGTATTGACGAACTCAATTTGGCATTTTGGGGTTTGACGTCGGAAGACCTTTCGGGGGTTGACGCGGGGCGCGCTATTATCACTTCGGCAGAACTCGCAAATAGCGAGCTTGAAGCTTTGGTGCTTGCGAAAGTGCTTGCGAATACTATGCAAAACGGTGCAGAATATGATGCGGTCGCGGATGCCGCCGCCGCCGTCGGGAATTTTATTCCGCAGGTATCCGGGAACTTCAGTGGCGGAGTAAGCGAGGCGGTAACGCAGGTCATAGTCACGATTATTGAATCGGGCAGCGGCGGCATAACAGCCGCATTACTTGATAATTTAATCGCACCCGTAATTATGATTCCGCTTCGCACCTTGATTTTTTTCATTTTATTTGTTATAATATGTTTGGTGCTGTCGTTTACTGCAAAAAAGCTGGCGGTTGTTAACCGTATTCCGCTTGTCGGAACGTTTAATTCAATACTCGGCGGAGTAACCGGCTTGCTTAAATCCGCGGTGATTATACTGCTTGTTTGCATAAGCTTAAACATATTGATTACCATAACCGGGAACGATATTATATTCCTAAACACAATGACAATAGAAGAGAGCGTTATTTTCAGGCACATATATAATTTTGACTTAATTAAGTTCGGCGCATCGTAGTGTGAGGACGGGCGTTTGTTACGCAATCGGTCTGCTCACTCGCAAAACGAATCAGCCGTAAAACAAAGAGAGGGATAATTACATGATGGTATGCACAAAATGCAGAAAGCGCATGGCAGTTGTTTTCATAACAACAATGCAGGGCAACGAAAAGCGCAATGAGGGGTTGTGTCTTGTATGCGCGAAAGAACTCGGCGTCCCGCAGGTCAGCGAATATATAAAGCAGATGGGGATTTCCGAAGAAGAATTCGAGGAGAGCTACAAGGCTATATTCGGTGATGATGAATTAGATGAAATAGACGACTTCGATGACGACGAGGACGATATAGGCGGCTTTAAGGTCGGCGGCGCGGGAACCATGCCGCAGTTCTTACAAAATCTCTTTAACAGCGACTTTAAGAGCGAGAAAAAACCTAATCCTAAGTTGCAGAATGAAAGCGACGCCCCTCCTAAAAGAGAGCGCCTCAAGGCAAAAAAGGAAAAATCCGAAAAGAAGCACAAATTCCTTGATACTTTCTGCACTAATTTAACTGTAAGAGCGAAAAACGGCGAACTTGACAAAGTAATCGGGCGAGAGAAGGAAATCGACCGCGTAACCCAGATTTTGTCCCGCAGAACCAAAAATAATCCCTGTCTGATTGGCGAGCCGGGCGTTGGTAAAACCGCGATTGCCGAAGCAATAGCACAGAGGTTGGTTAAAGACGAAGTGCCGTTCAGATTAAGAGGTAAAGAGCTGTATATGCTTGATTTAACCTCGCTTGTTGCAGGAACGCAGTTCAGGGGGCAGTTCGAGAGCCGCGTGAAATCGCTGATAGAGGAAATCAAGAACGCAGGAAATATTCTGCTCTTCATAGATGAAGTTCATAACCTTGTCGGTACCGGCGACAGCGAGGGTACAATGAACGCCGCGAATATGTTCAAACCTGCGCTTTCACGCGGGGATATGCAGGTAATCGGCGCGACGACTTTCGGCGAGTATCGCAAGCATATCGAAAAAGACAGCGCACTTGAGCGCCGCTTTCAGCCTGTAACCATAAACGAGCCTACAATTGAGGAAACCACAGAACTGTTGCGCGGGATAAAAAAATACTACGAAGAACATCACAAAATCCATATTTCCGAGGAAATTTTAGCTTCCTGCGCTGTCTTATCGGAAAGATATATAAGCGATAGATTTTTGCCCGATAAAGCGATAGATTTACTTGATGAAGCGGCGGCGTGCGCAAGCATAAAAAGCGCTGACCTTGCCGAATATGAGAAACTAAGCGCGGAAAACGAAAAACTTGAAAAAGAAGAAAACGAAGTTTTAAACGCGGGGGATGAAATCAACTATGAGCGTATCGCCGAAATAAAAACCCGCCACGCCCGGAACAACGTGCGGATTGAGGAATTAGAGCCGCTTGTAAAAAATATCAACGTAACCGATGAGGATATTTCACGCGTGATTGAGTTGTGGACGGGCATACCCGCTACAAAAATCATGGAAACCGAGTTCACAAAAATCGGCAAACTCGAAAATTCATTAAAAGCCAAGGTAATCGGACAAGACGAGGCGTGCGGGCTTGTAGCGGCGGCAATCCGCCGTTCACGTGTTCAACTCAGTAGCCGACGCAGACCGGCTTCGTTTATATTCGTAGGGCCTACAGGTGTAGGGAAAACCGAGCTTGTAAAAGTATTGGCGGGCGAGCTTTTCAATTCGGTAGAGCCGTTAATCAGGCTCGACATGTCCGAGTTCATGGAAAAGCACAGCGTATCGCGAATTATCGGTTCGCCGCCGGGATATATCGGATATGATGAAGCAGGGCAACTTACAGAAAAAGTCCGCAGAAAGCCCTATTCGGTAATCCTTTTTGACGAAATCGAGAAAGCGCACCCCGATGTCTTGAATATACTCCTGCAAATTCTTGATGAAGGCAAGGTTAACGACGCGCACGGACGTGCGATTAATTTCGAGAATACGGTTGTTGCAATGACCTCCAACGCCGGCTCGACCGACCAGTCAACAGGCGTGGGTTTCGCGAAAACGGGCGGTGATATTTCAAGAGATAAAGCGTTGAAAGCGCTTAAAGATTTCCTGCGCCCCGAATTCATGAGCAGGGTTGACGAAGTTGTCGTCTTTAAGCCGCTTGACGAGGAAAGTTATAAGCAAATCGCCACACTTATGATTGAGGAAATGCGCGAACCGCTACGCGAGAAAAATATTGAGCTTAATGTAGATATTTCGGTTTACGATTATATCGCAAAAAAAGCTTACGGCGGCAAGTTTGGCGGTCGTGACATCCGCCGTGTAATTCGCAAAGAGCTTGAAGATGAAATCGCGGTTTTAATCATCGAAAATGGTGAAGCCGAAATTGGCGGCATTAATCTTACCTCTGACGGCGAACGGCTTTACGTGACGCAGATTCAAGTGGTAATTCAAGCTCCCGCACACACAAAGTAGCATGAAAAGAGCATTAATAACAGGCGGCTCGGGCGCAATCGGAAAAGCATTGGTGAAGGAGTTTAGTTCGGACTACGAAGTAATATTCACCCGCTTTAAAAATAATGAAGCGCAGAGCGGCGCAACAGGCATAAAATGCGACATCACCGACAGAGAAGCTGTTTTAAAAATAGCAGATGAATACCCGCACTTTGATTTACTCATCAATAATGCGGGTATTTCGCAGGTAAAGCTGTTCACGGATTTAAAGCCCGAAGACTGGCAGCGGATGCTCGCTGTAAATTTAACGGGTGCGTTTAACGTTACGCAGGCTGTTTTGCCAGCGATGATTAGGCGGAAAAGCGGCGTGGTAATCAACATTTCTTCAATTTGGGGAGAAATCGGCGCATCGTGCGAGGTTCATTACAGCGCGGCGAAAGCAGGATTGATAGGTTTTTCCAAGGCTTTGGCGAAAGAAGTTGAACCGTCGGGGATAAGGGTGCATTATATTGCACCCGGTGCGGTTGAAAGTCCGATGAACGCAGGGTTTTCCGAAGAAGAAATGCTCGATGCCTGCACTTTCAATAAAGGCGGCAAAATTTTAACGCCTGAAGACATAGCTAAAGAAGTGCGGTGCTTGACGGAAGCTCTGTGAGAGAATAAAATCAAAGTAATACAAGCGGCAAAAAATGGAACCTCGTCAGGCGACGAGGTTCTTCTGCAAACAAATTCAATCAAGTACGCTTGGAAGTCCGACTTCGTATTTCAGGATTTCAAGTGCGTCCAAGCTATCAATTACCCCGTCGCCGTTAACATCGGCTCTTGCCATATTGAGTTCCCAACCGATAGTCAAAAGCACACTCGGAAGCCCGACCTCATACTTCAATATTTCGAGCGCGTCTAAGCTGTCAATTACCCCGTCACCATTAACATCGCCTTTTAAGATTAGCGCTCCGTCCCAAAGACGGTAATCCGTGTCGGGTCTGTCGCATATATCGCATGTTCTTTCCCTGAACTCATAAAAGTCGTCATCAAGTTCCCATTCGCTCCATTCGCCCCACTCATCGACACAAAGAGGGTGGGTTTCATCTGCCGTCGCCGTCATAACGAAAATCAAGATTAAAATTACCGCTATTGTGATAATAGCTGAAAAGAGATTTTTTCGCATCGTTTATTCCTCCCGCAAGCTATTTTGCAGTTACACAGCTGTTTCATACATACATTATAACATTAAAAGTTAAATAAGTCAACAGTTGCGTTTCCCTATTGACAAAAGGCTCTTAATAATATAGAATAAGAGTATTAACATTTTAAAGGAAAAAAATTAACTATGATAGTTGTACTAAAAAAAGACGCAACAATCGAACAGCGCGGGGATTTAATCGAGTGGATTAAAAGTCTCGGCTTAGACGTTCACCTCAGCGAAGGGAAATTCCAGACAGTACTCGGCTTAATCGGCGACACCGCCGGTATAGACACCGAGCTGATTGAAGGGCTTTCAATAGTCGAAAAGGTAACGCGGATTACAGAGCAGTTCAAAAAAGCTAACAGGAAATTTCACGATGACGACAGCGTTTTTGATATAGGAAGCGAGAAAATCGGAGACGGGAATTTTTTAATCATCGCCGGACCCTGCTCGGTTGAAAGCGAGGAGCAAATCTGCGATATTGCCGGAAGCGTTAAAAAAGCGGGGGCGCAGATGCTTCGCGGCGGCGCGTTCAAGCCGCGCACATCACCTTACGATTTTCAAGGTATGAGAGGTGAAGGGATTGAACTTTTACTTAAAGCCAAGAAGTTGACGGGCTTGCCAATAGTCACTGAAATTATGGATTTATCGCATCTTGAACTGTTTGGGGAAGTTGACGTAATTCAGGTCGGTGCGCGGAATATGCAAAACATGGAACTTTTAAAAGCGCTCGGTAAGACCGATAAGCCGGTTTTGCTTAAACGCGGGCTTTCCAGCACGGTCAGAGAGTTGTTAATGAGCGCAGAATATATTATGGCAGGCGGAAACGAGCGAATTATCCTTTGTGAGCGCGGAATCAGAACCTTCGAGACTGCAACGAGAAACACCCTTGACATTGCGGCTGTGCCGGTTTTGAAAGAGCTTTCGCATTTACCGGTGATTATCGACCCGAGCCATGCCTGCGGAATTGCGCGGTACGTAAGGCCGCTGACGCTTGCGGCGGCGGCGGCGGGAGCGGACGGAATCATCGTAGAAGTTCACAACAACCCCGAACGCGCACTCTGCGACGGGCCGCAGTCGCTGAAGCCGGAACAGTTCGCGGATTTGGTGAAAAGCGTGAAGAAAGTACGTGAGGCGATTTTATGACAGTAGGAATCATAGGCTTAGGTTTAATCGGCGGTTCATTCGCCAAAGCCATAAAAGAAAACACAGACTGCAAAGTCTTGGTTTTCGATAAAAACACAAGCATTAATCTACAGGCAAAATTAGAAGGCGCAAGTGACGGGCTTCTGTTGCCCGTTGACCTTATTGAGTGCGATATTGTTATAATCGCACTTTACCCTAAAGCAACGATAACCTATATAAAAGATAACGCTGAATTCTTTAAAAAAGGCGCGATTGTTGTTGACGCGGCAGGAACAAAGGAAAGAATTTGCGAGGAAATTCAACCGCTTGCAAAGAAGAACGGCTTCTTTTTTATCGGCGGACATCCCATGGCGGGAACACAGCTTACAGGTTTCCGCAATTCACGCGGTTCGCTCTTCAAAGGCGCGCCCATGTTGCTCGTCCCCGATGCTGAAGAAAGCATAAAAACCCTCGAAAAAGCCAAAAAGTTTTTTATCGGAATAGGTTTCGGAAGTGTGGTATTCACCACGCCCGATGAGCATGACCGCAGAATAGCCTACACCTCACAACTCGCGCATATTGTTTCAAACGCATATGTAAAAAGCCCCACAGCTTCCGAACATAAGGGCTTTTCGGCAGGCAGTTACAAGGATTTGACAAGGGTTGCGCGGCTTAATGAAGAAATGTGGACGGAGCTGTTCTTGGAAAATCGCGGGAATTTACTCAAAGAACTTGATTTTCTCACCGGGAGCCTTGCAGAATATAAAAAAGCCCTTGAAAACGGCGATACTGAAAAACTCAAAGCTTTACTAAAAGACGGCAGAGAACGCAAAGAGCGCGTTGAAAGAGGACGCGAGTAGGGGCGGATGGGTAATCCGCCCGACCATTATTTTTAGGAGAACTGTTATATTATGACAAACACTATGAACGACACAAGAGAAAACATAAAAATAGCCAATAAAGTTTCAATCAGAACCATGGTTATTAATTTTATTTTAACAATATTCCAAATCATAATAGGAATATTAGCGGGCTCGGCGGCGCTTGTTTCGAGCGCAATCCACACATTATCGGACGGCGCAACTACGATTATTGTAATTATCGGCGTGAATGTCGGCGGGAAAAAGCGCGACAGTTCGCACCAATACGGTCACGAGCGCTTTGAATGTGTGGCATCGATGATTATGGCTGTAATTTTAGCTGTAGTCGGGCTCGGAATCGGCTACAGTGCGATTATGGATATTATTTACAGCACATACGAACCTATATCGTTGGAGATTGCCGCGCTTGCAGTCGCGCTCGTGACCATAGCCGCGAAAGAATGGATGTTTTGGTATACCCGTGCCGCCGCCAAGAAAACGGGTTCCGGCGCTTTAATGGCAGATGCGTGGCATTCCCGCTCGGACGCAATGGCGACGGTCGGCGCGTTTTTCGGAATACTCGGCGCGAGAATGGGGTTCCCGGTGCTTGACTCGGTTGCGGGATTAATTATCTGCGTTTTTATTGTGAAAACAGCGGTTACTATATTCAAAGATGCGGTCAATCAAATGGTTGACAAAGCCTGCGACCCCGAGACGCTTGAACGGCTTGAGAGAGTTGTTTCGGAGCAGAAGGGCGTAATGGGAATAGATGTGCTTAAAACCCGTATATTCGGCTCGAAGATTTTCGTGGATATAGAAATTGCGGCAGACGGCGATTTAACCCTACATGAAGCGCATATTATTGCCGAGCGTGTGCATGATGCGGTTGAAGCCGGCTTCCCGAACGTTAAGCACTGCATGGTGCATGTGAATCCGGCGAAAAAATGATTATGTGCAGTGTTTATATAATATGTTGTAGTGTGCGGCGCCCCCTACAGTAAGCATTAGCGGAGTTTCGGAGCAACAGAACCGCAGGGAATACTTTTTATGCTCCAATATTACAAAAACAGCATTTTTTCAAAGTTTAACGACACAAATTAAGAAAGGAAAGAAACACAATGAAAAAGTTAATGGCAATCATTCTGACACTGGCACTCGTATTGAGCTTCACAGCTTGCGGTAATGGAGGAGGCGGAGGCATTTCACAAGCGGAAGCCGACAGACTGCAAGACACACTCGACAATGCAAGCGACAATAATACAGGCAGTGAAAACAATCCCATCGACTCTGTGAGCGTTGGTGATGTTATACAATTCGGCGCACTTGAATGGCGAGTGCTTGAAATACAGGACGGCATGGCATTAATTATTACCGAAGATGTAATAGACCGCAGACCCTATCATGCAGACGGCGGCGATATAACATGGGAACACAGCAGTCTGCGAGCCTATCTTAATGGTGAGTTTTACAATAGTTTTTCGTCATCAGAACAAGGACGGATTATAGAAACAACGATAATCAACAGCAACAACCCGACACGCGGCACGGCAGGCGGAAACAACACAACCGATAATATTTTCTTGCTCAGCATTGACGAAGCAAACAATTACTTCACAGACAATGCTTCGAGAATTGCTTTAAACGCTAATGGCGAAGCGAGCTGGTGGTGGCTTCGGTCGCCCGGTGACTCTTGTAACTATGCCGCCATTGTCTACGGAGTCGGTAATGTCTACGAAGGCGGCGAGGGCGGGGGTGTCCGCGTGGGTGGTGGCAACGTCTACTACAACCACGGTGGGGTTCGCCCCGCTTTGTGGCTGAATCTGTAATCCGTTTCGCCCGCAGGCGAAACTAATCTATGCCGCGAAGCGGCTCGCACGATTTTTAATTTTCGGAGGGGTGCATGAGCGGTAAAAGTGACTTGCTTGAAAAATATCGCGTATAATAACATTTGCACACATTTATTTTGAATCTCATAAAGCCGCGTTGTTAAACGCTTTTATGGGTTTCGCAAATGACTGATTCACAGAAATATAAGGAGGACTTCTAATGTACAAAATACTAATCGCCGACGACGAGCAGAAAATACGCGAGGTACTGCGCGAATACGCCGAGTTCGAGGGACATTATGTGGAAGAAGCCGTTGACGGTATGCAGGCGGTGGAGCTTGCAAAGAACGGCAGTTTCGACATCATAATAATGGATATCATGATGCCGCGGCTTGACGGATTTTCTGCCTGCAAAGAAATCCGTAAATTCAGCGTCACTCCCGTGCTTATGCTTTCGGCGCGCGGCGAGGAATACGACAAACTCTTCGGGTTTGAAATAGGGGCTGATGATTACGTGGTAAAACCGTTCTCGCCAAAGGAAATCTTAGCCCGTGTAAACGCGATTATAAAACGCAATCAGACGCAGGTGATACAAAACGATATTGCTGTTTTTGAGGGTTTGGATATTAACTTTACTGCGCGTGACGTTAAAGTTGACGGCGAGAAAATCAGCCTTACCCCTAAAGAGTACGACCTGCTGTTTTACTTAGTGCGTAATAAAAACATCGCCCTTTCTCGAAACAAACTGCTTGAGTCGGTTTGGGGCTACGATTTTTTCGGTGACGACAGAACGATTGACACTCATATAAAAATGCTGCGAAATAATATCGGCGAATACAGAAAATTCATCGTAACACTTCGCGGTATGGGGTATAAATTCGAGGTCTGATTTAAAGGATATGATTATTTATGTTTAAATTTATTAACAGTATGAGGTTTCGCGTGTGGCTGCTTTTTATCGGCTTCACCATAATCATACTCGGTTTTCTTTACATAAGCCAAATTATACTGCTCCCGAATTTTTATACGTTTATAAAAACTCAGGA
Organism: Oscillospiraceae bacterium; assembly: GCA_031280965.1. Lineage (GTDB taxonomy): Bacteria > Bacillota > Clostridia > Oscillospirales > Ruminococcaceae > Ruminiclostridium_E. The sequence continues at coordinate 8,568 of JAITFZ010000033.1, read as the reverse complement.
AACCACCGGAACAGTTCGGGCTTTAATGAGAAGCTGGGGCAGCGAACATCTGCTTGATGAAATGCGGCAGTTTTCGAGAGAGCAGGATATGAAGATTGTCACTAAAATATACGAAAACGGCGAGCTTGTTCCGCAGTTCACGGCAGATTCCCGAAACATGTTCGCTCGCGGGGCATTCACCGCGCCCGAAAATGATTCTTTGCTTAATGATGTTTTGGAAAGCAATAACGGTACCGTAACGCATATTATAACGGCAGAAGGGCAGGACGCTCTGTGCTATGCGGCATTGGTCGGTACAAGAAACGATATTCACGGGCTTATAGTTGTGTATAACTTCCTCCAGCCGCTCGGAAATACACAGGATGTTTTGCAAAGCCAGTTTTTCCTCTCGGCGTGTGTGCTTTTTCTGCTCGCATTTGCTTTGTCGGCGTTTGTGGTGCTTAATATTTCCAACCCCATAATAAAAATATCCCGCGATGCGAGAAAGCTCGCCACGGGTGACTTTAATGTTAAAACACGCAAAAGCGACTATGCCGAAATCAAAACACTTACCGAAAACCTAAATAAAATTTCCCGTGAAATAGCCAAAACCGAAAACCTTCGTAAAGACCTGCTGTCTAATGTTTCTCATGACCTGAAAACTCCGCTGACCATGATTAAGGCTTACGCCGAGATGATTCGCGACCTTTCGGGCGATAACCCCGGCAAGCGCGCAAAGCACGTGCAGGTTATAATAGACGAAGCCGACAGGCTTAACGGTTTGGTTATAGATATGCTCGACCTTTCAAAACTGCAAAGCGGCGTAGCTAAAAAGAATGTAACTTTATTCAACTTCTCAATGCACCTGTGTGAAGTGCTTGAACGCTTCAGCTACTTATCACAGGAACATAAAATTAGGTTTATATCCGAGATTGAAAAAAACATATTAATTAAAGCTGATATAACGAAAATAGAGCAGGTACTCTATAACCTCATTAACAACGCGGTGAATCACACCGGCAATGACGGCAAGGTTACAATCAAGCTTATAAGAAGAAAAGAAACGATTGCCCGTTTTGAAGTTATTGACACAGGTAGCGGGATTGCCAAAGAGGAGCAGCCTTATATCTGGGAAAAGTATTACAAGGCGCAGAAATCGCAGTTCCATAAGCGCACTACGGTAGGTACCGGCATCGGTCTTTCCATCGTTAAAAGCGTAATGGAATTGCATCGGTTTTCCTACGGCGTAAACAGCGCGCCCGGAAAAGGCAGTATGTTTTGGTTTGAGTTTCCGTGTGAGTGATTTTAAAATTAAAAAGCAGTAAGCTGAGTAAAAATCAGCTTACTGCTTTTTTAAGGTCTGCCGAAAACCTGCCTTACATGAGCTACGGGCGACCAGTCGGTAATTTCGTTGCCGTTAAGGCTTACATTTGATAAGTTTGCGTGCGTCAACATCTTTCACTCCGCTACAATTTTTATTTAGCTTGTCATATAACCGCCCGTCCCAACATATATTGATGTAGACAAAGATTGACAGTAATCCCGCGAGATTACCGCCAACATCAAACGGAGGTACGTTATGGAGTTAAAACTCAACAAAGAACCTGTTTTTCTAAACGAGGTCGTTTATGACGGACAGACAGAGCAGGGGGTGGAATTCGACTATGTTCTGCCGGATTATTATCCCGATATCTTTAAAGTATTAAAATGCACCCTCACACCGGCAATCATTTCATACAGCGTGTCGGGTTCGCAGCTTTTCTGCGACGGCGTGGTTTATATTAAAGTGCTGTACATGACGGCGGGCAGTAATCGTGTTTATTGCATCGAACAGCGCTACACCTATTCAAAGACAGTGGATTTAGTCAAGAACGCGGAAAACGCAGTAGTCAGCGTAAGCCCCAAGACAGATTATTGCAACTGCCGCGCAACCAGCGGCCGCAGAATCGACGTACGCGGAGCGGTCAGTTGTAAAATCAAGGTTAATTGTGCGCGTAAAACCGAGATGATTACAGGCGCGGAAGGCATGGGCATTGAAACTAAGAAAACCGCGCTCTCTTACTGCGGCGAAAAGCTCGTGACTTCGCGTCAGTTTGTATCGCGTGAAGATATAGAAACGGGCGCATCCGCTTCGGGTACAATCAGCCTGATTCACCACGACGCAAACATTGCTGTAACCGACTGCAAAATTATTGCCAACAAGGTTATAGTCAAGGGCGAGGCACAAATTAAAGCGCTTTACATAATCAGCAGCGCGGATGCGGACGGCGGCGAGAACAACACCACCGAGGTTATGGAAGCAACGATTCCGATAAGTCAGATTTTAGACTTAGAGGGCGTGACTGAAAATCATACCTGCTTCACGAATCTCACGGTTATGGACTGCGACCTTGAGGTTAAGCCGGGAGAAGCGGGAGAAACGCGGATTTTTGCCTGTGACCTGACAATAGACTGTTCTGTTACCGCTCACCTTGAAAGCAATGTTTCGCCTGTCTCGGATATTTATTCGACCGAATTCGAGAGCGCGTTCACAATGGCGACAATAAAAACCGAAACCCTGCCGCATATTATCATGCAGCAGCTTAACTTAAAGAGTTCGCTCGAAAGCACCGAGGGGAATCTCGCGGAAATATTCGATGCCCGTTGCGACATCAGCAATATAGTATGCAGAGCGCGCGGAACGTCAGAGCTTGCTGTCACGGGACAGATTAATATGCAGGCAATCGGAACCATTGAGGGCGGCGCACCTGTCTTTATCGAAAAAGCAGAGCCGTTTGAGCTTATAATCGAAGTGCCGATGCTAAGTTCCGAGTATTCAATCGAGCCGAATTTACAAGTTACGCATGTTGCTTTCAGCATAAACGGCGATAACCGAGTAGACATCAGAATTAATCTCTCTCTGAACGCCTGTCTTTACCTTATAAATTCAATCAATGTGATACGCGACATCACGGTTAATCAGGAAAAGCCAAAGGAAAAAAACAGCGAATATGCGCTAAAGCTTTATTACGCGGAGGACGGCGAGGATATTTGGGGAATAGCTAAACGGTATAACACGAGCGCCGAAGCAATTATTACCGAAAACGACCTTGAGGGCGACAGGGTGGAAACTCCCAGTATGCTACTGATTCCGATAGTTTAGGAGGAGAAGAAATGACTACTACATCCATTTATCAGGACATCGCGCAAAGGACGGACGGTAATATTTATATCGGCGTCGTCGGGCCCGTGCGTTCGGGGAAATCCACCTTTATCGCAAAATTCATGCAAAGCCTCGTAATTCCGAACATAGAGAGCGAGTATCGCCGTGAGCGCGCAATCGACGAGCTTCCGCAGGCGGCGGCGGGGAAAACTATTATGACCACCGAACCTAAGTTCGTGCCGGAAGAAGCTATTTCGGTTGAGCTTGAGGGCAATGCAGTGATGAATGTCCGGCTGATTGATTGTGTGGGCTACATAGTGCCGAGTTCAATCGGCTACATCGAGAACGAGATGCCGCGTATGGTGGTTACGCCGTGGTTTGAGGGCGAAGTGCCGTTTAACATGGCGGCCGAAGTCGGTACACAGAAAGTTATTAACGAGCATTCCACTATCGGGCTTGTTATAACTACGGACGGTAGCATAACCGACATTCCGCGCTCGGAATATGAAGAAGCCGAGGAACGTGTAATAACCGAGCTTGAGGCAATTAAAAAACCGTTTGTGATTATCCTCAACTGTCAAAACCCGAAGAGCGAGCAATCCAAGGCTATGGCTGATGAATTGAGCGAAAAATACGGTAAACCCGTCGTTCCGCTCAACTGCCTCGAAGTCGATGAAAACAGAATCGCCGAAGTCTTAGCCGAAATTCTCCTGCAATTTCCTGTTAAAGAAATTAACATTAAAATTCCTAAGTGGCTGACGGTATTAGAAAAAGGGCATTGGCTCAAGAATGAAATTTTTGCCGCGCTCAAGAATTCCGCGCAGAATATCAGAAACATCAGCGAAATCAACAATGTTATCTGCAATCTGCCTGACTGCGAATATATCAGCAACTGTGAAGTTGAAACCATAGATATGGGCAGGGGCGCGGGATTTATCTCGGTGACACTGAAAGCAGAGCTGTTCTACCGTGTGCTGGGTGAAACCACGGGGCTGTCGCTTAAAGATGAGAGTGACCTTATGCCTTGTATGATTGAATTAGCGATAATTAAAAAGAAGTACGAAAAAGTTAAGAGCGCGCTGGAAGAAGTGCAGGCGACCGGCTACGGAATCGTTATGCCGAGTATAGATGAATTATCGCTCGATGAACCTGAAATTGTCAAGCAGGGTGGAAAGTATGGTGTTAGATTGAGAGCTGCCGCGCCGTCTATCCATATTGATTGGAACAAAGGACACTTTCAGAATTCCCCTCCAAATGGGCGTTTGCGGATTTATCGGAACAAGCCTCGGTTACGACCGGCGGCTTGTTCCTTTTTCTGGTAACATCGAAGTCAGAAGAGTCATCTATGACCCGAAGGAACACTTTTAATCTTACGCTGTTCTTTTCTTCCACTTTGTGAACTTCAATTCGGTCGAGTAAACTGTCAACCATTCCGTCGCTGATAATATCGTCAAAGGATAATTCGTTAGAGATTACACCACGCAAAACTTCTACGCTTTTTTGGAACTCGTCGTTCTGTTCGGACTGACGTTCGTAGTCGGCAATACGTTCTTTTAAGTCAGCCATTTCTTTGTTGAACTTCTTGTTGCGTACTTCAAACTCGTCATCGTCGATTTTACCCTTGATGTTCAAGTCGAGCAGCTTGTCTTTCATGGTGAGTATGCTGTTGAGTTCCACTTTTGTCTTGGAAATATCAGTTTTGAGAGAAGATTTCGCATTGATTTCTGAGTACATTTTTATCATGTCGTGGATAATCTTCGCTTTGTCGGTGATGATTGTGTTCATCAGCCTACGCATGATTTCGTCAAGTTCGGTTGTGTAAATCGTAGGACTGTTGCAGATTGATTTTCCCTGCTCGGAGTATTTCTTGCATCGCCATACTTCTCTCGAATGGTCTTTGTACTTGAATTCGGCTCTGTGGTATGAGGTGTTATGCTCCATGCAGATGATTTTTCCGCTGTAAGCGTACTTGTTTTGGTAACTTGTTTTGTTGTCTGCCATTGCTTCACTGCGTTTGTGGAGAATTCTGTTTGCTTTATCCCATAATTCCTCGCTGACAATCGGAGGTACAGCATCGTGGTCTTTGTACATTACCCATTCGGAACTGTCGATTTCTTTTCTGTCGTTCCGGCGGTAGTCGAGTTTTTGAGTTTTGTTTCCGCAGTAGAAGCCTTTGTATTTAGGATTTGATATTATATTCTTAATGGTACTGAAAGAGAAGTGGTTGCCCTCTTTGTTGAAGTAGCCTTCCTCGGCTAAGATGTTGGAAATCTTACGGATTCCCACCTTACTATTAACGTATAGGTCGTAAATTCGGCGAATCATCTCAGCTTCTTTTTCTACAATGACTAACTTTCCGCTGTCTTTGACGTAGCCGTAGATACTGTTACTGCCGAGAACCACCCCACTATCAATGGCTCGTTTGAACCCGAAGCGGACACGTTCGGAGATTTTCCGCACTTCGTCCTGTGCGATACTCGACATAATAGTAAGGCGAAGTTCGCTGTCAGCGTGAAGCGTGTTGATGTTGTCGGACTGGAACAGAACCCCGACCCCTACGGCTAATAAATCTTGCGTGTATTTGATACTGTCTAAGGTATTGCGGCTGAAACGGCTGATTTCTTTTGTAACGATGAAGTCAAACTTGCCGAGTTTCGCATCGTTAATCATTTTAAGGAACGATTCACGCTTGGTTACGCTTGTGGCACTCAACCCCTCGTCAACATAACCCTCTACATAAGTCCACCGTGGGTTTTTCTGAATGAATTCGCTGTAATACCCGACTTGTGCGGACAGGGAATGGAGTTGCTCGTCTTTGTCTGTGCTGACCCTTGCGTAGTAAGTGACCTTCATGGGAATGTCAAAAACGCTCTTGCCGGAGTTGAGTAAATTGCGGATAGTGTATAAATCCATAAAATTAACCTCCTGTATTTTGTTTGTTCTTTGTTACAGTATACCATAACTAAAACAACAAGTCAAGAGGTTAAAATATAATTTTTTGCTTCGGAGTACATTTCTTCCGTGATAAGCCCTTTTTCGTACAGCCGTTGATTAATATGTAGCTTAATCTCGACTTCTACGTTTTTCAATTTTTCTTCATTGCTCATATTAATCCCCCCTCGCCGTCGTTGTTTTCTCTATGTTTAATGATATTAAGGTTGTTCGAGATTTATACTTAAAATCTACGAATTATATTGATGCCTGCTTGTTTTTTCTTGTCTTATCGACAAGAAGATAATCGAATCCGTAACGGACATTGCAATAAACGCACTTATCAAGGGTTCGCTGTTGCACAAGCAAGAGTTCTCGCCCCGGTATGAGGTCAAATGAGTTGCGACAAGTCTGGCACAACGTCAAGGTCATCGTCATATCTCTGTTTTTCATTTCCTAATCCACCCTTATATAGAAAGTATAGTTTTTGCACTTCCAAAAGCACAATGACGAGCAGGCATGATTGTCCTGCTCGCTTTCTGCTTTCGGTCTATCTGAACCGAATTTAGATAATAGTTCTTTTTATGTCGGTTACTTTCTTAATCGCCGTCCGATTCGCCCGTGCCAGTTCCTGTTAAGGACTATCTGCAAATAACCGCATAACCAAGCCACATACCGCCGTTTTCGGCTTTGCGAGAGTTTGCTTGGGTTTCGGTTCATTCGCCCTTATTCCGCAAATATCGCCTCGTTTCAGCAAAGCAAAGCCCCTGCCGACCGCAGGGGCATCGCATATGTTTTCGACTTACTCCGCATATTCGCCGCGTTTGTAAGCACAATCCGTCAACTCGGTAATCCGTTCCAAGTACCAACCCGCCGTACCAACGTGTCCCCAATTTATATCATCGGGGTTGTAGCCCATATGTTCGTCTGCGAACTCTTGAAGTTCAGCGAGCCTTTCTCGGAACTCGGAAATCTGCTCCATAAATCTGTCAAGTGCTTTTTCGTGCTTTTCCATTTTACTATCCCCCTAACTATTATACTGTGCCAAGAATATAATGTGCTGACACGTTTCGCTGTTCAATGCCGTTTCCATTCTCATGCTCTCGTCATCCATTCCGCCTTCGGCGAGTGCGGCATGAAAGTCGGTCTGATTAAGCGACAGTTTGACGATAACAACGTGCGATATATAGCCGCCGCTGACGGCCTTGACAGCGCAAAAGGCTTAAAGCAACGAGAGCCATCTTCATCGAATCCTGTTTCGCCTAAGCATTGCCCTATAAACGTAAGGCGGTCAAGTTCAATTTCAAATTGTGCTGATGTACAAATATCAACAAATCTTTCAACAACGCTTTGTGCGTGGTTATGTTGGCATTTTTCGAGGAATTGAACAATTATATCTTCGTCTAACTCATTCAATTCCTTTGCTTTTATGGTAAGGAATGATATAACAGTATCATTAAAGTTAGGAGAGTTAAAATTTGTGCTTTTTATCTGTTCTTCAAGTTTTTTCGCAAATCTCTTCGCAGCTTCTCCTGTTGCAGAGGAATTGTTCTTCGTGTATTCGTTTATTCTTTGTAAAAGTGCTTCATTTTTATACTTATTCATTTCAACCCCGCCTACGTTTTTTGAGTTATTGTTTTCATGATAAGCAGTTACCTCTTTAAGCAATTCCTCGAATTCTTTATATTTATACCCTCTTGTATCTGCATCAGACGAAATCGGTTCATCATTGCTCGGCACGAAGGCTTCGTCAAGCGTTATACCTAACATTCTTGTTATAGCCCATGCAGTATCGAGATTTCCGCTTCCTTTTCTTATAAAATTGTCGATGGTGGGGTAATTCAATGCGTGTGGAACGCCCTCCCACATTTCCGCAAACTTACGAACTGACAGTCCGCGCTTAGTTAAAATGTCTTTTATCGTACATTTCATTGATTCTCACTCCCTTAGCTTTAATTATTGAAAAAAATCCTTTTGCCTATAAATTTACGCTTGACTTTTAATAAAAAACATGATATAGTAATACACAGAGATGGCAAGCACAACATACGTCGTGCTTCTTTTAGCAAACGTGTGTGTTCATCTTATTAAGAGTGCGAGTGCCACCTGCGACAGCCTTTGGTCGGGACGAGTCGTGGGTGGTTGCGTTTTTGTGGTGCATATAAATATAGAGCGATTTTGTGTTGGTTATTTCTTTTGATATATATTAGTGTAGCATGGTACGTCATTTTCGTCAAGAGAATTTTAGTAAAATTTCAAAACGCTTTATAAATATACTGAACTCCGCATGGAGAGCGGTTCGCCGATAATTTTTTTGTCAAAAATAAGAGCCATTCAATGAAAATCATAGAATAATCTACATTTCGGTCAAAACAACTGTTATAAACATCGTTCCATATAAGACATTTCGCGGCGGCAGCAATGAACGATTCGCCGAGGTGTGCGGGAAACACCAACACCGCAAGAATCTGAAAAAGGTTTACGTTATGTGCAGTGCGGTGACGGATTTATCACCG
>JAITFZ010000035.1 GCA_031280965.1 Oscillospiraceae bacterium | reverse complement strand
ATTTTTTTATAATCTTTTTCGCTCAACCCGGCAAGTCGAGCAGCATTATCAATTTTTGTTTTCATGTTATTTATATCGACCAATATCAGGAAATCTTTAGTTAGTGGAAACGTCTATTGAAAAACACAAAGACAAGCATTACTCGCTACATCTTGAATGTTTGCGCCGACCAACGCCCATCTTTGCGCTTAAAGAGCGTTCCCTCCCCATATTTCTCCTGCGTGGCGATAAACTCGTCTATGGCGCGGGTGCTGATTAGTCTCCGCTTGCCGATTTTGACAGACTTCAAATTATGCTGATGAATTTGCTGATAAACCGCCCAATGCCCGATTCCTAATCGCTCACAAGCTTCTTTCATGCTTAGTTGTATAACACTAACAGCCGTTAACGTTCAATGTTTTGTCAATCATCCCAAACTTTCCACTTTGCTTTCCCGTTCGCCCACGCTATTTCAAGATTCCTCATATCACGCTGCGTGTCCATGCACTGCCAAAATCCGTAGTGCTTGTACACGCCGAGTTTATGCTCTTCAGAGAGCTTTTCAAGAGGGTAGCGTTCTAAAATAGTTGAATCGCTGTTTATGTAGTTAAAAAGCCCCGGCTCGGCGACCATAAACCCGCCGTTTATCCAGCCGCCGTCCTCTTTGGCTTTTTCTTTAAATGCGGTTATGTTGTTGCCCTCAATGTCAAGCACACCAAAACGCCCCCCTGGTTGTATTGCCGTCAGGGTTACGATGCTGTCGGATTCATTATGCTGTTTCAATAATTCGTTTATATTAACATCACTGACGCCGTCACCGTATGTCAACATGAACCGCTCGTTGCCTACATACGGCGCGATTTGCTTAATACGGCCGCCGGTTTGAGTTTCCAGACCCGTGTCAACAAGCGTGACCTTCCACGGCTCGGACACATTCGCATGAACAGTCATTCTGCCGCCATTCGAGAAATCAAATGTAACGTCACTGCGGTGTAGGTAATAATCAGAAAAATATTCTTTTATCATATAACCCTTATAACCGCAGCAGATTATAAACTCATTAAATCCAAACGCGCTGTAATACTTACAAATATGCCATAAAATTGGCTTTTCGCCAATTTCTATCATCGGCTTCGGGCGCAGATGGCTTTCTTCTGAAATCCTTGTGCCAAAACCTCCGGCGAGAATTACGACCTTCACTGTTAAACGTCCTTTCGATTTTTCATGCTTTGCAAAATATTATAACATGAATTTGCATAAAAGTCAATTTAAAATTTCCCGTAGTGTGCGAAGATTTTTTAATAACGCGAAAAACTGTATTCGCCGAGTGGCACGCCACAAATACTAAGCAATCTTTCGGTGAGTGTAATGCCCGTCAGAGCAAAACACTCACCGAAAGCACCGTATTTATAACTGTCAAGTTACCCACCCGCGCAATCTGACCGCCTCAGCCACCCTCTTAATCGCAATCATATAAGCGGCATCGCGCATGTAAACGCCCTTCTCCTGCGCCAAGTCATAAACCGCACGGAAAGCCTCGGTCATTTTACGTTCGAGCTTTTCAAGCACCTCGTCCTTATCCCAAAAGTAATTCATATTGCATTGAACCTGTTCAAAATAACTGCATGTTACGCCGCCCGCATTACAAAGGAAGTCCGGGAGCATGATAATGCCGCGCCCTTTAATAAGCGGGTCGCAGTCGGGGGTTGTGGGGCCGTTCGCCGCTTCGCAGATAATTTTAACCTTGCTTGAAATATCTCCGAAAACAGCAGGTGTAATTTGGTTTTCGAGTGCGGCGGGAATTAGAATATCCACGTCCTGTTTCAGCCACGCATCGCCCGGAAGAACTTCATAACCGAGAGCTAACGCCTTGTCCTTGTCGATACTTCCGAATTTGTCTTTAATGCCGGCTAATTCCGAAATATCACAGCCAAAGACTTTTCTGAATGTATACGACGTTTTTTCAATGTTATCCCAGCATGAAACAGCGGTTACTTTTCCACCGAGTTCTGTGTACATACGGGCGGCGTATTCGGCAACGTTGCCAAAACCCTGAAAACTCGCGGTTGTTTCGGAAGCGGGAATATTCATACAGCGCAGTAAGTCCTTGAGCGTGTATATAACGCCGTAGCCGGTTGCCTCGGTACGACCGAGCGAACCGCCCATGCCGACCGGCTTTCCCGTTATCATGCCGGGGAAGCGATTGCCGACAATAGTTTCGTATTCGTCAAGCATCCAAAGCATATGCCGGTTGTTGCTCATGACATCGGGAGCGGGAACATCGCAAAAAGGCCCTATGTTTTCAGACAGAGCGCGGACATATCCTCTGCAAAGTCTCTCCTGTTCGCCCGCCGACATAATGCGCGGGTCACATATTATACCGCCCTTACCGCCGCCGAGCGGAATATCGGCGACAGCGCATTTCCACGTCATCCACATTGAAAGTGCGCGTACAGTGTCTGCGGTTTCTTCGGGGTGAAAGCGGATTCCGCCTTTACCGGAGCCTCTTGCGTCGTTGTGGCGGATTCTGAATCCCTTAAATGTTTTTGTTGTGCCGTCGTCCATCTTTACGGGAATAGTGAAGTGGAATTCCTTCATCGGTTGCCTTAAAAATTCTCTCATCGAACTGTCTAAACCGATTGTTTCGGCGACACCGTCGAATTGCGCCTGTGCGTTCTCAAAAGGGTTGTAGCCTGTGTTTGCCATTAGTTATGCTCCTCCTTGTTATATATAATACAGCTATAATAATATCATATTTTACAGAATCTGTCAATTAAAAATCTGCCGTGCTGAAGTCGAGGGCAGGTTCCTCCGGTTCGTCCTCCGAAGGCGGCTCCTGCGGAGTTTCGGCAACAGGCGGCTCGGAGACGGGTTCCGGATGAGGTGTTCTGTCGGGAATGGTCACGCTTCCGTCAGGACTATGGCTAATCGGACTGCGGGCGAGATATTTTTGAACGCCCTGTACAATTGCGTCTGCAATACCGTTTTGGTGCGTCGGGTTAGCGAGCGCCATTGCTTCCTCATAATTACTCACAAAGCCCATTTCCACCAAAACAGACGGAAAATCCTGCTGAACCGTCACCCAAAAATAACTGTTCTTTGCGCCGCGGTTTTTATTTGCGCCGTCTGAATAGACGTTTCTTGTGAAGTAAGACGCTATGCTTTCCGAAACGGCGGCGGCGAGCGGCTGTGAAAACGGCGTATAATAAAAAACTTCGGCTCCGCGCGCTTCGGGATTGTTCGCCACTCTGTTTGAATGCAGTGAAATAAACAGGTCACAACCAAGACTTCGCGCTACAATCGGACGGTTTCTCGTCAGATAAAACGTTTCCTCGGTACGCAGACGTATGGCGTTCGCGCCGAGCGCAGTAAATTTTGCTTCTAATAATTTCGCAACAGCCAAATTCGCAGTTTGCTCGGTTATGTGCCCAATCGCGCCGGGGTCGAATACCGTTGCGCTCGAGCCGTAACCGTGCCCGGGGTCGATTACAATAGTCATTCCTGCTAAGCTGTTGGTTAATACAGGAAAAGTCAGCATAAGGTTTCCGTTGCTGTTATAATAAGCGCTGTTACCGGCATAAACGCCCCTTGTACGCAGGCGCAGAATTAAACGGAACTTCACAATACCGTCGATTGTTACCTGTTCCCAACTACCCGAGCTGAATACAAGATTGGCTTTGAAGTCAGGCAGTTTTGTAACCGAAGTCACATTGTCAAAAGTTACGTAAACGTATTCTGCCTCAAAACTGCTTATATTAAAATCACTTCCCCATCCGGGAGAAAAAGTCAGTCCCGTTACCTCAACATTGTAGCTGATTTTGGTGTCAAGCGCAATCTCAAAATAACTGCTTCCCCCGGCAGTACCGCTCTCCAATACAGTCAGCGCATTTTCCCCTATTCCGGTGCCGTTTATAAGCGTTGTATCATCGGCATTGAACCGCTTACCCGATTCGGTGGTATAAAATCCGCCTACGCTTGACCTGTAATAATCAAGCGTTCCCGCCGGCAATTGACTGAAACGCGGGTCGAAAACCGTACCTGTGGTTCTCGCGCTGAAAACATGAGTGTGATTATTGTTGACCCGCACGAATGTTACCTGCTCATTCCGTTCGCGCACTGCGCCGAGCGTACCCACGATTTCGCCGTCGCCGAGTTCGCGCTCGTCAAACATAATGGGATTCAGGTTAACGGGGGGAGGTGGCGCGGGCTTTGCGTTGACCGTCACAGTTGCGCCGGGGATATTTCTTGTATATCCCATGTAAGAAGCGTTTACGCTAATGCGCCCGAGCGGCTGTTCCACGCCTATTATACCGTCGGGGACTGTATATCTGCCCGTAAAGCTTGTGTACGCCGAGTTCACGTCCTCGTCCTGAAGCGTACCCGTCTGCTCCCTAAGCTGCACGGTTTGCCCGTTAATGGTAGCCGTGACCGCCGCGCCGCGGTAAGCCACCGCTTCAAGCGTAATGGCGGTTCCGCCGTCCACACGTAACGCCTTACCCTCGGCTATGGAACTGTTAATTTCACGCATAACAATGATTCTGCGTTCGATTCTGTATGTAACCGTCTGGTCTTTATGGGTGATTGTAAAAACATTGAACCCGATTGCGAGCGGTTCCGGAAAGAAGAAATTCCCCGCTTCGTTTAGATTTATTCTGTTGCCGTTGAAATAAACATCAAAATTGCGGTCAAACGTACCCATGAAGTCAACAGTCGGCTCGAATGTCGTAAAAGTGAGATTCCGCGGACTGGTCATTTCCAGTTCCTGCATAAGGCTGTCTTCGTCAATCAGGTCGGCGTAATACATTTTAAGTGTGCCGGCAGAATTAAGCAGGTTTGCTTTAAGCGCCGCATATGAGTTAAAAACACTGCCGCTGTAAGCCGATATACTTTCCTTGGCTGTTTTCAATTGCTGAAGGAGCTGGGCTTCTCCCCAACCGTTGCCGATTTTTTCGTTATAATGAATCAGGTACATGGGAATACCGCCCGCTTCACAAAGCTCGCCCCACCACTGCGCCGTTTCTTCAAACGGCAGGTTAGAGTCAGTCAGCGAGCCGTAACAGCGCACCATTATAAAATCAACGTACTCTTGCTCTATATACTTCTTAGTATCCGCAAAGCCGTCGGTGTGTGCATTTGCCCACTCATCGTTAATCATAACGCCGACCGGAATACTGTTGTCGGTCATGCGTATAATCCTGCCGGCTGTTTCAAAAAGGTATTCGGTACTATCGAAGAGCCAGTTCTCATGACCTATACCCGCGCCGTTTCTCATGTAGCGTGAGAAATTGTTGATTTCGGGGTTATTATAATAATTATCAAGTATTATACCATTACAAGGGTACTTGAGCGTAAGCTTGTACGCTTCGGAAATAAGGCGGTCTATTGCGTTCGAGTCAGTATCATTTTCAAACGGATTGAGCGCGTGTCCTATATCATAAATTAAGTAAGTATTCAAGAAAAAGCTCTGCGCCCGCTCAACAGCAAGACTTATGTAATCTGTCCCGCCGTTCCTGTTCATGTCAAGGTCGTAATAAACCCTGTCTTCTACCGATGTTTCAATTATAACCGTGTTAAGCCCTATGTCCTGTATGTAGAAGAAGATTTCATCAAGCTGTGCAATAACCTCATTTCTGCCGTCGTCGGGAGTGAGCAGAAAATCAATCTCGGGACTTATTATAATTCCCCGCATATTATGAGGCAGATAAAACATACGCGAATATTGAACAGGTTCTGCCGACGTTTCAATCGTATTTGTGCCGGCTTCGGGAACCTCCTGCGTCACAGGCGCCGATAAATCCTCCATGCTTATTCCGGACACGGCAAAGCCGCCCCAGCAGTATATCACCGCAAGGAGCAACGCGCTTAGTCTTAATTTTCTTTTCATTTTTACATTCCTTAATTTTATATATTAAATATAAGGCGTTTTCTGTTTAAATATAATTCCCAGCGTATTCGGCCCGCAGTGGTTTGAAACCGTACAGCCTGCCTGCGTTTCTATGATTGTCTCGAATTCTGCATGTTTTTTAATTGCCGTGCGTGCAAGCTCGACCGTTTCGGGTGCGCACATCGGATGGGTGATGAACACCCGCTTTAAATCAATATTATTAATGTCGGCTAAGCGCTCCTTGACATATACCTCAAGGCATTTCTCGAATTTTCCGCGATACTTTTTACCTACCCGCATCGCGCCGTCCGCAACTTCAATACACGGTTTTATTCCGAGAATTTTCGTGCTGATTAACGCCACGCCCGAACAGCGTCCGCCCTTATGCAGATAATCAAGCCTGTCTATGACGAAACTGCAATTCATCATCGCCTTATTTTCTTCAAGATATTTACAGATTTCATCGGCGCTTTTGCCTTCTTTCGCCATAATCGCGGCATCGTACACAAGGTAGCCGCTCCCGGAAGAAAGATTGCGTGAATCAACAACCCGCACGTTCGGGAATTCAGCGGCGGCAAGCTGTGCGTTCTGGTAACAAATTGAAAACCCCCGGCTTATGCAAATCTGAATAACCTCGTCGTATTTAGACGAGTATTCCTCAAACACCTTTTGATAATCAAAGACGTTGACGGCGGCGGTTTTGCAGGTTCTGTTTTCCTTATCAACCATTCTGAAAACATCGGCGGGCTTAACATCTACGCCGTCCCGAAACTCATCGTCCCCGCTTGTTATATATAGCGGCGTCAATGTTATGTCGCACTCACTGAGGATTTCCGGTGATAAGTCGCATGTGCTGTCGGAAATAATTTTTACCATGATTTTGCTCCTCCTGTCGTTATTTACGCTGATTGAACTGCTATGTTATTCCCGCCGACTGCAACTGTGCGTTAATCGCGGGAGAATTAAAGCCGCTTTCAAATAAAAATCTGTAACTGAAAAAGATATATCCGCCGTAGTTTTCCGCTTGTTTGGAAAGGCTGATTTGCCGCTTGATAATATCGCTTGAATTAAGCCACTCATTCCTGCCCGCTTCCCCTGCCCCTGCCCACGCATCAACCTCGCCGATTTTATAAACAGCAAGCCCTATAAGAAGCTTTATGTCCGTCCCCGCCACCAATTCTTCCCATTGCCGCAGACATTTATCGAAAGGCTGTGCGACGTTCAAAAAACCGTAGTATAATTGCGGCGCGATATAGTCGCAGTACCCTGCTTCGGACGCCCACTTATTGACATCAGCGTAAATTTCGTAGCAGTTTTCAATACTTCCTTGCGGGCTGATTCCGAAAAGCACCGAGGGATTTATGCTCTTAACTGTATCGTAGAGCGATTTTACCATCTTTGTGGCGTTGTCAAGCCGAAACTGTGTCAGGCTTGCTTGTCCGCTGTTTAAAAACGCCGTCCTGTCGAAAGATTCACCGCTGTTCGGCGGGTAGAAATAGTCGTCTATGTGGAGTCCGTCAACATTATAGTTTCTGAGAATTTCAGCCGCGCCGTCTGCAATCAGCTTCCGAACTTCCGGCTCGGCAGGGTTAAGATACCAGTGAGAGCCGACTTTTACTATGTGAGTGCCGTTCCCGCCGCCTTTGTGCCACTTGCTGACCGGCAAGTCCGGAAAATCCGCGCTTACCCTTTGCATATCGGCATCGCTCATGAGCCGCATGGGATTAATCCATGCCCGGAATGAAATGCCGCGGGAATGAGCTTCTTCAATCATAATTGCAAGCGGGTCAAAATCGGGCGCTACGCCCATGATTCCCGTTATCTGCCTTGCCCAGGGAAACAATTCAGATTTATAATAAGAATCGCCGTGTGCGCGCACATGCACGTAAACCGTGTTGATTCCGAGCGATTTGCAATTATCCATCATAGCGGCGAAAACCGAGCGGAAACCTGCTTCGCTTCTGCCCGCAAAAGCTCCCTGCAATTCAATGAAAGAAATCCATACACCCTTAACCTCACTATAATTGAGCGGGGCATAAGCACCCGCCGGAGTTGGCGGCGGCGCAGGTACAGGCGGTGTAATAATATCTGCGGGAATGGGGTTTGTCTGCTCGTCAGGCGGGGGCGCGGTACTCGAAGGGACAGCCTGCCTGTCGGGCGGGGGTGAGGTGCTTGCCGGTGCAGGGTCTGCCTGTCTGTCGGGCGCTGTGGTTGACTCGGTTACCGCCGGAACTTCAGGTGGCGATACCGCCGGAACCTCAGGCGGCGGCGCTTCAGCAGCCAAGCCGTCCGGCACAGCTCGCCTGTCAGCTATCAACTGTCCCTCATAATCCTCGGCGTTTAAAAGCCGTGTGGGTTCTGTCTCTGCCTCGGAACATGCCGACACAAAAAAAACAGCAATTAATAATATGGGAAATAAGGATTTTTTTAGCATTTTAAAAATATACATGATTAATTATAACACCTTTTAACGAATTAGTCAACTTTTTCGTGAAATTTTACATAAAATTGTTAATTGCTTGACAAAATATATGCTTATTTGGTATAATTAGATTTAAAGAAAAAGAAAGGACGATGATACATGGGTTTCACCATAACAGAAAAAATAATAAAGAGCCATTTAACAGACGGCGATATGAACATTAAGGGCAGTGAAATCGGGCTTAAAATCGACCAGACGCTGACGCAGGACGCAACGGGAACAATGGCGTATCTGCAATTCGAGGCGATGGGCGTTCCCCGCGTAAAAACCGAGCGCTCGGTCGCTTATATAGACCATAACACGCTTCAGACCGGCTTTGAGAACGCAGACGACCACCGTTATATTCAAAGCGTGGCAGGTAAGTACGGCGTTTGGTTCTCGCGTCCGGGAAACGGGATTTGCCACCAGATTCACCTTGAACGCTTCGGAAAGCCCGGCAAAACTCTTATCGGCTCGGACAGCCATACCCCCACAGGCGGGGGGCTCGGTATGCTGGCAATCGGCGCGGGGGGCTTGGACGTGGCTGTTGCAATGGGGGGCGGCGCCTATTATATAAGTATGCCCGAAATTGTTAATATAAAACTTACAGGCGGGCTTAAACCCTTTGTCAGCGCGAAGGATGTCATATTAGAAGTTCTGCGTATTTTATCAGTAAAAGGCGGCGTAGGCAAGGTCATGGAGTATTCGGGAGATGGAGTGAAAACCCTGTCCGTGCCTGAACGCGCTACAATAACCAACATGGGCGCGGAACTCGGTGCGACTTCATCAATTTTCCCGTCTGATGAAATTACGCGCAAATTCCTGAAAGCACAAGGCAGGGAGGAAGACTATGTTCCGCTCGAACCTGATAAGAACGCTGTTTATGATGCTTTGATTGAAATAGATTTATCGAAGCTTGAACCTATGGCGGCGTGTCCGCACAGCCCTGACAACGTCAAAACAATTGAGGAAATCGGGAAAATTAAGATTGACCAGGTGTGCATAGGCTCATGTACGAACTCATCGCTTTCGGATATGCTTACTGTCGCGGGAATCCTTAATGGCAATGATGTTCACCCGAATGTTGACCTTTCAATTGCGCCGGGTTCAAAGCAGGTTTTTGAAATGCTTGCGGGGAACGGAGCGCTTGCCGACATGATTGAATCGGGCGCGAGGATTTTGGAAGCCGCATGCGGGCCTTGTATCGGCATGGGGCAGTCGCCGAATTCCGGCGGCGTGTCGCTTAGGACATTCAATCGTAACTTTGAGGGCAGAAGCGGCACAAAAGACGCGCAGGTTTATTTGGTTTCGCCGGAAACAGCGGCGCTCAGCGCGATTAACGGCTATCTTTCCAACCCGACCGATAAAACAGATTGGGGAAACAAACAGGTATATAAAGTTCCGCACCCCGAAAAGTTTTTAATTAACGACAACATGATTATAGAACCGCTTGACGAGAAAGCCGCGAAAACCGCCGAAATAAAGCGCGGTCCCAACATAAATGAATTCCCAAAGAACACGCCGCTTGAAGATGTAATACGCGCTTACGCACTTTTAAAAGTCGGCGATAATATCACCACCGACCACATTATGCCCGCCGGCGCGAAGATTCTGCCTTTGCGCTCGAATATTCCCGCAATCAGCGAATATTGCTTTACCGTTTGCGATGAAACCTTTCCGAAACGTGCAAAAGACGCCAAAACGCCCGACAAAGAAGGCAGAGCGGGCGGAATAATCATAGGCGGCGCGAATTACGGGCAGGGCAGTTCACGCGAACACGCCGCGCTTGCACCGCTTTATCTCGGCATAAAAGCAGTTATATGCAAGTCGTTTGCCCGGATTCACAGGCAGAATTTAATCAACAACGGCATAATTCCCCTTTTATTCAAAAACTCCGAAGACTATGACAAAATTTCACAAGGCGATGATTTGGAAATTTTAAGTATCGGGGATTGCATAAAGAACCAAAACAGCGCAGCTATTATAATCAGCAATCTTACAAAGGGCATTGATATTCACGCAGACGGCGCTTTTTCCGAAAGGGAGACGGAAATGCTTCTCGCGGGCGGCTTATTGAATTTAACCGGAGGGGAGGGTTTATAATGGGAGAGCTGTTCAAGAAAATAATACTCTTAAAAGTTGTATTTTTATTGGGAGTAATTATTGGTTTTTATCTTTCGCCAATCAAAAAAGGAATAAAAATCATTAATTATAATCAATGCGACGGTAAACTAATAAAAGAAACGGAGATTGACGATGAACAAGATTAAAATGACTACCCCGCTCGTCGAAATGGACGGCGATGAAATGACCCGCGTGATTTGGAAGATGATTAAGGATATTCTGCTCCTGCCTTACATCGACCTGAATACCGAGTATTATGACCTCGGCTTGGAAAAACGCGATGAAACAGGCGACCAAATCACAATCGACAGCGCGAACGCCACTAAGAAATACGGTGTGGCTGTAAAATGCGCGACTATTACCCCGAACGCTCAGCGCATGGAGGAATACACACTAAAAGAAATGTGGAAGTCTCCGAACGCCACAATCAGGGCGATTCTTGACGGAACTGTGTTCCGTGCGCCGATTATAGTAAAAGGCATTGAGCCGCTTGTTTCAGCGTGGAAAAAGCCCATAATCATCGCCCGTCACGCTTACGGCGATGTTTACAAGGCTGTTGAGGACAAGGTTACAAAAGGTGATAAAGCCGAGCTTGTTGTAACCGGTGCTGACGGAAGCGAGCGCAGGTTTTTAATTCACGATTTTGATAACACCGAAGGCATAGTTCAGGGTCAGCATAACACAAAAGCGAGCATTGAAAGCTTTGCACATGCCTGCTTCAATTTTGCGCTTGATGTCAATATGGACTTGTGGTTCGCGACCAAAGACACAATCTCTAAAAAATACCACCATACTTTCAAGGACATATTCGAGGAGATTTATGAAGCGGATTATGACGCTAAGTTCAAAGCGGCGGGAATCGAGTATTTCTACACGCTGATTGACGATGCGGTGGCGCGTGTAATGCGCTCTGACGGAGGTTATGTTTGGGCTTGCATGAATTATGACGGAGATGTAATGTCCGACATGGTAGCGACCGCTTTCGGAAGTCTCGGCATGATGACTTCGGTGCTTGTTTCACCCTCGGGCGCGTATGAATACGAAGCGGCGCACGGCACGGTAACAAGACATTATTACAAGCACCTCAAAGGAGAAGAAACCTCCACAAACTCGGTTGCGACGCTGTTTGCGTGGACGGGTGCGCTTAATAAGCGCGGAGAGCTTGACGGAAATGCCGAACTGTGCAAATTTGCGCAGAATCTCGAAAAAGCCACTAAGGAAACCATTGAAGCCGGAATAATGACAGGTGATTTAATATCACTCTCGACTTTAACCGAAAAGAAAAAGGTAAACACCGAAGGCTTCTTATTGGAAGTAGGCGCAAGGCTTAAAAGTTATATGAGTTAATTTTAAAGGCGGATATTAACTGTCCACAAAACAAACATAAAAAATACCGGAGGTTCGATATGCCATACAAAAACTATATTTCAAACTCGGTAATCAGGCGTTTGCCGCGTTATTACAGATTTCTCGGCGATTTACAAAAGGAGGGATTAACCAAGATTTCTTCTTTTGAATTATCGGCGCGTATGAAGCTGACAGCTTCTCAAATACGGCAGGATTTAAACTGCTTCGGCGGTTTTGGTATGCAGGGCTACGGTTATAACGTGGCTGAACTTCGTAGTGAAATCGGGAAAATCATCGGCGTAGAACGCAAAATCGGAGCGATTCTCATAGGCGCGGGGAATCTCGGTAAGGCTATTATAACCTATTTTGACTTCCCCAAATACGGCTGTGAGTTAATCGGAATTTTCGATAATAATTCAGATTTAGTGGATAGTCAAATCGCAGGGGTGACGATTTGCCACATATCGAAATTGGCGGCGTTCTGCAAAAAAAGCAAGCCCGAAATTGCTGTTTTGTGTATTCCTAAGGAGAATGCGGGCGCGATTTCGGAAATGTTAGTTGATTGCGGGGTTAAGGCGTTTTGGAACTTCTCTCATTATGACATTAATTTACACTTTGATGATATAATTGTAGAGAATGTGCATATGGGGGATAGTTTGCTGACGCTGGCGTATAACGTGAATAACAAGAACAAATAAAACAGAAAAGGGCGGGAGTTACTACCCCCTACCGTAAGACAAGTTAGAAAAACCCTGTAAGTTGCAGGGGGACAAACGGAAAGCAAATAAAGACTGTTTCATCACGCATGAAGCGGTCTTTTTTGTTCCCCCGTTTTCTAACACTTCCGCTTCTTCAGGTGATAATTCGGGTTCGATAAAAGGTGCGTCAAATTTTCCGATGAAGTTGAAATAAATATCAACCTTTTGTGTGCGTTCACCCCACTCGTTTTT
>JAITFZ010000013.1 GCA_031280965.1 Oscillospiraceae bacterium | reverse complement strand
AAATTGCTTGAACTGCCATATTCATTAGGTGCCGCTTTCCATTGAATACCTGTTCGCAAAACGTAGAAAATTCCCGAAAGTATTTTTCGCATATCGGGTGGCTTGCGACCGCCGCCGGGTTTACGCTTATATTCTCTGTTCGGGTCTCTTTCATGTGACGCAATTTCATCTTCTATTGCTTCCCAAAATTCATCCGATATTGTCCACGATTTATAGCTTTTCAATTCTTTCATTTTTATCACCCCTATGTTTTATCGGATGATTTATGATAAAACATTAATGTTGGATAGGTTCTAAAAAAGCGCAAGTAGCACAGGCTACTTGCACCAAATCCATTATTTTTAATCCTCGTTATATAAATCAATAAACCGCTCAAAAACACGCGCTAATTTTAATTTATTCTTATCGGGCGCAGTTTTTAATGCGTTTTTTATAATTAAAAACGCTTCCGATTCTGCTTGCTCTCCTGCGTCAAAGTCAAGCAGTTCCGCAACTGTAATGTGTAAAGCCCTGCATATTTTATAAACCGTGTCTATTGTAGGGCATTTCTCGCCGCGCTCCAGTTCGCTCAAATATGCCGCGCTCATGTCTGCCGTAAAAGCGAATTCCTCTTGATTTTTTCCGTTTATAGAGCGGTATTTTCTTAAATTGTTACCAAAAGCCGCTTGAATAGCCTTTTTATCCATAATACACCTCAAAACCTTTTATAATAAGTGTATATGCGGAGCGGCAAAAAGACAAATATTTATAGCGAATATATTAACGCTATAGCCTTGACAGTGGCGAAAATTCATGTTATAATATTAAATAGTCATATTATGGAATTATTTTACGAAAGTAGAGGAATTACAACATGGGAAAATTTTGTGTAACTTGCGGAACGGCATTTATTAATGGTATATGTCCGAATTGCTCGGCGGTGCAACATCTTCTTTTCGGTAACAAAAAAGCCGAATAGGTTTACACCTTGTCGGCTTTTATGTAGAGGGAGCGTGGGAGCGATACGAGGTATGAAAAATAATTTTCAAATTGGTGTAACAAATTTGATTTTTCACAGTCATATATATGAAAGCGAGCTTTTAACAACAACTTACAGGCAGGAGGTGAGAATGTGATTAACTTCGAGGAAATCTATTCGCAGTATTTCAAATATGTTTACAAATATACGTTATCCCTATGCCGTAATGAAACAATAGCAGAGGATATAACGCAAAATACGTTTTTGAAAGCATTTAAGGCGATTGACAGCTTTAATGGCGAGTGTAAAATTCAAGTTTGGCTTTGCCAAATCGCTAAAAACGCATATTTTACTTATTGCGAAAAAGAGAAAAAACGAACTGCCAATTTTTATGAGCATGAATGGGCTGATACGGCTGACTTCGAGCAGAATTTTTCCGACAGGGAAACCGCTTTTGAAATACACAAGGCTCTTCATAAAATGGAAGAACCTCATAAGGAAGTGTTCACCCTGCGAGTATTCGGGGAATTGTCATTCATGCAAATTGCGGAATTATTCGGCAAGACTGAAAGTTGGGCGAGGGTCACATATCACCGTGCCAAATTAAAATTAAAGGAGAATTTATTATGAAATCATCATGCGAAACTATAAAAGACTTGCTACCATTATATTATGATAATGTATGTAGCAACGAAAGTCGCACCTTAGTAGAGGAACATATTAAAGAGTGTTCTTCGTGCGAGAAACAATTAAAAGATATTTCTATGGAAATGCACAAACCCATAAACAAGGCTGATGAAGAAAAACCTATCAAAATAATGAAAAAAGTATTGAAAAAAGGTAGGGTTTTAGCATTTATAGCAGGGAGCATTGTTGCAGTTATAGTAATAAGTGTGGTGGCAATTTCTATAATGCGAATAAGCGATAATAACTCGTTTGAATCGGATTTTAGATATTACCTTGAAGGTAGTGATGCCAACGAAAGCGAAATAGGTGTATTACGTCCGGGCAGATATTACATGAACGGCGATACGAACAGTCTTTTTTATGAGGTGTTCACTAACGGTACAATGCAGTTATTTGGTGACTTATCTGACCTGCCCGAATGGGATTTTTTTACAAAACTCGAAAGGGAGCGAGATTTTGAGCGGTTCGATTATGTTGCGGTCAGTTATTCGTTGACACGCAGGGGGCATATTGTCCGTGTTGACCTACCCGAAGATATGCCGTGGCAATTTGGGTCGGCATGGTATATTTATCGTGATGTTACATCTATCGAGGATATAAAAGCAGAACCGCGAGATACTTTTGCAGAGATAATAAACGGCGGAAACGCATTTACAATTTGGAGTCATGTTTTTATCCGTAATGATATTTAATTGAATACTCTACAAAAAAACGCACTCCGTTTAATTTCGGTGTGCGTTTTGCGTTTGTGGTGTTTCTTAACCTTGTTTTTATGGTTTATCGGTTCTTTGCGGGTGGGTGATTTGGACGTGAGAAACGGCATTATGACGGCGGCGAGGTTGATAAGCTGATTAAAGTTTATTACGCAAGGAATTAGTGAGGGGATTATGGAAAAAATTAAGAAATAGGTATTGTTTTCGGCGATGACTTAATAGTCAGTTTACGCATAATATTGATTATAACTATACCATGCTTGCTTGTTATTGCTGTTATGCTTTTGAATTTACGACAATTCAGATGTCCTAAGTGCAAAAAGCTGTATCCTACCGCGCTTTCGGCACAAGAGCAGTCGCGAAAGTTTCAATGAACTCGCGGCTCTGCCTTTCCTCCCTTACTTTTCTGCGCTCTTTACTAAGTGCGCTCAAGAGAGCATCGGCTTCATCGGTTTTGTCGGCAAGCCTTTTGAGTAATTCGTCCGTGATGTATGTGCCGTGCTTTCGGATTGTCGGGAGGACTTCATCGAATACGAAGTATGACCTGTCAGTAATTATGTTGACAAAATCGAAAAAATATTGTATAATGGTTGTATAAGGTGGTATTTTACTGGTCATAATCATTGTATAACGAGGGAAGGAAGTGTTATCCAATGACAATATCTCACCTTGCGGATATGATGGAAGTGTATCTGCACAACAAGAAGTACGCCGAATCAACCATATTGACTTATCGGTATACTTGGAACCAACTGATACGCTTTTCAAAGCTGGAAGGAGTAAACGAATATAGCTTTGAGTACGGACTGCGTTTTGCGAAACTTCATTACGGGATAGATTTTTCAAAAGTAGAACCTCCTTTTACTAATCGACAAAACCATGTTTATAAGGCTTTGAAAAGCCTTGATGAATACCGACAAAATCTTCCGATTTCGACATACCGAAAACAAGAAAAGAAATCATTGCCGGAACAGTACAAGGCTGTCACTGAAGCATACATTGCGAATTACAGTAAAAATGTAAAGCCTTGTTCTGCGGAAGATGCTGAGTACACTTTGCGAAAATTCACAGAGTATCTTTGTGATTGTAAAGTTACGAGATTAGATGGTATAACGCCAACAATCATTTGTAATTTTGCTGCAACAATGAAAGAGTATGTTGCAACAACAAGAAATTCGTGGTTGTCGCGAATAAGGGATTTTCTAAAGTTTGCTTATGAAAACGAGTATACTGTTCATAACTTGTCTGTGTTTGTGCCTAAAGCACGATATACACCTCCTGCAAAAATTCCATCAGTTTATACCAAAGGCGAAATAGAAAAAATGCTGTCTATGGTTGATAGAGCAAATCCTGTTGGCAAGCGTGATTACGCAATTCTTAAATTGGCTGCTTGCCTCGGAATACGAAGTGGTGATATTGCCGCACTCAAATTTGAAAATCTTGATTGGGATAAGAACATCATTTGTTTTGGACAAGAAAAAACCGGAAACCCTCAAACATTGCCATTATTAAACGATGTAGGCGAGAGCATTATTGATTATCTTAAAAACGGAAGACCCCAAAGTGATTTGAGTTTTATTTTCTTGAAACACTGGGCACCGTACACAAACCTAACCTCGGAGGCACTATACCCGATTATGAGGAAATATCGCACTCTCGCAAAACTGCCAACTGAAGAACCACGAAAGTCAGGACTACACGCACTTAGATTTAGCTTGGCTTCATCTATGTTAGCAGACGAAACGCCTCTTCCTGTAATATCCGAGATTTTAGGGCATCAAAATACAAAGACAACACGAATTTATACGAACATTGATATTGTGGGATTAAGAAAATGTGCGTTGGAAGTGCCTTTACCAATAACGATTGGAGGTGCAAACCAATGACTGTAACCGAATTTTCAAGCCCGCTTGCTGACTATTTTCGGGAATTTGTCGCTATGAAACACGCATTAGGCTACAAATACGAAAGTAATCTGTATCGGTTGCGACAACTCGATGATTTGTGTAGTGAACAAGCAAATGATGATGTTTGCTTGTCGAAAGAAATCGCTGAAATTTGGTCGCAACAACGCCCAAACGAAAGTCCACAGACCCGACAATCAAAAATCCGATTTTTTAATGAACTTGCCGAATTTCTTGCATTGCGCGGTATAAAAGCTCATGTTTTGCCGTTAAAACGGAACAGCCCTACCCCCGCTTCATATGTTCCGTATATTTTCACCCATGAGCAAATTAAAGACTTTTTGCGTACTGCGGACAAACGCCCCTCGCATCGTGCGCATCCGATTAGCAATCAAATGTATTCGGTATTGTTTCGTGTGCTTTATTGTTGTGGATTGCGAATTTCTGAGGCTTTGAATTTGAAATACAATGATGTGAATTTGAAAACCGGTGTTTTAACTGTTCGCGATGGTAAATTCGGCAGGGACAGGCTCGTGCCAATTACTGATTCTTTGTGTAAAGTAATCGACGATTATCTGCCAACGATTAAAGCACATCAACCGAACAATCCGTATATTTTTCCCACAAGGTTTTCATCATCGCCCGTGACATCTGAAAGTGCTTATGATTACTTCAGGAAAGTGTTATGGGATGCGGGGATACCGCATAGTGGTCGAGGTAAAGGCGGTCCGCGACTTCATGATTTCAGACACACATTTGCTGTTCACTCGTTGCAAAAGTGGATTGACGATGATGTTGATGTGTACGCCGCGTTGCCGGCTTTGTCAACGTATCTTGGTCACGAGGACTTGAAAATCACAGAAAAATATTTGCGCTTGACATCAGAAGTTCACCCTGATTTAGTGCGAATGTCAGAATCCTACAGCGACTTTGTGATACCGGAGGTGAAATTTTGTGAAACCGACTGATTTTGCCTACCATTTAACAAATTATTTGAGCAGATATTTACCGGGACAACTTGGCGTTAGCGCAAATACAATTAAATCATACAGGGACACGTTTATGATTTTAATTAGGTATTGCAAAGACCAAAAAGGCATACCATCTGAACGATTATTGCTTAAAGACTTAACTCGTGATGTTGTTGAAGATTTTTTAATGTGGTTAGAAACTGAGCGGAATTGCAGTATTTCCACAAGGAATCAGCGTTTGTCTGCTATTCATGCTTTTTTCAAGTATCTTCAGTATGAGTGTCCCGAATCTATTGAACTGTTTCAGCGAATTATTTCTATCCCGACAAAGAGAAAACCTAAAAAAGCTTTTGACTATCTAACTCTTGAGGGAGTTCAAGCAATTCTATCGCAACCAAACCAAAGTACACGCGGAGGTTTTAGGGATTTAGTTCTCCTAACGCTAATGTATGATTCCGGTGCAAGAGTTCAAGAAATCGCAGATTTGACTATTTCCGATTTACGATTAGACGAACCTGCAACCGTCAGACTTACTGGAAAAGGCAGTAAAACAAGAATAGTCCCGCTAATGTCAAGAACAGCAGAGTTATTGCTGAAGTATTCAGAACATTTCAGAGCATCGAATTATCTTGATTCCGCACCATTGTTTTACAACAAAAAATGCGAAAAACTCACTCGTTCAGGAATTTCGTTTGTGCTTGACAAATATACCGAAATGGCAAGACGTGCAAATCCTAAAGTTGTTCCACTGAAAGTAACACCACACACCTTACGGCACAGTAAAGCTATGCACCTGTTGCAATCGGGAGTAAATATTGTTTATATCCGTGACGTTTTGGGACATAGCGAAATCAAAACAACTGAAGTCTATGCCAGAGCAGATACTCATATGAAACGTAAGGCTTTGGTGAACGCTAACCAACCGGAAATCCAAAGCGAAGTTCCCGTCTGGCAAAAGAACAATGATTTACTGTGTTGGTTAAAAAATCTTGGTTAAAATTTAATCTTATTATGCAAAGCTATATGCCGCGAAATCGCGGTATATGGCTTTTTTATTGGAGGTGCTAAGCATAATGTTTTACTTGTCATATGGTTTGAAAAGCTTAGTTATATCGTCGATTATCATGTGAGCATATTCTCTTTCAAAAATATTATCGAGCATACCAAATATCATTCCGCTAAGAAATTCGCTGTTTGCAACCTTACATTCATTAATTTTCTCTTTTTCAACATCAGTATATAATTTTTTGAAGTACCCGCCCCACTTGACCGCCATGCAAGTAACACTTGTACCTTTTTTATTAAATTCTATGCGGATAAAAGCGGGTATGTTTCTGCCGTTTCGCCAATTGCTTGCAGTTATGTGTAGCATTGGGAACCTCGTTTTCTGATTGTCAAAAGCGTGGTTAATTATATTATACAATTGAAGTGCAGATAAACGCACCTTTATACAAAATCTCAAAGGTAGCTTTCTTCCCGTTATAACCAACAAATTCAAGTATTTCGGGGGCATGAGTGTGGTTCATGGTAACGCTTCCTTTTTTTAAATCAAGCGACATATTAATCTTCTACGCCATGTTTAGGGCAAGCCCACCACCAAGAACTAAGACCTGGCAAAGTTTCTTTTTTCATCTGTATACCACAAAGGTCGCAACGAGGTTGTTCTCCGCTCTTTTGTATTTCAAGATTTCTTTTTGCTATTTCGATATTCTTATTTGTTATATCAAGATTTTCTTGATATTTTTTGCGAGAGGGGTCAAGTGTCACCGCTTCCTCATAATTCTCTTTTGATTTAATTTGTTTATCTACTTCAGTTTTTCCTGCAGTACAACTATAAATATGACCACGAGTAGCATATGTATTAGCCACTTCCTTATTAATAATGCTCTTATATTCATTATAATTAGGGGTTTTCTTGAGTTCTAAAAATATCTCTATTGCTTGTGAGCAATACTCAATTGCCTTATCATACATTGCAAGATTACAATAACTCTCTCCAGATAAATCATAAGCTTGGAAAACGCGCCAAGTGTCCGATTCATGTTTTATCACTTTAGCAAAGCATTTTATCGCTTTTTTATATTTCTCTTGGCTATAAAACAATTTACCTTGTTCCAAAGTATCTTTCATGTATGCTCCCCTTTTTAGGACGTTTCAAGTCCTATTATCATACTAAAATAAGACTTGAAACGTTTTTTATCTTACCCTCTCTTTACCTCATTAAGGGTTTTCGGAATTTCATTAACGTTTCTATTCGTCCTTTCGGTTTTATGAAATTCTTCATACTTTAATGGGTTGTCAAATGCAACGCGTTTCGCTTTAATTGAATTTAAAATTGATTTAATCATCTCTCTCACCTCCCTTTGCTCATATCCACGCCTACGCATAGCCGCAGATATAAACAAAATCTCGGTGAAACCATTCCAAAATAGTACACGTTTTTAGAAAAGTTGGGCTTTGTTAAATCTGCCCAAAAATCAATATAAAATATGTCGGAAATATTACGCGAATGTTAAATTTATGTTAAATCTCGTCAAAACCCTTGACTTTTCGACTTATCTAATGCTATAATGTTATTAATAAAAGCTGTCTAAAAACGTGTACTTTATTAGACGGTTTATTTCTTTTTTTGGCTTAATAGCCTGTGTTCTTTGAGTTTTGTGTAGAATGTGGCGCGGCTCATTTCGCACAGCTTAGCTATTTCGGCGGTGTTAATCTTCCCACACTCCCATTGACTTACAAGCGCCCCGAAATTATCAGGTGTACTGATTTCAGGTCTGCCGAATTTTACCCCTCGTGCTTTTGCCGCTCTTATGCCCTCGGCTTGACGCTTGCGGATATTATCGCGCTCACTATGCGCCACAAATGAAAGCACTTGCAGCACTAAGTCAGAAATAAATGTGCCGATTAAATCTTTGTGCAAGCGCGTATCGAGCAAGGGCATGTCAATCACCGCTATATCTACACTTTTTTCCTTTGTTATAACGCGCCATTGGTTTTGGATTTCTTCATAATTGCGCCCAAGACGGTCAATGCTTGTTATGTAGAGTAAATCGCCCGCTTGCAATTTTTTCGTAAGTTCGGCATATTTCAAGCGGTTAAAATCTTTTCCCGATTGCTTATCAACAAACAGATTTTCAGGCGATACGCCTAATTCTTGAACTGCCGCAAGTTGCCGAGCCTCGCATTGGTCTGCTGAAGATACCCTAATGTAACCATAGATTTTCACTATATCACCCCTAATATATTATATAGTGGAAGTCCTATCTATATCTAATTCTTTCATATTCCTGCGTTCTTTCCCTTGTGTGTTGAATAAGCAAGATATTCTCACGTACCGACTGTACTTTTAATGAGTCTTTTTTCTCCTCAACAGACACATTGATTTTATTTTGCAACTTTTCTTGCAAATTCCGCTTGCTTTGGGCTGTGCGTCCAAGTTTTTCAATTTTCACAGCCGCTTGCTGAGGGGTTATGTTATACGTGCGTTTAAAATAATTCGTTGCTTGCTCATACTGCCGACCTTTCATGTTTTTGATTTCTTCGACACGTTCATGAATTTGCTCTGCCTCAAATCTTAACGCTAATTCTTCCTGACGTGCTTCGGCGATTTGTTTTTGTAGTGCGGAAATTTCATTATCGAGAATTAAACATTCTTGTTTTAATTTATACATATGCTTAGCCGTATTTCGTGCGATAATATCGCGGTTTTTGTTGCCGCGCTCGGTAAAAATCCCCTTGCACTCCAAAGCCGTAGCCTCTGCGCCCATGTGAATAGTCGGTTCGCGGTCAATGCCCTGTGCCTTTAGCGTTCGGTGGTCGATACGCTCACCAATCCCTTTTGCCCTTAATTTCGCATTGCAAATATCAGCCCAATTCCCGCGCCATTGCTTTAAACATTGGGTCTTATTCCATTCCCGATTTTTACCGTTAAAACCCTTTTCACTAACTTCGCGGGTTGTCAATAAAATATGCGCGTGGGGATTGCCGTCTAATTTATCATGAATGGAAAAATCGGCGCACATGCCCCTGTCAACGAAGTTTTCTTGAATGTATTCACGCATAACTTCAATCTGTTCTTGGCGTTTAAACTCAATCGGTAACGCTACATCAATGTCCCGCGCGGTCTGCGCGTCCCAGCGTTTTTCAGATTTTTCAACGACATTCCAAAGCGTAGAGCGGTTAAAATATTCCCTCGGCGCATTTTCGGGCAACATAATCTCCGAATGAACAACGCCTTTTTTATTAGTAAAATCAAATTCGTTTAACTTTGCCCCTGCACGATATGCCGCCGTGCTGATTGAATTTCGATTAATATAATCATGAGTTGCGCCGTCATAATCATTTTTTAGTTTTTCGCCTGCACGATAAGCGGCGGCGGTAACCGATGATCGCCCCGCCCTGCGACTAACAATTCCAACATGCAAATGATAAATTGCCACATGCTCACCCCGTTAAATGATATGCGCTGACGGCTTGGCAAAAGCACACATCGCGAATGCGATGTATAAGTGCGCCATTATGTGGTTTGTGAGTGTAGTCGGGCAAATTCAAAAGGAGCAATGCGACGCTTGAATTTGGACGGGTACACTCGCAAACCATTTGACGCATTAGCGGCAAAAAAACAACCCCTTGCGCATACACTGAAACGCAGGGGGTGAAACTATGAGCTACATCAAACAAGAATCTATGCTAATGACACGCGGAAAAATGGCAGAAATTAAGGCGCAAGAACAAACAACCTCGTCAAAAGACAAACAACGCCAACGCAAAGAGAGAACCCGCCGTCTTATTAAAAATGGCGCACTCGCGGAAAAATATCTAAAATGTGAGGGCATGAATTCGGGGGAATTTGAAAAAGTGTTGCGGGGAGTAAGAGACAAATTATCATAAAAACCTTGCACGTTACAAGAAAATGAGTTATAATTAGCTCAAACAGGTAGGTGCTTTAGTAAGTTTGGTGATTTATATACATGACAAACGTAGCGTCAAGCGAAATCTATGCAACATGGCCGGAGCAGTCGCTTAGGGCGAATATTCATGCTATTGTGAGCTTTGCGCTTAACAGGGTTTACACATAAAGGCGGATATAGGGGCGGTTAAACAAACAACTTACTGCTCTCAATTCGATGTATGTGCGGAAAGCTTCGTTTATTGTGATTATTGTTCTTTAATAGCATAGGACAAAATTAAAATCTATAAAATTGTACGGGGTGAAGAAGATGTCTGATACAATTGAAACATACGAAGAAATTGAAACAGGAAAAACATTGTATCGTGTCACGAGCGTATTCACAGGTGAGATTGACCTAAAGAACGCATTAGAGTATTTGACGGTAAGGCATGTCTTGCAATCGGAGGAGATTTATGATAAAACAAAAGGATTACAAAGTCGGCATTTACGCCCGTTTGAGTAAAGAGGATGCACGTTCGGGCGAGTCAACTTCAATTGAGAATCAAAAACTCATGCTTACCAAGCATGTAAATGAGATGGGGTGGGATTTAAGAGAAATATATCAAGATGAGGGTATTTCGTAAGGACAAAAACCCAATACCGAATAAAAACGGCACAAACCTTTTATCAGAGTCTATACCGTTAAATTGCATCTTGCGCTTGACTTTTTCGGGTTTCTTTGTTCGTTTTGCACGGCGGGCGTTGCCGTGCGGTAGAGGGTTAACCCGCGCTCATTTCCCTTATCGCCCCAATAATCGCCTTACACTCCCTCTTTGTCAGCGGTTTCTCCGGCTTCATATCATTAATAAACCTCACCAAATCGCTCTTATCCGAAAACGCACGGTTATTCTTACTGAGATTCAGCTTCAGCCTTACATTCGGATTTGAGAAAAACAGCGCATTTTCCACCCACACGTCAAACCCGTGTTCGCGGAGCAGTGATTTTATAATCCCGCGCTGTCTGCGCAGCTGAATCAGCGGGTTAATCATCTTCTTTTCAGCGCCACGTACTGCGCCATATCCTTCGCGGAATTTCTTGCGCTGGAGCCAAAAATCATCGTTGCCGCTTCCGATAATCGCACCCGAATGATTCTTGACCTCGATGATTACAATTCCGCGCTCTCCGATGAGCAGCATGTCGATTTCAGAACGGCTCTTTCTGTATATGACGGGCAGGTTCGTGAACACGGCGCAGTCGCCGCTCCACTTTATATGCTTGATGATTTTAAAAAGCGCCCGCTCGCCGTTGTGTCCGGACAGCAGAATTCTGTAGCGCCGCGAAAGCGCCGCATACGCAAGCACCATTCCTAAAATCATCATAGTAAACCCTACGGTTTCCAAGTAGTTTTCCGAGCCTATTCGCCACAGTAAAAAACACAGCACAAATATCGGCAAAACACAGAGCGCAATCCGTGCCGCCGATATGAAAATAAGTGTCCGGTAGTAAGGGTTTTTGTTGCGGAATACCTGCATTAAACTATCACCTGTTGAATCTGAATAAAACCACATCGCCGTCTTTTATGATGTAATCCCTGCCTTCAAGCCGCATAAGACCCTTCTCTTTTGCGGCGCCGGTGCTTCCGTAAGTATCGACATCGCTGAATGAGGCGACTTCGGCTTTGATAAAGCCTTTCTCCATATCGGTGTGGATTTTTCCTGCGGCGCGGCGGGCGGTTGTGCCTTGTTTGATTGTCCACGCTCTGACTTCCTGCGGACCCGCAGTCAGGAAAGAAATTAAGCCGAGCAAGGCATAGCTTTGCTTTATTATGCGGCTTAACCCTGACTCGGACATACCGAGTTCCTCAAGGAAAAGCGCTCTGTCCTCCTCGTCCATTTGGGCAATATCTGCCTCAGTCTTGGCGCAGACGGGCAAAACGGCGCAGTTTTCGCTCTCGGCAGATTCTTTTACGCTGATATAATTCGGGTTGGTTTCAAATTTATCGGGGAAATCGCTCTCGTGCATGTTTGCGGCGTATATTACAGGTTTCGCGGAGAGGAGCGGAACATCTCTGATTATCCCCGACCCGTAATCATCAAAATCATAACTGCGCGCGGTTTTCCCCTCGCTCATGTAAGTAATCAGCGCTTCGAGAAAGTCGGCTTCCTTTTGAAATTCCCTGCCGCCTTTAAGCATCTTTTTAGTCCTCTCGAATTTACGCTCAAGTATTTCCAAATCCGCGAAAACAAGCTCAAGATTTATGGTTTCAATGTCGCGCTTAGCGTTAATACTGCCGTCCGGGTGAACAACCAATTCATCCTCGAAACAGCGCACCACGTGAATTATAGCATCGACCTCGCGAATGGAAGCAAGGAACTTATTACCTAAGCCTTCGCCTTTCCACGAACCTTTGACAAGTCCGGCGATGTCCACGAATTCAAGTGAGGCTGGCGTGAATTTGTCCGGCTTGTAAAGCTCTGCAAGCCTTTCAAGGCGCGGGTCCGGAACGCTGACCCGTCCTAAGTTGGATTCAATCGTGCTGAAAGGATAGTTGGAAGATGCCGCGCCGGCGTTTGTCAGCGCGTTGAATAACGTGCTTTTGCCCGTGTTGGGCAAACCTACCATGCCAAGTTTCATTTTTTAGTTTTCCTTTGCTGTATTTTTCTTTCTTATTTCACCGCGAATTACGCGTTTGGCTTTTTTACGTTCCCGGATTTCAAATATATCGCGCAGCATTACGTTGACCTCCGCGCCGAAAAACATAATATTCATGCAAAAATACAGCCAGAGCATCAGCAACACGATAGCGGTAAGGCTGCCGTAAAAATACGAGTAATTAGCGAAGTTATCGACATAAAACGAGTAGAGTGCCGAGAAGCCGACCCAACCCGCCGCGCTTAGAATCGCGCCCGGAAATTCTTTTACGGAACGGGTTTTGCGTCCGGGCGCAAATGAGTACAGCATCCAAAAGAACAGTATTAACAAGCAAAATCCGAACAGCCAGCGCGCCCATGTGAAAAACACATTTGTGCTGTCAAGAGCGGGGAAAGCTTCAACGAGCCGTGACGCAATCGCCCCGCCGAAAACTAATACAACCAGCGTAATGACTAACGTCAGCATAAAAGCAAGCATATAGAGCATAGTGACTAAGCGGATTCTGAAATAACCGCGCATGTCTTTAACGCCGTAAATGGAGTTAAGCCCTTTTATAATTGAAAGCAACCCGCGTGAAGCCGACCAGAGCGCGGTAATTGTAGCGATTGAAATAACGGCACCTGTAGATTTCTGATAGATTTCGTCAAGCAGGGATTCCACAAAGCCCGAAACCTGCGGCGACAGAAAATCCACCGAAAACCCCTGAACCTGCTCTTCCGAAAAGGGCAAATAATTAAGCAGTGTCAGAAACAACATGACGGTCGGCAAAGACGCGATGATAATAAAAAAAGCGGCTTCGGCTGAATGAATCGTGACATTGTTCTTTTTCATGCTGTGCTTCAGCATCAGAATAAAGTTTTTCACGCTGAAAAATAATTTGCGGCTTTTTTTCATTTCCGTTCCTTTCGCGGGGCGGAGCCGACGCTTTTAAATAACGCTTATTCATTTTACCAATTATTTTATGTTTTGTCAAATTGAATTTTTCAATATATGACGGGAACTATAAAATTATGATACTCAAGATTATTTGGCTGTCGCTGTTTTCGCTCGCTGTGCTTTTTATTATAACCAAACTTATTGGAAACAAGCAGATTTCACAGCTCAGCGTTTTTGATTATATTATCGGCATAACGATGGGTAATATCGCCGCCGAAATGGCAACCAGTATTACCGACAGTTGGGTGGAACCGCTGACGGCTATGCTTGTTTACGGTTTTGTGGCGTTTATGATGTCGATTATTTCCCTGAAATCACTAAAAGCAAGGAAGCTCCTGTGGGGCAGGTCGCTCATTATATATCAGAACGGCAAGCTGTTTGAGAAAAACCTTCTTAAAGCCAAGCTTGACATTACCGAATTTCTGATGATGTGCCGCACCGGCGGTTATTTTAATCTCGCCGACGTAGGCACGGCGATTCTCGAAGCCAACGGACAGCTTTCATTTATTCCCGTGGCGGCGAGAAGACCGGCAACGCCTGCGGATTTGAGCCTGTTTCCAAAACAGGAAGAAGTAGTTGTTAATATAGTGCTTGACGGAAAAGTGCTTGACGTCAACCTGAAATACATCGGTAAAAACAGGATTTGGCTGACGGACATATTAAACTCGCAAGGGTTTGACAATGTGGCTCAAATTTCGCTTGCTACCTGTGACGGAAGCGGGGACGTCAGCGTTTATCAAAAGATGCCGAAAAGCCAGACTAAGGATTTATTCGAGTAGAGCCCGCTTCGTAAATTTACTTCATCAGCCGCCGAAAGACGGTTGATTTTTTTGTATTTTTATGTTATACTTTGGATGGAAATATTTTACAGGGTAATTGGCTCGGTAATAAAAGAAACAAGAAAATTAATTTTCGAGGTGAATTATTAATATGAAATACACAATAGTTATTAATCGCGAATATGGCTCGGGCGGACGGCTGATTGGAAGAAAATTAGCGTCCCGGCTCGGTATTCCTTTTTACGATAATGACCTTATTAGGCTTACCGCCGAAAAAAGCGGCTTCTCTGAAGAATATGTAAAAGAAGCTTCGGAAAAAAAGACAACAAGCCTGCTCTACAGCCTTTATATGACCAGTCTGCCGGTATCTGACCAGCTTTTTCTGGCGCAGTCGCAGGTTGTCCGTGACCTCGCTGCGAAAGAATCGTGCGTAATTGTAGGCGGGTGCGCCGACTATGTGCTGAAAGATATACGGGGGCTTGTTAAGGTGTTTATTCACGCGCCGATTAACGACAGAATACAGCGCGTGCGGGACGAATATAATGAAACTTCCGGCGACTATAAAAATTATGTAACGCGCATGGATAAAAGGCGCATTACATATTACAGATACTTTACGCAATATAAATGGGGGCGCGCTCATGATTATAACATAACGCTCGACAGTACGGCAGGACCGGATACCTGCGCGGAGATAATCGAATGTTACATTAAAACGTTTTTAAAATTTTAAGAAAGTCGTCCTTTCGCATATTTCCGATGATTCTGTCGGTGACTGTACCATTTCTGATTAAGATTGATGACGGAAGAAAGCGGATGTTATACTCTTTTGCAAGTTCGGAGTTCGCCGGGTTACACTCGATAACTCCGATTTTTATTTTGCCCTGAAGTTCCGCGTTTAAATTATCGGCGGCTTCCTTCAATAAAAGCGAGGAAACTCCGCAGTTATTCCCGAAACTTAATAATACCGGCGTTTTACAGCGTTTAACTTCTTTTTTAAAATTTTTTCTGGTAATTACAGTAGCACTCATGTTAATAACATTAACACTTTTTTCCAAATTATGCATAATTTTCAATTATCAATTGTGCATTGCCCGTCGCAATGGTCTTGGATTACGCCGACAATCGGCACAGGGTCTACGCCCTGCCGCCTGTAATAGTCGGCAATGGCTGTCTTAACTGCCTGTTCTGCTAAAACCGAGCAGTGAATTTTCGCAGGCGGAAGCCCTTCGAGCGACTCCACTACCGCCTTGTTAGACAGCTTCAGCGCTTCTTCTATTGATTTGCCTTTAATCATCTCGGTGGCGATTGAAGACGTGGCGATTGCCGCGCCGCAACCGAAGGTTTTAAATTTTACATCTTCTATAATTCCCGCGTTTATTTTAAGATACATCTTCATAATATCGCCGCATTTTTCGTTGCCGACTTCACCTATTCCGTCGGCGTTTTCAATTTCACCGACGTTGTGCGGCGCAGCGAAGTGTTCCATTACTTTTTCGGAATAGAGCATAATTATTTCCTTTCGTTTTTCATTATATTTTCCCATAACGGCGACATCGCCCGTAATTTCCCAACCACGCCGGGCAGAACTTCAAGAAGCCTGTCAATTTCCGCCTCTGTCGTATACCGCGACATTGAAATCCTGAGCGAGCCGTGCGCGACTTCGTGCGGGAGACCGAGTGCGAGAAGTACATGCGACGGGTCTAATGAGCTGGAAGTACACGCCGAGCCGCTTGAGCAGCAGATTCCCGCCATATCGAGCATAAGAAGCAACGATTCGCCCTCAATACCCTCGAATGAGAAGTTGAGATTATTCACGACACGCTGTTCATAACAGCCGTTCAGATGAACTTTTTCAAGCTTCATAATCCCGCGGTACAGTTTATCGCAAAGCGGAAGAAGCTTCGCGTTCTTTTCTTCAACGCCGTCCGCAGCTTCCTGCGCAGCTTTCGCAAAACCCGCAATCCCTGCGATGTTTTCCGTCCCGGCGCGAAGCCCGCTTTCCTGTGCGCCGCCTTCAATGTAAGGCGCAAAGCGAATTTTTTTACTGATATAAAGCGCGCCGACGCCTTTCACGGCGTGGATTTTATGCCCTGAAAGCGAGAGGAAATCTGCGTTTAGCTTTTGTATGTCAATCGGTACGTTTCCGAGCGCCTGAACCGCATCACTGTGAAATAAAATCCCGCGCTCCTTACAAACCGCACCAATATCGGAAACCGGCTGAATTGTACCGATTTCGTTGTTGACGTGCATGATTGTAACAAGGGCGCTGTCGGGACGAATTGCCTTTTCCAAATCAGCAACGCGAACCGCGCCCTTTTCATAAACAGGCAGATATGTTACTTCAAAGCCGTTCTTCTCCAAGCTTTGAAGCACGTGCAAAACCGCATGATGCTCGAACTCGGAAGAAATTATATGGCGCTTCCCCTGCTTCTCCATAAGCCGCGCCGTGCCTTTAATCGCCCAGTTGTTCGCTTCACTGCCGCCGCTTGTGAAGTAAATTTCACGCGGGTCGCAGTTCAGGGCTTCGGCTATGCTCCTGCGGGAAGTTAAAAGCGCCTTTGCGCTTTCCCTGCCGAGTGAGTATAATGACGAGGCATTGCCGTAAAGGCTGTCCAAATACGGCTCCATTGCTTCGCGGGCGGCAGGGCTTATGCGGGTTGTGGCGGCGTTGTCTAAGTAGATTATATTGCTCAAGCTTCCATATCCTTTTCATACTAAAATGGTGTACTTTTTTATTGTACACCATTTTAGTATAAATATCAAGGGGTTGACGAAAATTTACTTAAACCTCAATGATATATCGAGCGCCTTCACGCAATGAGTAAGCGCGCCCATGCTGATTATATCAACGCCCGTAAGCGCGGTTTCGCGAATGTTGCCGAGCGTAATGTTGCCGCTTGCTTCAAGAATTGCGCGTCCCGAAGAAATTTTGACCGCTTCCGCCATGTCGGAAACGTTCATATTGTCAAGAAGAATTATTTTCACGCCGGCTTCAAGCGCTTGGTTCAGTTCGGCGAAGTTACGCACCTCAACTTCGATGTTCGCCATATGACCAAGACGGGAACGCAGGATTTTCACAGCTTCTGTAATGCTCCCGCAAGCATCGATATGGTTATTTTTAATCAGTGCGGCATCGGAAAGATTATAGCGGTGGTTGAAGCCGCCGCCGCAAAGCACGGCATATTTTTGGAGTGAGCGGAGTCCGGGCAAAGTCTTTCTCGTATCGGTAATTCTCGCCTTTGTATCGGCGATTTTTTCTGCACATTCCGCAGTGCAGGTTGCAATCCCGCTCATGTGCTGGAGCAGATTAAGCGACGTCCGTTCGGCTTTAAGAAGCGCGGCGGTTTTTCCGCTGAATTCAGCTATAATGTCGCCGGGTTTGATTCGGGCGCCGTCCCTGAAATGCTTCGTAACTTTAACTTCTCTGTCCGTAAGTTCCATAACACGACATGCCGCATCAAGCCCCGCAAGAACGCCGTCCGCTTTCGAGAGGAAGAAAGCGCGGGAAATGCTGTCTTCGCTTATAAGCAGGTCGGTTGTGAGGTCGATGTAACTGATGTCCTCCGCAAGAGCGGTTTTGATGAGGTCGTCAATATAAAACGCAGGAAGATTCATACTTATTTCCATAAAGTCCTTTCTTCACTAACAGAGAACAGCTTCGTTTAAAAACGAAGCGAAAACAACATTTTCTCCGTTTCGGTTGTATTTTGTTTCAAACTTTTAGTTCCTTTAAGATTAGCAGGGCTATAACGGCAAGCGCCTTAGTTTCGACAAATTCCGGAGTCAGCTCAAATCTGCCGGTTTCAAGCACACAAATAATCTCGTTTATTCGCTCAAGCCCCGACTTTACCGCCTCGTAATCGGGCGTGACAAAGTAAGCTTTCTGCATAATTGTGCGTATTTCTCCGGCAAAAACAGCTTCAAAACCGACTTCTTCAGGTTTTAGCTTTTTTTCTTCGGGTTTCGGAAAGTCTTCATAGATGATTTCAACCGGGTTTGCTGAAGATTTTGTTGAAGCGTTTATATTCTCTGCTATCCGGCGGGAGAAAACCAAAGCTTCAAGCAGGGAATTGCTTGCGAGCCTGTTGCTCCCGTGTACGCCGGTGAAAGAACACTCACCCGCCGCGTACAAGCCCTTAACGCAGGTCTGCCCGTAGTCGTTTACCTCAATTCCGCCCATAAGATAATGCTGGCACGGATAAATCGGCACGGGTTCTTTTGTCATATCGAAGCCGGAACTTAAAACGCGGGAATATATCATAGGAAAGCGGCTTTTTATATACCCGCCGTCAGCATGTGAGATGTCAAGGTAGAATTCATCACTTCCGGTAACTTTCTGCTCGGCTAATATGCAGTTTGAAACTGCATCACGGGGAGCGAGTTCCATGCGCTCGGGTTCATACTTTTGCATGAATCGCTCTTTTTTGCAGTTTAGCAGTTTTGCGCCCTCGCCCCGCACAGTTTCGGAAATAAGAAAGCACTCGCGGCTTGCTCTGTCGGCAAAGGCGGTCGGATGGAATTGAATATAACTCAAATCCTTGATTTTCGCGCCCATATTATAGGCAAAATAAATGCCGTCGCCTGTTGCTGTCGGGCTGTTTGTGGTGAAGTCATAAACCCGTCCGATACCGCCCGTTGCGAGTATGCACGTTTTAGCTGTGTAATATTCATGTGCGCCGTCTCTGTGAACATCGGCGAGAAAATCATCGCCCTCTTTCATTAAGTTCAGCAGGTGCGCATTTTCAAGCAGTGTGATGTTCGGCAGTGCGCGGACATGTTTAATTAGAGCTGTTACGATTTCCTGTCCGGTGCTGTCGCGGTAATGGGCAACGCGGTTGCGTGAGTGCCCGCCCTCAAGCGCAAGCGAAAGACTGCCGTCTTCTTTTTTGTCGAAGCTGACGCCGAGTTCCTGCAAACTTTCTATATCACGCGGTCCCTGCTCGA
Organism: Oscillospiraceae bacterium; assembly: GCA_031280965.1. Taxonomy (GTDB): domain Bacteria; phylum Bacillota; class Clostridia; order Oscillospirales; family Ruminococcaceae; genus Ruminiclostridium_E. The sequence goes on along the minus strand of JAITFZ010000013.1, from coordinate 147,615 downwards.
CTAAAACGCGCAGATTAGGCAGGTTATTTCTGTAACCGCCGGCAATCAGCGTATCCTGAATATGCTGTTCAAAACTGTCGGTGTCTTCATCCATGACGGCGGCGACACCGCCCTGCGCCATTGCGGAATTACAAGTCAGAAGTTCCCGCTTTGACAGCATAAGTACACGAAAGCGCGGCTCAAGACTGAGCGCGACGTACAGCCCCGCCACTCCTGAACCGACGATTATGATGTCGTAGGTTTTGAAGTTCATTTAATACCTTTTGTAATGTATATTATGTTTATTGCAGGGGGCGACGTCCTCGGCGTCCCGTTCGCGTTTTGTGTAGTGTTCGGTGCGTTGAGGACGCCGCTATTCGCAGTTAAATCAATCTAACACGACCTCTGTACACCCATGCTCCCTAACGCTCAGCACATAGCACGACCCTGTCCCGAAAATCCTTTCGAGGTTAAACTTGAAAATCTTAAGCATTTCATGCGGGACAAACGCCTGCACAGTCCCCGCAAATCCGCCCCCGTGAACACGGCAGGCGCCCTTTCCGCCCAGCGCGTATTCAGCGGCGTTGAGAGCCACGGCAATCGGCTGATATTTCGTTTCGCCCGCCTGATAAATATTTTGCAAATACTTAAAAGAACTGCCGCCCGAATCGTTTATGTACTTTAAAAAGCTGTCGAAGTCACTGTTCGCGAGCGCGTGTATTAATTTTTCAACCCGGCTGTTCTCCTCGAAAAAGTGCAAAGCACGAAGCAGTGCGCGGTCGCCGTACAGCTCTCGAAGTATGTTTGTGTTAAGCTCGATGTCTTTCCTTGCGATTTGCCGCAGGCAATCGACGCCGAAATACGAAGCAATTTCCCGCATCTCGCACGGAATCGCAGCGTATGCGTCTGTCATTTGGCAATGAGAGCCGCCTGTATTAATTATACACAGGTCATGCCCGAACGAGCCCCAGTCCGCACTCGTCACTTTATTTATAATCGGGGACGCGGCATCCTTGAAGTCTATTACGATAAAGCCGCCGGACGCACACGCCGTCTGGTCTAAAAGCCCGCACGGCTTCCCAAAGTATTCGTTCTCGGCTTTTTGGGCGATTTTCGCAATTCTGTTCGCATCAATCTTACCATCGTTATAAAGGTTCGACAGAATTATACCCACCATAACCTCAAACGCGGCTGAACTCGACATGCCCGAACCCGGAAGAACCTCGGATGTCGTATAAGCTATAAACCCGCCGATTTTGAAGCCGGCTTTCTCGAAGCCCGCCGCCACGCCGCGAATCAAAGCTTCCGAAGTGCCTCTTTCTTCCGGCGCAGCATCGAGGTCGCTAAGCCCAACACTGCTCTTCTCAAAACCTTCGGACTTAATCACTATTTTATTTTCTTTGATAGGTTCTGCGACAGCGATAATATCAAGGCTTATACTCGCCGCTAAGACTTTTCCGCAGTTATGGTCGGTGTGGTTGCCGCTTATTTCGGTTCTGCCCGGAACCGAAAAAAGCCTGACATTTTCTCCTGCGCCATATCCGAAATGCCGCTTATAATCGGCAATCGCCCGAACGAAACGATTACGCTTGGATTCGATTTCAACCGCAGGATATAAGTCTTCGGGTTTTAACTTTAAAGGTTGATTCATATCATTCTTTCTCCGTGTAAAACATATGGTATTTTTTATCTTTGTGGGCGCGGACAGATAAAACAAGCCCGATTCCCAAAAAATAAGCTAAGACCGAACTTCCGCCTGCCCCGATTAAGGGCAGCGGCTGTCCTATTACCGGCATAACCGCGAGCGTCATGCCCACGTTTATTATGGTGTTATAAAGGAACATCGCAAAAACACCCACACACATGTATTTACCGAGGGTGTCTTTGGCGATTAGGCAGTTGGCGAGTATGCGGATTAATATAAACATAATCAAACCCAGTACCGATACGCACCCGACAAAGCCAAGCGTCATTCCGATATACGAAAAAATGAAGTCGGTCTGATATTCGGGGACGTAGATATATTCGCCGCCGAAAAGCCCTCTCCCGGTCAGCTCGCCCGAACCTATAGCTAAAAGGCTTCTGTATTGCTGGTTGAAGAAACCAAGCATTTCCGCTTCTCTGATTTCTTCGTCAATCAGAATTAAGATTCGCAGTTTGTGATAATTCCTGAAGACGTAATTCCACATCACGAACGCCACCACGGGAATCATCGCAATAATCGCCGCAACATACCTCCACCACAAGCCCGCTATAAAAAGCATTGTAAAAGTAATCAGCATGACAACTAATGTAGTGCCGAAATCCCCCCGCGACAACAACAACAGCATCGGACATGCCGCGTGTGCAAACAGCAGTGCCAAATGCGGGATTTGATTCATTCGCTTTCCGGCTTTTGCTAAGTGGGTTGAAAATGTTATGACATAGAAGAATTTAAGGAATTCCGATGGCTGTATGGTAGTGAAACCGAAGTTCAGCCAGTTAATTTCCTCGCTTCCCTGCGGTCCTACTCCGAGAGGTGTAAAAAGCAGAAGCATGAGTCCGACGCCACACACCGCGCCAAGATACCAGAACTTTGAAATCAGCTTGTAATTAATCGCACCTAAGACAAGTGCGGCGAAAAGCCCGACAAAAGCCATCGCAAGTTGCATTTTATAATGCCGCTCAAAAACAAAGGCGCTTACCTCGTTCTGCACCATGCCGTAAAGCATATAAGCGCTGAAGAAACAAGCCGAAAGACAAAGCAGAATAAGCAGTTTGTCTAACCGCTTGAAATATATCAGTGAGTATCTTAATAAACGTTTCATAAATATAGTATACCACTAATTCCCTGCTCCGTCAATATCTTCATAACGGGGTATTGCAATGATAAACGCATAAATCTTTCAAGCCGCAATTCCCGCATTTCGGGTTCTGCGCTTTGCAAACCTCCCGTCCGAAGAAAACTAACCGATGGCAGAAGTTAAGCGATTCATCTTCGGGGAGTAATTTCCGGAGAATGGTTTCGGTTTTTGCGGGGTCTTTGGTGTGCGCCAAGCCGAGACGGTTTGAAAGCCGTATTACATGTGTGTCGGTTACGACGGCAGGCTTGCCGTAAAGCGTACCTGTGAGCAGATTCGCGGTTTTTCTGCCAATCCCGGGCAATTTCAAAAGTTCGTCAATGCTGTCGGGGATTATGCCGCTGTAATCATCGCGCAGTATTTTGCACGCGCCCGCAATATCACGCGCTTTGGTTTTATATAATCCGCAAGAGCGGACATATTCTTCAACCTCGCAGACTTTTGCGTCCGCGAAATCCTCAAGGCTTTGAAACCGCGCAAAAAGCGCGGGCGTGACAAGATTCACACGCTTGTCTGTACACTGCGCCGAAAGCCGCGCAGCAACTAAAAGCTCATGAGGTTTGCTGTAAAACAGCGCACAGACAGGATTCGGATAAAGTTGCGCCAATTCATAAATTAAAAGTTTAATCTTTTCTTTCTTAGTCATATAATTCAAAATCCAAAAGTTGCCGAATTTGCTTCTGCTCATTTACGCCGTCATATACTTCTTTTAATTTTAATCCGGTTTCGGTCAGTTCAAACACACACCGCTCGGTTACATAAAGCACTCGCTGTCCGCGTTTTACTGCGTTCGCTCCGGAAAAACTTACAGCGGCAATTTCTTTTTTAAATTTCGGGACAGAGCCTTCCTGCTTAATAATCACTCTGCCGTTTTCACGGGTTGCAACAAGTCCTTTTGTAGTAAAACTCATGCAGAAAACTATTGTTTTAGTGGCGAAGGTGATGTTCGCGAAACCGCCAATCCCCGGATAACCGCCTTCTAACTTATGGACGTTGACGTTGCCGCGCATATCGGCTTCAAGCCCGCCGAGAAAGCATATATCAAGTCCGCCGCCGTCATAAAAATCGAACTGGGTCGCCATGTCGCAAATCATGTCCGCTCCTATTGTCGCGCCGAAAGCCACTCCCGGCGCAGGCAGTCCGCCGATTCCGCCGGCTTCCACTGTAGTCACGATGTCTTTTAAAATTCCGAGCTTTGAGGCGTATTTGCCAACCATTTCGGGAATACCGATGCCGATGTTTACAATATGTTCCGGTTTTAATTCACGGGCGGCACGTTCGCCGATTATGTCGGCGGTTTTGTCGGCTGAGTTAATTCTTCTGTTTTTAGTAGTGGAAATTTTATTTACATAATAATCCATTTGTGACGCGGGAACATGTACGTCGCCGGATAAAGCGGGGTTATACTCGCCGGTTTTAGTAACGGGTTCAATGACCACTACTTCATCTACTAAAATCCCCGGTACAATTACACTGCGCGGGCGTGAAAACTCGTGGCTGACGCGTTCTACCTGAACAATCACGCTACCGCCGTTACGTTTTGTTGCCTGTGCCAGCGCAAGCGCGTCAACAGTGAGATATTCCTTTTCAAACGAGATGTTACCGTTCGGGTCAACGGTCGTGCCTTTTATGAGGGCAACGTCGATTTTCGGAATACGGAACATCAGATATTCCCTGCCCTCAAACTCGCGAACCTCAATAATTTTCTTTTTCGATATGGAATTAAGCGCACAGGTATCTACACGCGGGTCGGCGTAAATGCCGATTCCGACTTCGCTTAAAATCCATTCCTTGCCCGAGGCTGAAGCGCGCACAGCCTGCGAAAGCAGTCCGAGCGGCAGACAATACGCCTCGATTTTATTTGCGAGCGCCGCTTTGACGGCGGCAGGCATGCTGTTGTAATGCCCTGCGATGATTTCGCTGACCGCGCCCGCCGTTATATACGGGTCGGCGTAGCGGCTCTCGTCCCACACACCGAATCCCGCCGCACAAAACAAGCGCAGATTCTTAGGTGAGCCGGTTTCAATAAAACGCTCGCAGATTGCATTATGAAGTTCTTCGGGATTAGACAGCGCCAAGAACGAGTTAACGGCAACCCGCGCACCATCGGGAATACGGTCAACGGCTTCCCTTGCCGAAACGATTTTAAACATAGAATATCACCCTGTTATTTTTCTCTTAATCATATCATACTTTCCGAATAAATGCAAATTTAAACGTACTTGCTTGCCTGCGCTTTCCACATCTCGTTATATTTGCCGTCTAAGCTAAGCAGTTCGTCGTGTGTGCCTTCCTCAATAATTCTGCCGCTGTCGAGCATAAAAATCTTATCGGCGTGTTTGGTTGTTGACAGCCGATGAGAAATGAAAACCACGGACTTGTCCTCTGCCGCCATATTCATTGAGCGGTTCATCTGAAACTCGGCAATCGGGTCGAGCGCGCTTGACGGTTCATCGAGAATAATTAAGTTCGACGGTTTATAGAACACGCGCGCCGTGGCGAGCTTCTGGCTTTCGCCTCCGGACAGCGATGTGCCGGCTTCATCAAACTCACGCGTTAAAGGTGTTTTTACGCCGTCAGCCATTTCCAGCAGACGAGATTTGAACCCGCTGAGCTTAACAGCGCGGTTTAAAATTTCCTCATCTTCGCTTTTTAAATCCGTTAAATCCATCACAATGTTTTCCTCGACGCTCGCCGCATAAATGCGGTAATCCTGAAAAATCGTGCCGATTTTTTCGCGGTATTGTTCTAAATTAAATTCGCGGATGTCAACGCCGTCTAATGTAATTTCCCCTTCGCTCGGGTCATAAAGGCGCATTAATAATTTAATCAGCGTTGTTTTTCCCGCACCGTTGTAACCCACGAGCGCGATTTTGTCGAACGGGTTTATGACAAAGTTTATATCGCTTAGAATATATTCCTGTTTTTCATTATACCTGAACGATACATTGTTAAAGCGAATTGTTTTAATTTCATTCGGGACAGACAGATTTTTTTCGCTTGTAATCTTCGCTTCGCAATTGAGGAACGAGCGGATTTTATCGATGTACAGCGCGTTTTCCATCGCCTGCGGGAATAATTCGGACAGAATAATCATGCCGCGTCTCATGTTTCCGGCGACACCCCATAAAATAAACATGGCGCTGAACGACATTGTTTTCCTTACAACAGTCATGAAAATCAAATAGGAGAGATAAATCCCGTCGAATATGAAGTCGCTGAAGATATACTCGGACAGGAATCTGAGCGTCCACTTCTTACGGACTACGCTTTTGCGTATATCGTAAATCTGATTATTGGTATGGTTGAAATCATCGTGCAATCCCTTTGAAACATTCTTATTTAACCGTAGTTCTTTCGCGTAGTCATTAAGATAAAAAGTGCGGTGTATGTAGGCTCTTTTCCGGATAAAGGGCGTTTCTGCCAGACGCACTTTAAAGTCTAATTTGCTAATCGCTTTGCCGAATAAAAACCTTGCTGTAAACGACGCTAAAACAAACGTAACGGAAACAGGGTCGTTATAAAGAAAATATATACCGTATGCAAGGAACATAATTAATCCCGTAATCAGCTTGTTCATTAATTGCATTGTACGGTCAACGGCGTTTTTGGACTCGGACACCGACAGCACAAAATCATTGTAGTATTCAGGGTCGTCATAGCGGGACAGGTCTATGGATTTCGCTTTTTCATAAAGCATGAGCCGCAATTTGCGCTCTGCCTTTACCTGAAAAACAATCGTTACGTAGCCGTGTGTAAGAGATGACCAAATACCCGAAAACGCCGCTAAGACTATCAGAAAGAGGACTACGCGCAGTACATCGCCGAAGTCGCGTCCGAATTCAACAGCATTGAGTACAAAGCTTACCCCCAACGTCCACCCGATAAAGTTCATACCGTGCCACCTTATAGTGTCAAAACACGCCACGATAAACAAAAGCGGCGACGCGGAGAAAATAATTTTTGTTACGAACCAGTTATGTTTTATTGTTTTGCCTGCGGACATTTTTATTTTTTGTTTTTTATCACTCATGCAATTACCTCGCTTTCATATTCGGCAGGCTGATAATTCTTCGCCTGCTTTGTAAACATGTCGGCATATTTGCCGTTATTTTCTAACAGGTCGGCATGTGTGCCGCGTTCAATAATTTCGCCGTGTTCAAGCATAATGACTTCGTCGGCGTTTTTAACCGACGACAAACGGTGAGAAATAAATATGGTGAGATTATTTCTGCTTTCCTCTAAGATGCTTTCAAACAGCTCATGCTCGGCAATCGGGTCAAGCGCGCTTGACGGCTCATCGAAAACCTTTATGGGCGCGGGATTGGCGAAAGCCCGCGCAACCACGATTTTCTGGAATTCACCACCTGAAAGCACCTGCCCGTCTTCATCGAACTCTTTGGTTAAAACGGCTCCCGTTCCGCCGGGCAAACCCGATACTTTGTCGGCAACTCGGGCGCTTTCGAGAGAACGCAAAACGATTTCTTCATCTTGTTCATATTTTTCACTTCCCCTGCCCATAAGAACGTTTTCGCGCACACTGTCCGCGAAAATCTTATAGTCCTGAAAAGCCGCGGCGAATAAATTCCGATACGCTTTCAGGTTGTAATCCTTAACGTTTATGCCGTTGACCAATACCTCGCCCTCCGTCGGGTCATAAAGACGCAACAGTAACTTTATTATCGTGGTTTTTCCCGCGCCGTTGTGACCGACGAGCGCGATGGATTTATTGTCCGGTTTGGCGGATTCCGCTCCGAGCGTGAACGACATGTTCTTTATAACAGGCGAACCAGCTTTGTAGCCGAAGCTGACATTTTTGAATTCCACGCTTTTAACTTCACCCGACGGCATTATGCCGTCCTGGTTTTCCGGAATAGTTTCCTTGTGGTTCATGAAAGAACGAAGATTGTGCAGAAACATGCCGTTTTTGTTGCAAGCCATTAAGTTATTAGCGGTGCTAATCAGCGCCCATGAAGCAAGCCACATCATACTTACGAGTACGGCGAACTGACTTAACGTCAGGGTTTGCGCCACTAACGCGCTGTACGCGCCGTAAAGCAGAATTCCCTCAAATATAATCGTATACGAAAAATAAAACTGCCCGAAGCCATACGCGATATTCTTGGTTCTATATTTTTTTGCGATTTTTATGTTGTCGCGGGCGGCGTTATTATAGGTGTTTTCGAGTACGTTATAAATTTGCGAAAGACGCATTTCCTTAGCGTAATCAGAGAGATACATCACGCGGTTTACATACTCGGTGCGGCGGGTAAAAGGTATGATTTCCTTGTACATGCGAAGCTGTATTTTGTTCTGAAGCGCACCGAACACAAAGTTACCTATAAACGGCGCCAAAACGAACAATATAAGAAGCTTGTCTATCTGAAACATCGCAACATATGTAACCATGCCCGCACACATCGCCGCGAAAACCTCGCACAAAAGCCGCACGGTTTCAATTACTTTGTCGCTTGCGCCGTCAACCGCCATAGTGTATTTGTCGTAGAACGAGCTGTCTTCATAACAGGAGAGTTCTACATTCTCGGCTTTACGGTAGATTTCGCCGTAAAGCTTCGAGTATACAGTCACGTCGTCAAGCGGGAAAACGACATTGTTGGCGTATTCGTTGTAAAGACCGATTATCAATGTTACAAGGCATACGATGACAATATATGTGAATATAGTGCTGAAGGGCGTTTCGTTTTGAGTTGCGCTTGCGATATACCGCATGAAGAATACGCTGTAAAACATCCATGTCATATATCCGAGAAATGAAGTCAGCGCCATGTGTATGACGCGGCGGCGACTCACGCTCCACAGCAGTTTTATAGCGTAGAGGTTGTTTGCGGCGGCTTGCCTTAGGGTTATATCTTTTTCTTTTTTCATACAGATTCTCCTAAATTTTGTTTATATTTATTCTACATCAGGGAATATGACAGGTGTATGTCATATTTATAACGGAAAACAAAAAAACGCCCCGACGGATTGTTGTCCGTGCGGAGCTTCACTTTGTATCGGTTATAAAATACAGTGAGAAACGCGGGCAACAGGCAATCGTTTAAAGCAAGCGAATACGCCGCCTCATCATATAACCTTCTAAATGTTTCGCTATTCTTTCGCGCAGCAGTGCTTCGTTAATCGGTTTTACCATAAAGTCAGACGCTCCTAAGTTAAACGCCACCGACAAATTGTCAATCGTCCCATCGGACGTTAAAAAAATAATCGGCGTTTCTTTATGTTCTGTTTCCAGCCTTATCATATTGGCGAGTTCAAACCCGTGCAGAACAGGCATTTGACAATCCAATAAAAATAAATCGGGCGATATAATTTTTAAGAGTTCTTTGGTTTTTTCCGGGTCGGGAAGCGTATACACAGTATGCTGAGCGCGCAGTATATGGTTAATTGTCGCTAATATACTGGGGCTGTCGTCAATGGCGAGTATGACGGGTTTACTGATTTTCTGCTTTTCGGGTTCCAATTGCATCTCAATACATTCAATCAGCACGGAATCATCCACAGGCTTGAACAAAATATCAGTTGCGCCGAGTTCAATTCCCCTTTTAACGCTTTCCTTATCTTTATTGCCCGTCAAAAATATAACCGGTATGCGGGCGAAAAGAGGGTCGGCTTTTAATTTTTCAATAATTTCAAAGCCGTTTGAATCCGGTATGTTGATGTCTAATATTATTAAGTCCGGTATAACCTTTTCAAGGATTTCAAATAACTGCACGGCGGATTGCGCGAGATAAACTTTGTAGTGCTTCTCGAATCTTTGCTTAAAAGAAAGCAGGAAAAAGCTTACATCGTCAACTAAAACAATTTTTTTCTGAATATCTGTCATGATAATTTCCCCTTTACTTATTATTGTCGGAAAGCTTTTGAACGATTTGCGAATAGTTCATTATATCAACATTATCCCGCAACCATTTTACAAGGTCGTCGTCGGATTCATACCGATAACCTTCTATTTCCTCCATTGCGGCGTTTACTTCATTTATGCTGTAAACTTCGCAGGCGGCGGCAAGTCTTTTAAGCGCTTCGCTGTCCGGTTTGTCTTTCTTAGGTTTCGGGGTTTCAATGCTGGCGGCTGAAATCACATTGCTGATGTCGCAAATAAGCTTCCGCGCAGCTTCAAGGAAAAGCGGATTATGCTCGGCTATATAATCCAGGTCGCCGTCTTTTGCTGCTTCTTCAAGACGCTTGGCTTCTTCGCCGATTTGCCCGGCAAAAATATCGAAGCTTGAGCCTTTAATCCCGTGGACGGTGATTTCATAATCCTTCAGTTTATCCTCGCTGACGTTCTCTATGGTGTCAAGCATGGAATTAGTGCTTGCCGCGTATAAACGCAGGATTTTCAAATATGTCTTTACATCGCCGTCATACCGTTCAAGCCCATCGGCGGTATTCAGCCCGGAAATCCCCCCGCCCAACAGCAACGCGGCGGCGCTTTGGTCAAAAGACAATCCGTTGTGATTGTTTTCTTTCGCATTGTTCTTTTGACTGCGGGCGGCTTCTATAACCTCCGGCGGCTGTTTGTCGCGTATTAGTTTATTCAGAACAGAGTTTAACTGCCGTATATCTATAGGCTTTGAAATAAACGCGTCGAAACCGCTTTGCAGAAATATATCCGCCTGACCTACCAGTGCGTTTGCCGTCAGCGCGGCAATAGGCGCCTGATACCCTGAGTCGCGCAGGCGTTTTGTCGTTTCCATACCGTTCATTTTCGGCATCATATGGTCCATGAACACAATGTCGTACACCTTGCCTTCATCAATTATTTTTTCAATAGCCCCGAACCCGCTCATAACTGTTTCGATTTGCAGTCCGTAAGGTTTCATCAGCATTTTAGCGACATACAGATTGGTTTCCACGTCGTCAACAATCAATACGCTTCCGTAAGGCATGGGTTCCCGTAAAATTTGATAGTTGTTGCCGCGCGTTAAACTGTCGGGACTGCGGAAATTCCTCAAATGTTCTGTTAGCTCATGACCGAGTATTTCGGAATCAACCTTGCTTTGAGGCAGGCGCAAAATAAACAGTGAACCTGAGCCGGGTTCGCTTTCCACATGGATTTTACCGTCCATAAGGCTTGTCATGCGCTTGGCAATTGCAAGCCCCAAGCCCGTCCCCTCAATAGTGCGGTTGTATTCCTGATTGAACCGGGAGTATTCGTCGAATAGCCTGCTCACCTGCTCTTCAGTCATGCCGTGTCCCGTATCGCGTACGTTAAAAACAAGGAAAACCATGTTGTCATGCGGCGGGCTTCCGGGCTCACAGGTGATTGACAGCGTGACCTTGCCGGTGTCTGTATATTTAAATGCGTTGGAAAGCAGATTGTTTAAAATCTGTTTAATGCGAAGTTCATCGCCAATCAGATTCGCCGGAATATTTTCGTCAATCTCAACCTCAAATTCGATAAGCTTTTCACCAATCAGCATCATATTCAGATGTATAGAGTCATTGAGCAGGCTGGCGGTGCTGTATTCGGCAGGTATAATATCTAACTTTCCCGCTTCAATTTTGGAGAAATCTAATATATCGTTGATTATACCCATAAGCAGATTACACGAATTGAGTACCCTTCTCAACCCCTCCGTTGTTTCATATGGAAGCGATTCATTTTGCATAAGGATTTCAGTAATACCCAAAACCGCATTCATCGGAGTGCGTATCTCGTGGCTCATGTTGGCTAAGAAAGCGGATTTCGCCCGGCTGATTTCCTCTGCGATTGCCGCCTTATCTTTCTCCTCAAGTATCTTATAATATTCGCGCAGGTCTCTTGTATATCCGGCGATTACATAATCGTCGCCGTGTTTGAGCCGGACTAAGGTAGCCTCGGCGGGCATGAGTGTGCCGTCAAGCATTGTATATATCCACTCAAATGTACAGCGCCCTTCAACAAGCGCTCTTTTCAAATATGCCGTGACCTTTTCGACGGAATCCTGCCCGTCCGGCTGATGCTCGGGATAAAGCTCTTTATACCTTTCAAAAAATTCCTTTTTATCTTTGAAGCCGAAAAGCCGCAGGGCTTCCTGATTACAGTCTATTTTTTTCAGGTTGCTGTCGAATAGCTGACAGCACATCGGAGTTGAGTCGAGCATGAGCGCCAAACGTTTATTAGATTCGGCTATTTCCAGTTCCATTTCGTTACGCATGACAGTAGTTGCGCATAAAAATGCCGCCGAACGCATCATTTCAATATAGTTGTCATCGAAATACCGCTCGTTATTGTGGTCTTCAAAAAGTGCAAATCCCCAAAATTTCTGGTCGGTAAAGACAGGCGAAATAAGTACTGATACTGCATTGACTGCATTGAGTGTTTCAGCTTCCGGAGAGGGCAAAAACTTAACAGGACCGTTTATCATATCATCGTCTTTTAAAACAATTTCCCAGTTCGGCGCGACTTTTGCATAAGGCATATTGGTGAAAAGTTTGTTTGCTTGTGTAGTGCCGCCGGATTTCCTTTCCCAGCGGTATATCTGTGACGTATACAGCCCGTCAGGCATCACAAAATTACGGAAAAGAGAAAACCTGTCAATACCGAACAAGTCGGCGAGTTGCCAGACGCCTAACGACATTATTTCTTCAAATGTGCCGTCGCTCTTTGTCAGGAATATAGCCGCTGTTTTATTTAATGCGCTCAGTATTACTTCGCGGTGTTTAAGCGATTCCTCCGCGCGCTTCCTTTCTGTTATATCCCTCACTGTACCGGACACCCTAAGCGGAATCCCTTCGCTGTCTCGGAGGGTTGTTCCGAAGCCGTCATAATAGCGGTATTCGCCGTTTTTATGTTTAAGGCGGTATTCAATATTATAGGACGTTTTTCCGGTACGGTCATTGAAGTGCGCCGCGAAAGCGGCGAACGCCATCTCGCTGTCTTCGGGGTGAATGCGGGCGGCGAACGCTTCTATCGTGTTGGGAAAATCGCTTTCATCGGAAAAGCCGAGCATATGGCGCATTTCCTGCGACCATATGATTTTGTTTTCCGGGCTTGTCGGGTCGGGGGTTACTACGGTCAAAGACCACATTGCGATGTTCATGGCGTTGCTTGCGAGCTTGTAGTTGATTAGGTCATACTGAGCCGCGTGTAACCGGGCAAACGTTATTTGGTTTTGCACACGCAGTCTTATAATTTCCGAATTGAACGGCTTGCTTATGTAATCCGCGGCTCCTAAGGTCAACCCTTTTTCCTCATCGACGGCGTTGCTCAGCCCCGAAATAAATATAACGGGTATATTCTGTGTTTTTTCGGAACTTTTCAATACGGCAAGCACGTCATATCCGTCCATGCCCGGCATAATAATATCAAGCAGAATGACATCGGGCAGACGTTTTTTCGCCGCCTTAATGGCGGCTTCTCCGCTTTTTGCCGCGTAAATCGTATAGTCTGTATTCAATATGTTTGTTAGCGCCATGATGTTTGTGTTTTGGTCGTCTACTATGAGTACGCTGTTTTTCTTTGCCTCATTCATGGTTTTCATTTCTGCCTTTCTGCATTATTCGGGTTTTTGTCTCGCCCTGCCTTATAATTTAGTTTAACATATTATGTAAGTTTACGCAAGTCAATTTATATTTATAAATCAAAAAAGACCGCTTCATAAATGAAACAGTCTTTTTAAGTCGCTTCGTCTGCCGTCCGTCACTCCCAGATAAGCTCTGCTTCGTTCGCAAGTTCAAGCTCAACAGTCACCCGTCTTTGATTACCCGATTCATTAAACCTTATAACCGTCAGTTCGATTATATCGCCCGGTCGGTTGTTTTTAATCTGCGACTGCACATCGGTGACGCTTTCAACAGGAATACCGTTTATTTCGACAATTACATCACCTACGGAAAGCTCGCTGTGAAAAGCGGGAGCCATATGGTTAATACTCGTGACCAAAATACCCGACGTTACATTAATGCCGTACATCGCGGCGTTAAATTCATTAAGCGCAATCGGCGTAATCCCAAGCATGGGGCGCGTCATAACTCTGCCGTGCAGAAGCAGGTCGTTAATAATCGGCTTTGCTTCATCTATGGTAATGGCAAGCCCTATGTTATCCACATAATTCTCGAAAATAAGCTTTTTGTTAACTATGCCGACAACACTGCCGTACATGTCGAGCAACGGGCCGCCGGAGTTTCCGTTGTTTACCGCCGCATCAAACTGAATAGAACTAAGCTCGTGTCCCCCCCCTGCGAATTCGCGGTTAAGCCCCGAAACTATTCCGTGGGTCATGGATTTTTCGAGTCCGAGCGGAAAGCCGATGGGTGATACGAACGTGCCAACCCTCAGACTGGAGCTTTCGCCGATTGGAAGCGCCTTGAATTCTTCCTCGCGTGTGATTTTTAAAACAGCAAGGTCGGTTTTGTCGTCAAGACCGATGACTTCGGCTTCATACCTGTGTATTATATCGTGGTTTTCATAATCATCAACAAGCACGTTTACTCTTTCTGCGTTTTCTATCACGTGAGAGTTGGTAAGCACATAGCCGTCCGTTGTAAACACGAAGCCGCTGCCCACGAGCTGGAATTCATCACTGCGCCCGCTTCTGCCGCTCGGTCTGTAAGACACCTCAATTCCGACAACGCCGTCGCGCACCACCTCGAAAAGCTCAACAGGAGCGAATGGTGTTGTGTTATTGTTAATAACTAACGTATCGCTTGTTATGAGATGAAAATTCTCGGCGGGTTCTCTGCTTGTTTGGTTGTTGCTAATCAGGGGTATCTGCGGACGAGTTTGTGTGCCGCCATCCTCAAAGATTGCGTCCATAAAGTACGCGGCAAGGAATGTTCCGCCCGCTCCTCCGCTTATGCCGAGTATCATAACCAACAAACACGCTGCAATTGCTGCGGCGGAGCGGTTCTTTTTCTTTTTAGGCTTTAGTTTGCGGTTTTCTGTGTTTTCCGCTCCTGCGGTATGGTAATAAACATCGTGGTTGTTTTTTAAGAAATTATCCATAGCTTTCTCCTGTTTTGTGTAGGTTTATGTATTAAGTTTAAACGCTGACTGTGAAGACCGTGTGAACTTAAAATAAAAATTAACCAAGAGCTTTCCGGACAGCTAAGGCAATCGCACACTCGGTTCTTTTCTTCATTAACTCGCAAAAAACCTCCGACGGTTTATTCGCGTCGCCCTCGAAGATAAAGAACTCGGCGTTACAGCCGCCGCCGCAATAGAACCGCGCCCAACATTCACGGCACTTTTCTTTTGCATAGATGTGCGTTTTTGAAAAGTATTCTTTGATTGTTTTATTAACCGGACTCGCTTCTATGTTAATATTACCCATTTTCCACTCGTCAATACCGGCATATCTGTGGCAGGGGAAAATATTTCCGTCGGGCGTCACCGCGATATATTCATTGCCCGCGCCGCACCCGCGAAGCCGCTTTAAGATACAGGGCCCGTGTTCAAGGTCGGCGCAAAAGTGGAAAAAACTCCAACCGCCGTTATTATCCGACATAATATCCGATAACCTGTCGTACTCGCTCTTAATGCGAGGTATATGCTCTTTTTTAATCGCAAAAGGCAATTCCGTCGAAACCGTAACGGGTTCAATTGAAATATACCTGAAACCCTCATTCGCAATCGCAAGCACATCATCTGCGAAATCAAGGTTGTAACCCGTAAAAGTCCCGCGGATAAAATAATCCGTAAAACCCGTTTTCTTCCTTGAATCCACTAATTCCCTGAACTTAGGCAGGATTATATCATAACTGCCTTTGCCGTTTTTGCATTTACGAAGCCTGTCGTTGACCTCTCTGCGTCCGTCAAGCGATAAGACGACATTGCTCATCTCCTCGTTTATATAAGCCGTTTTCTCGTCATCAAGCAACAGACCGTTGGTCGTAATCGTGAACCTGAATTTTTTACCATGCTTCGCGCCCTGTGCTTTTGCGTATTCGACAGTCTGCGTGACCGTTTCCCATGCCAACAACGGTTCGCCTCCGAAGAAGTCCGCCTCTAAGTGTTCGCGTCCGGCAGAACCCCGAATCAAAAAGTCTATGGCTTTTTTCGCGGTTTCGGGCGACATGACGGTATGCTCTATAATGCTTTCTGCGAAACAGTAACCGCACTTTAAGTTGCAGTCGTGCGAAACATGCAGGCACATAGCTTTCAGGGGTGCGTTTACATTCATGTCGGCATATTCGGCATAATCGTCTTCGCTGTCGAAAATCCCGGCGTCAATTAATTCGGCATATTCAGGCGAAGCCGCGAAATCGTCACGGTCGAGCGCGTGATAAATCTGCCCGTCTACAGCATGAACACCGCCGTTATTAATATCAAGCAGTATGTAATTCCCGCCCTGTTTAAATTTGTGAAAGGGTTTTACCATTAAGGCTTGGAAAATCTTTCACAGCTTTGATTAGCTACCGTGCAGGAAGTTTTGCAGGCAGACTGACAGGAGGCGCGGCAGTTTCCGCAGCCGCCGCTTTTGACGGAATCACGAAGGCTTGAACCGCAAATTGTTTTAATACGTGTGGTTTTTTCTGTAGTTTTCATTCTTTTGCTCCTTTTGGTTTTTAATGTTACTTAAATTATAGCATAAATTTATTGACCCGTCAACTGATTTATGTTATACTGAAAACGACTATTTTTTATTTTAAGAAAAGAGAGAGAGCATGAATTGTAACTGCAACGCGGAATTAAAGCGGAAATTAGAGTCCGAACTCGAAAAATATGCGGACAGCGGCAAAGGCGCGCTGATTCCCATACTTCAAAAAGCGCAGGAAATTTACGGTTGGCTTCCTGCCGATGTTTTGGAATACATCGGCAAAAAAACGGGTATAAAACCCGCTAAAATCACGGGCGTTGTTACATTCTACACGCAGTTCAGAACAAAACCTGCGGGGAAACACCTGATTCTGCTTTGTCAGGGGACTGCCTGCCATGTCAACGGCTCTGCTGAAATAGAAAGCGCGATTCGCGGACGTTTGAACGTCGGAGAGGGCGAAATCACCGAAGACGGCTTGTTCACATATAACAACGCGGCGTGCTTGGGCTGTTGCAGCTTATCGCCGGTCATGATGGTCGGGGACAAGACTTACGGCAAGCTGACACGTGAAAGCACGGTGAAAATTTTAGATGAATATGCAGGGGGCGCAGTCTGACGATGAAATGGGAAACGTCGTTTTCATTTCTCATTAGTAAAGAAAGGACTTTATAAAAATAAGTTTGAAACAAAATATAACCGAAACGGGGAAAACGTCGTTTTCATTTCTCATTGGTAAAGAAAGGACTTTATAAAAACATGAAAATTAGTGTAGGTAAAGGTTCCTGCGGAATCGCCGCGGGCGCGGACAAAATATTTGATTTACTTAACAGGGAAGCCGAAAACATCGGCGGCTCTGCCGCGGTGGTCGGCTGTATCGGCATGTGTTACCTTGAGCCAATTGTAAATATAAACAGCGACGTTTATGTAAAGGTAGACGAAAAAGGCGTGAGCGAGCTTGTAAAGCTGATTCGCGGCGAGGAAAACAACGCCGCCCGTTATAAAGCGGATAAAGAAGAACTCGCGCTGTTATCTCTGCAAACCCGCATTGCGCTGCAAAACTGCGGCGTAATTAACCCCGAAAGCATAGACGAATACATCGAAAAAGGCGGCTATGAAGCCGCAAAAAAGTGCATAACGGGTATGACTTATGAAGCCGTCATCGCCGAAATCAAGGCTTCGGGGCTGAGCGGACGCGGCGGCGCAGGCTTCCCTGCATGGTTCAAATGGCAGGCTTGCCGTGACTCTGCGGGTGAAAAAAAATATATAATCTGCAATGCCGACGAGGGCGACCCCGGCGCGTTCATGGACAGGGCAATACTTGAAAGCGACCCTCATGCCGTGCTTGAGGGTATGATTACAGCCGCGTTTGCAATCGGTGCAGACGAGGGTATAATATATGTCCGCGCCGAGTATCCGTTAGCTGTCGCAAGGCTCGAAAAAGCGATTGAACAGGCACGTGAACGCGGCTTGTTGGGAATGAATATTTTCGGCAGTGAATTTTGCTTCGATATTCACATAAAAGCAGGCGCAGGGGCGTTCGTCTGCGGCGAGGAAACCGCGCTGATTGCGTCTTTGGAGGGTGAACGCGGTATGCCGCGTTTGAAGCCGCCGTTTCCGGCGCAAAAAGGCTACCGGAACAAACCGAGCAATATAAACAACGTTGAAACCTATGCGAATGTTCCGTGGATTATACGTAATGGCGGCGCGGCGTTTTCTGAGTTAGGCACAGATAATTCCAAAGGTACAAAGGTTTTCGCTCTGACGGGAAAAATCGCGAAGGGCGGGCTTGTTGAGGTGCCGATGGGCTGTACGATTCGCGATGTGGTTCACAACATCGGCGGCGGAATTCAGGGCGGTAAAAAATTCAAAGCCGTGCAGATGGGCGGACCGTCGGGCGGCTGTATTCCCGCCGAACTTCAGGACACCGAAATTGATTATAAATCGCTTGCCGAAACGGGCGCAATCATGGGTTCGGGCGGTATGGTTGTTATGGACGAAACGACCTGTATGGTAGACATAGCGCGCTTTTTTCTTGATTTTACCTGTAAGGAAAGCTGCGGCAAATGTACGCACTGCCGTGTCGGAAACCGCAGGCTTCTTGAAATCCTTGAACGGATTTGCGGCGGAAAGGGTAAAGACGGCGATATTGAGTTGCTTAGTGAACTTTCCGAGGATATAAAAACGGGCTCGTTATGTGCGCTCGGGCAAACCGCACCGAATCCTGTGCTGACCACCCTGCGCTATTTCAAAAACGAGTATGAAGACCACATTTACAATAAAAAATGTACAGCGCGCAGTTGTAAGCCGCTGTTAACATACACGATTGATTTGAAGAAATGCAAAAAATGTAACTTGTGTGTTAAGAAATGCCCTGCCGGGGCTATTACCGAGCTGATTATTGACAGCAGTAAATGTACGAAGTGCGGCTTATGTGCAGATTTGTGCAAATTCGGTGCAATTGAGGTGATATAGATGAGTGAAATTAAGTTAACTATAAACGAAATTGAAGTTTTTGCTGTTGAGGGCAAAACGATTTTAGGCATTGCACAAGAACTCGGAATAGAAATTCCCGCGCTCTGCCATGACGAACGGCTTGAAGCTTTTGGTTCGTGCGGAATCTGCACGGTTGAAATTGAAGGCAGTCCGCGCCTGTTTCGCGCCTGCTCAACGCCTGCGGCTGACGGAATGGTCGTCTTTACCGACACCGCGCGGGTTCGTCGCAACCGTAAAGCCGCATTAGAACTGCTTCTTTCCGACCATGCGGGCGATTGCCGTCCGCCGTGTATGCTCGCCTGCCCCGCCGAAACTGATTGTCAGGGTTATATTAAACATATCGCAAGCGGTGATTATAATAAGGCGTATGAACTGATTATGGAAACAAACCCGTTTCCGGCTTCAATCGGGCGGGTTTGCCCGCACCCGTGCGAAGACCGTTGCCGACGCGAATTAGCGGAAGAACCGATTGCGATTGCGGCGCTGAAACAATATGCAGCCGATGATTTCTGCGGAACAGATTTACCCGGAACTTCATTTGAAGCTGAATCCACCGGCAAAGTCATCTCCGTAATCGGCGGCGGTCCCGGCGGGCTGTCTTCGGCGTATTTTCTGCGCATGAAAGGGCACGATGTCACTGTTTACGATGCAATGCCCAAAATGGGCGGTATGCTTCGTTACGGGATTCCCGAATACCGCCTGCCTGAACGGGTTCTCGAAAAAGAGATTGATGAAAAATTCAAATGGATGCAGGTTAATTTCCGCAATAATGTGCGGGTCGGGGACGACATAACGCTTGATGAACTTAGGGAAAAATACGATGCCGTAATCGTTGCGGCAGGTGCGTGGACAAGTACAGTCATGCGTTGTAAAGGCGAGGATTCAAACGATGTTTTCGGCGGGATTGACTTTTTGCGCGATATTGCGGAGGGGCGCGTCAGGGAAGGCTTTACAGGCTCAAAATTCGCTGTTGTCGGCGGCGGGAACACCGCGATGGACGCTTGCAGAACCGCTGTCCGGCTCGGCGCGGAAAAAGTTTACAACATCTACCGCCGTACCCGCGACGAAATGCCCGCAGAGGAAATTGAAATCGCCGAAGCCGAGGAAGAGGGCGTGATTTTTAAGTTCTTGACGAATCCTGTTGAAATTATCGAAGAAAACGGTAATGTCAAAGCCGTAAGGCTTCAATTAACGGAACTCGGCGAGCCGGACGCTTCGGGAAGGCGCGCACCCGTGCCGATTGAGGGAAAAGAGGAAATTCTCGAAGTTGATTATGTGATTTCCGCAATCGGGCAAAAGCTGAACCCGAAAGGCTTTGAAGCGCTTGAACTTACGAAATGGGGTACGATTATTGCCGACCCGCATACTTTCTGCACAAATTTGCAGGGCGTTTACGCTGTCGGCGACGCGGTAAATGACGGCGCGGGCATTGCTATTACCGCAATCGGACATGCCAAAAAAGCCGCCGAAGCTGTTCATGGCTTTCTTACAGGGGGTGAAGTCCCCGGCGCCGCGCAATACTTATCCAAAGCCGAAAAAACATCAGCGGATTTCGCGGACGAACCAAAAAAACCGCGTACGAAAATGCCGTACAGATGCGCGAGTGAACGGCGCGGCGACTTCAGTGAAATTAACCTCGGCTTACCTGAAGAAGCCGCAAGAAATGAAGCCTTGCGCTGTCTTGAATGTGGCTGTCCTGACTATGATAATTGTAAATTAATCAGATACGCAAATCAATACGGCGTAAAATCGGAAAAATATAATGGTACGGTGCATAGCCGCAGTATTAACAACGATATTCCGGACGTAGCGCAAAACCCTGATAAATGCATACTTTGCGGTTTGTGCGTCAGGATTTGCGAGGAGGAAGGAGCGGGCGTTCTGGGCTTTATCGGGCGCGGATTTGATACGGAAGTTCAGGCGGCGGGAGATTTAAGTCAGTGCCGGATTTGCGGGGGAACATCCTCGGTGAGAAAATGCGCGGAGATTTGCCCGACAGGGGCGCTGATGGTAATTAGTAATTTAAAATGAACAACGGATAATAGGGATTGCGCTGTTGCGGCATCCCCGAACTCCATTTTAATGGGGTTCGGTATGAGAACGCTTAAACATTTAAGCGTTCTCATAATTTTAAATATTTTTCCAGTAATAAACCGCAAGCTGCGTCCGGTCGCGCAGGTTCAGCTTTTCTAATATGACAGAAACGGAATTGCGTACCGTACCCTGCGACAGAAACAGCTTCGCCGCGATTTCGTTATTAGACAGTCCGGTTGCAACAAGCGAGAGTATTTCGTTTTCGCGCTGTGAAAGTTCAGGGAAATTCGGTGTGCCGAGGGTGTCGCGCCCTGCGCCGCCCGCCGTTAGTTTCACGCCCTTGTCAAAGACTAACGCGCCTTTCTCAACAGCGCGAATCCGCTCGATTATACCATCGGCGGGCGTGCTTTTGAGCAGATAGCCCTCCGCTCCCGCGCTTATAGCGGACGCGATGTAACCGTCGTCCGTGAAAGTTGTCAGCATAATTATTTTTACATCCGGGAACTTAGTTTTGATTTTGCGCGTTGCTTCCACGCCGTCGCAAACCGGCATTCGTATATCCATCAGAATTATATCGGGTATTTCTTCTTCGCATAATCTCAAAGCGGCTTCGCCGTTTTCGGCTGTGCGGGCCGTCCAGTTTTCTTTGGTTTCAAAAAGAATTTTCAGGCTGTCGCGAATTAATCCGTCATCGTCAACGATTAATAATTTCATGTTTATTTCCCCTGTTTCAGTTGTATTTTGTTTCAAACTTTACCCCTTTCGGCAGTACGCAGATTATTTTAAAGCCGTTATCTGTGTTTATTGTCAGAGTGCCGTTTGCGGCACGTGTTCTCTCTTTCATGCCGGAAAGCCCGATTCCGAAGCGCAGTTTCTGCGCTTTTTTGCCGTTATCGGCAATCGTCATGCGTATGTAATCCGCATTGGTATCAAGACGGACACTTACAATCGTAGCGTTTGAGTGGCGGGAAACATTGGTCAGCGCTTCTTTTAAGTTTGCGGCGAGCAGTTCCCAGTGTTCGATTCCGCTCATATTCCCCGATTGTTTAAATTCAATCCCGCAAAACTTAAAATAATCGCAGAGTTCCTCTAATAACGGAAGCCCCGCCGTTTTTATCGGTTTCAAATTATACACGGTTTCGCGCAGATTTGCCGAAGCTGATTCTAAGCGCGCAATTGTTTGATTTAATAATTCCCCTGCGCGCTTATCGCCGTTATCATGCAGTTTTGCCGCTGTCTGTAAAGCTATAAGCGCGCCTGTAATCTCATGCCCCACGTGGTCATGAATATCCTGTGCGATTCGCGAACGCTCGCTTATTTCGGCAAACCGCGCCGCGTTTCTGAGTTCAAGCGCGGCGTTTTCCCGCTCTTTTTCGAGCTTCAGGCGCTCGGCTCTGTCCTCGAAATCCCTAAGAAGCAGCTCCTGCTCCCACTCGTGCCACTTGCTCTCCAACACGCCTGTTAAGGGAAGCCACAACCCGAAAAGCGCCGGAAGCCACAAAAACGCATAGCCGGCGCAAACAATGGCTTCAATTACGCCAAGCCAGCGAAAAGACTTAAACCTGTATCTTATCGCCGAAAGCGCGGTCAGAACCAATATAAATACAACGCCCAAAAGGGGGCTGTCCGTCAGCCCCCATACAGCGATTAGTATTGCCCCCGTAAATAAACGGGTGAAAATTGCGTAGTTTTGCATTATTCATCCTCATCCATTTTTTGTACGCGTTTCAAGCCGCCCACAAGCAATGTAACAACCGTAAACCCAAACAGGAACAGCACCGGTATAAGAAAGCCCTCGAAGGTTATTTCTCTTATATTTCTCATTCCCTCGCCGTACCAGTATCCGGGCGTGAACCATGCGACTCTCCTCATTAAGTCCGGCACCATTTCCAACGGCCAGAACAACCCGCCGAGCATCGACGATAAAGTCGCAATCATAACCATAGCAACCGATGCCGCCCCGAGGTTTTTAGCAATCGAAGCTATAGTAAGCACAAGACTGACCGAAAACAAATTATACAGGCTCATGAGCAAAAACATCAGCAACACATTCGGAATCGCTCCCAAAGTATAACCCAACACCAAAAGCGTCAGTCCCACGGATATTTCCGTAGCGATAAAAGCCGCCAATGTCCCCTGCAATAAATAGCTTCTTGATGAAATCGGCAGTACTCCCACGCGGTCGGGCATACCGCGGAACTTGTCGTCCAAAAGGGTTTTCACTACAAAATATGCTGTAAGAATTGATATAAAACCGAACATTGCAAGCCATTGCGCGATGTCTTCCCAATAGTCGCCGACGCCGGCAACCCTGATTTCTGTCTGCGCCGCTTCTCCCCATGCCGAAAGCAAAGTCTCATCATCGGTACCGAGAATCATCAGCGCACGCGTGATGTTTTCAGCGGTAATTCTGCCGAGTTCCGACACATCCGAAATTACTAACGAATAACCCTCAAGGCTTGTAAGCTCCGTATTTTTATTAAGCACGTCCTGTTCAAAGCCCTCTTTAATTACGAGAACCCACGGAACAAACTGGTCAATCAGCACTGCGGAAATGTCCGCCTCGTCAACCTCATCTATATTATAACGTAAACCGAGCTGATTTGCAAGTGTGTTTGAAAGCAGACTATTGTCATTATCGACAATTCCGAAGCGCATAGGGGGAGACTTAACGGAGTCGGTTGCATTGTAGCTATCAGTCTCTATCGATAAAAGAATATAACATGACACTGGAAATATCATGAAAAACACCCAATTGAGCGGCTGTTTGAATATACGCTTTAAAGTTGTGAAAAAAACCGTCATGATGTCAGCCTCCTTTTCCCGAGCAGAAACGCGAGTATAAATAAAACTGCGCCGTAAATAAACAGCAAACTCAAATCAAACATCATCCTGTCATGATTCCCGCCGAAAGCCGAGCCGAATATTACCGTATGCGCGAGTGAATTCGGAGAAAAGCGGAAAATCGCATCTGCCGCGCCGAAATCTACCTTGCTGTACCCGCCCGAAACAAAGGTCATCACCCAAATCCCCGACTGCATAACCGCCATTGCCAAATTCGGGTTTTTAAACAACAGGATAATGAAAATCCCGAATGCCTGCGAAAACAGCGTTACTCCGAACAGCGTCAGCAATACCAAAGGTATATTCTCCCCCCAGTAAACGCCGTATACCACCCGGGTGAAGACGAACGTCACCATACCCTGCAGGTATGACGTCACGGTAGAGGCGGCGAGCAACCCGCCGACAAGCGCAGGCTTTGAAACCGGCGTAACAAGCGCCCTCGCGCCCGTTTCTGAAAACATGCTTTTCTTGAAAAGCTCTATTCCGTTTATGCCCGCAAACATCAGAATCATTACAAGCATAGTCACGGCGTAGTAGTCGAATGAGCTTTGTACGCGGTTTCCGAGCGGAGCTTGAATTACTGATATTTCTGCCTGTATTAATTGCGCCGATTCCAAAATGTCGCCGCCTGTTGCGACAGCCGTCATTGCCGCGCCTATTTGCATATAAGAATCAATTATTGATATGGGGATTAGCGAGTTCATGCCGCCGCCCGGCGGTCTTATTACAGCAACCGACCCGTTTTCTTCAATGACGGCGATGAACGCTTCGCCGGACTCTAACAGTTCTTCGGCGTTTTCCCGCGTTGTAAACGTTACGTCTAAGAACTGCGAAATTTCACTGCTTTGTAAAAATATTTCCAAGCTTCCGCCTGTTTCAACGCTTGCCGATACAGGCAAAGACTCGAAGTCATAATCGGGGGAAATGAAGCTGGCGAGAGCGCTTCCGAGTACGAAAATAATTAAGATGGGAAAGCCGACTAAAATAGTAACGCTTATCGGCGAACACCAGCAATATTTGAAGCCTGTTTTAAATACCGCCAAAAAATCCCTCACGAAGCCTCACCCCCGTCTCTTAATGTTTTGCCTGTCAGAGCAAGGAAAGCATCTTCTAAGGTCGCTCTCTTTGCCGAAATGCCGAGGATTACGTAAGGAGCGGCGACTTCGATAATCCGCGCTAAATTCCCCGAGTCCGCCGCGCTTACAATCGTAACGGTACGATTTTCAATGTCGCAGCGGCTGACGCCCTGGATTTTCTTTATGCTTTCGGACAAGGCGGATGTGGGTTCTTTAATTTCAAGCGTAATTGCCTCCTCGAAAATCGCTGCTTTTGCGATTTCGTCCACGCTCCCGTCCGCAATAACCCTGCCTGTGTCCATAATGCATACCCGCGAACAAACCCGCTCGACTTCCTCCATATAATGCGAGGTGTAAATTACGGTAGTTCCCAGCCTGCTTATTTCGCTCACGAAGCCGAGAATGTGATTACGGGACTGCGGGTCAATGCCAACCGTAGGCTCGTCTAAGATGAGCAGTTCCGGCTTGTGTATAATCGCGCAACCTATGTTTAATCTGCGCTTCATGCCGCCCGAAAACTTCTTGGGCGTCTTTTTAGCTACATCTGTCAATCCGAGAATTTCCAGCGCCTCATCTGCGCGCTTTTTAAGTTCCGCGCCGTAAACGCCGTACAGCTTCCCGAAATATTCAAGGTTATCTCTTGCCGAAAGGGTTTCATAAAGCGCCAAATCCTGCGGCACAAGCCCTATGCGCCGTCTTATATCCGCCGAGTTCGCTTTGCCGCGCAGTTCTTTCCCGAAGAGCGTGATTTTACCTGCGTCGGCTCCGGTAAGCCCTGTCAGCACACGGATTGCCGTGGTTTTGCCCGCGCCATTCGGGCCGAGAAGTCCGAGAGTTTCGCCTTTATGCACATTTAAGGTAAGATGGTCGAGCGCGATTAACGCACGATAGCGCTTAACTGTACCGGTCATTGTAAGTATCATTATATTTCTCCTTTCGCGGGCGTGGGCGCAGTGCGCCGTCACCCTCTGCACATTATTGATGTTAATTATATTTTACCAAACGCAGGTTGCCGCGGCAAGTGCCTGAAAGCATAACTTACCATGACAAATGTCACAGATTTGACAAAAACGGTTTACTGATATATAATTAAAGAAACGAAACTATTCTCTGTTGGTGAAGAAAGGACTTTATAAAAATATGAACGGTGAATTTAAATACAGCGTTCTGATGCCTGTTTATATTAAAGATAACCCTGAATGGCTGAAAATCGCGCTTGACGGCATGATGGCGCAGACATTGCCGCCAAGCGAGTTTGTAATTGTAAAAGACGGAAAAATCACAGAAGAGCTGAACAAAGTTTTAAACGAATATAAACAAAAGCACCCTGTGTTATTTAAAATCATGGGGTTTGATGAAAACCGCGGCGTCGGCTTAGCGTCAAAGTTCGGTGTTGAAAACTGCTCTTATGACTATATAGCGAGAATGGATGCAGATGATTACTGTATCCCCGAGCGCATAGAAAAGCAATATGAGGCTTTTGGAAAAAATGAAAAGCTCGGCGCGGTCGGCTGTTTGGTAGATGAATTCACAGATAGCCCCGAAAATGTAATCTCTCGCGTAATGCTCCCTCTCAAACATGAGGATATAGTCAGATTCGCAAAGAAAAGATGCCCCATCCGTCATTCGGCGCTGCTCATGAAAAAAGAAGCGCTCGTGAATTCAGGGAATTACAGCGACATAAGAATCGGCGAAGATTATGACGTAGCGGTGAAGTTAATTATGCACGGCTTTGAAATTTGCAATATTCCGGAAGTTTATGTTTACATGAGAATTAATCCCGATTTTTTCAAGAGACGCGGCGGAATTAAATTTTTAAAAAGTATATACAGGCTTAAAAAGAATTTCAGAAAAATCGGGTTTTATTCAAGATTTGATTTTATGAGGAGTTTTGTTCCTCATGCGGCAGTTTGCTTAATGCCGAATTTTTTGAGGGATTTTATTTATAGGAAATTTTTAAGAAAAAACTATAAAAAGGATTAAAATGGCAGTATATATTTCTTTATTATGCGCGGTAATCTTTCCGTCATTTTTTGTTAACATAAACGAAAATGACAAACGAAAAAAGAAATATCTCGTTTTTGCTTTTTCGCTGATTGCGCTTGCCGCCGCATTAAGAAGCATCGGCGTAGGAGTGGATACGCGGCAGTTTTGCAATGCATATATTGAAATCGGACGTTTAAGCTGGACACAAATGTACAGCCTCAGATATGAACCCGGTTTTATCACGCTCAGCAAACTTTTAAACTATATCTCCGGCAGTCATCAGTTATTATTAATCGCGTCCGGCTGTTTTATCGCGTTTTCCTACGGGCGGTTTATCTATAAAAACTCCGATAATGTCGTAACCGGTACAATTGTTTTCTACTGCATGTTTTTCGCACAGTCCATGAATTTAATGCGTCAGTATTTAGCTGTAGGCGTACTTCTTTTCGGCTTGGAATTCATAAAGCAAAAAAAGCATGTTAAGTTTCTTCTGTTCGTATTGCTTGCCGTGTCATTTCATTACTCTGCGGTCGTATGCGTGATATACATTGTTCTATATAAATTAGTTATTAAAAAAGGATTGTTTCTTGCATTATCGGCGGTATTGGTTCTGATTCTTTTAAACTTCAGACGGGTACTGACCTTAATAACACAGCTTGAGGCGCTTGGTCAGTACACAAGATATATCGGCGGAAGATTCGACATGAGCGATTCGACCCGCCCGATTAAAATAGTATTGGCATTATTAATCCTGATTTTTTTAGTAATCAACGCAAAGCGACAAAGCGAAAGCGAAGACATAAATCATAATTTCATCATAAACATGTTATTAACGTGGGCAGCTGTTGAAGCTCTCGCGACAAGTTCATATATCTTCACGCGCTCCGCGCCTTATTTCGATTTCGTAGCGACGATAGCCGTGGCAAAAGCATTAGTGAGTATAAAAGAAACTAAACTAAGAGTAATGTTTACGCTCATTGTTTACGCGATGATGATTGCATATTTCATTATATCGCGTATATTAAATATATCACAGGTAATGCCGTACATGTTTTTTTGGGAGGTGTAAATTAAATGAGCAGTTACCCTATTGACTTCGTTATAATCTGGGTTGACGGAAACGACCCGCAATGGCAGAAGGAACGAAATAAGTATCGTCCCGATGCCAACACTGACTCGCGAGCCTGCCGGTACAGGGACTGGGATAACCTTCAGTATTGGTTTAGAGGTGTGGAAAAATTCGCACCGTGGGTTAACAATATTTTTTTCGTAACATGGGGACATTTGCCCGAATGGCTTAACATTAATCACCCAAAGCTGAAAATAATCAAGCATGAAGACTATATTCCTAAAGAATATTTACCGACGTTCAGCTCGCATACTATTGAATTAAATCTCCATCGCATAAAAGGGCTTTCGGAACATTTTGTATATTTCAATGATGATACGTTTGTTATCAAAAAAACCAAACAGAAGAATTTCTTCAAAAACGGTATGCCGTGCGATATGGCAATTCTCCACGCTCATTCGCACAACGAAAATGAAAGCTTTACTTTTTGCGCTGAACGTTCCGCCGGATTATTGAATCAGTATTTTAATAAAAAAAAAGTGCTTCTCAACAACTTTTTCAAGTGGTTTAATTTAAAGTATGGACGCGCGCTTATATCAACATTTCTTAATTTACCTTATAAGCGATTTACGGGAATATGGCAACAACATCTCGCTAATTCTCTTTGTAAATCAACAATAGTTGAATTATGGGAAAAAGAAGGAAAAAAATTACATGAAACCTCCTCTAATAAATTTAGAAATTATGCGGATTTTAATCAATATATTTTTAAAAACTGGCAATTAGCAACAGGTAATTTTGTACCAAGAAGTTTTAAAACAGGAAAATCTTTTGTCATAAGAAACAATGCGGAATTGAGCAGAACAACAAATTATATAAAAAAGCAAAAAGGGAAAATGATTTGTATAAACGATGAGGAATTAAGCCATGACAATTTTATAAAATATAAAAATGCTGTAATTGAAAGCTTTGAAAAAATATTGCCGGAAAAGTCCGGATTTGAAATTTAGGAGAAAAGAATATGTCGTTTTCAAAAATCAAAAGTCGTCTTCCGGGTGGCGAACTTTTTAAATTGCTCTTCAAGTATAAAAATGTAAAAATTTCTCGGAATAACCCATTGGAAACAGCATTGCTTGAGCGTAGAAAATACTATAAAAATCGATATTTCTTCGGATATAAAAAGGAAACAACTTTTTACTTAAATTTATATAAAGTTATGTGTGACCTTTTCACAGATTCTTCTGAACAGAGTTGGTTTGATTTTAATGGTGTGATAATACCTAAACCAATCTCAAATGAAGAAAAAACAGTTTTGATGAAAGAAATTATTGACTTCTTAATTTTCGATTTAACTGAAAATCGAGTTCTTTGCGATATAGTAACTAATGAAGGCCCTTATGAACTGGATAACGTGCAAATTTTAAAAGGTGATATTGTCATTGATTGCGGCGCGAACATGGGATTATTCTCTTCAATCGCTTCTCACAAATTAGCAATTGCTTATGCTTTTGAACCAAGTGATTATCTTATTAATAATTATCTTTTAAAAATTTCAAGACGTATTCCTAACATAAATATTTGCAAGTATGCACTTTCACATGAGACCGCAGAATTAGAATTTATGTTTAGTGATGATGCAGTATCTATCGGTCATTTAGATTTTATAGGTCATTCAGTTAAAAATGATAACTTCAGAAAATATATAGTCCAAGCTATTACATTAGATGATTTTATTCATGAAAATAATATTCCGAAAGTAGATTTCATAAAAGCCGATATAGAGGGCGCAGAGCGCTATATGTTAATGGGTGCAAAGCAGGTGTTAAAAGATTTCGCGCCGAAATTAGCCATTTGTACATATCACTTGCCCGATGACCCTAAGGTATTGCGCGAAATAATTCTTGACGCTAACCCCAAATACATAATAGAAGAAAAGTTCAAAAAAATATACGCACATGTCCCGAATTAAAAGGTATCAACATGCCCACCATAAAGAAAAATTTCCTCTACCAAAGCCTATACCAACTCCTAATCCTCCTCATACCCCTCATTCTCGCGCCCTACATTTCGCGGGTACTCGGCGCGGAAGGCATCGGTATATATTCTTACACTTTTTCTATCGTAACTTACTTCATATACTTTGCGAGGTTAGGGCTTAGCAACCACGGTATCAGAAGCATCGCCGCCGTTCGCGACGACAAGGAAAAGCTGAACAGAACATTCAGCAATTTATTCTTTTTGCATCTTGTAATATCGCTTTTTGTTTTTGCGGCTTACGTGGTTTTCATTGTTTTTTTCGCGGGTGAATACCGGTTATATTTTATTATTCACGCCATTACGGTTTTGTCGGCTTTGTTTGATATAAACTGGCTTTTTCTCGGACTTGAACAGGTTAAATTTACAGTCACACGAAGTACGGCAGTGAAGCTTTCAATTACAGCAAGCGTCTTTCTTTTCGTGAAATCTCCCGGCGATTTATGGAAATACACGCTTATAATGGGGCTTGGCGTTTTCCTGGGGCATTCGGTATTGTGGGTGTTTGTAAAGCGCTTCATCGCTTTCGTGAAACCGACTTGGAGCGGTATTAAAACCCATGTAAAACCCATGTTAATTTTATTTGTTCCGGTGATTGCGCTGAGCGTTTTTAACACACTTGATAAGATTATGCTCGGCGCAATGACAGATAAAATCCAGCTTGGCTTTTACGAAAACTCGCAGAAAATCATATTCGTTTCCGTTGGCTTTATCACCGCGTTTAACGCTATAATGCTTCCGCGGATGTCAAACCTTAACGCCAAAGACAACGCGGACGAAAGCCGCCCGCAGAACGAAAAAAGCCGTCTTATGCTTGTTTCGATGAAGTATGTCATGCTTTTGGCTTTTGCAATGACATTCGGAATCGCGGCAATCTCCGACAGATTCGCGCCTTGGTTTTTCGGCGGTGCGTTCAGGGAGTGCGGCATTTTAATTAGAACTTTATGCCTTATAATTCCTTTCCTCGCTTTCCAAAGCGTGCTGTCAACTCAGTATCTAATCCCTAACAAACGTGATAAAATGTACACGGCTTCAACCGTAGCCGGAGCCGTAATTAATATTGCCGCAAACTTAATTTTAATCCCGCGGTTCGGGGCGCTCGGCGCAGTGATTAGCACAATTCTCGCCGAAAGTTTGCGATGTATAATTGTAGTATTCGCGGCGAAAAACCACCTCCCTGTCGGCGTTTACCTTAAAAATACGCTCTTCTTTGTGTTTGCCGGAGCGGTCATGTACGCGCTTGTGCGCTATGTCGGATTTATTGCGAACGATGTGTACGGAACTATTTTAATTCAAGTTATTGTCGGCGCGGGATTTTACCTTGGAATAAGCGCGCTGTACCTGCATATAACCAAAGATGCATTCTTCAGGAACAATGTTGTGAAAAGACTGTTAAAACACTTATAAATGCAAAAATGCAAATCCTCCCGTATTAACACGGGAGGATTTGACTTGAGCAACATTGATTATCGGTTGTCCGTGTTGATTAACGGCGTTTTTTGCCGTTAGCAAGCGCCGCAGTACCGAGCATAGTTGTACCTATTACGGCGAATTCGATTAAGCCGAAGCCAAGACCGGTTGCGGGGTTGCGGTCATTACGCGCATGTTCGGCTACATTGTTGGCGTGAGGAACGGGGTTGGCTGCGTGGTTGTTGTTGTGATTGTTATAATTGTGGTTGTTGTGATTGTTGGGCGCGCCGACTATATCGCGCACACCGTCCGCTACGCCGCCTACTACGTTTTCCGCGCCATTCACAACGCCGCCTACTATATTTTCCGCGGCTCCGACAACGCCGGTGCCGTTATTTGCAGTTCCGCCGTGATTGTTGTTATTGGCGATGGCGAATGCGCCGGTAGAAAGCGCAAAAACAGCCATAGCTGCGAATAAGCATAAAACAAACTTCTTCATAAATAAGTTCGTACCTTTCATTCGTTCTAAGACAAGAAAGCTCTTGCCGATTTTATTGTTAACCGCAAGAGCTGTATTATTAATTGAAATTTTTTCATTCTGACATAACGTCCATGAGTTCTATTTTAGTAAATTTCCCCACTCTGTCAGACCATTCTAAAAGCAAATTTACGCTAACGTTTAATTCATCGGTTTTTCCTTCGCCGCTCACAATATACTTTCTCCTTTGATTTTAATGCATGTATTTATTATAGTATATTCGCAAAAAATGTCAATTGTCATTATCAACAAAAAAGATTTTCGTAAACCGCTATCCGTCCCGTCTTGTCGCCATAATAACCCCCGTTACTTTTTGCAGTTTTGTTAATATGCCTTTAAGCTGTTCGATGTTTGCGATTTCGAGCGTAATTTCGATACAGGCGTTGCCGTTTTTGAGTTCACGCGCCTTGATTTCGCATATGGAAAACCTGTTTTCGGAAATTACGCCGGTTATTTCCGAAATTAACGCATGTCTGTTCACAGCGATTACTTCAATCGCCGCACGAAAATACAAACCGTGGTTCGGCACCCATGAAACATTAATTAAACGCTCACGGTAGTTTTCTGAATTAATAATAACATTGGCACAGTCCTTTTTATGCACCGAAACGCCGTACCCGCGTGTGACGAAACCTGTGATTTCATCGCCCGGCAAAGGCGTACAGCAGTTAGCGAACCTTATTAAACAGTTGTCGATTCCCTCGACAATAACGCCTGCCGACTGCTTTTTCGCGATGCTTTCACTTAAATCGACGTTGCCGCTGTCGAGTTCATCCTCGCTTTTGATTTGCGCGGCATAAATCTCTTTGATTTTTGACATTACGCGGGTCATTTGTATACCGCCGTAACCTATTGCCGCAAATAATTCGTCAATGCTCTCATAACGCAGTTCCTTAGCCGCTTTTTTAAGCAGTTCTTCCTCTAAGGATATGCTGTTTCGCTTGAGTTCGCGCTCGAGATTTTTTTTGCCTTCCGCTATGTTTTCGGGGCGGCGTTCTTTCTTGAGCCAGGCGCGAATCTTGGCTTTTGCCTGATTGGTTTTTACAATATCAAGCCAGTTTCTGTTCGGCCCGATATTATCAGAATTTTTTGTTACAATCTCAACGAGATTGCCTATTTCAAGCTTGTATTCCAAGTTGACCATACGTCCGTTAACCTTTGCGCCGTACATCTTGTTTCCTACGCCGCTGTGAATCGCGTAGGCAAAATCTATCACCGTAGCGCCCAACGGCAGTGTGATTATATCGCCTTTGGGCGTAAACACATAAACATCATCGGTGGCAAGGTCGGTTTTAATCGCTTCGGCGAGATGTCCTATATCCTCGGCTTCCTGCTGTTGTTCCAAAATGTGCCGTATCCACTTCACCCTCGTATCGGCGGACACGGATTTTCCTTTTAATCCGCCCTTGTACTTCCAGTGCGCGGCTACGCCGTATTCGGCGGTTTCGTGCATGTCCTGTGTGCGTATTTGCACCTCGAAAGGTATTGCGTCCCTGCCCACTACCGTAGTATGAAGCGACTGATAACGGTTAGGCTTAGGGGTCGCGATATAATCCTTAAATCTGCCCGGAAGCGGGCGGAACATATCGTGGATAACTCCGAGGATATTATAACATTCTATGACCGACTGCAAAATTATGCGTACCGCATATATGTCATAAATCTCATCGAAGTTTTTACCCTCAACAATAACTTTTTTGTAAATGCTGTAAGCGCTCTTAACCCGCCCCACAATAACGGGCGCAGGCTCCATCTTCCCTACGCGCTCTAATATCCTTATTTTAGTCTTGCTTATAAAGGTATTGCGCTGTTCTTTGCGCTGATTTATCTGCTTTTCTATTTCCATGAAACCGTATGGGTCAAGATAGCGAATCGACAAATCTTCCATTTCTTCCTTAATACTGTTCATGCCGAGCCGATGGGCGATAGGAGCGAAAAAATTCATGGTTTCAAAGGCGGCCTGACGCTGTTTGTCAGTCGAACGGAATTCAAGGGTACGCATATTATGAAGCCGGTCTGCAAGCTTAATCAGAATTACGCGCTCATCTTTTGACATTGCCATTAGGATTTTGCGTGTGTTTTCCGCTTCCTGCTCCTCTTTCGTAAAATCAAAAGGAACCTGTCCTATTTTTGTCACGCCGTCAACCAAAAACGCAACGTCCCCCCCGAACCTCTTCTTCAGCAGTTTAAGCTCGGTATCGGTGTCCTCTAATATGTCGTGTAAAATCGCGGCGGCTATGGTGTCGGTGTCCATATTGAACTCCAAAAGAATACACGCCACTGCAAGCGGGTGCGATATGTACGGCTCGCCGGAACTGCGTAGTTGACCCTCGTGCGCGTCGTTCGCAAGTTCATAAGCCGCCATGATTTTTTCAAGGTCATAACGGCCTTTTCCGGCTGCCAATATTTTAGACATCAAAACGTCTATGTTGGTGCAGTTCATAACTTTTCAACTCCGACTAACGCTCGCATTTCCTTCAAAATGCGAGAACTTTCCAGGTTTGCCTTTTCGGTTACGGGTTTCAGCTTTACTTTGTTGTTAATTATATCGTGTTCTATTAACCCAAACTCCTTCAAAACATCAAGAATAATCCTGAACTTGCAATAATTAAGCCCTCTCGCCGATGCCTCTGCATAAACTCTGCCGGTATGTGCGTCCGTAGAATTCGTGAACAGCCGCAGAATATCGTAGATGATTTTAATATCGTCCTTCTCCGGTATGGCGCGCGCGGCAAGAGCGGAAGCAATTTTCTCGCCTCTTACAAGGCTTTCATATGTGCTGTGCGCCGCAAAATGTTTTTCCTGATTAAATCCGGCAGGGCGAATATCTTTTAGCTGTGCCGACACACTCTTAACATTATTATACTCATTTATATCAAGTGTTACTAATATATCGACGGTCTGCCCGTTTTCATAAGTAAAATCGTCATAAGTACAGCCGAAATCGAGTATTTTTTGAACCGCGCTGCCGATTTTAACATTGAACGACAAGTATTTGCCGTCCTTCAGCGGCTTTTTTGAAAGAATTACACAGTTTTG
The DNA here is from genome assembly GCA_031280965.1 of Oscillospiraceae bacterium. Lineage (GTDB taxonomy): Bacteria > Bacillota > Clostridia > Oscillospirales > Ruminococcaceae > Ruminiclostridium_E. The sequence goes on along the minus strand of JAITFZ010000013.1, from coordinate 112,795 downwards.
CATTAAAAACAACGCGACGGGGTTTCCCTCGCCAAAAGGCGCTAACTTCTTCAGCCCCTCAACCTGCAAAAGACTTAAATCCTCCGGCTCGATAATCTTGTCAATATTAAATACATCAACAGGCATCTGCAGATAATTCTGCTCGCTGTAGCTTTTTATGCTCTCTGTAAGAGCGTTATAATTCTCCGATTTTGCGGTGAAGCCCGCCGCCTTAACATGCCCGCCGAATTTTTCGAGAAAATTCCGGCAATGCTCCATTAGCGGAACAAGCGGGAATCCCTCAACGCTCCGTGCGCTTCCGCGCAGATTTTCGCCATCGTCGGCTATGATGATATTGGGTTTACCCCACTTAGTCAGCAAGCGGGAAGAAACAATGCCGATTACGCCGCTGTGCCAGTTCTCGCCGCGTAAAACCAAAACACGCTCAGAAAGCATACCCGGATTTTCGGAAATTACCGCATCGATTTGACTCAAAATATCGGCTTCAACCTCGCGCCGCATATTATTAAGCTCAGTCAGTTCCGCGCTTCGCAGTTCCGCCGCCTCCTCGCTTTCCGAAAGCAGAAGCTCCGCCGCTTTCTTCGCGTGGGTGAAACGCCCCGCCGCATTTATTCTCGGACAGACAGTGAACGAAAGCGCTCCCGCCGTTAATCTGCCGTTGTCGTCCTCGTCAAGGGAAAACCCGCTCTGCCTCAAAAGCTTATACAGACCTATGTTCTCGGTGTAGGGCATGATTTCAAGTCCGCGCTTTACTATCTCGCGGTTCTCCCCGAGAAGCGGCACAACGTCGCCTATTGTACCAATAGCCGCCAAATCCGCGAATTGCTCCAAAACGCCCTCAATATCCCCCTCCATCGCCATAATAAGCTTCAGTACCACGCCGCAACCCGCAAGCTCCTTAAACGGCGATTCATCGTCAGGGCGCTTAGGGTTAATAACAGCATCGGCTTCCGGCATTACATCGGGGACTGCGTGGTGGTCGGTAATCACAAGCTTTATACCCAGGCTTTTTATATAAGCGGCTTCCCGCGCCGCGCTTATTCCGTTATCTACTGTAATAATCAGTTCTACGCCTTTTTCGGCAAGTTCGTCAATTGCATTGGTATTAAGCCCGTAACCCTCGTCCCGCGACGGAATATACCATTCAACCTCGCCGCCCTGCGCGGTAAGGTACTGATAAAGCATGACTGTACTCGTCACACCGTCGCAGTCATAATCCCCGAAAACAGCAATCTTCCCGCCGCTGTACAGTGCGGCTTTTATTACCTCCGCGCCTTTTTCCATGCCGGAGATTAAAAGAGGGTCGGAAATTCCCTGAGTTTCTATGTTTACACCCCGCGCCGCTATTATGTGCGACGCTAACGAGTCGCAGGCGGTGTTATTAACGGTTTGCCGTAAGTTCCAGCGCTTCATGAAGGGAACCTCTTTCCTTTTGTGGTGGTGATGTTTTTCCATTATACCATATCTTGATGGAAATGTAAAGAGGGCGGTTAGCATAAAATACTTAACCACCCCTCATGTAATTCGCTGTCAACCCTTAAATAATTATTTTTTTCTTAAATAAAACACTGTGTGCTTTTTGTTTATTTTCCATAAATAACTACCTCAAAACACCCAATATATTTGTATACATAGTACCTTGCATTATTTAGTACAGTGTGCTATAATATAGATAGTGAATCGTGAAGAAAGGACTTTATAAAAGTTTTAAATAAAATACAACTAAAATGGGGAAAATGTAGTTTTCATTCCTCATTTAGTGAAGAAAGGACTTTATGAAAATATGAAAAAGTTAAAATTTCTGTTAACGGCACTGCTTACGCTTGCGTTTTTGAACGCCTGCGCCGACAACCAAAGCGAGTTGACTAACTTTCAGCCCACACCGCCTACTTCCGAAACCGAAACCGGGGACGCCGTCGAACAAAGGCAACTCGCCTCGCTTTCAATCACATTTGATTTTGAGAGGCAGTCGGGCTGGGCAAGCAATCAGTTTGCAGTGTGGCTTGAAGATATGGACGGAAACTTCATCCGCACACTCTACGCCACCCGCTGGACAGCCGACGGAGGCTACAGCAGCAGAGACATGAGCCTTTCTGTATGGGTGGAGCGTTCGGGGCTTTCATTAATGTCCTCGGCGGGTGTTGATGCCATCACGGGCGCTACGCCGAGAACGGGTCCTGTATCTACCGGCTTTATGATTGAAAGCGACGAAGAACTCCCTCCCGGTGAATACCGCTTCTTTGTTGAGGGTAGCCTGCGCTGGAGCAATCACGTACTGTTTTCGGGTATTATCGACACAAGCGGCGATTTTACCGTTTCTGTTAGCGGCGAGGCGGAATACTTCTTCACAGCATGTGACAACCACAATGCATTGACGGAAGATTCGCCGGAAAATTCAATGCTCAGAAACGTCGTAGCAAGCTTTACTCCGGAAACCATAGCAGGTTGACACTTGTTGCATATTATTAATTTTAACAATAAATTATCAAGAGGGGGTTGATGACTATTAACTCGCAACTGAAAAGAGGAACGCTTGAGCTTTGCGTACTCGCCTTGGTTTGTCGCGGGGATTGTTACGGATATGAACTTGTTAACCGAATATCCGACAGTATGCATATAACCGAAGGGACAATATATCCTCTGCTAAAAAGGCTCAAGGATAACGGGAGCATCACCTCTTATATAGTCGAGTCGCAGGAGGGACCGCCCCGCAAGTATTATCAAATCACCGACATCGGCAGGCAGGAGAAACAACGGCAGGAAAACGAATGGCGCGATTTTACCCATAGCGTCGAAAAATTAATTATCGAAAATAATGGTGAGGGAGAGTAAATATTATGTATAAAACTAAAAGTGAGTTTTTAAGTAATCTCGAAAAGGAACTCGGGCGCTTCGGTGTTTTGGACAGGAGCGAAATTATAACAGATTTTGAACAGCACTTCACCGACAGTTTAGCGCTCGGGCTCAGTGAATCCGAAATCTGTGAAAAACTCGGCAGTATTTCCGAGATTGCGAAGCAGTACGCCGAGGAGGAAATCTATCCGGCGGTTGCAGTTGAACGGGAGCGGGAAGAGCAGAGCGGTTCCGGGATTAATAGCGCACCGCCGCCGCAGAATAATTCATCATCAAACGCTTATGAAAACAGCGGAATTAGGTTTGGCAGATGTAACAACAAGACTTCCTCCGACTATGAAAACAGCGGCATCAGGGTTAGCTTCGGCAGTAATAACGTAAACTGGGGCGGGCTTCTTGCGGTTTTGTGCGTTGATATTTTCGTGTTTAGTTGGGCTATACCCGCGCTGTTCGCGGTTTTTGTAGGACTGCTGTCGGTTCCTTTCGGGCTAATCACAGCGGGATTAGCGTCTATGATAGCGGGGGTTATCGGTAATTTTTGGAGCTTTACCACGCCTTTTTCCGGGCTTGCCGCATTCTTCCTCGGTTTAATGCTGCTGTCGCTCGGCGGGCTTTTGACGGTTGCGGGAATACAATTGATTAAGCTCTTCATTTTTATAATCAAAGCAATTATAGACTGGCACGGAAACATGATTGTCGGACGCCCTGTCTTCAAAAAGAAAAACGCCCGCACATCCCGCGAGGAGGTGAGCGCGTAAATGAAAGCTTTTGTGATTATTTTTACCTGCCTTTTCTTCGTTTCGCTGATTGGATTTATGATAACAATCGCATATACGGGAATCCATATCGGTGAAGCCATCAGAAGCGGTAACTTCAGTTTCAATTTCGGCTGGTCTGTCTTCAACAGCAGTTGGGACCCGTATGTCATATCGGAAACATTCGATGATTCATATGATAATATCGAAATAGGTATTCTCCTCGCCCGCGCTGACATAAAACTCTCTTCCGACGGCATAACGCGGATTAACTACAGCGGAAACTATAATTTCAACAACCTTGAATTCATAGCGGAAATCGACGGCGACACACTCGTCGTTAAAGAAAAAGGATTTGTTATGTGGGGTCGCGGTTGGAGTTGGGGAAACATTGCCGGCAGACAAACAACGCTTGATGTTGAACTGCCCGAAGAATTTTTTAATAAAATCAGCATAGATATAACAAGCGGCAGACTTAACGCCGACCTGCCCGAAACCGACAATCTTTATGTCAATATAACAAGCGGAAGCGTAACTTTAGATTACAACCACGACACACGCGCCAATCATCTGCGAAGCTACTCTACGAGCGGCACGGTTAGAATAAACGGTTTCAGCCCCGATACCTATGATATTTACTCAACCTCAGGCACTCAAAGGATTTCGGGACTTTCGGGAAGCGGGAATGTAAGACTAACCTCCGGCAGTGCCCATGTTGACTTTGCCGAGTGGGACGGAGCATTAAAGGTTAATGTTACAAGCGGAAGCGTAAATATAACTGTTCCCGGCGGAAGCGGCGCGGACTTGCGGTTTTCGCGAACCAGCGGTTCGGTCAAATATAATATGGACGGCGATTCGGGCAGTCTGAACAGGTCAGGCACCGCGACCGTAGGCGGGAGTAACAAGCAGAGGGTTGAAGTTAACTTAACAAGCGGAAGCACGAGTATTGCAACGAATTGAAAGAAAGTGAAATCTGCGGGCGGCGTATTGTGCCAAACCCGCAGATTTTACTTTAAAAACTGATTTTAACGTCTGCTTTTTTCGCTTCCTCGGCTTCAAAGAACTCTGCCTTTTGCAGGTGTTTCGCGTTTGCGACTATGTTTGAGGGGAAGATGACGACTGCCGTATTGAAGAGCGTAACATTGCTGTTGTAAAGCCTTCGCGCCGCCTGTAAATGTGCCTCTGCCTCACGGATTCCCCCTTGAAGCTCGCGGAACATCTCCGCCGACCGAAGCTCCGGATACCCTTCGGCAACCGCGTTTATACGCGCCATAAGCTGGTCGCACTGAGCGTTTGCCTGATTTAACTCCCCTATGTTCATGCCTTTTCGCAGTGATATAACCTGCGAGAAGGTTTCCTTTTCGTGCGCGGCGAAACCCTTGGCTACATCGAGCAATTTCGTCAGCTTATCGAAGCGGTTGGTCAGCGCAATCTCGATGCCGGAAAGCGCTTCCTTGATTTTGATTTGCTTGCGATGAAAATTGTTGCTCACGCTTATCCACCATGCTAATAAAATGATGATAAGCAAGACCGGGACTGCGATTAGTAAGATAAATGCCGGGTCCATTTTTTTATTCCTCCTTGTTGAATAATTTTTCGTTATATAAAAGTTCATCTATAACGCCTGTTATGTATTTCACATCCCACTGCATCTGCATACGGAGCGTTACGATATTATTCGCGACGAAAAGCTTCTTTCCGTACGGCTCGAATAAATCACGTCCGTTATGAAGCGCGATATGAATCTGCCGCCCGTCAAATTTCATGAAAGTGCGCGCATTGGCGCGTCTTCGGGCTTTCATTATATACTCCATGAAGTGCGGCGTCAGCACGTAAAACGCCGTATGCGGGTCTTCGGCTTGAATGTGAAACTTTTGGTTAAACTCAATGTTCTCGGTTTCAATCGTTGATTTCGTCCTTTTGTTGTCACTACCGCGTTCACGAAGACAAATCTTCCACGGAATTTCTTTTTTAAGTTCGCAAATCAGCCACTGTCCCTTGAATCTTGTCACGATTTTTCTGTTCTTGCCGCTGCCTGTTTCGTGCCTTAAAAGCAGGTCCGAAAAGGAAAACCTCACGCCCCGATATGTCCCCTCAACCAAATCGCTCCCGCTGATTCTGTTCCAGTTTAGCTGAATCAGCTTCGTGTGTTCAATTATACTTTGCCTTATATGGCTTCCGGGAGCATAAACGGCAAGCTCAAAATTATCCGTTAAAACACCTCTTACAATATTGTTGCTGACAATGCATTTAAGCCGCTTTTTTTGACGCGCCGCCTTGTTGCCGAAGTAAAAAGCGAAAGAAAAGAACATAGAAAAGAACACTACCAAAACAAGCATGTCAAAAAATTCACCAACGCCGACGCGGACAAAGGTAGATGAAATGAAACCTATAATCGTTAAGATTGTCGCTAAAGCAGTATTTGTTTTAATTTTCGGTGTGAGTTCATCAATCAGTGTTTGAAGTTCTGCATCGCTCATCAGCGGAGACTGTTGCATATTCGTGCCGACATCGTTTCTGTCAAGTCCGTGAAGAAAGCGATTGTAACGTTCCTCGCGGACTCTGTCATACTGTCTCATATTTCCATAATCCTTTCTTCACCGTTTAATAAGGGTTCGTTTAACAAAAGTTCATCTTTCGGCGTGAGTTCGGCTATTTTATGTATAAGCTCGGTTTCGCTATAGTTTATATAATCTTTTTGCGTTTTCATAGAAAATCAACTCCTTCACTCGTTCCGACAAGTTAAGTTTTTCAAGGAAAATAAACTCTCCGTCTGCGTCCCACATTGGATAGTCTGTCCCGAACATCACCCGTTCTTCACCAAACATGTTTATTAATTCGTTTGCGCGGGCAGGTTCAAGCTCGTACAACGAACTGCTGGTGTCAACGTACAGATTCTCAAAACCCGCCAGACATCCCGCGTCGCCCCATTCTGACCAGCCGCCGAAGTGCGCGCCGATTGCGGTAAGTTTCGGGAAATCGCGCAGAACATTCGCAAGCCGCCGCGGAGCCGAGAAATTATAGCGTTTATCGCCCGTGTGAAACAGAATCGGAAACCTTCCCTCCGCCTGCTCGTAGATTCCGAACGCTTTCCGGTCGTCTATTGAAAACCGCTGAATATCGGGGTGAAGCTTGATTCCGCGCAGTCCCGCCGCTCTTGCTTCAGAAAGCTCGCGCTCTGTTTCGCTTTCGTCCATGTCGGGGTGCAGCGCGCATAACCCGACGAAAAAGCCGTTACTCGATTTTACGGTTTCGGATATATAATCGTTAATCGCCGCGACTTGTTCGGGGGTTGTGGCGACTGAACAAATCACGCACTTTTCGATGTTATTGCGTCTGCATATTTCGAGAAGCTGTGAAGCCGTGCCGTTATATTTCACGGGTATACCGTAGAAGCTCGATATGCTTTGTGAGGCTTTTTCGGCGATTTTATCGGGGTAAATATGTGTATGGGAGTCGATGATTTTCATAGTTTTCATGTCGCGCATAACCGATAGCTTGACCCTGCCGCGCTTTCAATAACCCCGTCGATTTCAAGCTCAAGCAGAACCTCCGAAAGCTCATCGGCGGTCAGCCCGCTCTTCTCCGCAAGAAAGTCCACAGTCTTTACGCCGTCTTTAAGTAATTCGGCGATTTCAAGCGCCTTTCCCGAAAGCTCGGATAAATCCGGTTCGGGCGGCTTTTCGGGGATTACATTAAAGGGTTTTGCCGCCGCCGTTTTCGGCGCATCGCCGGCTTCAACAGTAACGGTTTCTGCCTGCGTTTCGATAAGGACATCGCTCCCTGTGTCGTTTCCTTTGTCAACCTCTACGGTAGGTCTTATGAAATACTCGTTCAGCACATCGCTATGGTCAAAAACGGGAATCGCTCCGTCGCGCAAATAGCCGATTACGCCCCGAAAGCGCGGATGAAAAATATCTGCCGGCGGAACACAGAAAATATCTCGGTTTTGAGATGTGGCGTGGTTTGCGGTGATGTGACAGCCGCTCTTATCGGCGGCTTCAATTAAAATAACCCCGCGTGAAAGTCCCGACATTATGCGGTTGCGGTAAATGAAATACCCGCGCTCGCCTCTGCTGTACGGTAACAGCTCTGTGACAATTGCGCCGCCCGCTTTGACTATTTCATGACGGAACGGCGTCGAATACTTCGGGTAATCCACCGCGAACCCGCAAGCAAGCACCCCGACCGTGCGCCCCCTCACCTCAACAGCGGCAGTGTGCGCGGTTTTGTCAATGCCTATTGCCATTCCGCTGACGATTGTAACGCCCTCACGCGCAAGCTGTGAGCAGAGCCTTTTTGTAACTTTGAAGCTGTAATCGCACGCCTCGCGGGTTCCAATCACGGCAATGCAAAGTTCCTCACACGGCAACTCACCCGCTGCAAAAATCATAATCGGCGGGTTGTAGATGTTTTTGAGCGCAACAGGATACTGTTCGTCTTCAAGCGTAATAGCGCGGTAATTATAGCTTTCACCGATTTGCATAATTTCCCGCGATTTTTCGAGCGAAGCGGTTTTAAGCGCCTCGGCTTCGCCCGGCTTCAGAAATTTTACATCATTTCCCGCTTTTGAAAACGCCTCGTAAACAGCCTGCGCCGAGCCGTAATGCCGTATTAACTGCACAGAGCGCGGGTTCGCCGCGCCCATGAATTGCAATAACCATAAATAATACTCGGTCATGTTCAGCTCCTATTTATTATCTTCTTTCCTAATTTGCACACGGCGGATTTTACCGCTGATTGTTTTCGGAAGCTCTTCCACAAACTCGATTATACGCGGATATTTATAAGGCGCGGTGTTTTCGGTTACATGTTTTTGCAGTTCTTTTACAAGTTCGGGACTGCCCGCCGCGCCCTTAACAAGCACCACGGTCGCCTTAACCACCTGTCCGCGAACAGGGTCGGGCGCTCCCGTTATGGCACATTCAAGCACGAGCGGATGGGTCATAAGCACGCTTTCGACTTCAAAAGGTCCTATGCGATAACCCGACGACTTTATCATGTCATCGTTCCTGCCCACATACCAAAAGTAGCCGTCCTCGTCCTTCCATGCGGTGTCACCTGTGTGATACAGCCCGTCATACCAAACAGAATCGGTGAGTTCATCATTCTTATGATAGCCGTTGAACAACCCCGATTCCCGGTTTCCGCGCTCGCTTCGCAGACAAATTTCACCGACTTCACCGGCGGCGGCAGGCTTGCCGTTCTCGTCATATATATCAACATCATAAAGCGGAAGCGGCTTGCCCATTGAGCCCGGTTTGGGCATCATTCCGGGCATAGTGGCGACAATTATAACGCTTTCGGTCTGCCCGAAGCCCTCCATCATCTTATGTCCCGTAAATTCAAGCCAACGCTCAAAAACCTCGGGATTAAGCGCTTCGCCCGCAGTACAGCAGTATTCAAGCGCGGAAAGGTCGAAGCTTTTCACGTCCTCTTGTATGAAGAAGCGGTACATTGTCGGCGGCGCACAGAACGACGTAACCTTGTACTTGGAAACCACGCTAAGCATTTCAACAGGATTGAATCTGTCATAATCATAAACGAATATCGCACAGCCCAAAAGGAACTGCCCGTACATCTTGCCCCACATCGCTTTTGCCCAGCCTGTGTCAGCGATTGTAAGGTGAAGCCCGTCGTAGCGATTATTAAGCCACATCGCGGTTTGCGTGTGTGCGAGCGCATAACGGTGGTTGTGCGTTACCATTTTAGGATAACCGGTCGTGCCTGACGTGAAGTACAGCAATAACATGTCGTACACGTTTGTTTTCACACGTGTCATGGTGTCCGGTTGCCGTTCAAGCTCCGTGTCAAAGTCAATCCAGTTTTCAAACTTTACGCCGCCTACGATAAACTTATTGACTAAAACACCGCCGAGTTCCTCATCGGCGTTATCTACATTCTGTGCAACCGCCGAATCGCTGCCGGTAATTATTATGTGTTTGATTTCCGCCTGTTCAAAGCGGTAAACATAATCTTTTGCAGTAAGCATGTGCGTGGCGGGAACAGTGACCGCGCCGAGCCGTTCAAGCCCGAGCATGGCAAGCCAGAACTGATAATGCCCTTTCAGCACCAGCTTCACCGTATCGCCGTATTTCACTCCTTTTGAAGCGAACAGGTTCGCCGCTTTAATCGAATACCTCGACAATTCCGAAAACGTAAACGTACGCTCATCACCTTTCGGGTTTACCCAGACAAGCGCCCGCGCATTCGGTTCAAGTTCGGCGTACTTGTCGATTATATCATAGGCAAAGTTGAAATCATCGGGGCAGTTGATTTTGAATTTATTTAAAATCCCTTTATCGTTATGACCGGTTTCTATATATTTTTTGTAATAGTCTTTAAGCATATTACCTTCTCCTTAAATTAATACCGCTAAAAATTCGCAGTCTGCGCCGCCATACGCAATCATACCGTGCGCATTTGCGCTGTTAAAATACACGCAGTCGCCCGTTTCGAGAATCTCGGTGTTATCGCCGATTATAAACTTGAGCCTGCCCTTAATAATAAAATTCATCTCCTGCCCTTCATGGCTCGACAGATGAACGGGCTTATCCTGCTCGGCGTCCGAATAAGGCGCGGTGACAATCAGCGGTTCGATTTTCTTATGTTTGAACAGATATGCCATATGCTGATAGGTGAAGCCGATTCGCCTGTCGATAGGCAGTCCTCCGCCCGCCCGCACAACGCTGTACTTCTGAAGCCGCGGTTCGGTTCCGGTCAGCAGTTCAATCAGCTCAATCCCGAGAGCGCCCGCGCACTCGTTCAGAAAAGACAGCGAAAAATCTTTCTCGCCATTTTCAAGGGAAATGTATTCAGGGGCAGACATCTTGGTTTTCTCTGCCATCTGCCCCGCCGTAATGTCTAAATACTCGCGTGTAGCCTTTAGACGCGCAGAAATATCTTTAATTTCGTAGTTCATATGCTTTCTCCTTAAAAATAAATTAGTAATTGCGAAATTCATTTTTCGGTGCGCCGAGGGCATCGCACCCTACAATATATTGATATTTCTGTTTTACTGCCACAATATGTAGCATCTGCTTCATCAATAATATCGCTGATATTCCATATATAAGTTCCCTATCGCTGTACCCGTCCCGAGCCGTCGCCGCCCATCAGCTTTTCGACTTCGCTGACTTTCACGCGGTTTATATCGCCCATAATCGTATGTTTCAGACAACTTGCCGCTACCGCGAATTCAAGCGCTTTCTGCGGACTGTCATACGCCGAAAGCCCGTAAATAAGCCCCGCCCCGAACGAATCTCCGCCGCCCACGCGGTCAACTATATCGGTAAGTTCATACTTTCTGCTTAAATAAAAGTTCCCGCCGTCATTAAGACATGCCGCCCAGTTGTTGATGTTCGCGCTCCTGCTTTCGCGCAGGGTAATAGCGAGATACTTTAAATTCGGGAATTCCGACATGACCTGCCTGCTTAAAGCCTCGTATGCCGATGTGTCAAGTTCGCCCTTGGTAACACTTTCGTCAGACTTAATACCGAGCGATTTTTGGCAGTCTTCCTCGTTTGCAATCCCGACATGAACATATTTAAACAGCCCGCACATAACTTCGGGCGCCGTTTTGCCGTATTTCCAGAGTTTGGCGCGATAATTGAGGTCGCAGGAAACCGTTAATCCCATTTCGTTTGCGGTTCTGACCGCTTCGATTGAAGCGTCTGCCGCGCTCCGGCTCAATGACGGCGTGATTCCCGTAATATGAAACCAATTCGCATCTTTAAACACCTCGCGCCAGTTTACGTCGCCGGGTTTAACCTGTGAAATCAGCGAATTCTCACGGTCGTAAATTACGTTAGAGGCGCGTTGATTCGAGCCTGTTTCGAGAAAATATATGCCGAGCCGCCCGTCCTTGCGTATAATTGCACCTGTATCAACGCCGAAGCGCCTAAGCTCGCCTGTGCAAGCGTCGCCTATATCATTGTCGGGCAGGACGCTGACGAACTTTGCGGGGATTCCGAAATTACACAGAGAAGCCGCGACATTGGCTTCTCCGCCGCCGAATGTGGCTTCAAGCAAGGGGCTTTGAAAAAAACGCTCGTGGTGCGGCGATTTGAGCCTTAGCATAATTTCGCCGAAGGTTACGGCTTGTTTCATTGAATAATCCTGCCTTTCAGTTTTGAGGGTGTTAATTAAATAATAGCAAATATTTGCCTTTTTGTCAATAAAAACTTAAAGACAAGTAAATATGTGATTTTAGTATTAAATGGATAACAGTATTAGTATTGATACGGTTTTAGAAAAATGTTGGCATTAAGCAGAAAGAAAAACGGCGTAACTGCGAGAATTACACCGTTTTGAAAATATTTTCTTACGCCGTCCCCTCTTTAAGGGCGGGTTTTCAAGAGATTAAATTTAAACACACGGAAACATGTGAAATTATTCTGTTGTCTCCGTTTTTTCGTCCGACAACTCCGCAATAAAATTTATGAAGCTTTCCACATCGCCGAAGTCGCGGTAGACCGAAGCAAACCGGATATACGCAACATGGTCGGCGTCCTTGAGTTTTCTAAGCACAAGCTCGCCGATTTTTTCCGATGTTACTTCACGCTGGAATTTATTCTTGAGTTCGGTCACGATGTTCTCGACCATGTTTTCAAGCTCTTCAAGCTTTACCGGACGTTTAATCGTAGCGCGAAGCAACCTGTCAACTAACTTTTGCCTGTCAAACGGTTGAATCGTGCCATTGTTTTTGATAACCATGAGCGGAATATTTTCCACGATTTCATAAGTAGTAAACCTGCCTTTGCACGACAAACACTCACGCCGTCTGCGTATTTTGTTGTCCGTGGGGCGCGAGTCAATAACTCTGCTGTCCTCATAACCGCAATCCGGGCATCTCATTTGTAATCAGTCCTTTCGTAGTTCTGTAAATTGTGCCGCTGACTATTTAATAATACCATATATAAAGACAAATTTCAATAGCAGGGAGAAAATTAATTATTTTTGTAGAAATTAACTAAATTATGGACGCTTTCTTTTAACTCGGCGCTGTCAGAAAAATTCTCGCGGTATAGTTCAAGAATCAGACCTTTGCTGTAATTTATTTCCCGCAGTTTCCTGAAAAAGCCCGCAAAATCAAAGCTTCCGTGTCCTATTGGCAGGCAGTCGCCGTGTATTCCGTATTCGCCCTTGCTGTCGCTTGCATGAATATGCACGATGTTTTCGCCGAGCTCTTCAAGAATCTCAAACGCCGAGTATCCGGAACGGGCGGCCTGCTTTAAGTCTAACGTAAATTTAGCCCTGTCGCCAAGTTCACGCTTCATTCTTGTGAGAAAACCGAGGTTGCCGCTTTTACAATAGGCTACGTTTTCCTGCGCTATCGTTATGCCGAATGTGTCGGCAAGCCGGATAAGCTCGTCGTATCTTTCCAAATACAGTTTTTCCGAGCAACTGGAATTCTTGTTTGCGCCGTGAAAAACCAAAATGCCGGCGCCAAGCTCGTTCATGAACTCGAAATATCGCTTGTATATATCCATGAATTGCGCTTTTCTGCGTTCATAATTTGAGAAAAGACAGAAAAATTCCCACCACGGCATAGTGTGCATAGCGAGAATGTCAAGCGAATAGGCACGGACAGTCCCGAGAAGCTCCGCCCGCACAGGCTGATTAAGCTCTGTGTCGCAGTTAATGAAAATCTCGATATTTCTGATTCCCAGTTCAGCTAATGAAAGCAAAGCATCCTCGGTGTTCATGGGATAAAGGGTAGCGGTGGAAACTCCGATTTGCATATTTCCCCCATAATCGCAGGGGCGGGGTTTGCCCGCCCCTTTCAAGTTCATTAAATCTTAGCTTTTTTTGCCACCTTGCGCTCCTGCCACATAACCCAGAAAGTACCGGAAAGGCAGAGCGTCGTGTAAACACCGGAGATTAAACCGATGAGCATGGGAAACGCGAAGTTCAGGATTGTGTTAACGTTAAAAATTACCGCCACAATACTAAGCACTAAAAGAGCCGCCGCCGTCGTGACCGTTGTGTTAATAGTACGTGTCAGCGATTGCCGCACGCTCAGATTAACAAGCTCGCGGTTTGCCATTCTTTTAACGTATAGCGTTTTGTTTTCTCTTATGCGGTCATAAAGAATGATGGTGTTGTTGATGGAATAACCCATGATTGCAAGCACTACCGCCATGAAAATCGCGTCCATGGTCAGGCGGAAGTAAATAAACACCGATACAACTACCATTACGTCAACCAACAGCCCAATCAGCGCAAACACGCCTGTTGACCAGCCGCCGAGCTTTTTAAACCGGAAAGCGATATAAATAATAAACAGTATAAAAGCGAATACAAACGCTACAAGGCACTTGAGGAAGAAGCGCATACCCGTGCTGGGGCTTACGTTCTTATTGTCCACAAGGGCGATGTTGTTTTCGGGGAAGCTTTCGGTAAGATGTCCGGTAACAGAGCGCAACTGCTCTGCTGAAATCCCCTCGTTTGACGAGAACGCGACATTAATCAGCTTTATATCCGAGTTGAATACCGAGCCGGTGGTGACGTTAACGCCGCCGAGGTCAAGGCTTTCTATCTCCGACGCAGCTTGATTAATATCAAGCTCTCCGGTGTACGAGTAGGTCAGAATCGTCCCGCCTGTGAATTCTATTGAAACCTCCGCGCCGAAAATGAACGTAAAAATCAGCAGACACACGAACAGAACTACAGGGATAAAAATGAACTTTCTTTTATGCGCTACGATGTCGAATTTTGCTTTTGAGTTTTTTTGTTCCGCCATTTTAGACCGCCCCCTTTCTTTCACGTGTGTAGAGCGAGATTTTCCTCATAGGCTTGAATTTTGAAATTGAATAGGTCATCAGTCTTGAAGCGGTTACGCCGAAGATGAAGTTAAGAATCGCGCCGACCGTAAGCGTGAAGCCGAACGAGTAAATCGCTCCCGCCGCTCCCGGTCCGAACATGAAGAACAGAGGTCTTAGTACAACCGCGGCAATGCTGTCGGGAGTACCGAACGCGCCCATAAGAATGAACGAGATTATAAGCAATGTGATGTTGCAGTCGAAGATAACCGAGAACGCCCGCTTATAGCCCGCCTGCAATGCGCCGTCCAGCGTTTTGCCGGCGCGAAGCTCTTCTTTAATGCGTTCGCTTGTAATCACGTTAGCGTCCACACCCATAGCAATCGACAGGATAATACCCGCAATGCCCGGAATGGTCAGCGTGAAGCTTTGAGCGCCGGGGAAAAAGCCGCTGATTACAGCAATAGCGCCGACAGCCTGCCCTAAAAGCGCAAACACAGCGACAACGCCGAGCAGCTTGTACAGGAAAATCATTATAACCGCGATTACTGCGAAAGCAATCACACCCGCGAGCGCCACCGCGTCACGCGCACCTATGCCGAGCGTGGGTGAAATGGTGCTGAAGCTGTCGATTTCAAGTTTGAACGGCAGTGCGCCGCCGTTGATTCTGTCCGCGAGCGACCTAACCTCATCAAAAGTAAAGTCGCCCTCAATGGTTGCCCGTCCGCCGGTAATCTGCTGATTAACCATAGGCCAAGAAAAAGGGAAATTGTCAAGCCAAATCGAAATCGGCGTGTCTGTTCCCCTAAGTCTTCCGGTAACCTCCGAAAACACATCTCTGCCGCTGTCTTCCAGCTCAAGGCTGACAAGATACTTCCCCTCATGATATTGCGGGGAAGCCCGTCTTACATCCGCGCCCGTAATTACAAGCGGAAGTTCTTCGGGGTTCATCAGGTTCCCCGCGGAATCCCACGGGAAGCCTTCGCGGAAAGTCAGAAGGGCGGTTTCGCCCAGCTCCATGACCGCTCTTTCCGGGTCAAACGAAACATCTTCGGCCTGCCACGGGAAACGCACGATGATTCTGCTTGTGGCGTAATCAACATATATTTCATAGTCGGTGATGTTTCTTGTAACCATACGGATTTCAATTGTAGACCGTGCCGCATCCATTTCGTGCCGCTGGGCGTTATAATCCTCGGGCGCCGTGAATATAACGTCAACACCGCCGCGAATATCAATTCCCCATCTGATGTCGCGCACGCCGCGCACACGAACTGTCTCGGTGTCACCATAATAGGTATAAACGCCGAAAATCGTCAGGTACGCCATTGCTAAAATAAACGCCGCGACTATAAAAAACACGGGTTTTTTTACGTTTTTCAATTTAACAACTCCTTACGCAGGCAAACACGAGATTTGCCCCTACTAATCAATTTCAACCATAACTTTTTTGTTATGACGAATTGCACCCGCACGCATAATGGCGCGGATTGCCTTTGCTATTCTGCCTTGTTTTCCGATTACTCTGCCCATATCCTCGGGCGCAACGCTGAGGTGAAAAACCGTAATGCCGTCTGCGTTAGGTTCGTCCTCTTTAATGACAATCGCATCCTTGTTCTCGACAAGCTCGCTTACAATCGCGTGTAAAAGCTCTTTCATTTCTTATCCTCCGTATATGCCGTACTATTCTTAATGAACAGCACTATATCACTTCTTTGATTTTAAGAATTTTCCTGACCGTATCGGTAGGCTGCGCGCCGTCTTTAATCCACTTGCGCGCTTTATCCGCATCAACGCTGATTACCGACGGATTTTTCGTAGGGTCATAGTATCCGAGTTCCTCAATGAAGCGTCCGTCTCGAGGATAGCGCGAATCCGCGACTACGATTCTGTAAAAAGGTGCTTTTTTCGCGCCCATGCGTTTCAGTCTGATTTTAACTGCCATTGTTTAGACCGCCTTTCTGTGTTTTGCAACCGAAGTTGCTTTTGTTTTATATTTAATCATGGGATTAAATTACTTTATTTACGAGCCATCCGGAGTAGTTAAAACTGCGGAAATCCGCCCATTCCGCCCGGCATTCCCGGAAAATTGGGCATACGTTTCTTCTTTCCGCCTTTTCCTGTGAACTGCCCCATCATCTTCCTCATCATCTCGTACTGCCTTAAAAGCTCATTTACGTCTTCAACGCGGGTTCCGCTCCCTGCCGCTATGCGGCGTTTGCGCTTGGCGTCAATGAGCGCCGGCTTAGTGCGTTCCCGTTTTGTCATGGAGGATATAATCGCCTTCATGCGCGGCATTTTCCGCTCGTCTATATCTTCGTCCTTGACTTTACTCCCCATACCCGGAATCATCTTTAAAACAGAACTGATACTGCCCATTTTTTCAAGCTGCTCAAACTGAGAGTATAAGTCGTTCAAATCAAACTTGTTTTCCTGTAATCTTCGGGCAAGCTTCTCCTGCTCCTTATCATCGGCGCTAATTTTCGCCTTTTCAATAAGACTGAGCATATCGCCCATACCGAGAATCCGCGACGCCATTCTTTCAGGGTGGAATTGCTCAAGGTCGTCAAGCTTTTCGCCGATACCCGCGAATTTCACGGGCTTGCCCGTTACTGCAAGTACCGACAGCGCCGCGCCGCCCCTTGAGTCGCCGTCGAGCTTGGTTAAAATCACGCCTGTGATTCCGAGCGCGTCGTTAAAACTGCCGGCTACATTTACCGCGTCCTGACCGGTCATTGAATCTATGGTTAAAAGAATTTCATTCGGGCTGACCTTTTCTTTAATGCCGCGAAGCTCGTTCATAAGCTCTTCGTCTATATGAAGCCGCCCCGCGGTATCAAGAATCACCACATCAAAGCCGTTGTCTTTAGCGAACTTTATGCTTTCGTTTGCTATTTTGACAGGGTTTTCCTTGCCCATCTCAAAAACTTTGGCGCCGGCTTTCTCACCAACCACCTTTAACTGGTCGATAGCCGCCGGACGATAAATATCACACGCCACAAGCATAGGACGGCGGTTCATGGCTTTGAGGTGTTTTGCTAACTTTGCGGCGTGGGTGGTTTTACCCGCGCCCTGAAGCCCGCAGAGCATGATTATGCAGGGAGGTTTGGCAGGGAAATCAAGCTTTGCGCCTTTCCCGCCCATGAGCTTAATCATCTCGTCGTTTACTATATCTATAACCTGCTGAGCAGGCGTAAGGCTGTTCATGACCTCGGAGCCGATTGCGCGTTCGGTTATTTTCGCAACAAAGTCCCGCGTGACCTTAAAATTCACGTCTGCCTCAATAAGCGCGAGCTTAACCTCGCGCATAGCATCGCGCACGTCTTTTTCGCTTAGTTTTCCCTTGCCGCGAAGCCCCTTGAAAACCCTGCCGAGCTTATCGGATAAACCTTCAAATGCCATAATATCACCAATTCACAATGTAAATTACAATTTTTTCTTAACAGCGACAAGCAAATCGTCAATATCCGCCATTACTTTTTCATTAGTCATTTCGCTGTGGAGAAGAAGTTTCTCAAGTTCCGCTATATCATCTTCAAGTTCGCGGAGTTTCCTGACCAAGCCGAGCTTCATTTCCAGCGATTTTAAATGCGCTTCGCTTTTTTTCAGGCAGTTCATGACGCCCTGCCTTGTAATCGCTGTAATCTCAGCTATTTCGCCGAGCGAGAGGTCTTCTTCATAATAAAGCTCCATCGTTTCGCGCTGACGGTCGGTCAGCATCACGCCGTAAACGTCAAGAAGGACTGTTATTGCGAAATCTTTCGGCATTTTAGAAGCACCTCCTGTAAACCATATTCTGTTTACACCTTATACAGTATAACATAAATTTTCAAAAAGTCAATAGTTTTTGCTTCTTTTTTTATTGACGGGAAAATATTTTTATGTTATACTAATATTTAACGTTTAAAAACGAACATGTATATGGAAGGAATAATCGGCTTATGAAAACCTATAAATGCGAAAACATAAGGAATATCACCCTTGCGGGGCACGGCGGAAGCGGGAAAACCACCTTCGCGGAGGCGCTTATTTTCAAAAGCGGCGGAAGCGACAGAATGGGGCGCGTAACAGACGGCAACACCGTCACCGACTATGACCCGGAAGAAATAAAAAGGAAAATCTCGCTTAACACTTCCCTTGCTTATGCCGAGTGGAAAAATACCAAAATCAACATCGTGGACACCCCCGGACAGTTTGACTTTATCGGAGGTATGTACGAGGGTGTGCGCGCCGCCGAAACCGTTATCATCTGTGTCCCCGCGAAAGACGGCGTTCAGGTCGGAACAATAAAGGCATACAAGGAAGCGGTGAAGCAAGGCAAAGCTAAAATCTTCGTCATTACGAAAAACGACGAGGAGAACGCCGATTTCACCAAAACTTTGGAAACCCTTAAAAGCCAGTTCGGCGGCGCAGTTTGTGAGCTTTCAGACCGCGATTCGTTATCGGAACTGATTGCCGAAACAGACGAAGAACTCATGGATAAATTCCTTGACGCGGGGGAATTCACGGACGAAGAATTCTCAAAGGGCTTGAAAGTCGGATTGGCTAAGGGCGATATTACTCCGGTAATCTCTGTCACGGCAACATCCGGCGACGGAATCGAAGATTTCCTCAACCTAATCGTAACAGCGCTCCCCGCTCCGTGCGACGTTGACGGCGAAAAGTCCGGCGACACAAAAATTAAGTACGATGAAAAAGCGCCCCTCGCGGCGTATGTGTTCAAAACCCTCGCCGACCCGTTCGTAGGAAAATTAAGCTTTGTTAAAATAATTACCGGCTCTCTCGGCGCAAAAACCGAGCCGACCAACTCGCGCACCGGTGAAGTTGAGCGTTTCGGAAAAATCATCGCACTTCGCGGCAAGAAGCAGGAGGAACTGACCGAAGCTTTTGCCGGCGATATAATCGCGATTACGAAGCTTGACGCCACAACCGGCGACACTCTCTGCGATGCATCGAAGGTCGTGGATTTCGCAGTTGCAGAGTTTCCCGTGCCTTGCTTTTTCCAGGCTGTCGCCGCAAAAGGCAAGGGCGATGAGGGCAAGATTTCCAACGCGCTTGTCCGCATGATAGAAGAAGACCCGACGCTTTCTTACGTGAACAACACCGAAACCCGTCAGCGTGTACTCGGCGGACTCGGCGACCAGCACCTTGATGTTGCGGTTAATAAAATGAAGTCTAAATTCGGCGTAGAGGTTGAACTTTCCGAGCCGGTTATCGCTTACCGCGAAACCATACGCAAAAAAGTTGTGAACATTGAGGGCAAGCACAAGAAACAATCGGGCGGCGCGGGACAATTCGGCGTTGTTATTATGGAATTCGAGCCGCACCCTGAAGACGAGCTGATTTTTGAAGAGCGCGTGTTCGGCGGCAGTGTGCCTAAGCAATTTTTCCCGGCAGTTGAAAAGGGGCTTCGCGAAAGCGTAGAACACGGCGTACTTGCGGGCTATCCCGTGGTAAGACTGAAGGCGACGTTGGTCGACGGCAAATATCACCCTGTTGACAGTAAGGAAATCGCGTTTGTACAGGCGGCGCGCCTTGCATTCAAGGAGGGCATGAAGGAGGCTTCGCCCTGCCTGCTTGAGCCTATTTTGTCCCTTAAAATCTTAGTGGGAGACGAGAACACCGGTGACGTTATGGGTATAGTTAACAAGCGGCGCGGTTCGGTTCTCGGCACAAGCCCTGTCGGAGACGGCATGACAGAAGTAGTTGCGGAAATGCCGCAGGCAGAAACTACAGACTTCGCGCTGGTGATTCTTCAGATGACGAAGGGGTTGGGAAGTTATACGATGGAATTCGCACGGTATCAGGAGCTTCCGCAAATGCTGGAAGCAGAGGTAATTGCGAAAGCGCCTAAGGTAAAACATGAGGTGTAAATAAGTTATATCACCCGAAAAAAGAAAACAACCGTGTTTTTAATACGGTCGTTTTCTTTTTGGAGTAAAAGCAAATGTATTTGTATGTTAAGTTATGCGCGGTGAAGACGCATAACTTATTGTGTAGCCGCGGGGTATTCCGCCCGCAATTGTTTTAAATCTGTCACGGAAAGAATACGCCGCTTTTGTTATAACCTTATTATATATGACAATTATGTAGATTGTATGAAAATAATATTATGATTTTGAGAATTTTTAGTAAAATTTAAAAAATGAAACGGCGCACGAGAAACAAAGAGAAAAGGAGTTATATCGAGAGAATCGGAGAGATAAGACAGTAT
Organism: Oscillospiraceae bacterium; assembly: GCA_031280965.1. GTDB lineage: Bacteria > Bacillota > Clostridia > Oscillospirales > Ruminococcaceae > Ruminiclostridium_E. The sequence continues at coordinate 92,210 of JAITFZ010000013.1, read as the reverse complement.
ATATTAAATTATTAATAAAAAACCGTTGACACGGTTCAGGCTTTTATGTATAATGGGTTTTGTCACGTTTACAATAAGTTCAGTATTTGTGAAACCGTAAACAAAAGCAAGACTATAAAACAGGAGGCAAGCAAAAATGTCAACCACTATGCCAAAAGTCGAAACAATCGAACGTAAATGGTATATATTAGACGCAAAAGGCATACCGCTCGGGCGCACAGCCACAAAAGCGGCTACCCTGCTTCGCGGTAAGCACAAGCCGGTTTTCGCGCCGCACTGCGACTGCGGCGACCATGTAATCATCATCAACTGCGCCGATGCGGTTCTCACCGGCGACAAGCTCAAGAAAAAATTCCACAGATGGCACACCGGCTGGATAGGTCACTTAAAGGAAATCAGCTATGAAAAGCTGATGGCGGATAAGCCCGAAAAAGCTATGATGTTAGCGGTCAACGGTATGTTGCCGGACACTACAATCGGACGGAAATCGCTCACAAGGCTTCGCGTTTATCGCGGGAGCGAACACAATAATCAGGCTCAAAAGCCCGAAGAATACAAGGTTTAAAGGAGGCTTGAACTAAAATGTACGAATCAAAACCATATTATTACGGCACAGGCAGAAGAAAGCACTCCGTAGCGAGGGTAAGAGTATATATCGGAAGCGGCGCAATCACCGTCAATAACCGCGATATAGACGATTATTTCGGGCTTGACACACTGAAGCTGATTACCCGTCAGCCGTTAGCGCTCACAGGCACAACAGAAAAGTTCGACATCATCTGCACAGTACGCGGAGGCGGTGTAACGGGACAGGCGGGCGCAATTCGCCACGGGCTGTCAAGAGCGTTGTTACAGTATAGTGAGGAGCTTCGCCCCGTACTTAAAAAAGCAGGCTTCCTTACACGCGACCCGAGAATGAAGGAACGCAAAAAGTACGGACTCAAGGCAGCGAGAAGAGCGCCGCAGTTCTCGAAGAGATAATTTCAATATTGTTTGTTTTTGCACAAAAAGCGCCGAATTTTCGGCGCTTTTTGATTACGAAACACGAAATGCAACCGGCAGAATCACAAGCGGTACGGTTGAAGTTGAAAGCGTTGGCAGCGCCTTTTCCGAGGTAAGGCGGGGAGAAATACGCGAACTTGTCGAAGCCGAGTTCGCGAATTTAGGTTCATCAATCTTTACTGCGGCTCGCCTCTCGATGCCATTACATTGCCGTCCGCATCCTTGATTACCACTCCGAGAACAGCAAAGCCCGATTCGCCGTAAAGCCCGAATAAGCCGATGTAGTCCAAATAGGGAGGGTCAATGTCGGGAATATCATCGCCGAACACGAAATTAACGATTAAAACGCCTTCTTCCATCGGTTCAATCCCTGCGCCGTCACGGTAAATCGCGGGGATTTGGCTCGCTACGTTTCCGTCGGCTTCCGCGCTGTCGGAGCTGTGAGCATCGTTTGTCTGGTCGTTTTCAATTGAAAAATTGAAGCCTGTCGAGGGACCGCCGCCGGTGTATCTGATGCGGAAGCCGGGAATAAAATCTCTCCTGACAGTGTACTCGATTGTATAGGATTCACCTACTACAAACCCCGCTTCTTCAACGTTGATTAAAACGCCGCACCATTCCCACTCTAAAAGTACGCCAATCCCATCAAGAAAGAACGGTTCTTCTTCTTCCTCTTCTTCGTTATTTTCGCCGGGTTCATTGTTTTCGCCGGGTTCGTTGTTTTCGTCGGGTTCGTTGTTTTCACCGGGTTCGTTATCGCCTGTCACAGGAGTGCCGTTCGTGCCTGTGTTTTCGTTTTCACCGTTACAAGCAACGAGCCCGAAAATCATTATCACCGATAAAAGTAACGCCAATAGTTTTTTCATGCTTGAGCCTCCATTCATAATTAATGATTATATTTTAGCACACCATGCAAAAACTGTCAACTGTCATCTGTTCTTTCTTCACCGAGGAACTTGGGAAGGTCCATTCCCGCCTGCCTGAATACTTCGCCGAGCGGCGGCACTGACTTCATAAGCCCGCTGAGAAAATCGGAGGTTGCGGTTTTTCCGTCCGCTCCCGAGGAACCTGAATCCCAAACAGTAACCTTATCAATTTTAATGTTTTTAATCGCCTCTACTTGAATCCTCGTCAGCTCTTCAAGCTTATCCGCGATTAACAGCTTAACGGCGTTTTCAGCATCTCCGCCCGCCGCCGCAACAAGCTCGCGAATACCCTCGGCTTGCTTGATAAGAATTTCTTTTGAACCGCGCGCCTGCGCGTCAAGCTTGGCGAAAATAGCGTCAGCGTCGCCTTTCGCGTGTCTGCGGATAACCTCGGCTTGCGCTTCCGCGTCTATTTCAACCTGCTTCTTTTGAATTTCGGCTTTTACAACTATATCCGCCTGCTGGGTGGCGCGTTCAAGCTCGGCTCTTATAAGCTCCGCTTTTCTTTGTGCGTCGTAGGCTTCTTCTTTCGCCTTCGCCGCCTGAACGGCTTCGGCGGCTGTCGCAAGCTTTAAGGCTTCGGCTTCCCTTTCGCGGCGGTTGGAATCCGACTTAGCAATTTCAATCTTAGCATCGTTCTCGCCCTGAATAGCCGCCGCGTCCGCCGCCGCTACCTGAATACGCTGGTCTCTGTGCGCGTGAGCCTGACCGATTTCACCGTCGCGGTCTTTTTCGGCAACGGATTTCTTCGCGTCGTTAATCGCCTTTGCCGCCGCTTCTTTACCGAGCGCTTCTATATAGCCGGACTCGTCGTTAATGTCGGTGACGTTAACGTTAATCAATCTCAAACCGATTTTTTTGAGTTCAATCTCCACGTTATTGGAAACCGCAAGCAAAAACTTATCTCTGTCGGTGTTAATCTCCTCAATTTCCATTGTCGCAATAACAAGACGAAGCTGACCGAGAATGATGTCCTTCGACAAGTCCTGAATCTCGTTCAGACGCAGTCCGAGGAGTCTTTCTGCGGCGTTTTGCATTACGCCCGGTTCGGTTGAAATACCGACCATGAAGCGGGACGGCACGTCAACGCGGATGTTCTGCTTAGACAGCGCACTGCGCAAGTCCACGTTAATGGACATGGGCGTTAAGTCCAAATACTGATACGACTGGAAAATAGGCACGACAAACGATGCGCCGCCGTGAATACACTTGGCGCTTCTCGCCTGCCCCGACTTGTCGGAGCCGACTTTACCGTACTTTACAAGGATTTTGTCCGACGGGCATTTCCTGTATCTTGATAATATGCCCATGAACAGCGCGAAGAAAATAATTACGCCGATTGATATTAAGATGATGATGCTTTCGTCCATGAAAAATTCCTCCTGTTTAATTTATTGATTCTATGCTTAAAATTTTACACCTGCCGCCCGAATTAAAACCGCAATTGCTTTGAATCTCATGATATTTCCTCTACCACCAGAACATTTCCCGCCAGTATATCCGTAACCCTCACCGGCGTATTGGACGCGAGCGGACCGCTTTCGCTGATTGCGTCACATTCAACCATGCGCTCCGCTATCTGCACGTTAACCTTCCCGCGCTTCGACCTGTCCTCGGGAATAGGTATGTATACAGTACCGTTTTCGCCAATCAGCAGTTTCATGTCAAGCGTGCCGCTGTGCTGAAGCTTCATCGAAAGCCGCAAAATCTTCGCCACGCCGTACATCGCCGCAAAACCGAACACGAACCCTAAAGCAAGCGCCAGCGGAATAAGTCCGGTCGCGTTCATGAACACAATCCCCGTCCAGCCGAATATGCAGAAAAACGCAACTATTCCCTGAAACGTGAAAAGCCCCATAACCCCGAAATCGCCCGAACCGCCCGTAGTATTCAAATCTGCGGCATCTATTTCCGGAACATCGAATTCCGCACTCTCGCCGCCAATCCCAAATATTACAAGTATGGTTTGTATAATCAGCAGAAGCGTTCCGGGTACAGCGATACAATAAAGGATTTGCAGTATTATATCAAGCTCGCCCCACCAGTTTGAGAACCATTCCATAATCAAAATACCTCCAAAATCAATTTATTTTTAGTAATTGCGAAATTCATTTTCTAATATATTATGTTTTTAATTTCCAAATATTTGTAAATGTAATTTACCTGTGTTTTAATTATAGACTTTTTTCGACTTGTTGTCAATATGTTTGCTTCAAAAAATATATACAAATTTTCACACATATTTTTATTCAATGTTTTCTTAAAAAAGACTTGATTTTTCAGAATATTAATGCTACAATGGAAGTAAATTATATTTACGCGGGTGTGTTATGAACGGTATAATCTTAGGAAAAAGAATAAAAGAGGCGCGGCTCTCTAAAAAAATGACGCAATCCGATGTTGTGGGCGGTTACATAACCCGCAATATGCTCAGCCAAATTGAGAGCGGGGCGGCTTTCCCGTCAATACGCACGCTGGAATATCTTTCGGGCGTGCTTGGGGTTCCTATGTCCGAGCTTATTGCTGAGGAGGGCGCGAATACGGATAAAAGCACAGCCACCTGTCCGAGTTGCGGGCATGAATTCAAGGTTGGAAAATAAATTTAAAGTGAGGTTATTTATGGTTACTATGTGGATTTCTCTCGGCGCGACGGCGTTATTGCTTATTGTTTTGGGCTTTGTTATGCTTAAAGGAAAGGGTGCCGGTTTAATCGCGGGATATAACACCATGCCCGCAGAGAAAAAAGCCAAGTATGACAAGGAGGCTTTATGCAAATGTATTGGTAAACTTCTGCTGACGCTCGGAGTGTTAACATTGCTTTTCCCGTTAGGGTTTCAACTCGGCTATGAACTTATAGCCACGGTTCTGTATTGCGTTATATCCTCGGTGATTACAATAGGCACAGTCATTTATGTAAACACAAGCGATAAATTCAAGAAGAAAGATTGACAAAGGCGCAAATGCATGTTATATTTATATTAAATAAAATTAAAGTAAAGTAAAGGATAAAATAACATGGCAAGACATTTATTCACATCCGAAAGCGTCACCGAGGGGCATCCCGATAAAATCTGCGACCAAATTTCAGACGCGGTGCTTGACGCGCTTTTAGCGGAGGACAATATGTCCCGCGTAGCGTGTGAAACCTGCACGACAACAGGCATGGTGCTTGTTATGGGCGAAATAACCACGAAAGCTTACGTTGACATTCCGAAATTAGTGAGGGGTGTAGTCAGCAGTATCGGCTACGATAACGCCGCTTACGGCTTTGACAGCAATACCTGTGCCGTACTGACGACTATTGACGAGCAATCGGGCGATATAGCCATGGGTGTAAATGACTCGCTCGAAACCAAGGATGTTTCCGAAAGCGATACAGGCGCGGGCGACCAGGGGATGATGTTCGGGTTTGCCTGTGACGAAACGCCGGAACTTATGCCGCTTCCTATTGCTTTAGCGCATAAATTGGCTTTAAAACTTACTGCCGTGCGTAAAAACGGCGAGCTTGATTATCTTCTGCCCGACGGAAAGTCGCAGGTAACTGTCGAATACGAGAATGGCAAGCCGCTTCGTGTTGACGCGGTTGTAATTTCATCTCAGCATAAGGCGAGCGCGACCCTTGAGCAAATCCGCGCCGATGTTGTTGAAAAAGTTATCAAAACTACCGTTCCCGCAGAATTACTTGATGAAAACACCAAGTATTATGTCAATCCGACCGGTCGTTTCGTAATAGGCGGACCGCAGGGCGACTCCGGCTTAACAGGCAGAAAAATAATCGTTGACACCTACGGCGGATATTCAAGGCACGGCGGCGGAGCGTTCTCGGGCAAAGACCCGACTAAGGTTGACCGCAGTGCGGCGTATATGGCGCGTTACGCGGCGAAAAACATCGTGGCGGCAGGGCTTGCCGCTAAGTGCGAGGTGCAGCTCGCGTATGCAATCGGCGTAGCAAGACCGGTTTCGGTGCTTGTTGATACATTCGGAACAGGTAAAGTCGCAGATGAAAAACTCTCAGCCGCGCTTACCGAGGTTTTCGATTTCAGACCCGCCGCAATTATTGAAACACTGGAGCTTCGCAAGCCGCAATACCGCGCACTCGCCGCTTACGGGCATATGGGCAGGGAAGACCTTGATGTTAAATGGGAAAAAACAGATAAAACAGAAGCGCTTAAAAAGGCGGCAGGCGTATAAATACAAAATCCCCCGTATAATGTGATACGAGGGGATTTTTTATTATGAATAAGAAAAAGAATAAATGTATAAACCCGTGCGAATTGACCGCCGCCATAACCGCGGCAGGGAATTTAATCGCGAAAGACCTTTCGGACGATGAACTGAACCTGCTTTCGGCGGCTTTTATGCAGCTTGCCGACGTGTTTGGGGTAATCGCCGCCGTACGGGCTTTAAACGAGGCTGACTGCCCGGCAAAAGCCGTTAGCGCGGGGAGCGGTAATACGTCCGAGGTAAGCGCGCCGTAGAAAAAGCCCGGAAACTCCGCGGACTGCGGACGCTGTCGCAACAGCGCAATTCCTGAAATCCAATAAACGAGTTTATTGGATTTCAATATCCGCAGGCTCGCTTACTATAGACTGCTTTAAACTTATCCGCAGAATCAACCCGCTTAAAATACCGACCGCGAAAACCGCCGCAAGCGTAATCCACCTGTAAATATCGGCGTTTGCCACTGCGGTTATATCGAAGCCTTCTTTAGTTTGCATCATACCGAAAAGCATGATGAACGAAATAACCGTGCCGAGCGAAACAGGGATTGCGGTATAGATATTGATGAGCGAGCTTCTTTCCATAGGAACACGCTTTACACGCGGTTCGGTAAGAGTGAAGGCTTTCCCTGCAAAATAAGCCCCTATAACCGTCAGCAGTGTTTCGGGAACCATGTACGAGGCGTTGTAAGCCATAGAGAATATAAGCCCGTCAGTACTCGGAATAGATACGCCCGCCCAAACGGTACAGCCCACAATAACGTGACATGCATACCTTGCGGTACAGGCTATGAGCGCCCCTCCCGCAAGCGCCGTTCCGTGGTCTTTAACCTTTCCGCGCAAAACGCCCGCCAAACCTATAATGGTAAACGCCACTATGTAGTCAAGCAGAATGATTGCAACTCCAGCTGTTGCGCTTGTTGCGTAAGAGAGGTTTCTAAGCCCCATAACAAGCTTCAGCGCACTGAAAGTAAGTCCGGCAAGCAACCCCCATTTAATTTTGTAGCGGTAGGCTATGATGACGAGCGGAAGCATACCGAACGCGGTTACGGAACCGCCGAACGGCATATCCACCACCCTCAGCATACTAAGCACAAAGGCGATTGCAATCATGACCGCGGATTCGGTCAGTCTTAAAGATTTGTTCATGTTTTTTTCCTTTCAGGCGAACTTGGTTCGCCACTGCAATATTATCAAGGAAATCAAAAAAGACGCCGGGCGTTGCCCAAAGCGTCATTTCGGATAGATGAGAATATTCCTTTCCCTACGGCGGCATTATCCGCATCAGGTACGCAGTCCGCAAGCAAACCGCAAAGGTCGAAACGTCAAGCCGTTTCCTCTCAGCCGAAATATCAGCTCCCTGTATTTCGCATTTTAACACAATTTTTGTGCCGTGTCAACCCTGTTGAAAAAACTTTTGTTTATTTGTAACAATTAATCGCTCTGTTTGACCCCATTATAAGTAAAAATATTGTACAAAACAGCTATTGTTTTTCCGCTCAAAAATTAGTATAATATACATAGTGGAATAATTCTTTTTAAGGAGGTATATTATATATGAGAATTAAGAGACTTTTTGCTGTGACGGCTGTTGTTTCGCTTATGGCTTGCTTTGCGGTGATTCCGGCGGGCGCGGCGGACGGCGACATGAGTAACTGGATTGAGGTTTCGGGCAGGTTCGACGCTCAAACCGGGGTTCAGTTTGACCTCACGAAGCTTTTTGAGGGTATTACAAACTTTACCGCCGGTGAATACACCATTACGTTTTCCGTTGAACCTAAAAACAGCGACCCCGATTTTGCAGGAATTGATTATAAAATAGTCACGCGAGGCGGCATACAAAGCCCCCGTGATTTTCCTTATGTGCGCTTTACAGGACCTCCCGGCGGCGGCGACATAGAATCTTTTGCGGGCGAGCATGAAATAACCGCAAACATTTATGCCGGCGCGCTCGATTCTTCGGGAAGACCTCTCATCAGCAACTTTTTGCTTGAAGCTGAAAGGTACGGACACAGGATTGCGCTCAACTCTCAATTTTCGACAGACGATTTCTATATCAAGAATGTAGTTGTGAACCGCACGATTGATGAAGTTACAACCACTGTTTACGAGCTGTCAACGGACGCCGTGATTCAGGGCATGACGGAGGGCGATGACTTCATTGAGGGCGAAAGAGGATTTCAGCGTCTGTATGAAGACCATGAAAGCGATGCTACTTATAAAATAGCCAGAGGCCCGCTCCCCGAGGGCGCAACTCCTTTTGTCCCCGGCGCACCGAATCCGCCCGACAACGGTGATTCATCAAGCGAAGAACCTTCGACCGGTGATGAAGAACCTCCGAGCGGAGGTGAAGAACCTTCACCCGGTGAAAGTCCGCCGACTCCTCCGAGCGGCGGCGGCACTTCCGCCGAAGGCGGTGTGAGCCCTGTTCTTATTATCCTAATCGCTTTGGTTGCCGCATCTTTACTCGGGGCGACAGGCGGCGCGTTCGTGCTGATGAAGAATCCGTAAAATTTTTACAAGTGATAATTCAGTCAAACAGCACAATAATATTAAAAAGCACGAAAAATTAAAAATATTGTGCATTTTACCTATTGCATTTTCATGCAGAAGCGTGTATAATGGAATTGTTGTAGCAGTTTTTGCTATTTAAAAGAAAAATTTACAATTTAATTTTGGAGGAAAAACAAATGTTTAAAAAAGCATCTGCCATATTATTGGCTATTTGCATGATTGCGGCACTCACAGTAACCGTAAGTGCCGATGAAGAAGCCCTTACCATTCGCCCATGGCAATTCTGCGGAGCGCTTTTAGACGTTGAAGCCGCAGGTCTTACGGCAGGCGCGGCTTACACCCTTGTTTACGAAGTTGAAGCTGACGTAACAACCGGCTTCAGAGTCAGATACTCAAGCGGCGACGGCGAAGATTACGGCAGTTTCGCTTATAATGATGAAACAAACGGCGCACACAGCTCTGCCGCCGCAACAGCTTCCGGCAGAACCGCAAGCCAAGTCCCTGCGTTCTTTGATTCAGGCACGATTCCTTCCGGCGCGAAAGGCATTTTAACCGTTAATTTCGTATTCAGCGCAGATATCCCCGATGTTGACCCTAATCATGAGAAATTCATCGGTTTATTCGGACTCCAGGGCGGCGCGGACTTTGAAGTATTAGGCGTAGCACTCTATGACGCTTCCGGCACTAAACTCTTAGGCGCAGGCACTGAACCCGCTATTCCCGGCGGCGGCACCGTAGCTCCTCCCGACGACGGTGGTAATGTTGTTGTTGGCGACGATGAAGATGATAAGCACGGCGCAGACACCGGTGTTGCCGGTATCGCTACTGTTGTAGGCATTGCTGCTGTTGCTACTGTAGGCATTATCGTTTCGGTTAAGAAAAGGAAATAATTAATTTTAACGAACAGTTTAACCCCCGCTGATTTGAACAGCGGGGGTTTTTATTTTAAGACGCAAATCTTGACGAATTACATTATTTGTGCTATAATAATACTAAAAATCGGTTTAAAGGAGAAATATATGCGTTCAAGCGGAATTTTAATGCACATAACCTCCCTTCCCTCCCCCTACGGTATAGGCACTTTCGGCGCGGATGCCGAAGCCTTTGTGGACTGGCTTGTTGCGGCGGGGCAGAAATACTGGCAGATTCTCCCGCTGTCGCCTACAGGCTACGGCGAGTCACCCTATCAGTCGTTCTCGACTTTCGCGGGGAATCCGCTGTTGATTGATTTAGACGACCTTGCGGCGAACGGCTTGCTGAAAAAATCTTTGTGCGACGAAGCCGATTACGGCGCCGACCCTTCGTTCGTGGATTTTGAGAAAGTCTACCGCTCAAAGATGAGACTGCTGAATGAGGCGTTTCGGGGCTTCGCCGAGGATGTGGGCTATCTTTCGTTTATTCGGGAAGAAGCCGAGTGGCTCGACGATTACGCGCTTTTCATGTCGGTTAAGGAGCAGTATAATCTTAATTCGTGGCAGACGTGGGACAAGGAAATCCGCTTCCGAAAAAGCGGCGCGGTGAATAAAGCGCGTGAGGAATTGACGGAGCGCATAAACTTTTGGAAGTTCATACAATACACATTCATGCGGCAGTGGCAGAAGCTCAAGCGTTACGCCAACAAAAACGGCATAAAAATAATCGGCGACCTGCCGATTTATGTGGCTTTGGACAGCGCGGACGTGTGGAGTAATGCTGATTTGTTCCTGCTTGATGTTGACTGTGTGCCGACAAAAGTCGCGGGCGTTCCGCCGGACTTTTTCAGCAAAACGGGACAGCTTTGGGGGAATCCGCTGTACAATTGGGAGCGCATGAAAAAGGAGAAGTATCTGTGGTGGATAAGCAGGGTTAAGAAATGCGCTGAATTGTACGATGTTATCCGAATCGACCATTTCAGGGCTTTTGATACTTATTATGCGATTAATTACGGCGAGAAGAACGCCGTTAACGGCAAGTGGGAAAAAGGGCCGGGTATGGAGTTTTTCAATGCTGTTCACGAGGCGCTCGGCGACATCGACATTATTGCCGAGGACTTGGGCGAGGTGTTTGAGAGCGTGACGGAACTTCTTAGGAAAAGCGGCTTCCCCGGCATGAAAATCCTGCAATTCGGCTTTAATCCCGAGAATCGCGACAGCGACCATCTCCCGCACCATTATCACTATAACTGCGCCGTTTATACCGGAACCCACGACAATTCCACAATCAAGGGCTGGTATCAGAATGAAGCGTCGGCAACCCGCTTTATGTTCAGGAATTATCTGCGGCCGAAGCTTTTTGAGGGTATTCATTTTGCGGCGTTCAGGGCGCTGTATCAGAGCAGGGCGAAGTTAGTCGTGTTGCCTATGCAGGATGTTTTAGGGCTGTATGACAACGCCCGCATGAACCGCCCGTCAACACTCGGCGGGAACTGGATTTGGCGCATGAAGAAAGGGAAGAATCCGTCAAGATTAGCCGAGAAGCTCGGCAGGCTTGTTAAAATTTATTTTAGGCAGGAGCGGCACTGAATTAACCCATCTCTTTTTCAAAGCGAACAAAAGTTTCATAAGCAACAAAAAGCCCCCTTTACAGGGGGCTCTTTTTTTTGATGGTTGGTAGTTTAATTATTTCCTTTTGCGGGAAACTGCTACTGCTGCCGCTGCTACGATTGCAGGGATAACTGCGAGAGCTACGCCACCCTTAGGGTTGTCGTCTTCTTCTTCGTCATCGCCGCCGGGGGTTTCGTCGCCGGGTTCTTCGCCTTCGCCGTCGCCGGGTTCTTCTTCGCCGCCGTCAACAGGGGGTTCTTCGTCTTCGCCTTCGCCGGGTCCTGGCTCTTCGTCTTCGCCTTCGCCGGGTCCTGGCTCTTCTTCTTCGCCTTCGCCGGGTCCTGGCTCTTCTTCTACTTCTTCGGGTTCAGGGATTTCGATTTCGAGACCGTCGAAGTTGCCTGCGCCTACTACATTGATGGAGAGGTCGCCGTCAGCGTCTACTACATCAAATATAACAGTAAGAATTGTTGTGCCTGCCGCTACTCCGGGAGCAGCTACAGAGAACATGCCGTTTGCAGGGTTGAATACGCCGAGAGCTACGCCGGAAGCGATTTCGAGACCGCTGCCGAATTCGATTGTGCCTCTGCCGGAAAGGTCGCCGGCTTCGGATGTTGTCAGGGTGAATGTAACTTGGTCGCCGTCGATTACTGCCGAGCCACCGATGTCAGCCGAAACGCCGAGTGCAAGCACTGCGAAAGCGGCCATAAATGCCAGAACTTTTACGAATTTCTTCATTTTGATTTACCTCCAAATAATTTTTCCTTTGCGGGGGGCTCTGCACGAGCCCCTCGCGCCGGAATTTTGTTAATTTTTTTTAAACCTTGTTTAAAATTGTGTTATTGATTGCCTGATAAAGATTAGTCTTCGTCAAGCGCGCTGGGCAGACCTACTAAGAATTTCAGGATTTCGAGTGCGTCTTCTTCGTCGATTTCGCCGTCACCGTTAATGTCTGCAACTGCAAGTGCTTCGTCTTCGGTCATTTCGTCGAGAGCGCTTTCAAGACCTACTAAGAATTTCAGGATTTCGAGTGCGTCTTCTTCGTCGATTTCGCCGTCGCCGTTTACGTCGCCGAGGAGTACATTATCGGGGTCGGGGTTATCAACTTTGTCGATAGCCGCGAAGAGTGCGTCGTATGCCTGACGTACAGTTCTTTCTTCACGAACGCCCGTCTGTGAGAACGGAACAGCCCATGCGAGAAGGATTTGACGTGTTACAAGAGCCGCTTGAGTTGTAGGAGCGAATGCGGGGCTTCCGGCGCCGAGACCGATGGAAGCGTCATGTGCTGTAAGTCCGGGTCTCATGGTTTCCATAATCGCGCCGTTGCCTTCAAAGAATCTGCGTGCGCCAACGTTGGTGAGGTTCGGGATTGCTCTTGCGAGAGCTACCCTTGCCGCGTCTACAGTTTCAACGCCGTAGTAGTCTTCTTTAGCACTTTCGTACATTTTGTCGAGAACCATTTCCATTGTGACTCTGTAAGCTTCGTAGTAAGCGTCAAATTGTGCAAGTGCGTGGTTGATTTTGTTTCTCGAAAGCATGTATCCGTGACCGTTTACGTTGTTGTCAACTTCTACTGCTAACCAGCCGCCTGCCGAATCTACAGGACGCACGCCAATGTTAATAAGTGCGGTAGCTTCGTTTCTTGCCTGTGTGATTGCCTGGAAGAGTGCGGGAGGCATGAAGTTATATTCTTGACCGCTTCTGAACGCCGCGTCACGCGCTGCGATAAGTTCGGCAAGAGAAATGCCTTCAAGGGTAGTTGCGGAAACAGGTGAATAATTCAGTCTGTATGCGAGTTCACGGAAAATCCATCCCATAGCCGCGAATTCGTCTGTGAATTTAATGTTGTAGGAACTTACTCCGGGGACTGTCATTGCAACTGTGCCGCCGGCCGGGTTGCCGGTGTTATAACAAGCGGAGGAAACACCGGTTTCTGTATTAATTACGCCATTTGCGCCGATTGCCCAAACGGTTGAACCCGCAGCGCGTGACCAGTTAACCTGATTGTAACCTACGCCGATGTCGCCGAGTTGCTGTAAGTTAAAGAGTCTTCTTGATTCACCGATTGTAGATTCGTCGCCTGTGCGGGCAATGCCGTCCATTGAACGGTATGCTGCGCGGAACTGGTCGGCGGGAGCGCCCATGTCATCAAGGTCATCGTAGCTGATGATGTGGTCTCCGTTTGCGCCGGTTTCAAGCGGGTTGATTTCAACGTGAGGGGTGAAGTCCATAGCTATATTAGCCGTAAAGGATACGGTCATATAGTTGCCTTCCATCGCCTGGGTTACAGCCCCGCCGCCTACGTCTTGCGAGTAAGCGTTCGCAACGCCCCATACGGTTCGGAGGGCAGTGTTAGAGTTGTTCCAGTTGATAACGCCCATGTATGCGCCGTCCCAACGTCTTACAACGATTTCAAGAGGTCTGTAAGCATTGTCGTAGAAGAGGGCAACGCCCATCGATGTAGCGTTTAAGCCATTTAAGCCTGTGCCGAGACCCGAGGTTCCGTTAGCATGTCTCCACTCTGCGCTTACACCAAACGCTTCGTCATAGTCTTCCAAAATACGGGTGTAGAGTTCCGCGAGTGCGCCGGTTCCCATGATGGGTACGCTTACTAAAGGAATATTATTCTGAAGAGATGAATTGGTTGCGTCACCGTGTCCGTTCGTGCCGGCATAAGTACCGTCGCCGGTGCCGATAATCGGGAAACGCTCGTCGGCGTCACCGCCGGGCATAACGGTCTTTCCGGGTGCTGTAGCGCTTGTTACGCCGTTCTGTCTTTGAATCAGACCGACAGCATTTCTTGCAATCAGAGCCTGTAAATCAAATACGTTGGCTACGCCGGTGTTGTCTGCGTCGAACTTTTCGAGAGCGTCAGCTACTGCGTCCATGGCAGCGTAAGCGCCTCTGATTTCAGGGTTGCTTGTGCGGTAAACGCCTGCGGTTTGCGATGCGTTTGCAAAGCGTATTTCCTGAATGATATAAGCATTAAGTCTTGTGTAGAAAAGAGAGTTCAAACTACCCCAGTTACGGCAGCATACGAGAGAGTCGCCGTGCTGTCCGCCGCCACCACCGTGGTTATGGTTGCCGACCCAGCCCGCGCTTCTTCTGTTGTCTGTGAAGCGGTCGCGAAGTCTGATTTGATTGTCGATTCTCTGTTCAAGAGCGCGCATGTCATGCAATGTAACTACGCCGTAACGAGTTTTTTCCATTTCTTCGTGCGCCCACTTGAGACCTGTGTTGGCGGCACAACAGAGCTGTTGAATTCTCATTATGGAAGCGGTTTCGATTTCGCGTTCAGCCATTATATAGATTGAACGGAAAGTGCTGTAAGCGGCGGGAGCCCAGATTAAGTCGCCTACAAGACCGCCTTCTAATTGGTTGTTAGTTAAAAAGTCTGCTCTGAAGTTGTCAAGATGCGCCTGTAAACAATCTTTGTCGCATCTGTCTCTTTGAGCGTATGCCTGTTGGAAAATGTAGTATGCGTTAGTTGCGTTTCTGTTCGGGTCAGCTTTAGCGGTTGGGTTAGAGTTAACCCATCTTACGTAGGAAGCGGCTCTGAGGATTCTGTCCTGAGAGGCGGAGTTCCACTGGTTGAGTCTGTCTAAAGCTTTTTCCGGGTTAATAGGACAAACAGGCCCGTCGCCGGTGTTCGCTAAAAAGGCGTTGAATGTCGCAAAATATTCAGCCAGTTCAGCGGGCGTTTTGACGCCGTCTGCTTCGTCTTCTGCGAAAGTGGGCATTACGAATAATGATAAGCACATAACAGCCGCTAAAATCGCAGAAAGAAATTTTTTCTTCATTGTTTTTCCTCCAATAAATTTTTGAAAATAGTAAGATGGTCGATTTTTCCATCGTCCTTAGAATATTGTAGCTTATTTTGGAAAAAATTTCAATAGTCATAATACACAGAATTTAAAAATATTTTCATGTTATTTTCACAAATACGTGTGATATGCACTAAATTTGGGTTTTTTCCAGTCAGCATACGTCGCGGAACGATTTTTTGACCGTTTACAATTAGGTAGTCATGCGGCGCGGACGAAAAGTTTCACCGCGGGGAAAAATTATTTGACAATGCGGTTTGTTTTTGCTATAATAGATGATACAGGACGAAGGAGGTGGCGGAATGGGCATGACGGACAGACAGTTTGATGCGTTTCAATCAAGCCTTTTGCGGGATTTAAGAAGAATCGAAAAGGCAATTCGGGAGAAATACGGCGAAAACGAATGTATTGAAGACCTTAAAACGTTAATGGAAGACACCGAAAAAATGCTGAAAAGACCATAAACTTACTTTAAATCCCTCGTTTTCGGGGGGTTTTTATTTTTTTGTTGTGCATTGTGCCGATGTGCCACCGTGGTGCAATGTGCCGCACATTGTGCCACGCTGTGCGTGGTACAATGTGCCAATGTCCGAGCGGTAAAAACCCTTTTCAAAGCTGACTTTTTCGATTTCGCGGTAGACGTTTTCGAGGGCAAGAGCGGGGCTTTTGTTCACGGCGACGAAATTAAGAACGCGCCCGCCGTTTGTGAGGTATTTCCCGCCGCTTAATTTTGTTCCCGCGTGATAAACACAGGCGCCGTCTACGTTTTCGAGCCCGCGTATTTCAAAGCCGGTTTGATACTTTTCCGGATAACCGCCGCTCGCCATGACGACGCAGGCAGAGTGTTCGGCGCGCCATTTTATCGGCAATTCAGCGAGCTTTCCCTCAATTACGGCTGTTATAATGTCGATGAGGTCTGTTTCAAGGAGCGGCAAAAGCGCCTGCGTTTCGGGGTCGCCGAAGCGGCAGTTATACTCGATGACCCTGACTTCGCCGCTGTTCATCAGCATAAGCCCGAAGTACAGACAGCCCTTGAAGCGGCGATTTTCTTCCGCCAAACCGCGCACGGTAGGCTCGAAAATAGTTTCCATGCACAGCTTTGCAGTTTCCTCTGTATAATAAGGCGCGGGCGCGATTACGCCCATGCCGCCCGTATTAAGCCCCGTGTCGCCGTCAAAAGCGCGCTTGTGGTCGATTGAGGAAAGCATGGGTACAACGGTCTTGCCGTCCGCGAAAGCAAGCACGGTGACTTCCGAGCCGTCCAAATATTCCTCAACAACGATTTCTTTGCCGCTGTTGCCGAACTTCCCGCCGAGCAGGATTGAATTCACCGCTTCTTCGGCCTCCGCGAAGCTTTCGGCGATGATGACGCCTTTCCCGAGTGCAAGACCGTCGCACTTGATTACAGCCGGATAGGAATCCCTGGCTTTTATGTAGGAAACAGCTTCTTCGGCGTCGGTAAAGGTTTCGCAGGCGGCTGTCGGGATTCCGTGACGCTTCATGAAGCCTTTGGAAAAGACCTTGCTCCCCTCGATAATTGCCGCAGCTTTGTTAGGCCCGAACGCGCTGATTCCCGCCGCTTCGAGCGCGTCAACCATGCCGAGGGTCAGCGGGTCGTCGGGTGCGACAAAGACGTAATCCGCGCTTATTTCACGCGCTAACTTCACCATGCCGGAAATGTCGGTTGCTTTTACGTCATGGCAGACTGCGGTTTCGGAAATGCCGCCGTTGCCGGGGGCGCAGTGCAGTTCTGTAAGCTTCGGGGATTTTTTCAGAGCGGCGCAAATCGCGTGTTCGCGCCCGCCGCCGCCGACTACGAGAATTTTCATGTGTTTCCTCTTTTGTGAAATAATATAGTGCAGTTTATAGGCTGCACTATATTATAACATACTGAAATTTATAATGTCAACTTTACTTTTTGCGCTTCCTGCTCACTAACGCCGCGCACATCGAAACCGCCACCAAAGAGATAAAAAAGCTTGACGCGCGCCGCGCACTCGTGGGTGGGTTTTCATCGTCGGGGCTGTCGGTTACTGTGTCTTCATCTAAATCTGCGCTAATCGGTACAATTGCCATTCCGTTTTCGTCTTCATCAAAAGTAAATTCGTTGCCCAGAGCAAGGAGGGACATTCCGCGAGCCAAAGCCGAACGGTCAATCAGGTTTCCTTCTGCGTCATACATAACTCCGAAACCGCCGGCAAATGCGCCGCCGCCACCCATAACCATTCGCGTGTGCATTAAATCGCCGCCGCTTTCCTCCAGTGCCTCAGTGGCATACGCTCTGTTTGCCGCCGGAGCAAACCTCATATCCCCCCCGGGGGAAACTAAAACGGCACCATCATCCCACTCTTCTGCTTCATCATCAAAAGCGTAATACCACCAGTCGTACCATTGCGTAAGCATAATAGCGTTGCCCGCAGCTAAAGATACCGTAACAGAGCCGTCTGCGTTAACGGGCAGGGATTCACCGCGACCGTAAATGTCCATATTGTCTGATTCGATGACAGTAACCGCGACCGATTCGCTGCCGGGGTATATTCCGGCGGCTTCAAGTACGCTTGCGGGAACGTTAAAGGAAAGCTCGAACCCGAGTTCACCCTCTGCCGCCGGGATGATGAGAACTCTGTAATCCATCCACCAACCGTCTTCGTAAGTAACCTCGCCGGTTTCTCTGCGGATGTCTCTCCATACAGCGCGTATGCCGTTTACTTCACAAATCTCGTAGAAGCTTTCGTAAATGAACGGATTGACCCAGTTATCCCAGTAATTATCCCAAAAGGCTTCATATTCATCCCATGACTTCAACCGGTCAAATGCCGCCCAGTCAATATCGGGATACCATTCGCTGTCATGCCAGTCACGGTAACGGGCGCCCCATTGTGCCATGTAATCTTCAAAGGGTTGCGGAACGTAAACCCAGTTATCCCAGTAATCTTCCCAAAACTTATTATAATCATCCCATGATTTCAGATTATTAAGCACGCTTTGGTCAGCATCGGGATACCATTCGAGGTAATGCTCGCTGTAAAGCGCCCAGTAATTCTCCCAAATGCTCATTCTTTCGTCCCATGAAGCCCAGTAATCTTCCCAGAACTTATAATAATCGTCCCATGATTTCAGATTGTTAAGTACATTCAGGTCAATATCGGGATACCATTCGGGGTAATACTCGCCGTAAAGCGCCCAGTAATTCTCCCAAACGCTCATTATTTCGTTCCATGTTGCCCAGTAAGCATTCCAAAATTTATTGTACTCTTCCCATGACTTAAAATTATTGATGGTGTTCCAGTCAGCGTCAGGGTACCATTCGCGGTAATACTCACCGTAAAGCGCCCAGTAATCTTCAAAGTTCTGCCGTACGGGCGGTTCTGCAATAATGTACCAGTCCTCGCCGTCATACCAGTCCTCGTAAGGTTCCGAAGGTCTTCCCCATCCGTTAAGCACGTCAGTGTTGCCGACAGCGAGAATAGTCACGCTGATGTCGGCGCTTCTCGCGTTGTCGGTGATTTTTGCGGGGTCAATCGAAACAACGACGCCGTTCGGCAGTACGAACTGCATAACAATTCCGCTGTCTCTGATTGCAAAAAGCGACTCTGCGGAAATAACAGTTCCGGTTTCCGCAGTCAGTACAACCATTGCACTGCCGTCTTCAATAGCGTCCGCGACGAGCGAATGAGGAATCAAACCATCGTCGGCAAAAACGGCAAACGCCGCAAGATTGAAAACAAGCGCAACAATTGTCAGTAATAAAACTACTTTTTTCATAATACTTTTTCCTTTCGTGTTTTGATTTGTTTTATTGATAGCTTACACTATATAAACGATACTCAGAAGCAAAAGGTTGCATGATTTTGAAAAATTATCCTAAAATTATTTCAACTTCATGTATTCCGTTCGCCGAAAGCGGGATTTTATTGCCTTCCACGGGTTTTCCGTCAATTGTCATTGACTTCACGCCCTTGCAGACGTGAGCGGGGTTTTTCACGGTTATTCTGTACTTTGCGCCTCTGAAAACCCTCACAGCTCTGAAGCCCTCCCAGTCCTCCGGGATTGACGGGTCGATTACAAGTCCGTCATAGTCGGGCTTAATGCCGAGAATATACTGCGAAGCCGCCACGAAGTTCCACGCCGCGGTTCCCGTGAGCCACGAGTTTTTGCTCTCGCCGTGCCTTGAAGCGTCCTTGCCCGCTATCATCTGAGCGTAGACATAAGGCTCGGTTTTGTTTAAATCCGAAAACTCCTCCCTGAACGCGGGGGCGATTTTGGAATAATACTCGAAAGCTTTATCGCCGCGCCCTGCGTATGCCGCCGCGCAAATCAGCCATGCGTTGTTGTGACAGAAGACGCCGGCATTTTCCTTGTAACCGGGCGGATAGGTTGAAATCTCGCCGTATTCTATTATATACTTAGTAAAAGCAGGTTGCTGAAGCACTAAGCCGTGAGCGGAATTAAGCCGCTTATCCACGCTGTCAAGCGTTTTTATATCATAACCGAGTTCTTTACCTATCCCTGCCATAATCGCAAAGCCCTGCGGTTCAATAAAAATTTTGCCTTCTTCGCAATCCTTGGAACCGAGCTTCCTGCCGAAATCATCATAGGCGCGCAGGAACCATTCGCCGTCAAAGCCGTATTCAAGAACCGCACTGTTCATTTTTTCAATTTCGGCTTCGGCGCGTACAGCTTCGGCTTCATCGCCTTTAATCCTGCACATTTTTGCGTATTCCGGCCCTATGAACGCGAACATCGCTGCAATCATGACGCTTTCCGCAACTTTCCCGTCCTTGCCTTCCGTTGTTTGGAAAGACTGCCCCGATACAGCCGAGAAGCAGTTTAAGTTAAGGCAGTCGTTCCAGTCCGCGCGCCCGATTAGCGGCAAACCGTGCGGTCCTGTTTTGGTGCAGACGTGATTAAAAGCGCTCTTCATGTGGTCAAGCAGAGAGGCGGCAAGTTCGTCCTTGTTTTCATACGGCACGATTTCATCAAGAATGCCGTCATCGCCGGTTTCTTTTATGTATGCAGCGGTTGACAGAATCATCCACAGCGGGTCGTCGTTAAAGTTCGAGCCTATTTCATGATTGCCTTTCTTGGTTAAAGGCTGATACTGGTGATACGCGCCGCCGTCACGCAGCATGGTCGCGGCGAGGTCGAGTATGCGCTGTCTTGCGCGCACGGGAATCTGATGTACGAAGCCGAGAATATCCTGATTCGAGTCGCGAAAGCCCATTCCGCGCCCTATGCCCGACTCAAAGTATGAAGCCGAGCGCGAAAGGTTGAATGTCACCATGCACTGATATTGGTTCCAGATATTTACCATGCGGTTGAGCTTTTCGTCGGGCGTGGCGACCTTATAAACCGAGAGGAGCCGATTCCAGTGTTCGCGAAGCTCCGCGAAGAGCTTGTCCGCTTTTTCGCTTGAGCCGCATTTTGCGATTAGTTCAAAGGATTTATTTTTATTAATGATGTTCTTTTTGGAGTTTCCGCTTGTTTTAACTCTGCTGTCGGCAGATAAATCCGGTGCGAATTTATCCGCCGAATCGTTTTCAATATAACCGAGTACGAACACGAGGTCTTTGCTTTCACCTGCCGCGAGTTCAATTTCTATATAATGCGAAGCGCACGGACTCCAGCCATCAGCGATTGAATTTTTCGGTTTGCCTTCAAGCACGGCTTCCGGAGCGGAAAAGCCGCCGTATAGCCCCAAAAAGCTGTCACGGCAGGTATCAAAGCCGTTAATAGGCGAATTAACCGAATAAAAAGCGTAATGGTCGCGGCGCTCTTTATATTCGGTTTTGTGATAGATTACAGAGCCTGCGATTTCTACCTCGCCGGTGTTGAAATTACGCTGGAAATTGCTCATATCGTCCATAGCATCCCAAAGGCACCATTCGACAAAGCTAAAAAGCTTGAACTTCTTCGGACTGTGACCGAGGTTTGTCAGCGTCAGTTTCTGCACTTCCGCATCCAGACCCACCGGCACAAAGAACAGCGCCGACGCTTTAATTTCATTTTTTTGTCCTGTTATGCGGGTGTAGCCCATACCGTGACGGCACTCGTAGCCGTCGAGCGGAGTTTTCACAGGTGACCAGCCCGGATTCCAAACAGTTTCTTCATCCTTTATGTAGAAATAACGACCGCCCATATCTATCGGTACGTTATTATAGCGGTAGCGCAGGATTCTGCGAAGCCGTGCGTCCTTGTAGAAACAATAGCCGCCCGCTGTGTTGGAAATTAATGAAAAAAAGCCCTCGCTGCCGAGGTAGTTAATCCACGGATAAGGTGTTTGGGGGGAAGTTATTACATATTCTCTGTTGGTGTCGTCGAAAAAGCCGTATTTCATAAGCGCCTCCGTTGTTTTTATGTGGGGTAAACCTTTTGTTTGCCCGACGGTCAGATACGGGGTTCGCAAGCGAACCGGCGGTCTGTTATTACATTATACAAAATAATTTTTAAAAAAGCAAGAGGAGAGCAAAGCTTTTGATTAATTAACTATTTAATGCCTCAATTGGAAATAGCGGGGTTTATTAAAACCCCGCTATTATAACTATCAGTCTGTGCGGATAAATTTAAAGCCTCTCTCTCCGCCGGGGCAAAGCGTTTTTTCATCAATATGCCTCAATGCAAGACCGCCGCCAAGCGTGTTTACGTCTTCTACAGATTTTGAATCAAGCATGACATGAACAGATGAATGTGTTTCGCTCCAGTTGTATTGCAGCACCACATAATTACGTCTTGTACTCCGCCACTTTGCGTCGTCCCTAACTCCTTCCCAAAAGCGTTCATCATATTTGTTGGGGTCGTTCGCTTCTTCTAATGAAACTCCGTTAAACAACAAAACGAATTCCTCCGGGTTTCCCCCTCCGAGTTGTATTGTTTGGTCATCAAAGACTTCATAGTAGAAACTTTCTTTATCACCGTTAAGATAATACCTTCCGGTTTGCAGAGTACCATCGTTATAAAGGTGTCTTAACTCCGGCGGGTTAGCTGTAGATGTAGAACTCATGATAAACGTAGCCGCGATAACAGCGATTATGAGCAAGCCGAGTATAGGGAATGCTATACTTATGATTATTTTGTTTTTTTGTGACATTTTATAATACCTCCATTAAATTAATTTATTAACGCTTGACATAAGTGTTAGTATGGAAAGGGAATGTTATTGTTATTCTGCTTCCAGATACGCTTACGATGCTAGATTCTATTAAAACATGACCCCTATCCACACCATCATCAATATTGTTTGAATTTACATGAAAATGTGAATTATAATTAGCTACAAATCCGCGATTACCCAATCCTAACTTAAACTCCTTGTTTTCATCTGGTTCGGTGGCTCTTATTAATCTGGAAAGACCGCCAAGACTGTAGACGTGAAAAAAAGCAACAAGTGTTACGTTATCGTTGGTCACAACTATGCGACTGTTAGTTCCGGGAACATCATTCATATAATAGTTGCCAACATAAGTTAGGGTTGGATTATTTGCCGATGCAACAATTGACGTATTTAATACAACAATCGCTACTGCGAGGCACGTAAACAAGATTTTGATTTTCTTGTTCTTGGTTTTAGCGTTTTTAATGCTCATGTTTTTTTCCTCCTAAAATTAATTTTTTTTACATTTTATTCGTATTGGTGGTTATATGCGCAAATGTTTAACGAATCATAGAAATCATCCCCTCTCGTTTTTTCGTGTGAAAATATTTTGCAAATATCTTTTAAATCATCGGAATCACCCCTTATTTTTAGTGAAGTCAATCTCGGCATATAAACTTAATCTTTAATTCTTGCATGTGGAAATAACGGGATTTATTTAACCCCCCGCTATTATAACTATCAGTCTGTGCGGATAAATATAAATCCGCCGATTTCGCCCCCTATATCAAATGTTTTTTCATCAATATAAACGAAACAACGCCCTCCGCTATTATTAATAACATCTTCCACGGTTTTTGCGTGAAGCATTATATTAACTGTAGTGTGTTTTTCGCTCCAAAAGTTTTCTATTACTACATAATTGATTCTTGAGCTTCGCCAATCTGCCTCTATTCTAACAGATGATAAAAAGTCTTCGTCATGTTCAGAGTCATCTAAGTCTTTTAAAGTAAGTCCGTTGAACATAAGGATAAATTCAATCGGGTCACCTCCTCCGAGTTGGAGAGTTTGGTCTTCAAAAACTTCATAGTAGAAATTTTCTTTGTCGCCGTTAAGATAATACCTTCCGGTTTGCAAAGTGCCGTCGTTATAAAGTTGATTAAAATCCGGCGGATTGGCCGTAGAACTCATTAAGAACGTAGCGGCAATAACAGCGATTATGAGCAAGCCGAGTATAGGGAATGCTATACTTATGATTATTTTGGTTTTTTGTGACATTTTATAATACCTCCATTAATTAATTAATTTATTTTCTTAAAGTGATGAATTTAGTTTTTAGCTTCTCATAGTGTAGGTGTTAGTATGAAAATATCTTTTAAATCATCGGAATCACCCCTTATTTTTATGGAAAAATTTCCTTATGTTTCTTTAAATTATATGTTATACTTTTTATTACGTCAAGTTTTGGGGAACGAAAGGCATGTTTTGGGGAACGAAAGATGTAATTTGTGCATTATGCACAAACATAATTGTCAAATGTTTAACGAATCGTAGAAATCATCCCATCTCGTTTTTTCGTGTGAAAATATTTTGCAAATATCTTTTAAATCATCGGAATCACCTCCCTTTATTTTATGGAAAAGTTTCCCTATGTTTCCTTAAATTATATGTTATACTTTTTATTACGTCAAGTTTTGGGGAACGAAAGGCATGTTTTGGGGAACGAAAGATGTAATTTATGCATTATGCACAAATATAATTGTCAAATGTTTAACGAGCCATAGAAATCATCCCATCTCGTTTTTTTTTGTTTAAATATTTTGCAAATATCTTTTAAATCATCGGAATCACCCCTTATTTTTATGGAAAAGTTTCCCTATGTTTCCTTAAATTATATGTTATACTTTTTATTACGTCAAGTTTTGGGGAACGAAAGGCATGTTTTGGGGAACGAAAGATGTAATTTGTGCATTATGCACAAATATAATTGTCAAAATAACGAATCGGTCGGCGCATTGCGCCGACCGATTTTCTCTGTTCAGCCCGTTCAGTTAATCTCCACGATTGTTATATTCTCCGCCGCCACGCTGACTTCCGAAAGCAGTGTGTTTTTTATTACCGCCGCGCTCGCCGCGTCAAGCCCCTCGGTCTTGACTATAACATTTACGCCTCTGTCCGAAATGTAAACCAGCGCGTCCGCAAACCCCTGCGCTTTCAGCAGATTTTCTATTTTGACTTCGCTTTCTATATTGCCCCTGAGCCGCTCGGCGTTACGAGCCATAACCTCAAGCTCGCCGCCTCTCGCATCCCCGCCCTGATACATAGCCTGCAGGAATTCCTTGGCTTCGTCGCGGCTTTCCTGCAAATCCATGCGCGCCTGCGCGAAATAAGCCCGTGTTTCATCAGACATGTTGTTGCTTGATACAAACGCCGCATCGCCGTAATTAGAGCCGCTTGTTTCGCCGCTTTGTGCAATTTCGCTGTCGGGTACGAAATTTTCGTCCGGTCTGTTTGCCGACGAATAAATATAGTTAACGTAAATCGCCGTGCCGAGCAGAAGCGTAAGCCCCGCGACTATAATCTGCCTTTTCCCGATGATTACGTTAATACGGGGCAGTCTGAATTTTAACTTCCGCATAAAATTCGGTTTTCTCATATATGTACTCCTTTATGTGTTTTGATGACGGCGCAGGAAGGAGAGTTGCTTTAATAAACCACGCTTACCCTTGCCGTGCTTATGCCGAGTGCCTTTGATACAGTTTCAACCACCTTTTGTTTTACAAGCACATCATCGCCGCCCTCGCACACCACCGCAACCCCGCGCACCTTAGGCATGCCGTTCCCGTCGAAGCTTTCAAGCGTAACCATAACCTTTATTCTGCCTACGCCCTGCACCTGCGAAAGAATCCCGACCAACTGCTCTTCAATCTGCCGTGCGTACATAGCCGAATCTGACTGAAAGCTTTGCTCACCGCTTCCGCCGAGACGGAGCAAATCGGAAAGCAGTATAAGTATCATCAGCGCGAAGCCGGCGGCTACGATGATTTTTACAACTTTATCGTT
The DNA here is from genome assembly GCA_031280965.1 of Oscillospiraceae bacterium. Taxonomy (GTDB): domain Bacteria; phylum Bacillota; class Clostridia; order Oscillospirales; family Ruminococcaceae; genus Ruminiclostridium_E. The sequence continues at coordinate 67,049 of JAITFZ010000013.1, read as the reverse complement.
CTTTAAGAGCGCGGATATGCTTTTTGTATCTGTAAGTTTTTTCATGTTTGCCTCTTTTGCGGCACGATGAGGACATCGTGCCCTACGTTCGTGGTATTACGGGAATGTCATCCCGTACTTCTATCGTCACCTTTATTCCCGTTCCTACCTCCTTTTCGACTAACGCCGACGCCTCTGTGAAGTTTGCGTCAGGCGGCAGAACAAGCTTTATTTCATTAATAGATATGCTGTACAAACCCGAAATATTAACAATTACGTAAATTTTGGACGGATAAATTCCGCTTTGTTCAAGCACATCGCGAACCCGCCCCGACATTTCCTCGCCGATTGCGCGCTTTCGCGCCGATGTTGTCTGCTCCGAAAAATCTATGAAGCCGCTTGTGTCGCCTAAATCTATGCCGGATATTTCATCAAAGTTTAAATTTGCCCCCGAAACAAGCGAAATGACCGCTGTAATAAAAAAGCAGGCGGTTAAAAACCCTATTTGCTTTTTAAAGCTGTTTTCGGGAACCAGCATTTTAAACAGCGCCGCCGCCGCCGCCACAAAGCAGATATTCAAAATCATTTCACGCATTTTAAACCCCGCCGTTCCAAATCATCAGCATAAACCCGACCGAAATAATCACAATCAGCGTAAAGCAAAACAATAAGGCAAAAATTATACCCATAACGCTTTCGCCGCTTTTCAGGAGCGAGGAAAGCTGTCTTAGTCCGAATACGCCGCTGACAGCCGCCGCTATGCCGAGCGCGATTTTATGGCAGAAAACCGAAACTAAAGTGGGCGCGATTATAGCAATACCCGCAATTATACCGAAAGTCCCGGTACTGTTGCGGACTAAATTAATACTCCCGCGAACCGCAGCGAGCGCATCGCTGACCGCACCACCCACAAACGGTACCGAGCTTGACACCGTGAACTTCATCGCCCTCATAGCAACCGTATCAGCCGACGAGCTTATGAAGCTTTGTAACGACAACAGCCCCGTGAACAGCGTCACAAGCAGTCCGAGCGTCCATATGACAAGCTTCTTAATCATCTCCGCAAGCGCATCCGCTTTCAAATCGGGGTTGACCGCGCCCGCCGCCGAAATGCCGAGAATACAGCTTGTGAGCGGCGTAAGAAACGCCGAGGTTATATATGTGAAAACCTGTCCCGCCGTAATCAGCGACACGCTGAATACCGAAGCTGTTGTAAGCTGTCCCGTAACCGCCATAATCCCCGCGAACACAGGCACAAACGTAAGCAGAAATGTTCCGCCCGCATTCAGCGCGCCCGTTGCTCTGACGACAATGTCGGACACGTACATAATCATTAATCCCGCACCCGCTAAAACCCCCACAACCGCGAAAGCGTCCGATGCGCGGTTTGGGTTGTCGCCGCCCGCGCTGTCGCGCAGTGTTTCGGCAACGGCGCAGAGCAGAATTACTCCGACGAGCGCGGCAAGCATACGAAGCGGCTGTGTCAGCTCCTGTATAAATAAATCCCACAGCCCTCTTATAACGGCAAAAGGTGATAAGTTCAGCGCACCGGCGTTATCGGGGGTTATGCCGCTGCCGTATAACATATCCCGCGCACCTTCGGGCAGGGCGTCCATAAGCTCGTCCTGCCCGAAGTCTTCTTGTGCATGGGAGGAAAACGTGAAGATGAGAAATATAAATAAAGGCATTGCGGCTTTAATAATTCTTTTCATGTTATAAGTCCTGTAATTAATTCTACCAGGCTGTTAAAGAGCGGCAGAGACAAAAGCACAACCGCGATTTTCCCCGCGAGTTCGATTTTCCCGGCGATGGCGGTTTCGCCCGCATCCTTACAGGCGTCGGCCGCAAGCTGTGTAAGATAGCATACAGCTAACCCTTTGAGCAGAGTTTGTCCGTAAATGTTGTTCATGCCCGCCGCTGTCATGAGGTTATTCACGGTATCAAGGGCGGGACGCATGGCGGTAATTATGACAGTGAGTATGATTATTCCGGCTATGAGCGGTATATACAGCCCGAATTCCTGCTTATACTGCCGCAGAATAATCGACAGCACCGCCGCAATAAGCCCGAGCCCGACTAAAGCTGTGATGTTCATACGCTCACCAAAGCCCGAAAACGTTTTTAATTGTATCGAAAAGCACCGCGATTTCATTAATGAGCATCATCAGCACAACGATTAAACCCGCGATATTAGTCATCATCGCCTGTTCCTCCCTGCCCGAATGTTTAAGAAGCTGACCGAGTACCGCTACGATTATGCCGATTGCGGCTATTTTGAAGATTAAATCTATTTCCATTAATAACCGCACTCCTTGCTTTTTAAATCAGGTAATTTCAAAATTCATTTTTCAACGTGCGGGGGACGCCGTGATTTTCGTATTTCGCAATTACCTGTTAAATCACAATAACAGCCAGCCCTAATCCCGTAAGCAGTCCCACCGAACGGTACATCGCGCCCTTTCTCGCAGACATTTCCGCGGCTTCGCGAAGCCGCGCCTGCAACAATTCACGGTTAAGTTCAAGCATCGCAATCTGTCCCGCCGTATCACTGCCGCCGAGCGCGTTTCCTATTGACAGCAGGATTTCCCTGTCGCCGTCAACCGTAAAAAGTTCGTCTGCCGCCGCGTTCCATGCGCTACGCCAATTATTCATTGTGAACCCGGAGTTGTCAATCGTGCGCTGTAAAAACGCGCCGCCGCTTAAAACCCCGAACAAATCTCCGAGCGGAAGTTCGCGGTATCGGATTTGCACCGCCATGCTTTCGAGCAATCCCACGACCTCCGAAAGAAGCCGTTCGCGCTTTTTAAGCTCCGCCGAACGGTATAATCCTGTTGCCGTTCCCGCAAGCAGACAAAATATTGCTAAAATCAATCTCATTTTCCGCGCTCCTTCGCCATAATCCCTGAAGCTTACCGATATTTCTGCCGGTACCGAGCAGGGCAATGTAATTCACATGCCTCATAACACCGGCGAGCGCAGACGAGCGGAGCGCCTCGTCAATGCTTCCGCAGTGCGCGGTCATAATCAGCCCTGCGCCGCTGTTAAGACATTCGGCGACCTCCCCGCTCTCGAAAGCGCCCGCTATTTCATCACAAACTATGAAGTCCGGCGAAAGTGCGCGGAGTGCCGTAACAAACCCCGCTTTTTTAGGGAAGCTGTCAAGTACATCGGTGTTTGCTCCGAGGTCGGCGGTAATTACACCCTTATATTTAGCGGCGAGTTCCCCGCGCTCGTCAATAACGGCGGTTTTATAGCCGCTGTCAGATAAATTCCGTGCAAAATCGCGCAAAACCGTTGTCTTCGCGCTCATAGGTTTACCGATAATCAACAGGCTTTTCATGTCGGCTGATTGCACACTGTTAAAAAGCTCGTCCGAACAACCTGTAAATTCCCGCGCTATACGCAGGTTTATTGAGGTTATATCGCGGATTGCCTTAACTTTATCGTCTTCTGTAACCGCTGTGCCGCAAAAACCCGCCCTATGTCCGCCTTCAAGCGTAATGAACCCCTGCGAAAGCTGACGCGCATAGCTGTGAATCGAATAGTCGCAGAAAAGCTCAATCAGGTTCTTCAGGTCTTCAGGCGTGACCTGCGCGTTTATGTAAAGCCTGTCCTGCATTAGTTCAACGGCAATAGCCTGCCCTGCGCGCAGACGGATTTCTCTCGCGCTTTCGCGCATATGCGACGGGAGCGGCAACAGCTTGTCTTTAAACACGGGTAAAAATTCCACCGCCTGCTCAAATGCCGCCGCCCCCCGCGGTCTTGTTCTGGCTTTTATCATACCTCATTCTATGCCGCGGGATATAAAAAAAGAACCCCCGTTCCTGCTTTACAGGAGCGGGGCGCTGACACTGAATTTATTTCATCGTCGGCAAAATATAATAAGATATAATAAAGGGGAAAGGATTATACTACATAACCGCTCTCTTCGGGCATATAATGCTCGTGTAAGTCCTTAATACCGCCCCATTCCCATTCGGGCGACATCTGCCGCGCAATTTGGTGCAGTTCCTGTGCGAGATGATTATAGGCGGGCGGAATAACGTAATATAATGCGCGTGCGTGCTTGAAGCCGCCAACAACGTAAAGGAGGTATCCTTCTCCCTGTACGAGGTGCGAGGGTTGAGCCACATCGATAAGCGCATCTAAAAGTTCCGCCACTCTCGCATCGGCTCTGAGGTCGATGTAGAACCAGCTGTCGTAATTAATTTCAGATGTATGAAGGTTCGCTCCGATATAATCGGCTTTTATGATTGCTATATCCATCGGGTATGAATTTGCAACCGCTTCGCCCATTCCGCCGCTGACATCAAAGCCCTGCAACTCAAGCTCTCTTATAAGATTCTTGTAATGCGGCAGTACATGGACAAGCAAGTTCCGCGTACTCGCGATTTGATAGGTTCTGCCGTTGGGGGAAAGTTCCATCTCGTGGAAGTCAAGCGAGAGTATACCTAAAACCTTGCCGTCCGAGTTAAATCTCTGCTCAAAAGTTTCGGCGAGATAGTCGGCTTTGAACGCTCCATAAAGCCTGAACACATTCACATCGGCTCCGCCGTAAGAAGTATACGCCTGTGAAAGCGACGTCATTAGCACGTGACCTTCCACGTTGTCTTTTTCCGCGAGCCAGCTTTCGATATAGTCAAGATGAGCGGCCTTGTAATCATCGCTTACAACAAGCGGAAGCAGTCTTTCGACCTGCGCTTCGTTTAAGCGGAGGTTTCTTTTTATGCTGTTGCCGTTATTTAGGGTGTAAGTGACCGATTGCCAGCTTTCCCGCACAGATACACTAAGTAGTCTTCTGTTTCTGTAATTATAGGGGTTTTCGTTGCTTTCGATATTAAGCAGACGAATCAGCTCGACAGCCTCTCTGTCTTTAAACTGCACAACGTTATACCCGCCGATTATCGTCATGCTGTCTAAGAAGTTTACTCTTATAGCGGCGCTTTGAATCCTGTTGAGCGGAGGCACATATTTACCCGCGCCGAAGCCATTCGTCATCAGCAGTACGTTAGAAACCACAATTGAACAGGTCAGTATAATCGCATATCGGAAAAACGCTTTACCCATTTTCTTGAAGCCGCGCTTAGCCGATACATCGAGAATCAAAAACGCAATTCCCGTACACATAATAAGCCCGAACAGCAACCCCGGCGTAAGCGCTGCGTCGTTTGCTATTCCGAAGCAGAATACTGCGGTTATGCAGAAAACTACAAGCGAAATCAGAATTTCAAGCGCTTTCCTGAAAACAAAGGACTGACCCGTTCCTTCGGCGCCGCGCTTCTTGCTGAGGTAAAATGCGCCTATAAGAAAAGCGGCGTTAACAAGTATGAAGGGTATGATTATTCCGGGTTTAAGGAATGTCAGGTTCTTTATTATGGACTCCGCACGTACAAATGGCGCAAATGGCGCATTGAACAACTGATTAAGGGAACCGATAAAGAATCCGCCGGGCGAAGTGCCGGTAAGCACATTGAAAAGCTGGCTTGTAATATCAATCTGCCACACATTAAGGAAAATCATGCTCCCGATAAGCCCAATCAGCGCAGGGATTATGCCGCAAATGAGCGCGGGATAAACCACGGTTTCATAAACTCTGCCGCACAAAGCCGCACAGAACACCGAAACAATGAAAACCGATAATAATGTCAGCAATCCTATAAACATGCCCGATGCAACGGCCGGAAGGATTAACGGATTATCGGCTAAAAGTTGCTTTGGGAAGCCGACCGACATGATGAAAAATCCTACAACCGAGCTTATTATATAAGCAGTCGCTACGGGAACTATTCCGGCGGCGAAGTCGCCCCAGAATCTGTGTCTGCTTTTTATCGGGAGCGACCAGCTCTTGTCAACCTTTTCGCGGCGGTTGTAATAGTCGTAGCAGTTTACACCGCCTGTATAAGTCAGGAGTGCTACGACGACAGCCGACACCACGGCAAGAAAGATGCTTATGCCCGCGAACATGTCAACGCCCTGTCTGTATGAGTTGTACGCATGATGTGTGCGCTCTAAGTTAAGCTGAACCGAAAGCGCAATCATAAGCATAGGAAAGCCGAGTACGCTACAGATACACAGGATAATCAGGTGTGATTTCATTGTATAGATTCTGTAGGCGGCATATTTTAAAAAGCCATTATTAGTGTTATTGAGTTTGGCTATTCTGGAAATCATATCCGAGTACCTCCAATTCATAGATGAATATTTCTTCTAAGCTAAGCGGAACCATGTCTAAAATTTTCGGTTCTTTAGCGGAAATCTTTGCTTTTAATTCTTCCGGTTCGCCCTTGGCTATGATGTAAACCACGCTTCTGTTACGCTCAAAGTGCAGTATTTCAATGTCCTCGAAATCTTCTTTCTCGTAATGCCTGTCGAAAGCCGTCTGAATCTTTTGAATGTTGCCCTTTAAACTGTCAAGCTCGCGGTCGAATACGATTTTGCCTTTATGAAGCAGTCCCGCCCTGTCGCAGAATTCATCAATCTCGAACAGGTTATGCGACGAAATAATAACCGTCATTTCGTTATCGAGCATAGCGTCTACGAGCATTTTCTTGACGACAATCCTCATCGTGGGGTCAAGCCCGTCAAACGCTTCATCAAGATACAGGAAGTCCGGGCGGCATGAAATACCGCATATCGCGAACGCCTGCCGCTTCATGCCTTTCGAGAAGGTTGCGAGCCGTCTGTCGGCGGGTAAGCCGAGTACGCTTCTCATTGTTTCAAAGTTCTGCTCCGAGAACTTAGGGTAGAATGTTTTAAAGTAATCGCGCATTTCGGGCAGATTATAATTGTTCCACTGCACCGTTTCGTCATTGACAAAGAAGATTCGCTCCTTTATAGCCGGATTATCGTAAACGAACTGCCCGTCTACGGTAGCCTCCCCCGAATCAAGGGTGTAAATCCCCGAAAGAATTCGCAGAAGCGTGGATTTTCCCGCGCCGTTCGAGCCAATCAACCCGTATGCGCTGCCTTTCGGGATTTCAAGGTCAATCCCGTCAACCGCCGCATAACCGTCAAAGGTTTTAACTGCATTTGCAATTTTTATCATTAATTTTCCCTCCTAAATACTGTCTATAGCTTCCACGAGTGCCTGGCGCTCGATTCCGCAGCCGAGTGCGTTTTTCACGCTTTCTGTGAAGTTTTTCATTGCGTTCTTGCGAAGAGAGATTACACCTTCTTCCGAACTGCTCACATAACTGCCTTTCGCGGGTACGGAATAAATCAGCCCCTGCTGCTCTAAGGCGTGGTAAGCTTTTTGCACCGTATTCGGGTTAACACCGAGCTGCTTGGCGACTTCACGAACCGCGGGCAGCTTTTCGTCTTTCTGCATTACGCCTGTTGAAATAAGCTCTGTTATGCGTCTGCAAAGCTGCTCATAAATCGGCAAGCCGCCTTTGATACTAATCGAAAACATAAATTCACCTCCTGTGTCATATGTATTAATTGCACTAATACAGTTATATTATAGCGGATAAATTTTCCTTTGTCAATAGGTTTTTGAAAATATTTTCAAAAATTCTAAAAACCCCCTTCTTATCATATAATCAGACAAGCAAAACAAGCCTTGTTAGGGGGATATAAAATTGCAAAACTACAAAGGTCTGACCACACAGCAAGCCGAAGAACTCCTCAAACGCGACGGCGCAAATATGCTCGCCGAAAGTAAAAAACCGGGGCTTTTATCTGTGTTCGCGGGACAGTTCAAGGACGCGATGGTGCTGATTCTGCTTGCGGCGACCGCATTCAGCTTAATTATGGGCGAGCTTTGGGATGCTGTTACGATTATAGTTATAGTTATTCTTAATGCCTGCCTCGGCTTTTTTCAGGAATACCGCACCGAGAAAACGCTCGAAGCCCTCAAAAAAATCGCCGCGCCGACCGCACGGGTTTTCCGCGACGGAAAGCTTGTCACTTTGCCCGCCGACAAGCTTGTAAGGGGCGATATAATCAGACTTGAGGCAGGCTCGCGGGTTCCTGCCGACTGTAAAATAATAAAGTTGTCCGCGCTCGAATGTGACGAATCCATGCTTACGGGTGAAAGTTTCGGCGTTGTGAAAAAAGAATCCGCGCTCTGCTTCATGGGTACAACAGTCACGAAAGGTCACGCCGCAGCTCAAGTCACCGCAATCGGACGCGCTACCGAAATGGGGCGCATTTCGGATATGCTGCTTGATATTGAGCCGGAGAAAACGCCGCTTCAAAAGCGTCTTTCTGAGCTTGGCAAGCTTATGGGGATTGCCTGTCTCGCGGTGTGTTTTCTTGTCAGCCTTATTGGAATTCTGCGCGGTTTCGGGCTTTTCGATATGGTATTCACGGGGATTTCGCTTGCGGTGGCGGCGATTCCCGAAGGGCTTCCCGCGACTGTTACAATTTCATTGGCGCTTGCCGTTCGGCGGATTTATAAGCAGAAGGCGCTCGTCAACAAACTCCACGCCGTTGAAACGCTCGGTTGTACAAATATAATATGTACCGATAAAACCGGAACGCTGACCCAAAACAAAATGACGGTTGTTGAAACATGGGCGCAGGATTTAAAGCAGGAACAGCTTATGTATTTATGCGGGGCGCTGTGCAATAACGCCGCAAAGCAACCCGACGGCTCTTACACAGGCGACCCGACAGAAACCGCATTGATGATTTCGGCGGAAAAGGCAGGGGTGAGCATTAGCGGTTACACAAGAGTTTCTGAAATTCCTTTTGACAATGCGGCGCGTTTCATGGCTGTTATTGTCGAGAACAGCGAAGGGAAGCCGCATGATTATCTTAAAGGCGCGCCTGACGCGGTTCTCGGAAAGTGCAGCTTTATTATGCATAAAGGGGAAGCCGTGCCTTTAACCGAAAAGCACAAAAGAACCGTACTTGCCGCTGTTGAGGGCATGACAGCGAAGGCTTTGCGACTTCTCGGTTTTGCTTACAGGAACGGCCCGCTTTCGTCTGCGGAAAACGCCGGATATGTATTTCTCGGGCTTCAAGGGCTTCAGGACCCGTTGCGCCCCGAGGTCAGAGGCGCGGTCAGAAAGTGCCGCGCCGCCGGAATCCGCGTGATTATGCTTACAGGCGACCATAAGAATACTGCCGAGGAAATTGCACGGCAGGCGGGCATTGCCGAGGTTCATGCCCGAATGACGCCCGCCGATAAACTAAAATTGGTGAGAGAACTTAAAGCTCACGGAAATATCGTTGCGATGACCGGCGACGGAGTTAACGACGCGCCTGCTGTTAAAGAAGCGTCAATCGGTGCGGCGATGGGGATTACAGGCACGGACGTAACTAAAGAAGCGGCGCAGATTGTACTTTTGGATGACAACTTCGCCACCCTTGTAAGCGCGATTGAACAAGGGCGCACGATTTATAACAATATCCGGAAATTCGTGCGGTACATGCTTTCCTGCAACATCGGCGAAATTATAACAATGTTGTTCGCGCTGTTGCTCGGTATGCCTGTTGCTCTGCTTCCGATTCAGATTCTGCTGATTAATCTTGTCACCGACGGACTTCCCGCTGTCGCGCTGGGCATGGAGCCGCCTGATGACGATATAATGAAAAAGCCGCCGAGAAAAAGCAACGAGAGCATTTTCGCGGGGCATTTGTTACCGAAGATTCTGCTTAGAGGGCTCGGAATCGGCTTTTTCACGCTTTTAACGTTTCATCTCGTGTTGCAAAGCGGCTCGCTTGCCGCCGCCCGAACTGCGGCTTTGGCAACGCTCGGTCTGTCACAGCTCGTATTTGTTTTTGAATGTAAGGACAGCGGGCGCGGGCTTTTCACTGCCCGAAGCGGCAATAACCCGAAGCTTATCGGCGCTGTGCTGATTTCGTTTTCAATTATTCTCTGCGTTATGCTGTCGGACTTGCTGTCGCCGGTATTCCGGACTGCGCCGCTTGACTTAGGACAGATAGTAATTGTTTTCGGTTTATCTATGGGTTATCCGGTTTTGAAAGGGCTTTTGAAAATGAAGTTTTGATTCCGTATATTATAACCGCCGCCGTCGGTACGGCAAACCCCATCACCAAATTCACTTTCAGCCCGAGCATTTCATCAATTCCCCGCTCCATGAACAAAGACAAAACATACACCCCGAGAAGCAGAGGACTTTTAAGCAACGGCGAGCCGCCCGGCGCGGTATTTTCCGCGCTGTTGCCGCCTGTCAGCAGGTTTACTAATTTAAGCAAAATATGCATAAGCATTACAATAATCGCAAGGTCGGTAACAACCCACAAAAGCAAAAAAATCGACTCAAGCCGTTCAAGCGCGCCGCCCGCCCCTACGGTCTTGACCGACATCAGGAAAGGCTGTGCCATTTCGCCCGTCAGGTCTTTTCCGAAAACCCCTGCGGTCGTCACAAAGATTACGAGCCCTGCCGCAAGAAGCGTCAGCGCGCTGTACAAGCCATGTTTGCGAAACAAGCGAAAATCGCTCTTAATTTCACCGCCGAGGAATAACAACGGCGTTATATATGCAAAAATGCCGAGCGTAGGCAGAACTCCCGCGATTATACCTGCGGCGTCGTAATGGGTTACAGGCAGAAGATTCTCATAGCGGATTTGAGGAAGCTGAAGCGCGAAGATTACAGCCAGCGCAAGCAAAACAACATAAAAGAACACATCGCAAAGCAGTGCGAAGCTTTGAAACTTACCGCTAAGAATAATGAAGACGAGCGCAAGCAGGGTGATTGTAAAAAAACCGGCAGGCACACCCGGCATAATCCAGCCCGTGAATTTTTCGGAGAAAGCATTAAGATAAAACCCTGCAAGCCAAAAAACCCATACGGTATAAAAAAGAACTGCGATTCCCGCAGGGATTTTCCCGAACGCGCTCCTGTAAAGCGAAAACAGGTCGGTGCTTTGTTCACTGCGCTTAATGTAAAGACTAAGCAGAACAATGAAGCCGTAAAACACCGCGCACGATATTATGACCGAAACCCAGCCCGCTCTCCCGCCGAGCCTTGCTCCGAGACCCGAAGAAAGACGGACGAGCGGCGAAAGGCTCGCAAGCATGAACAGGGTGTAGGCTTGCTTTGCCGTGATTCTAAATGATTTTTCCATAATACAGCCCCGCTCCCGTTATTGCAATCAGAGTTAATGTGAAATATATAGTAAGGGTGCGCTTTCTTTGTTTTTTAAGCTCAAACAGGTCGCTTATAATCAATATAAGCGCAACTGTTGTAAATACAGGCATTTTATCTCCTTTTCCGGCAATTTCCCGTCCGCTCTACCGAATGTGCGAGTTAACGTTTATTTTTATCGGCGTCCGGTCATAAATTTCTTCCCAGGTATTTTTAAGCCCTTCCCACCTAATCGGATGCCGCATACGAAGCGCTTCGCCGAAGCCGAGAAAGTCGCAGTTATACCGCTTTGAAGCTTCGACTGCCCTTTGTATTTCCCCGAAAATAATACGGCTCTGCTCCTTCTCGATTAGATAATCGGCGTCGCCGCCGATTACAGACGTAAAAACATCGGCATTTATGACTATTCCTGTTAAATTGTCGCCGTCCCAGTTGAAGCTGATTCGGCATTTGGCGTTTTCAAGCCTTGCCGCGGCGTTAATTTTGGCAAGCTCCACTACCGAAAATACCGACTTGTTACGCAGTATATTATAACCCCGCGCCGAAGCTTCATCAAGAAAACCTTGCAAAACATCTCCTTTTATAATCGCATATCCGCTCGGAACTGCGATTTGCCTGTTATCATGTTCTTTAATTACAAGCGAGGGTACGGTAAAGGCATTGCGGCTTGCGATTTCACCCAGCAACTCATAAAATCTCATTCTTGAAGAAACGGCGTTAATGCCCGAATATTCGCCGTAATTACGCAGAATATCCAAGGTTTTGGTTTCGGTTAAGATTTCACAGGCGGTAACAGCACCCCTCGCGGCACCTTTTACTATAAAAACCGACGCAGACAGGCGCAGGGTGTTATTATCGGAAAGGAAGGCGATGTGTTCCTCAAGTCCGTCCCGCGCCGCCGCTTCACCTATTAAGAAATAATCCGCAGTGCTTACCGCCATTTCCCGCGGAAAGCGCTTTTTCAAGGTTTCGAGCGCCGCCGCCACCGAAGAACCTTCAGCACTGTCGGTATATTTTTGATTGGGGCTGTCGCCGCCTTCGTCGCTTGCCTCGATTTTTTCATATACAATTGATACTATTACGCCGCTCCCGCCGGGCTGTCGGTCAATGCCAATCACGAAAACAGGCTCGGCAAGCGTTATTTCCGTCATGCGCGGGAATGAGCTTTCGCGGTTCATTGCGGCAACCACGGCAAGCGCAACCAAAACAGTAATTAAAGCATGTTTCATTATTCCCCGTTCCTTTACTCCTTGTTATGCGGGAGCCGTAACAACCCGTCTTTAACCGCGCTGTCGCCATTCTTATAAGCCACCATATACGGCTCGCCGAGCGAGGTTGTCCGGCACAGATAATACAGCATAAAAATCAATCCGAGCGAAAGCCCGTAAAGCCCTGCAAACCCCGCGCAGATAAGCATTAAGACACGTGTAATCCTGAACGAATTCGCAAGGTCGCCGTTACAGGCGACAAAGCCGCAAATCCCGGTAACCGCCACTACAACTACGATTGCGGGCGAGATTAATTTCGCAGATACGGCGGCTTCGCCAACCACCAACCCGCCTATAATAGAAACCGCCTGTCCTATAGATTTAGGCAGTCTTATGCCTGTTTCAATCAGGATTTCAAACGCTATAAGCAGTGAAAACACCTCAAGAAATGTCGAGAATGAAACCGACTGCTTGCTTTTTATAATCGCAAGCATTAAATTAGTCGGGAGCATTTCGTGATGGAACGTTGTTATACCCACATAAAACGCCGGAATTACAAGCGACAAAAACGCGCCCGCATACCTGAGCAACCGCACATAGGAACCATGGGCGTAATTCTGCGAATAATCCTCGCCCGACTGAAAAAGCATATTAAACACCGCCGGCACTATAAAGGCAATCGGGTATCCGTCTACGAGTATGCCGATTTTACCCTCGGCGATGTTGGCGCAGAGCTTATCGGGGCGTTCGGTGTACATAACCTGCGGAAAAATCGACCAGCGGCTGTCCTTTAAGCTTTCCTCAATACTGCTCGTTGATTTTATAATGCGCTCGGTAATAGCTTCAAGCCGCGACAAAACCTCTGTCACTTTCTCGTTCTCTGCCGCACCTTCAAGATAGATAACAGCTACGTTTGTCTTAACTTCCGTGCCGGCTTTTACATCTATGATTCGTAAATCCGGCGTGTTTAATCTGCGCCGAATAAGCGCGGTGTTGGTTCGCATGGCTTCTATAAAAGAGTCTTTGGGGCCTTTTATAACATTTTCACTGCCGGGCTCGCTTATGCCGCGCTTATCAAAACCCCGGGCGTCGAAAATCACGGCTTTGCTCTGACCGTCAAGTATAAGCGCGGTATTCCCCGCTAAAATATCGCTGACTATTTCAAGCGGGTCTGTCTTTTCCGACTGCGCCGCGTGGAACGCCGTGCCGCGTGAGGACAGCGGCTTTAAAATATCATCGTTGACCGAGCGCAGGTTTACAAGCCCGTCCACGGCAACGAGCAGAGCGGGTTTATCACTGTCGCCGCCTATAAAAAGGTCAAGGTAGATTATATCGCTTGCTTGTTTCAGAATTTCTTTGATTTGAGCAGATAGCATAGATTCACCGTAAATAAATAGTAGAGTACGATTTTCGCACTCTACTATTATTTTACATTTTATGTGTTTTATGCTGTTCTTCAATTATTTTTAAAATCAACTTATCTCAAACTCCACCCCGAATGTTTCATAAGCCCACTCATACAGCACCGCATGGTCTTCATAATGATATCCTGCCCAGTTCCCGTCCTCGTCATAATAATCCGCCCCGAGCGAAACTGTCAGAAACGACATACCGTCCCTGTCGGCTTTAGACACAAAAGTAGTAAACCCGTCAAGCCGCACCCCGCCATGAAAATACTCATATATACTGCCGATTTTGATGCCCGTCGCAAAGTCCAGTTCGTGGATTAGCCATAAACCCGCATTGGCGTTTCTTACATTGTAACCGTCCGGGCGTTCCGCATTCGGCGGCATTGAATAAGAGGGTTTTTCACTGATTTGCATAAGAAGCGGGTGTTTTTCATATGTGTGCTTAGTAATCAGAAACATATCATAAGCCGAGGAGTAAAAATCTTCTTCGTACAAGCCGCTCGCGTTGGTAAAGTTGGTATTAAGACAGCCGAGTTCTGCGGCTTTCTCGTTCATCATATCTATGAACGCCGCGATGTTTCTGCCGCCCGCATTATAAGCGAGTATGTTCGCCGCCTCACAGCCCGAGGGGAGCATAAGCGCGTAAAGAACGTCAAGGTAGGTCAGGTTCGCCTGTCCGGGTTCAATCCACGCAATCGCCGCGCCGTCGAAATTCGGGTCGCCGCTGTCGAAGTCGGCAAACGCTTCGTCAGTAACCTCAACAAGCTGATTAAGGTCGGGAACGTTTTCAAGCACCACAAGCATAGTCATGATTTTCGCGATTGAAGCCGGCGGAAAGCGTTCGTGTTCATTTCGCTTATATACCGCAGTGCCTGTTTCCAAGTTGTACATATAAACCCCGCCGCTGTTAATTGCGCTGTATTCGGGGGGCGGCACGTCCGCCGGTTCGGGAACAAGCACCGGCGTAAAAACGGGAGTGTCTTCTTCTGCCGAATGGGCGCTGTCGTCAGGCAACGGAGTGATTTGAGCTTCCTGATGCTCTAAATTCACCGGCACATCATCCGGAGCTTCAAAAAGCGTACATGATGTAAGCAGGATTACTCCGGCAAGCAATAACGCAAATTTTTTCTTCATATTATTTCACCACAATATTAACAAGCTTATCGGAAACAACAATCTCCTTTACAACTTCCCTGCCCGAAACCGCCGCGCCGACCGCTTCATTTTCGTAGGCGGCTTTCAGTAAGGCGTTCTTATCCGCGCCGCTCTCTGCCATAACGCGTCCTTTAATTTTGCCGTTAACCTGAAGCACAATCTCAATTTCGTTAAATACGCACAGCTCCGGGTCAAAGTCAGGCCATTGCTCCTCATGCACTAATCCGAAGCCGAGCGCTTCAAACATTTCCGAGCTTATGTGCGGCGCGAACGGCGAGAGCAGAATTAAGAACGTTTTAAGCTCGGCACGGTTGATTCTGCCGTTGGCGCATATTTCGTTTATCAGCGTCATCATCGCCGCAATCGCGGTATTGAACTTCATTTGTTCAATATCCTCGCTGACCTTCCTGATTGTCCGGTGCATGGAACTGCACAGCTTCTCCGAATACTCGCCGCCGTCAGTGAGAATATCGGCAAGCCCCCACATACGGTCTAAGAACCGCTTGCAGCCCTTGACTCCCGCGGTGTTCCATGTCGCTGTCTTCTCGAAGTCGCCGATAAACATTTCATAAAGCCGGACGCTGTCCGCGCCTGTTTCAGCTATCAGCGCGTTCGGGTCAACCGTGTTCCCGCGGGACTTCGACATCTTCTGTCCGTCCTCGCCGAGAATCATACCGTGCGCCGTGCGTTTAAGATACGGCTCAGGGGTGTTGACCTTGTCAATTCCGAATAAAAACTTATGCCAGAAGCGCGAGTATAACAGATGAAGGGTCGTATGCTCCATGCCGCCGTTGTACCAATCGACCGGAAGCCAGTATTCAAGCGCCTCATTCGAGACGAACTCCTTGTCGTTAAGCGGGTCGGCATATCGTAAATAATACCACGACGAACCCGCCCACTGCGGCATTGTATCGGTTTCGCGCTTCGCAGGGCCTCCGCAAGCCGGGCAGACGGTATTAATAAAGCTTTCGAGCGTGGAAAGCGGCGACTCGCCGTTTTCGGCGGGCATGTAATTATCAACTTCGGGAAGCATAAGCGGCAGTTGGCTTTCGGGAACCGCAATCCAGTCATTGCAGGCTTCGCACCACACAACAGGAATCGGCTCGCCCCAGTATCTCTGACGCGAAAAAACCCAGTCACGGAGCTTATAGTTGATTTTCTTCTCACCTTTGCCGGTTTCTTTGAGCCATGATTTAATTTTAGATTTAGCTTCGGGTACGTTCAAGCCGTCTATGAAACCGGAATTAACCATAACTCCTTCTTCCGTGTCGGTGAAGGCTTCTTTTTCGATGTTGCCGCCTTTGACAACCTCGATAATCGGCAGATTGAATTTTTTCGCGAATTCCCAGTCGCGTTGGTCATGCCCCGGCACCGCCATAATTGCGCCTGTTCCGTAGCTCATCAGCACATAATCGGATATAAAAACAGGAATTTCCCGCTCGGTCGCCGGGTTAACCGCACTGACGCCTTTCAGCATAACGCCGGACTTTTCTTTGGCGATTTCGCTTCTCTCAAAATCGGATTTTCTCGCCGCTTTATCGGCATAATCGCGGACTTCGGTTATGTTGATAAGCTTGTCAGCCCATTTCTCCACATACGGGTGTTCGGGCGCGATAACCATGTAAGTTGAACCGAAAAGCGTGTCGGGGCGGGTAGTGTAAACCCGCAAAACATCGCCTTCCGTCGTTTTAAAATCAACCTCCGCGCCTGTCGAGCGTCCAATCCAGTTAATTTGCGAGTAGGTAATCCGAGAGGGATAGTCCACGTCTTCAAGCCCGTCGATGAGCTGTTGTGCAAATTCTGTGATTTTCAGCATCCACTGGCTTTTCACCTTACGTACAACCTCACCCGTACACCGCTCACACGCGCCGTTTACAACTTCTTCGTTCGCCAACACAACCTTACATTCCATGCACCAGTTCACAGCCATTTCTTTTTTATACGCTAAGCCGTTCTTAAAAAGCTGAAGAAAAATCCACTGCGTCCATTTATAATAATCGGGGTTGGTGGTGTCAACTTCGCGCCGCCAGTCAAACGACCAGCCGAAGCTCTTGCACTGCTCGGTGAATTTTTTTATGTTGTTTTCCGTGACCGTTTTGGGGTGAATTTTATTTTGAATAGCAAAATTCTCGGTCGGCAGTCCGAAAGCGTCCCAGCCGATGGGAAACAACACGTTATAGCCCTGCATACGGCGTTTGCGCGCAATAATATCCATTGCCGTGTACGGGCGCGGATGCCCGGCGTGAAGCCCCTGACCCGAAGGATACGGGAATTCAATCAGCGCGTAGAACTTAGGTTTACTCTTGTCAATTTCGGCATGGAATGTACTGTTTTCGTCCCAGTAGTCCTGCCATTTTTTTTCAATTGCGGTAAAATCGTATTTGCTGTCCATCTCAGTTCCTTTCTTTGTTCGTGAAAAGCTTTCTGTTTTTTATTATCATCGTAATGCCGCTGAAAACCGTCAGCGCGGCGCAGATATACATTAATATGTTGCTGATTGGATTTATAACATACTGCGGAACGTTCCGCACTTCTATAAAAGACGAAAACGGATTTTCAA
This sequence comes from Oscillospiraceae bacterium, assembly GCA_031280965.1. Lineage (GTDB taxonomy): Bacteria > Bacillota > Clostridia > Oscillospirales > Ruminococcaceae > Ruminiclostridium_E. The sequence continues at coordinate 49,678 of JAITFZ010000013.1, read as the reverse complement.
TAAAACCCCTGTAATGCGTTATAATCTCGAATGCCGCTAAAACCCACATAACTAAAATCGCACAAAGCGCCGGCATGGTAAATGCAGTTTTAATTTTTCCCCAAATATCAGCGGCAATTACGGATTTATTATCCTTTTCAACTACCCCAAGCCTGAAGCCTGTAACAATAAACTCCCGCGCCGCTATTACAATAACCGTCCACGCCGGAATCCAATTTAACTCCACAAAGCATATCATCGCGCTGATAACTAAAATCTTGTCGGCAAGCGGGTCTAAAAACTTACCTAAATCAGTAATCATGTTAAATTTCCGTGCGATAAATCCATCAAGCCAATCTGTCACGCTTGCTGTAATAAATATAATCAACGCAACAAGAAAGCATCCGTTAAGTAAAAAAGCAACGAAAGGTATTATTAATATGATTCTTGAAAGCGTTAGTATATTGGCTATATTCATGCCTGCTCTCCAATCAGATTGTTGTCAATTACGTCTGTAATTTTTACGTTTACAAAGTCGGACGTTTTAAGATTATCTCCCCGGAAATAAATCATGCCGTCGATTTCCGGCGCGTACATGTAACTGCGCCCGAAGTACATTTCAAAGTATCTGTCGTAGCCCTCAACTACAACTTCAAACGTCTTTCCTACAAGCTCGGTGTAGAACTCGCCCATTCGGATTTCCTGCTGTTCGTTTATGATTTCGGCGCGGTGAGTCCGCTCCTTATCGTCCACCTGCTCAAGCTCAGCCGCCTTTGTATCTTCCTCCTCCGAGTAAGCAAAACATCCGAGCCGTTCAAACCGCACGTTATTTAAAAACTCCGCAAGCTCCGTAAACTGCTCTTCGCTCTCCCCCGGAAATCCGGCGATTACAGTCGTGCGGATTATTATGCTTCGTATCTCATTCCGCAGTTTCGCAATCAAATCCCACAAAGTCTGCTCGTTGCCGCTTCTGTTCATGGCGCGCAGAATTTCCTCGTTGCAGTGCTGAATAGGCATTTCGATATATTTCACGATTTTTCCGTGGTTTTTTATAGTTGCGATTAACTCGTCCGTGACCTTGTCCGGATAGCAGTAAAGAAGACGAATCCACTTGATTTTTTTAATTTCACAAAGATGATTAAGCAGTTCGGGAAGCATTACTTTGCCGTATAAATCCGCACCGTAATTGGTGGTGTCCTGCGAAACTATAATCAGCTCCCGCACACCTTTTTCGGCGAGTTCCGCCGCTTCCCTGACTATGTTTTCGATTTCGCGGGAGCGGAATTTCCCCCTAATCAGCGGAATAGCGCAATACGAGCAATGATTGTCACAGCCGTCCGCAATTCGCAGATAGGCGTAATGCGGCAGGGTTGAAAGCAGTCGCCGACCCTCCATGTTAAGCTTCTCCGGCTCGGTGAAAATACAGATTCTTTTGTCTAAAAGCGCCGAGTTAATAACTTCAACAATATCATCGTTTCCGCCGATTCCGAGAATGGCATCAACCTCGGGGAATTCGTCTTCCATCTGCTCCCCGTAACGCTGCGGAAGGCAACCCGTGACGATTATTTTCTTGTTGAAGCCGTCGTTTTTACGGTTAACGGCTTCAAAAATTTCGGCGATTGCCTCTTCCTTCGCGCTTTGAATAAAACCGCAGGTGTTTATAATCACGACATCGGCAAGCCCCGGTTCGCTCACTAAACCGAAGCCCGCCTTCTGTATTTTTTCAAGCATAAGCTCTGCGTCGCACTGGTTTTTCGGACAGCCGAGCGAAACTATACTTATTTTTGCGGTATCCTGCATTAATTAATCACAATCCAATTCTATATCTTCTTTAACCTTTGCTATAGCTGTTTTTATGTCACTGTAATCATATCCGCGCCGCATAAGCGCGTCTGCGGTTTTCTTTATGCCCTGCCTGTCCTCTAAGCAATCCGCATATTTGCGCCTGATTAATTCTGTTATAATATCCGTGATTTCATCATCGCCGTAAGGTTCGAGCGCATTTTTAACCGACTCATCCGAAAGCCCTTTCAGCTTCATTTCATAACGCGCTTTCCTTACGCCGTAACGCTTGGTTTCAATAAGCACTGCGGCAAATTTCTCCGCGTATTTTTCATCGTCCTGATACCCTGCCTCACGCACCCATTCAAGCGCGGCAAGACATGTTTCCCGCTCGTAATATCTGCCGAGTTTTTTTAAAAGCTCGCCGCCGCAGTGGTCGCGATAAGAAAGAAATTTCAGCGCATGATTCTTAGCTTTGTCAAAGTCGCGGCTTAATTCCATAATATTAACTCGTCTTCCCGCACGATTTACACTTTTTGGTAATCGTCAGTTTCCCGCCGCAATAATAACACAAACCTTTTTTTATCCATGTTTTTTGGTTTTTCCTGAATTCCTGCTCTTCTTCAATCAGGCGCTGTTCCTCTTCATCCTGCTTTTGCTTTTCGGCGCGCCTGAGTTCCGCCTGCTGACTGCGCTCTTCGTCAAGCGTGCGCTTTTCTTCTTCCTGCATGCGTTTGTCTTCTTCTTCCTGTTCCCTTCTTCTCAGTTCCGCTAAAATTTGCTCCTGCTCTAATTTCTGCGTTTGTAAAAGCTTTTCTTTTTCCTGATTCAGGCGTTCCTGTTCCTGATTAAGACGCTCGCGTTCCTGATTAAGACGCTGTTGTTCCTGCTTGCGGCGTTCCTGTTCTTGGCTGTCTTCCTGTTCTTCAAGGCGATGTTCAATAATATGATTATATGTTTCTAACCTGACGCGATGCTCCGCAGTAGAATAACGAAGCGCTTTTTTATAGTTCGCCCGAGCCGATAACAGCGAATTCTGGTTTGCCAAATTCGCTTCTCTCGTTACTTTCAGTTCGGCGCACAACAAGCCGACATACGCCGGTGCGTACTCCGAATTTATATCCAGCGCACTGTCGAATTTATCGCCTGCTTTTTCCCACTCGCCGTCTTCAAGCAGTGAAAATCCCCGCTTGGTCAGAGATTCCGGGGTAGCTCCGATGGTTGAAGTAGCACCGTAAGCCTCGGCGGTTCCGACAGGAGTGGTGGTTATGAAAGGTTCCTTTTTAACGGCAGGTGCGGGCGGGGGTTCCTCCTCTTTTGGAGGAGGAGGGGCAGGTGGCGGGGTTATCGGCTTCTCCGCTTTCGGAGGAGTTTCGGCAGGCGGCTTTTCCTCCTTGGGAGGAGCGGCGGCTGTTTGGGCAACGGTTGCTTTCCCGCTTTCAAGCTCGGCATACAACGAACGAAGCCGGTCTTTTACGAGCGGGATTTGCTTAATGATTTTAGCGCAATCCGGATTTTCCGCAACAGATGTTCCCTGTACCTTTGCCTGTTGCTCCATATCCTTTAAAAATTCAATAGCCGCTTTTACCCTTGATTCCAAAAGATTTATTTCCGCTTGAATTTTTTCAATGGGCCTTGCCATTCGTTCCACCTCCTCGGTTGTAGGGGCGCGCAGTGCGCGTCCGTTAAGTACACGGGTTACAAATCGTCTGGCGAAAATTCCTCGAAATTATCATCAGCTTCAACTATAACGGTTTTTTTGGATTTTTTCGCGGGCGCGGGCGGCGATTCGTTCAATGGCGGCGGTTCGTCCGACGCTGCGGGGCTATTATCGTCGTCCTCCGCAGCAGAAACGTTAACCTTTTCTGCCTGCTCACGCACTTTCTGTTCGATTTCACTCATTAAGTCGGGGTTCTGCGAAAGAAATTCCTTTGAGTTCTCCCGTCCCTGACCGAGCCGTTCATCGCCGTAATAAAACCATGCGCCGCTCTTTCTCGTCACGCCGATTTCGGTTGCAATATCTAAGATTTCGCCGTCTTTGGAAATGCCTTTGCCGAAAATCATATCGAACTCACAGGATTTAAACGGCGGCGCGACCTTGTTTTTCTGCACCTTACACTTTGTGCGCGCACCTACTATTTCTGTGCCGTTTTTAATCGGCTCGCTTTTTCGCACTTCTATTCTGACCGAGGCGTAAAACTTTAGTGCGCGTCCGCCCGGTGTTGTTTCGGGATTTCCGTAGCCGCCTATTTTCTCGCGGATTTGGTTTATGAAAATTGCTACCGTATTGGTTTTTGAAATAACGCTTGTTAATTTCCTGAGCGATGACGACATAAGCCGCGCCTGCATACCGACAATCGCGCTGCCCATTTCGCCCTCGATTTCGGCTTTCGTGGTCATAGCCGCCACGCTGTCAAGTACGATTATATCCACCGCGCCCGACCGCGTAAGCGCTTCAATAATCTCAAGCGCCTGCTCACCCGTATCCGGCTGTGAAACTATAAGCTGTTCCACATCTACGCCGAGCGCCTTTGCATATATGGGGTCCAGCGCGTGTTCAACGTCGATGAACGCCGCTATACCGCCTTTCTTCTGCGCTTCCGCAACTGCGTGAAGCGAAACCGTGGTTTTGCCGCCGCTTTCCGGACCGTAGATTTCGGTAATTCTGCCCTTGGGTAAGCCGCCGATTCCGAGCGCTATATCAAGCGTTAACGAGCCTGTCGGGAGCGATTCGACGTTCATTTTGCTGTGTTCCCCGCTCATGTACATTACAGCGCCTGCCCCGAACTGCTTTTCAATATGCGCGATAGCGGTTTGCAGGGCTTTTTGTTTTTCTTCGGCACCTGTGTTTGTATTAATGGTTTTTTTCGTTGCTTCTTTTTTAGGCATGGTTTTCTCCTTTTATCGCATATATAATTCTGTCTGTTCCCGAATAGTCTTTTATAATTTGCGGATTAAATCCGCTTTCTCTCATAAGTTCCGCGACTGCGCCCGCCTGTTTGTGTCCGACCTCAACCGCAAACAGTCCGCCCTGCTTTAACTTCCCGTCCCATAAGCGGAAAATCTCTCTGTAAAAGTCTAATCCGTCTTCACCGCCGAACAGCGCAATTTCCGGTTCATGCGTGACTTCAGCCTGCAATTCACCCATCTCTGCTTTAGTAAGATACGGCGGATTGACAAGTATGCAGTCAGCCTTTTCAAACCCGAATTCGGGCTTTAAAACATCATCTTTTATAATCTTAACGGAAACATTGTTTAATTCTGCGTTATGCTTTAAATATTCTATTGCTTCATCAGAAATTTCAACCGCTATAACTTCACAGCCGGTTTCTTTTGCGAGGGCGATTCCGACACAACCGCTTCCGGCGCATAAATCATAAATTGTTTTAGGTTTATGTTTTTTTGCCAGGTCTATTAAAAATTCAGTTTCGGGGCGCGGAATAAGCACACCCTTTCCAACCTTGAAATTATAACCGTAAAACTCCCATTCGCCCAAAATATACTGAAGCGGTTCGCCGTCCTCCCTTCGCTTGAGCAGCGCGTTCAGGTCTTGGTTATTCTTTTCGGCGAATTCGCTCAGCCATCTTAACTCGTTTCTCTCGTTAGCGGGTAAAACGGGAAGAAACGCCGCGATTGCGACTTCAAGCTGTCCGTCGTCGGGCTCTTTGGTTGTGAGCCGCTGGATTCCAAGTCCGGGCGCTGAAACAATCCGCATTAATATATTTCTGTCATAACGACCCGCCAGCTTTAGAATTTCATAGGAAATCCCGACCAGTACAGGCAGAAGCGCCAATCTTATTACCGTCCAAATTGCGCCCGCCGCCATGGAATTGATGTTCAGCGCTTCACTTAAAACACTGCTGTTCACCGGCAGAAGCGTGTAGAAAACTATGCTTATTGCAAGCATCAGAAATATAAAACTTGTGCCGCACCGGGGATGAAAGCGCTGATACTTTTTCACGTTTTCGACAGTGAGTTCCGCGCCTGATTCATTTGCGTAAATCGTCTTATGCTCCGCACCGTGATATTGATAAGTTTTGTGCAAATCTTTCATCAGGGAGGTTAGAAACAGGTAAACGAGAAAGATGAGCATCCTCAGCAAACCCTCGCACACCGACTGCCACGGCGAAAGGTCAACGCTTTCCGCCATAAGGTGGGCGATACCCGTGTAAATAAAAGTCGGAACAAACATGAAAAGAAGCAATGTTAGCGCTATTCCGAGTATTATGCCGATTACCATAACCGCCAGAGTCAGTTTATCGCCAAACTTCTCGGTCAGCCACTTCTCAAATTTGCTCGTCGGCTCTTCCTCCTCGTCAAGATAACCCGAGATTTCAGCCGATTTCATCATATATTTATAACCGTCACGCATTTGCAGTACGAAATTGAAGAATCCGCGAACAAACAACGCCTTTTGGTACCATCTTTTCTTAGGTAATTTCCACTCCTCAACGTAAATCGAGCCGTCTTTTTTGCGGACAGCCATCGCGGCTTTCTTCTCGCCGCGCATCATAATACCGTCGAAAAGCGCCTGTCCGCCTATTTTTGTCTGCTTTTCTTTTTCGCTCATGTTTTCATAAAGTCCTTTATATTTTGTTTTAAACTTCTTATCTCGTATATCGGGTGAAGCGTGTTCGCCCCTACGTTTTCATTACCTTCGCCGGTAATGTTATTTTTACTGTTGTGCCTTTTCCCTGAACGCTGTCTATTAACAGCGTTCCCTCGTGCATTATAATGATTTCGTCCGCGACTGCAAGCCCGATTCCCGAACCTCTGACCGAGTTATTCGCTTTAAAGAACCGTGCCTTGACTTTAGGTAAATCTCGCTCCGAAATCCCGCGCCCGTTATCGCTGACGGTAATCACAAGTTTCATTTCGATTGCTTCAACAATGCCGGCTTCAACCGTCACCGCACCTCCGCCGTTCGGAAAAGCGCTGTATTTAACCGCGTTGTCGATTATATTAATAAAAACCTGTCTGATTCTGTTTTTGTCGCCGTAAATCATCGCGATAAAATCGGGTTCGCTGTAGGTCAGGTTAATCTTCTCTTTCTTAGCTTTCTCGGCGTAAATTGAAACAGCGTCGGCAAGTTCGGCAAGCACGTCCATGTTTGATTTTTGTAGCTTCAGCCGTCCGCTCTGCATCTTGGAAAAGTCTAACAAATCCTCAACCATCTCGGATAATCTTGAGGTTTCCGACGCGATTATATTCATGCCTTTTTCAAACGTTTTCCTTGATTCCTCGTCCGAACCTACTTCAAGCACCGTTTCGCTCCAACCGCGAATTGCGGTCAGCGGCGTGCGAAGCTCGTGCGAAACCGAGGAGATGAAGTCGTTCTTAATTTTCTCCGAATTTTCCAAATCATCCGCCATGGAGTTGAAAATTAAGCATAACTCGCCTATTTCATCATCGCTTTTTTTCAAAAGCACACGGTCGGAGAAGTCGCCCGCCGCAAGCCTTTTTGCGGCGTTTCCGATTTGCCGCAACGGAGAAACAATCGACTTAATAAAGTACATTCCCAAAAACAATACAAACAGCATTATTGCCGCACTCAACACGGCTATAATCAATGTGGTCGTATAGATTTGCATATCCACCCGGTCAAGCGAGGAAACCACCCTGATTGCATCATAAACCTCGCCCGAAAGCATAACCGTTACAGCCATATACCGCTCGGAATTGGGCAGAAAGCCGACATAATCGGCGATTCTGCTGTCGGAGGCTTTTGCCCTTTCATAATCGGGCATCTCGTACCCCTCTTCCGGCGAAAACCCGCCCGAGGTTAGGTCAACTCTGCCGTCCGCCGTAATTGCCATTAACTCCATGTGGTTCTTTTTATCAAACTCCTCAATGGTGCGGCGTATTTCCGGCACGTAGTCCTCCATATAAGATAAAACACCGTAGACTATATTCGCCTGTGTGCCGAGGTGCTGTCTGACCGCACCGTAATAATAGTAACGAAGCGCGAAATAAACGCTCACGTTCACTACCAAGAGAAACACTGCGACAACGCTGAAGCTGTTTATGAACCATCGGGTTGCGATACTTTTTCTTCTTGACATTTTAAATCCTTTTTATTGTCAGCGAGCTTGAGGGAGTAGTAGGCGTAGAAGAGGAACGTAGTGCCTGTCAGCCCGTGAATCGGATAAAACATAACCGTCGCGTACTCGAATAACAACAACACAATGCAAGCCGCCAGTGCGAAAATCACATATATATTCAAAGTCTTAAACAATTTGAACGCTTTAAATAAAATGCCTGCATATATAGAATAATATATGACAAAACCAATAATTCCAAGGCAGGATAACAATTCTAAATACGTGTTGTGGCAGTACGCAAATATCGTATGGTGTTCTATTTCTATAAGCTTAGCTGTGAAAGAATATATACCCCAACCGAGTATCGGCTTTTGCAGAAACATTTCTGCCGCTAATCCTCTTTGAAACACCCTCTCGTTAAAACTAAAACCGGCCTCGGCAGTATTCCCGATAAATCCTTTAACAAGTGCTGACATTCTATCCGCGCCGGGCAGACCGCTGTTAATGAACAGGATAAACAAAATCACTATCACGGCTGATGTTATTATTGTTCTGCGGATTCCTTTTATGCCGTTCAACAGAGCGAAAATCACGAAAAGCCCCACTATCGGTATCACCACGCCCTGACGCGAACCTCCGATAATTATTGTCAAATAAAACAAAGGTGCAAGAAATAAAACGAGCGGCTTTTTATTCTTAATATAAAAGAAAACAGTTAAAATTATGCCGGCTGTTAAAGGAATTGCCAACCCGTTATAGTGAAATCCGGAAATTTCCCAAATATACACTTCTGTTCGCCCTCTCCCGAAAAGATGTCTTTCGGGCATAAGAATTAATAATCTCACGCACATATAGAAAATCGCAATCAACTGTAATTTTATTAATCTGTAAAATCTCTCCCTGCTGTTCACGTAATGAACAACCGCAAGCAGCATACCGACATTAGGCAACATGCCGTCTAACCATAATTTTGATAAATCGCTGTCCATAGTCCAAATCAAAGACAAGCAACAATAAGCAAAGAAAACCGCATACCATACAAAGAAGATATATCGTTTAAACTCAAGCTTTTTCTTTAATACATCGATGATTATCAAGACAGCCGTAATGATTAATATAACTAAAATCAAGCCTTGTTTTATATCAATCATAAAATAAAAATCAGTAAAATATGAAAAATTAAAGCCGGTTCTCGCGTGTCCGTAAAAAATACAAAAATACAACAGAAACAAAATTTCAATAACGCCTGTGTCGGCGAATCTGCTTTTAATTAACGTTCTGTACCGCTTTATTCTGTCGCCGTCCACTTATATCCGTACCCCCACACTGTTTGAATAAAAACCGGCACGGACGGGTCTTTTTCCACCTTCATGCGAAGCCGCCTTATATTCACATCCACGATTTTATCATCGCCGAAGTATCCGTCGCCCCAAATATGCATCAAAATGCTCTTTCTGTCAAGCGCGACGCCGCCGTTCTTTATGAAATATTCCATAATTTGATATTCAACCTGCGTTAAATCAATCGGCTCGCCGTTCTTCGTAATCACCCTGCTCTTAGTATTGACCGCGAACGGCCCCGAAATCAGCTCGCGCCCGTTCCCCGCTGCCGAAAAGTTCAGGCTTACGCGGCGGTAAATAGCGTCCACCCGCGCAACTAATTCCGACGGCGAAAACGGCTTAGTTACATAATCGTCGGCGCCGATTGTAAGGCAGGTGATTTTATCCATTTCCTGCGTCTTCGCCGAAAGCATTATAATGCCAATCGAATTGCTTTCTTCGCGAATAAGGCGGCAGAGTTCGGTTCCGTCCATTCCCGGCATCATTATATCAAGCAGCGCAACATCGAACGGGCGGTTGCTTTCGTCAGTATCGCGAAGCGCCTTTTTGAATTCAAGCAGTGCCAGTTCGCCGGAATTAACGTCTACGACCTCATAATCAGCCCGCTTTAAATTAATCACAACAAAGTCGCGTATAGCGTCTTCATCTTCGCAAACCAAGATTTTTTTCATGTTATTCCACCGATATGATGTAGTAATAAATCGGCTGCCCGCCGCTTACCATGCCTATTTCAATATCATCACTGACCTTTTCCCTAAGCGTTTCGAGCGCCGTTTCGGCTTCCTCGTCGGTCACATCCGAACCGTAAAGCACGGTTATATAAGTCGTATCGCCTTTAATCATTCTGCGCGTAAGCTTCACCAACGCTTTTGCAATTTCCTTTTCGGTGAAAGCAAGTTTGCCGTTTTCAAGCGCGATTATATCGCCTGTTTTTATTTTCTTGCCCTCAAAATGGCTGTCTCGTGCCGCATAAGTCACTGCGCCCGTTCCAACATTGTCAAGCGCCTTTGTCATGGCTACGCTGTTCTCGCTGATTCCAATCGCTTCGTCAAAACAAAGCATAGCCGAAAGCCCCTGCGGTATCGTCCTTGATTGCAGGACTACAACATTCCTGTCGGCAAGCTTTATAACCTGTTCTGCTGCCATGATTATATTTTTGTTATTAGGCAAAACAAAGACATTATGCGCGGGAGTGGCCAGTACGGCCTCTAAAATATCCTCGGTTGACGGATTCTGCGTCTGCCCGCCGCGAACAATTCTGTCAACGCCTAAATCTTTAAACAGCGTTTCAATCCCCGCGCCGTTCGCAACCGCTACAAAGCCGTATTTCTTTTCGGGGCGTTCGGGTTTGAGCTTGCGCTGTTTCTGAAGTTCGGCCTTTACTGTTTCCTGTTTATGCTGTTCCTTCATGTTTTCTATTTTCATGCCGGTGAGTGCGCCGAATTTTAAGCCTTCTTCAAGCGCATTGCCCGGATTTTCCGTATGAACATGAACCTTTATGATTTCATCATCATCAACGACAACAACGCTGTCGCCTATAGTTTCAAGATGGGCGCGGAGAAGCATTGCATCCTTTGCGCCGGGCTTTTTAATTACGAGATATTCCGTACAGTAGGTGAATTCTATTTCGGCATCGAAAGAGCCCGCGACATTCGTCACAACATGCGCTCCGGTTTCGCCCGCTGATGTGATTTGCGCTATAATTTCGCCGCCTGTAATCACCTGTTTTATGCCTTTGAGTATATACAAGTAACCCATGCCGCCCGCGTCAACAACGCCGGCTTTTTTAAGTACGGGGAGTAATTCCGGTGTTTTTTCAAGCGTGCTTTCGGCTTCGGCGAGCAGTACCTCAAACACTTCCTCAAGACTACCGCCTTTTTCGGCTTTTTCGAGCGCGGCGTCTGTCGCTTCTCTCGCCACTGTGAGAATCGTGCCTTCCGTCGGCTTCATGACCGACTTATACGCCGCTTCCACGCCCATTTTCATGGAAAGGCAGTATTCTTTCGGGTTTGCGGTTTCTTTTCCCGCTAATCCTTTGGACAACCCTCTGAACAGAAGGGACAGTATAACGCCCGAGTTTCCTCTCGCGCCGCGAAGCATCGCCGATGCCGTTGCTTCCGCAACCGTGCCGATATGTGCGTCGTCCGATATGAGGTTAAGTTCGATAAGCGCGGCTTTGATTGTAGCCGACATGTTTGTACCCGTGTCGCCGTCCGGCACGGGGAAGACGTTCATTTCGTCAACCGTGACTTTGTTGTTGATGATGTTATTCGCGCCTGAAATAATCGCACTTTTTAACATTTTTCCGCTAATAGCCAAGTTTTTATCCCCCGAAATTACAATTAATAATGAAACCGAATAATCAATGACAAATTAAGACCTTATAGCGTCCACAAAAACGTTGACGCGTCCGACCTTCATTCCCGTCTGCTCTTCCACGACATAAGTCACCTTGTGCTGAATACTTTTGACAATCGAAGCAACGTTTACACCGTATAAGACCGTAATGTGCAGGTCTACATAAATTGTGTCGGCGTTTTTGCCGTCAGCGCCGCCTTCCGCAATTTTTATATTAACGCCCTTATCGGGATACTTCCCGCGCTTCAAAAACGGCAGCATTTCAATCGCGTTCTGCCGCACTCCGCCCGCGTTTGTGCCGACCACGCCGAAGCAGTCGGTCAGCGCGTTGCCGATTAAAGCGGCGAAGAAACGCTTGGTCATGTTTATACTGCCGAGATGGTTTTTTAAAACAACCATAACACACCTGCTTTCTTTTTAAGTAAATCCATTATTATAATACTATATATTTATATGGTTTGTCAAGTAGGCGGGCGTTGCACCGGAACAGCCGTGAATTTTTTCCTGTATTTCAAACTTTCAAAAGCTTTATTTGCCTCCCGCCGGTTCTTAAATATGCCGAAAACCGCGCTCCCGCTCCCCGTCATGCCTGCCCCCGACGCTCCGAGAGCCGTTAATTCCCGCTTAATTTCAGCAATTTCGGAATTAGCATACAATTCTTCAAAAACATTATATAAATGCCCCTCCCCGCGCCACTGTACCCGCGGAACAGAATTTTTCGCATAAAGCGCGTAGGCTTCTTTGGACGAACAGCAAAAATCGGGCTTGACGATAACAAAAACGCAGTCGAGGAGCGGAAATGTTTCTGCGATTTCTGTTCCCGTGCTTTTACAAAGCGCGAACCCGCCATGTATACAAAAAGGTACGTCCGAACCTATTTCCGCGCCAGTTTTCATAAGTTCTTCAAGTGTTAAAGGCTCGCCGAACAGCGCGTTTAACGCATACAGAACCGCCGCCGCGTCCGCACTGCTGCCGCCGAGCCCTGCCATAACAGGGATTTTTTTGTTTATGCTGATGTTTACATCACGCCTTACGCCTGCTTTTGCAAGGAACAGCGAAGTTGCTTTATAAGCCGTGTTTTCGGATATACCCGAATCGTCGCATGTCACGCTTATCCCGTTGCCGTTGCCGACGGTAACGCTCACGTCGTCAGCCAAATCAATCAGGCACATCGTAGTCAGAATGTCATGATAGCCGTCCCCTCGCCTGCCGATAATGTCAAGAAACAGGTTTAATTTGGCATTGGCTTTGACGGTTATTTTATTTAATTTCACGCAGGAACTCCTCAATCCTTGTCATTGCGTCTGTCAGGTGCTTCAGCGAATAAGCATAAGACACGCGGACAAACCCCTCGCCGCTCTTCCCGAATGCCGTTCCCGGCACAACAGCCACGCGCTTGGCTTTAATCAGCCGCTCGCAGAACTCTTCCGAAGACAATCCGGTAGACTTAATGCTCGGGAAAACATAAAACGCCCCTTCGGGATTAAAGCAATCCAATCCCATATCGTTGAATGATTTTACGCAAAGACGGCGGCGCATATCATATTCGCTCACCATAAAATCCACGTCGCGCCTTACTTCGGGCGAGGACAGCGCGGTTATTGCCGCATACTGGCTTGTGGTCGGACTGCACATAATTGCATATTGATGAATTTTCAGGATTTGCGTTATAACAGGCTCCGGCCCCGCTACCCAGCCGAGCCTCCAGCCGGTCATCGCAAACGCTTTCGAGAAGCCGTTAATCACGATTGTCCGTTCCCTCATGCCGTCCAAAGAAGCAATTGAAACATGCTTTTCGCCGCCGTAAGTAAGCTCGGCATAAATCTCATCGCTGATGAGCATTATATTCGTGCCGCGAATTATTTCCGCGATTTTTTCAACCTCTCCGCGCCGCATAACGCCGCCTGTGGGATTGTTCGGGAACGGCAAAATTAAAACCTTGGTTTTCGGCGTAATCGCCGACTTTAAGGCTTCGGGGGTCAGCTTAAAGCTGTCCTCGCGCCTTGTCACAATCGGCACGGCAACGCCGCCCGCCAGTTCAACCAAAGGCGCGTAGCAAACAAAGCTCGGTTCCGGCACCAAAACCTCATCGCCGTTATTTGCAAGCACACGGATTGCAAGGTCTATGGCTTCCGAGCCGCCGACGGTAACAACAACTTCGCTCTTGGGTTCGTAGCCGATGCCTGTTAAGTTTTGCGTGTATTTGCATATTTCATGGCGCAATTCTTCCATTCCGCTGTTTGAGGAATAGCGCGTGTGTCCTGTTTCAAGCGACAAAATCGCCTTCCGCCGAATCGCCCACGGAGTCTTGAAGTCCGGCTCGCCCACCGACAGCGAGATTACATTATCCATAGTCGCGGCAATGTCGAAAAATTTTCTTATGCCCGAAAACTGAACGTTTTTCACACGTTCGGACAAAATATTATCATAGTTAATCACGGAGACACAAGGCTCCTTTCATCATCGGCGTCCGAGGGAAAGAGCGCGCCTTTCTCCTTAAAACGCTGTAATATAAAATGCGTGGCTGTGCTGAGTACGCCGTCCATAACCGCAAGCCTGTCTGCCACAAACGCGGCGACGTCGCGGAAGTTATCGCACTTGACAGTCACCGCTAAATCATAGCCGCCGCTCATTAACTGAACGCTCATAACTTCCCTGTTCTGCGCTATTTTGCCTGCTATTGCGCCATAACCGTTTTCGATTTGCGGTGAAACTTTCAGTTCAATTACAGCGGTCACGGCGCTTCTGTCATGTTTTTCCTCGTTGATAATCGCCGAAAAGCCGATAATAATTCCCTCGGCTTCAAGCGCGCTTATTTCCGCGCCGACCTCTGCCGCGGTAACACCGAGCATTGCGGCAATTTGTTCGTCTGTGAGACGGGCGTTCCCGCGCAATATGTGCAGTACTTTGCTTCTGATGTTGTCCATGATAATGTTCCTTTCTGTTCCTACAATAAATCTACAAAAATCGGCTTCCTTTTCTCGAAATACGCAATTTGTTTAAACCCTGCCGATTTCGCAATTTCCGCGCCTTGTTTGAAGTTCGCCGCTATGTCGCCTGTTCTGTGTGCGTCCGAGCCTATTGTAACGATTTCACCGCCGCACTCCCGAAAAAGCCGCACGTATTCAATGTCGGGGTCGGCTTTGTCGTATCCTTGCTTACGAAGCCCGCCGGTGTTTATTTCAAGTCCGATGCCGCGATTTGCCGCCGCTTTGAATATTTCCTGTATAAGTTCCGTATATCTGCTCATATCAACGGCAATTCTGTCCCGTCCGGTAATGTAGCGAAGCGGATAAGTCAGGTGTCCGAGTACGTCCGTGTCGGCGCTTTCGGCAATCTCAAGCATCTCTCCGAAGTACAGTCGCAAAAGCTCTTCCGGGTTTTCTTCATGAAAATCCATGTAGAAAAAGTCATTATGCGCTCTGACATTATGCGTTGAGCCTATTACATAATCAAGGTCGAATTCTTTTATTAACTGCCTTGCGAGCGCGGGGTTGTGCAAATACTGCCCTATTTCCGCCCCAAAACCTATTTTAAGCCTGTCCGAATATTCATCTTTCAGCTTCGGAATCTCAACAGCGGCAATCGGCATAAGCTCGCTTTCCTTATAATTTGAACCGTAATAGTCGTTTACATCAATGTGGTCGGTAAAGGTCAGCGCGGATAAACCGAGTTCTGCGGCTCTGTCCGCCATTTCACGCGGGGTATTCTCGCCATCGAAAGAAAAGCTGCTGTGTGTGTGAGTGTCAATAATGTTCATGTTTTTATCAAGCCCTTTCTTCACCAACGAGATAAATATTATTTATTATAACACAATTTACATAATTTGTCTATCTTAATATTTACATTTGCTTAAAAATTTGATATAATAATGTAGAGTGTGCTACCCTCAGCGCACCGAGATTTATATAAACCGGGAGGAATAACAAATGCGGGCAGTTATTACAGTCATCGGAAAAGACGCAGTGGGGATTTTGGCGAAAGTCACGGGAATCTGCGCCGGCGAAGGCGTGAACGTTATGGACGTGAGCCAGACAATAATGCAGGATTTGTTCGCAATGACAATGCTTGCCGATATATCGGGGCTGAAAACAGACTTCGGCGCATTTTCGGATAAGCTGAAAAACCTCGGCGCGGACTTGAACCTGCAAATCCATGTAATGCACGAAGATATTTTTAATTCAATGCATCGCATATAGTCGTTTAACAGGAGAGTAAATATGCTGAACAACACCGATATTCTCGAAACCATAAAAATGATACAGGAGGAAAATCTCGATATTCGTACAATTACGATGGGGATTTCGCTCCTTGATTGTATCGACCCCGATATTGACAAGGCTTGTATTAAAGTCTACGACAAAATCACACGTGCCGCCGAAAACCACGTCAGAACCGGCGAAAATCTCGAAAAACGTTACGGAATCCCGATTATTAACAAGCGGATTTCCGTAACGCCGATTGCTATGATTTCGGCGGCTTCCGCCGCACCCGGCGGCAATCCTGTTAAGTTCGCGCTCGCCTTAGACAAAGCCGCGAAAACCACCGGCGTCAACTACATCGGCGGCTACTCTGCGCTTGTTCACAAAGGTTTCTCGGCGGGAGATTCAGAACTGCTGAAGTCTATTCCCGAGGCGCTTTTTGAAACCGAGCGGGTCTGCTCCTCGGTCAACATAGGTTCAACCCATGCAGGAATCAACATGGACGCGGTTGCGCTTATGGGCGGGATTATACTCGAAGCCGCAAAGAAAACCTCTCACAACTCCTGCTTCGGCGCAGCGAAGCTCGTGGTTTTCTGTAACGCAGTTGAGGACAATCCGTTCATGGCGGGGGCTTTTCACGGCGCGGGGGAACCCGATGTTGTGATTAACGTAGGCGTAAGCGGACCGGGCGCGGTACGTGCGGCAATCGCAAAAGCGCCGGACGCAAGCATTGACGAAATCGCCGAGCAAATCAAGCGCACAGCGTTCAAAATCACGCGCATGGGTCAGCTTGTCGGCGCGGAAGCCTGCAAGGCGCTCAATGTACCTTTCGGGATTGTTGACCTTTCGCTCGCTCCCACGCCCGCAATCGGGGACAGCGTAGCGCATATTTTAGAGGAAATGGGACTTGAAAAATGCGGCGCATACGGCACGACAGCCGCGCTTGCGTTGCTTAACGACGCAGTTAAAAAAGGCGGCGTAATGGCATCGTCGCATGTCGGAGGCTTGTCGGGTGCGTTTATCCCTGTTTCGGAGGATGCGGGCATGATTGACGCCGTGAAAGCCGGCGCGCTCACCCTCGAAAAGCTTGAAGCCATGACGGCGGTTTGCTCGGTCGGACTTGACATGGTGGTTGTGCCGGGCGATACGCCAGCCGACGTGATTTCCGCCATCATTGCGGATGAAGCCGCAATCGGCATGGTTAACAACAAAACCACGGCGGTCAGGATTATACCCGCAATCGGAATGAAGGAAGGCGAAGTGCTTGACTTCGGCGGGCTGTTCGGGAGCGGACCTGTTATGGCGGTGAACAAATTTTCGCCGGGCAGGTTTATAGGCAGAGGCGGGAGGATTCCCGCGCCGCTTCAAAGCTTGAAAAATTGAAAAAGCAACGGACGCTTCAGGCGTCCGTTGTTTTATTTATTCTCTGAATTCAAATAACTTATTCGTCGGAACTTCCAAAACCCTCGCTATACCAAAAACAACGTCCAACGAAGGTGCAGATTTCGCTAATTCTATGTTGCTGATATGATGTGTTTCTTTTTTTATTGCTTCTGCTAATTTTTCCTGTGTCAGGTTTTTTCTTTTTCTGTAAAAAAGAATATTCAGCCCAAGCTGTCTGTAGTCCTCATGAAACTGTATATACACAAAATCACCCCTCTATATATTATAATGGGGATGATAAATAAAATTAATACAATGATTATGTTCATTAATGGTCTTGACATATTCAATATAATAGATTATAATGTTAAATATAAATGATATAGGGGGTATTATGTTTGAAACAAAATACAGCCGAAACAGGAAAAATGTTGTTTTCATTCCTTATTGGTGAAGAAAGGACTTTATGAAAATATGGAACATAAATATAAAGAAGCATATTACTATTTATCAGCCGGAATTAACGATTCGGTGAAGCAGATAGAGAAGCTTTCCCTTTCGCTGGAAGATAAGGTTATTGCCGGCGAATTTCTAAACGCGATTTCATTATTACTTAAACGCAAAAGAGAAGCGGAGGGTATATTTGTTGAGGAAAAAAGATATGAAGCCTTGTTTTACGACACCCTCACAGACATAAATGATGCGGCGGAACTTTTATTTGAAATTGCTAACGAAAACACAGATAAAAAATACAATAAAAGGCTTAAAAATGTTTACACAAAATTAATACGTTACAGGCGTTATACTGTTATCCGTTTAAAAAATGGATAACAGGGTTCTGTGGCTTGCGGGCCGCGACGCAAAACAGCAGGAGCGTTAAATGCGCGACATTCGGATTTGTTACAAAAGAGCGGAATTTTTCCGCTCTTTTTAGTTTCTGAATTCAAGCAGCCTGTACGGCTCAATTTTAAGCGCGTCGGCAATGTTAAACAAAAGTTCTATTGATACGCTTCTCACTATATTAGGCGCTTCCAATGCGCTTAAATGCGAACGGCTCATGTCCGCGACCTCCGCAAATTCCTCCTGCGTATAGCCTTGAAGTTTTCTGTAATAGGAAACGTTTAAGCCTATTTGAATGTATCTGAACTCATTTATTTTAGATATTTTTGTAGATTTTGACATATTTATGCAACTCCTTTTTGTATAAGTTTAACATAAATACTTAAAACAATACATTTTATCATATAGAGCTATTGCTATTTAATATAGAGCATGATATTATTAATAGTGTGCATTATGCTTGTTATTTTGGAGAAATATAATGAAATATAGGTTTAAGCTGAATCCCGGAGGAATAATTTTAGCGATTATAGGGTTGGCGGGAGTTGTTTATGCCGTCAGCAGTCAGCCTGACTGTATTCTTACGCACAGTATAGAAACTATTTTCAGATGCAACGGTTGCGGATTAATTGTTTTGGTTGGCGGTTTGTCGGTCATTCTTGTGGTAGCGGGTACGCTTATAATGCTTGAAAAAGCCTAACCTGTTTTCATAAAGCCCTTTCTTCACCAATATAGGAATGAAAACAATATTTTCCCCGTTTCAATTATATTTTGTTTGAAACTTGTTTTCCTCCGTACATATAAAGCCTGCACATCAGCATACCGTTATACAGCTTTCTGTTCTTCCCCGCTTTTTCGCCGAAGAACTTCTCGAACTCCTCATCGGACGTAATAATGTACCATTCGTTTTTATAATCCGCAGAAGCATTTCCGGCGGCGCGCCGTTCGCCCATCTCGCGATATATCCGCTCGGTGTCTGATTTTTCAAGCATTCGTTCGGCATAAGGCGGATTAGTGATAATCTTGCATGATTTTGCGGGAAAATTAAAATCGCGAATCTCCCGCCGCTCAACTTTAATATATTTTTCAACCCCCGCTTTCCTCGCGTTTTCGAGCGTGAGCCTAACACAAGCGGGGTCATTATCGTACCCGAAAGCCTGAAATTCTGCGTTTGTTTTAATTCCGGCGCGCAGTAATTCCCGCTGTTCATTCCACAGTTTTTTAGGAATAAAACCCCAGTTTTCGGCGACGAAGCGTCTGTTCAGGCAAGGCGGTATACCGAGCGCTTTGAACGCCGCTTCAATCAGCATGGTACCGCTCCCGCAAAACGGGTCAATAACAAGGTCGTTTTCCCTCACCTTCGCAATGTCGGCAATCCCCGCCGCCAACGTTTCCTTAATCGGCGCCGCGCCCGCTTTTTCGCGGTAGCCGCGTTTGTGAAGCCCTTCGCCCGACGAATCTAAAAAAACCGTCATTTCGTCCCTGTGTAAAAAGAATCGCACAGGGAAAAGCGCTCCCGTTTCGGGGAGCGCGGAAACAATACCCCTTTCCGAAGGGGATGTTTTTATTTTATAGTAGCTGTTCATAGCCTGAACAAGAGCTTTCTTGAGTGTGCGCTGAAGCGCGGGTATACTTGTAAGCTTCGAGTTCACCGACTGCCCTTTAACGACCGGGAAAGCCGCGTTTTTTTCTAAGAATTCGCCAATAGGCAACGTTTTTATATTGTCGAACACATCATCGAAAGTCAGCGCCTTGAAGCGCGCTAAAACCACGCCGATTCTCTCCGCCGCCGAACAGCTTATATTTGCATTTACAAGCGTCTGCGGCGTTCCCGAAAAGCAGACGCGCCCGTCCGTAACCTGTACGTCCTCGCCGCCCGCCCGCCTTATTTCAAAAGCTAATGTTTTTTCTAAGCCGAAGTGACACGGCGCAGTCATTTTTATCATATTTATCATAGTCGGCAGTTAATAAATAATAATTACAGAGCCGCTTTGCGGTAATTTTTATTTATTCATTGTTCCTTATTCGTTGTTAGTTGTATTGCGGTCTGACATTGTCCGGGTCGCCGTGAATCGCCCAGTACGCGGGACCTCTCGTGGCTCCCGTGGTTGCGCCCTGATGCGAAGCCGCGTTACAGCTCGACGGTAAATTCGATGTCCGGTAATATCCGATTTCAGTACTCGGGCATCTTCCCGGTATGGCGAGCATACCCGTATCCCAGCAATAAGGCAGTTCTAAAACCGTGCTGTCCGGCGTGAAACTCTGCGGCACCGAATTATCCACGAGTTCCCTCATGATATCCCCCCAAACCTGCGCCGGCGAACGCCAGCCTCTGCCGCTCACAAAATTTTCCATTTCCATGTGCTGGTCGTATCCGATTCTGTAAGAAGCCACGTATTCGGGGGTCATGGCGCAGTAAAGCAGGTTTTTCATGTCGTTGGACGTCCCCGTTTTACCGATTACTTCTATGTTGTCAATTGCCGAAAAACGCCCCGAACCCGCAGGGTCTGTCACTACTTTTAAAAGCATACGGTTCATCACCCACGCCGAGTCTTTTTCAATCGCCTGCGTTCCGGTGAGGTTTTGTTCAAGTATAATCCTGCCGTTATTATCAACCACACGGTCATACAGGTACGGCTCATAATACAGTCCGCTGTTCCCGAAAATCGCGTAAGCCGCCGTAAGTTCATGAAGCTTTGCGCCGTGGGTGAGCGCGCCGAGCGCGAGCGGCGACCAGTTCATATCCATAGTGCTGTCTATGTCGGTGAAGCCGAGCTTATCCACCATCATGGAATACGAAGCCTGAAACCCGATTTTTGAAAGCGTCCTCACCGAAATAGTGTTCAGTGATTTTTGAATTGAATACCATGTGGGGAAGTGGCGGTTTGAGCCCGGTACAGATACGGGGCTTCCCCAGTTAAACGGCCATATTTCACGCGGGGAATCCGGGTCGTTGGGGTTGGCTCTGATTTCCCCCGAAGCGTCTTTGGTGTAGGTGGAATAGGTTATCGCGTTCATGTCAATCGCGGGGGCGTAAACCGAAATAGGTTTAGTTGTTGAGCCGATTGCCCTTATTGATTGTACGGCGCGGTTGAAGCAGTTGTCGCCCGGCTTTTCACCGAATCCGCCGATTAACGCCCTGACCCTGCCGCTGTAGTCCATCACTACAAACGCGCCCTGAAGGAGTTCGTTCACCGGTGTGTCCGGGGCTACCGTCCCCTGAACAAAAAGATTCGGGTTAACCGAAAGCTCTTCTAATTTCGCCTGCATTTTAATGTTTTCGTTTGAATAAATCGTGAACCCGCCGCTTCTGAGCAGTTCAAGCGCTCTGTCGCGGTCTATCCCGCGCTGCTGCGACAAATGCTCCGAAACCTGCCAAATCAGCGCGTCTGTGTACCAGTTCTGCGTAACTTCATAGTCCCCGTTCCACTTGTATGCAATAGGAAGCAGGTCTTCCCACGGCGTATCTTCAAAATAAAGGTTGGCTTCATCGCCGTCACCGAAAAGCCCCGCCCACTCGTTGTAACGTTCGTCAATATAGCCGAAGTAGTCGCCCGCAACAGGTCTGCGGAAGCGCAGTTCCTCGGCGAGCGCCTGCTCATATTCGGCAGTGCTGATGAAGCCGTGGCTGTACATTTGCTCCAGCGCGTATTCCTGACGGATTCTTGCCGCTCTTGAATTAATGTACGGGTTCCAATTATGCGGCGAAGGGATTACGCCCGCCATAAGCGCGGCTTCGGCGATTGTAACATCCCGCACATCCTTGTCGAAATAATACCACGCCGCCGACTGCACACCGCAGGAGGTTCCGCCGAACCCTATGCGGTTGAGATAGCTTTCGAGAATATCAAGCTTGGTATATCTTTGCTCAAGGCTGAGCGCACGGAAAATCTCGCGGAGTTTGCGCCCTGCGTTAACCCTGTCATCGCCCGTAACGTTCTTTACTAATTGCTGGGTAATTGTCGAAGCGCCCCTTGTGTCTTCGTCCGAGAACATCTCGCGCAAAATAACGCCCATCGTCCCGAACCAGTCCACGCCCTCATGCTCAAAGAAGCGGTGGTCTTCGTTCGCAATCACCGCGTCTATAAGATGCTGCGGCATTTCGCCGATGTCAATCCAAATACGGTTCTCGTCGCCTGAAATCATCTTGATGACAACCCATTCGCCCTCGTCGTCTTCGCCTGCGTCAGGGTCAAAAGCTTTTATTGAGGTCGTGAAATTCAACTCCGCCGCCTTGAGGTCTATGTCGAAAGAATTCTCCGCGAACTGCATAATATAAACAGTAAGCGCCACCGCTACGATACAAACAGTAATAATCGCAATCAAAAGCATGGTCAGGAACGTAGTCCCCACTACCGCCATTACGCTTCCCGCTTTCTGAGAAACAGTAAGCTTTCCTTTTTTAAGCGGCTTCTTTTTAGGGCGGGAACTTTTCGGACGGTTCGTTTCGCTCCGTTCGCGGCTTTCCCCTGAAATTTCAGGCTCTGCCGCGCCGTTTAAGTCAATGTACTTTATATCTTTTTTCATGTTATCACCTTATATTGTTTATGTCTGTTACTACATAGTATATCATAAATCCTTTTTAAATTCAAGAGGTGGAAGATTTATGAAATTTTCCTGAAAATTTAAAGGCGGATTATCATCCGCCCCTGCGCCTTAACTGTCGAAAACATTAATTATGTCGGCATCATAACCATCTCTCGCTAACTGCAAAAGTCTAAGAATATCATTCTCGCGTGCGACCGCCGTCGGACTGCCCGAAACCACGGCGATATACATCTTTCCGTCTACATAAGCTAAAATCTGCGCCGAAAATGCGCTTTCATCGGTATAACCCGTCCGCAGTCCGCGCACGTCCCAGTTTGCGAGTTGCAGGAAGCTGTTGGAATTTGTCCATGACGCAACCTCTCCCGAATCAAACGCCACTTCATGCTCGAGTTTGCCGCAAATCGCTGAAATCATAGGATTTCCCGTTGTTGCCGCCGCAATAATCGTAAGGTCGCGGACTGTGGAGTAATTGTCGTTTGCGTGGAAGCCGTCGGGATTCGAGAAGTTACTGTTCTGACAGCCGAGTTGCTTGGCGTAATCGTTCATAAGCCGCAGAAAGTAATCGTTAAGTTCACGGTTGCTTGCGCTGTGGTCGCCGGACTTCGCCCGCGCCGTGTTAATGGAAACAGTATAGGCGGCATCGTTCCCTACCGGAATGAGCAGTGCGGTCAGAATCGCTTCCATGCCGAGCCGCTGTTCTTTTTTAAGCCCCGCGACACCCGAACCCGTGCTGACCATATCTATTTCATCCCCGACAGTGAAAATAAAGCCGGCATCAAGCGCGTCATAAACCGCAAGCGCCGTCAGAAGCTTTGCTGTTCCGCTCGGATAAACCCGTTCGTCAACCCTCTTGCCGTAAATAAAAACATCATCGCTGAGGTTATAGAGCGCGCCGAAAGGCGCGTTGATTACAGCCGGCGAGTTCATTTCCGGCGGCCCGAACAGCGCTTCAAAGCCGCCCGTACTCCCGCCGTTGCCGGGATTATCGGGCTCGTTCCCCTCCGTCGGATTAGTATCGTCTTCCGGCGGCGGGGTGTCCGGCTCGTTCGGGTCGCTTTCAATCGGCGACTGTCCTTCCGGACGCATCGTCACGTCCGATATGGGGCGGCACGCCGTCAGCATTAACGTAACTGCAAGCAACATAATAAGAAGTCTTTTCGGTTTTATAAGGCTTACCTCCCTTTATAGTTTTTTTCGCTGTCTTTTTAATCTTTATTTTCCACAGCTTCTTCAGTTTCAATTTCATTTTCATCGGCTTTCTCTTGCTCTTTCAGCTCTTTTTTTCTGAGCGCGTAAGGTACGTGCTTGTTCATTACCTCAAGTACCGCTCTGCCCGGAGAAAAATAAACGACTGTCTTTCCGAATTTTTCATGACGTGTCACGATGTACCACAGATTCGTATAACCGCAGTCATGCGCCTGAACCGTAACCTGTGCGTCGGTGTCTTTCCCCGCGGCATATACGCCCCAGTCCTCGGCTTTATCAATTCTTATGGTAATCAGGCGTTTACGCTTTTTTCTCGCCATGATTTTATCTATGTCCATTTCGTTGTTGGTTACTATATACTCGTATTCAATAAAAGTACCCTGAATAAAGAACCATGTCAGCCATACAGTCCCGAAGCAGAGAAAAATAAAAATCATCGACAGCGCAAAAATCAACATTGCCAGCGTCCCAAAAGTAAGGCACAGCGCCATCCCGCCCGCCATAATCCCTGCCCTTTTGAGGTTGTCGCGCGCCTCTGACTTTTTTACGACAATTTGCTCAATAAAACTGTCCACAATAAATTCGCTCCTCTTTATTTATTTGCTTTTAGTAAAAAGCAATAATAGCCTGATGTTTATTTTAGTAAATATATGCATGTTCCGCAAACTTTTCGTGCCGAACCTTTTCCATTATAGCATAAATTCATCGTATTTGCAAGTCTTTTGACGAAAAGAAGCGAAACGGAATTAAATCACATCATCGTATTTTTTTATTTTCAGGGAAATAACGGCAGATGGAATTTATTACACGTTCATGGCAATATTTATTTCGGCATAAAACCTCAAGAAACGCCGCCCTTACGCCAAAAACAGATAAGCTTATTTTTTGCCCGTCTCCCGGAAATAAATCACATCATCTGATTTATTTCCGGGCAATAAATCACATCATGTTATTTTTGGGGAGTTTCCTGCGCAGAAAATCGGATGAAGTGATTTATTGCGGAAATGTTAACAAATTGTAAATTTTGCTTGGCAGGGATTGACAAAGCATAGCGTTTATAATATAATGATAAAAAGCACATTTTAAGGAGGACAAAACCTATGAAGCGCAAATTATCATTGGTGTTCATTCTGCTGTTTGTCTTGTCATTTACTCAATTTTTGGCAGGCGCACACTACGATGTGTATGATGGAAAACATGACTTGGCTTCGGAAAATATAATTATGCAGTATGGGGAGGGAGAGGGTTCAATAACTGTAGAATATATATCTGATTGGGCGCTTGAAAATTTTTCCGATGAGGATTGGTTTGAATTTGAAAATTTAAGACGTGAAATTGTTGCCGCCCTTATGAATATTGAATTTTGCAATTTTGGGGGTCATGCGTTAAATTGTTGCAACGAAAGAATCTTAACAGAAGAAGAATTGGAAGAACCGGTGTCCGTTGAGATGGATATAGTTAAATCTCTCAAAGATAGTGTTGTTTTTTCCTCCAATTGTATTGGGGGAAAACCTTATTATACGAGGGAACGCGTTTGCGTTCAACATCATGCCATGACGTATCCGGGTACGCCACCTCTTTGTCGCTTTTATTGGTTAGAATATTATAATTGCATAGTACATACAAATATAGTTTGCATAGTTGCTATAGCTGATGGTCCTTTCTTGGCGTATTGGTTTCATTAGTAATTCTCGTTTTTTATAAGTCAAGGTTTAGAAAAATTCATAAAACCAATCCTTAACAAACTTAATAACGCAAATTATCATTGGTATTCATTCTGCTGTTTGTCTTGTCATTTGCTCAATTTTTAGCAGGTGCGGAGCAAAAGTATAGAAGACCCTATTACGTTTGAAATTAAGTCAATAACGTGGTCGGCTAATGAGGTCGGAAATATGACAGAAGAAGAACGTGAAGAACTTATGGCTAATATTATTGAGGTGTTAAATCAGCTTTTCCTTGCAAATCCCGAATGTGATTGGTATAATCATGGAATAGCCGTTGTAATGAAAAATATTATAGGCGAAGCGAACGAAATTGAGCTTGAAGCAGCATGGAACGAAATTATTAATAACGACTATATAAATTCATGGCTATCAAGAAGGTGTATTTAAAATATTTTTCACAAACCTATTGACAAGTTCTTTTAAATGTGTTATGCTGTTCAAAGTAAATAGTAAGCTGAAGACTGGGGTTGACCTCAGTCTTCAATGTTTGTGGCAGGGCGCGAGCGTTCTGCGGGGAATATTTTATGATTATTGAAGAAAAAGCCCGCGCTTTAGCCGAGCCGTTGCTTACAGAAGCCGGCTTCGTGCTTTGGGATGTAATCTTTGAAAAAGAAGGCGCAATGAGTTATCTGCGGATTCTTTTCGACAAGGATGGCGGCGGCGACGGTATAAATGATGAGGAATGTGCGCTTATGACCGCGCCGCTTAACGCGCTTATGGATAAGCAGGAATTCATTCAGCATGTGGATATTCTCGAAGTCGGTTCGCCCGGTTTAACTCGAAGACTGCGCCGTCCCGAGCATTTCGGTCAGAGTATCGGAAAGGCGTTGCGCGTTATGAAGCGCGCCGATAAAGGGAAAACCGGCGTTATTTACGGCACGCTTGAAGCCTACGAGCCCGAAACAAATCAGATTTCACTCAAAACAGACACAGAACTCGTTATCATCGGCGTAAAAAACTGCCTTAAAATTAACTTGGATTTTTAAATATAACAAAATTGAAAGGAACAAAACCGTAATGAACAACACAGAGCTTTTTGACGCGCTTTCGCTTTTAGCCAAGGAAAAAGGTATAGAGCCGGATTTGCTTCTTGAAAAGATACGGGCCGCGCTCGTCATCGCCATCAAGAGGGATTATCCGAGGAGCGAAAACATTAACTTTGACATAGATATAGCTAAGGGGAAGTTCGATGTTTCCATTAAGAAAGACATCGTGGAGGAAGTTCAGGACGACGCGAACCAAATTACCCTTGAAGAAGCCGGAAAGTATTCCAAGCGCTCAAAACTCGGCGGCACATGCACCATAAAACTTAATACCCGTCATTTCGGGCGTATCGCCGCCCAAACAGCAAAACAGGTAATTAAACAGGGCATTAAAGAAGTTGAACGCGCTCAGCTTGTCGAACAATGGGGCAATCTGCAAAACGAGGCAATCTCGGCAAATGTCGTGAAAGTCGAGCCTGTGTCCGGCAATGCCACGCTCGAAATTAACGGCAGCGAGGTCATGCTCTTTAAAGGCGACCAGATTCCTGATGAGGAAATTTATCAGGGCGATATAATTAAAGTTTACGTTTCGGGCGTTTCTGCGAATGACCGCCGCCCCACGCTTAAAATTTCACGCACTCATAAAGAACTTGTCAAGCGACTTTTCGAGCTTGAAGTTCCCGAAATCTACGACGGCGTTGTTGAAGTAATGGCAGTCAGCCGCGAACCCGGCGCAAGAAGCAAGATGGCAGTGCTTAGCAACGACCCTAATGTTGATGCCGTGGGTTCGTGCATAGGCCCTTCGAGAAGCCGTGTTTCGCGCATTTGCGCCGAACTTTGCGGCGAAAAAATTGATATAATCACCTATTCGGAAGACCCTAAGGAATTCATAAAACAGGCTCTTCGTCCCGCTGAAGTTATTGACGTGGATATTCCCGATGAAAACGTCCGCGCCTGCGCCGTGACAGTCCCCGATAACCAGCTTTCGCTCGCAATCGGCAACAAGGGTCAGAACGCCAAGCTTGCAGCGCGGCTCACCGGCTTCAAAATTGACATCAAGCCCGAAAGCGGGTTCTTTGAAACCGAGTAAGTCTCTTACCGCACTTTAAAAATACCGGAGAAAATATGGAAAAAAAAATACCCGTTCGTAAATGCGTAGGCTGTATGGAACAGTCCGGCAAGAAAGAGCTGATTCGCGTTGTACGCTCAAAAGACGGCGAAGTCGCGATTGACCCTGCCGGAAAGAAGTCGGGGCGCGGGGCTTATATATGCAAAGACGCGCAGTGTTTAGCTAAGGCGCGCAAAAAGAAAAGCCTTGAACGCGGTTTAAAGTGCGGAATCCCCGCCGAAGTCTACGATAAATTAGAGGAAGAATTGATTTGAAAAATTTTACGCAGAACCTGGGATTGTGCAGAAAAGCCGGCGCACTCTCAATCGGTTTTGATGCGGTTGTCGAAGCTATGAAAAAAGGCAGTGCAAAAGGAGTTCTTATATCCTCGGATGTGTCAGCCAAAACCCTGAAAGAAGTGAACTTCCATGCAGAAAAATATAAAACCGAAATTGCTTGTATTCCTGCCGATATGGAAGAGATAAAACGCATAATCGGCAAAAGCGCAGGAGTTATTGCTGTGACGGACGAAGGTTTGTTCTCATTATTCAAATAATATTACACATACTTATCTTGGGGGAAAGTGAATGGAATCAACAAAATATAAACTAAAGGATGCGGCGAAACACTTAAATATGACGTCGCAGGAAATCACCGAGATTCTTAAAACCTATCTCGATATCGCTAAAAAACCGGCAAGTGTTCCGCTTACGGTTGAGGAGTTCGATGTCGTGCTTGAGAGTGTTTCCAAGGAACATCAGGTTTCAAATTTCGATGAGTTTTTTGCTATGCGTAAAAAAGCAACGCCTAAGCCCGCGCCTAAAAAGACGGCGGCTAAAGCTGCCGAAAAAACGCCGACGAAACCGGTCGGCAGAAGTCCGGCGGGTAAAAAACCTGCGCGCCCCATTCCCCCAAAAGCTACCGCTGTTCAGCCGCAACAAGCGGCTCCTAAAAAAGATAAGCCTAAGCTGACCCCGAGACCGGTTAAAGCCGCTATTGACATTAACACACTCAAAGTCAACGAGCCGCCCAAAGCAAAGCAGAAAGGCGAAGCCGTTCAGCGCGGCGAGCAGGTTACAAAGCGCGTTGACACACGCGGAAGCTATGTAGAACTTGATAAATACAACGAGCGTTATGAAAAAATCGCGCCTCAGAGCGGCTACGGAGGATTCGGCGGCAACAAGAGCGGCGATTTCAGAAACAAGCAGAAAATTAACCAAAAATCACAGCAGCATAAAAAACAACAGTTCGGCAAGCGTGAAACCGAGGCGCAGAAGCTCAAGAGATTAGAGCTTGAACGCGCCCGTAAACAACAGCTTAAAGTCCTGATTCCCGATGAAATCAACGTAGGTGAACTCGCGACAAGGCTTAAAGCGACTGCGTCCGCAGTAATTAAAAAGCTGATGGGACTCGGCGTAATGGCAACGGTCAGTCAGATGGTTGATTACGATACCGCCGCGCTTGTGGCCGAGGAAATGGGCGCAAAGGTTGAGCGTGAAATTATCGTAACCATCGAAGAACGCCTGTTCGAGGAAATCGAAGATACTGATGAAAACTTGCAGGCGCGCTCGCCCGTTGTTGTTGTTATGGGTCACGTTGACCACGGAAAAACCTCGCTTCTTGACAGAATCCGTAACGCCAATGTTGTTTCGGGCGAGGCGGGCGGAATCACACAGCATATAGGCGCGTACCGCGTAAAAGCGGGCGAAAAGGATATAACTTTCCTTGATACGCCCGGACACGAAGCGTTCACCGCCATGAGGGCAAGGGGCGCGGGCGTTACTGATATAGCCATTCTTGTAGTAGCCGCCGACGACGGTATAATGCCGCAGACGGTTGAGGCAATCAGCCATGCCAAAGCCGCAGGTGTTACTATTATAGTGGCGATTAATAAAATCGACAAAGAAGCCGCAAACCCCGAAAGAATCAAGCAGGAGCTGACCGAACACGGGCTTGTGATTGAGGAATGGGGCGGCGATGTTATCTGTGTGCCTGTTTCTGCCAAGAAAGGTATAAATATAGACCAGCTTCTTGAAATGATAAATATAACGTCGGAAGTTATGGAGCTTAAAGCCAACCCCGACAGGCAGGCGGTCGGCACAGTCATAGAAGCGTTCCTTGATAAGGGGCGCGGACCGATTGCCACGGTTTTGGTGCAAAAAGGTACGCTTCGTACCGGCGATACGCTTATTGCGGGGACTGCCGTGGGGCGTGTCCGCGTAATGCGCGACGACAAAGGCAAGGTTATAAAAGAAGCGGGCCCGAGCGTTCCCGTTGAAATCATGGGGCTTGCCGAAGTTCCGAGCGCGGGCGACAACTTCGCGGTTGTGGCTGATGAAAAGCTTGCGCGTGAGCTTGTTGATAAACGTAAGCATGAAGCCAAGGAAGAAAAGTTTAATCTTTATCAAAAAGTTACTTTAGATAACCTCTTTACCCACATTGAAAGCGGCACGGTTAAAGAACTTCCGCTGATTGTAAAAGCAGACGTTCACGGCTCGGTTGAGGCGGTGAAGCAGTCGCTTGAAAAGCTGTCGAACAACGACGTGCGCGTTCGGGTAATCCACGGTGCGGTTGGCGCGGTAAACGAAAGCGATGTAATGCTCGCGAGCGCGTCCGGTGCGATTATAATAGGCTTTAACGTGCGTCCTCACCCCGCCGCTTCCGAAAGCGCGGAGCGTGACGATGTTGAAATAAGAACCTACAGGATTATCTACGATGCGATTGAAGAAGTCGAAACGGCGATGAAAGGCATGCTCGCGCCTAAGTACAGAGAAACCGAGCAGGCAAGAATCGAAGTCCGCAATGTCTTCAAAATTACCGGAGCGGGTATTGTGGCGGGTTGTTACGTGCTTGACGGAAAAGTTTCGCGTAATAATGAAATCCGCGTTGTGCGCGACGGAATAGTTGTGAATGTTGATAAAATAGACAGTCTTCGCCGCTTCAAGGACGATGTTAAGGAAGTCGCGCAGGGGTATGAATGCGGAATTAGCTTACAGCATTTCAGCGATATAAAAGAAGGCGATATATTTGAGGCGTTTATTGTCGAAGAATATCGCGACTAATTAAACAAGGAGCCTAAAATGCCACACAACACACAGCGTTTATCAGAAGATATAAAACG
This sequence comes from Oscillospiraceae bacterium, assembly GCA_031280965.1. Lineage (GTDB taxonomy): Bacteria > Bacillota > Clostridia > Oscillospirales > Ruminococcaceae > Ruminiclostridium_E. The sequence continues at coordinate 19,063 of JAITFZ010000013.1, read as the reverse complement.
TGAAATCTCGGCTTCCCTCCGCGAACTCGGTGACGAGCGTCTTGAGGGCGGCTTCGCATCTGTTTCGCGTTGTGAAGTCAGCAATGAATTATCGCACTGTAAGATTTATATTTCGGCACACGGCGGCGCTGAAAAAACCGAAGAAATAGTAAACGTTCTGCAAGGGGCTTCCGGCTTCTTCAAGAAGCGTATTAACGGCAGAATAAAAATGCGGAAAATACCCGAGTTGAAGTTTATTCCCGATAATACTCTTGACTATTACGATAAAATCAACGGTATTCTTGAAAACACAAAAAGAGGGACAGGCGGTACAGACAGTGTCACAAGCGATTGATTTAAAACAAACAGCCGCGCTTTTAAGCGAAAATAATTATTTTACAATCATCTGCCACGCATCGCCCGACGGCGATACGCTCGGGGGTGCATATGCGCTTTGCGGCGCGTTGCAGAATTTTAATAAACGCGCAAAAGTTTTATGTCCGGAGGAGCCTTCAAAGCGTTTTGACTATTTGAAAAACGGGGTTGAAATGCAGGACTTTTCTGAACAGCGAGAATTTGTTATTACAATCGATGTTGCGGATTCAGCTCTGCTTGGAAATATGGAGGAAAAATATAAGGATTCCACCGACCTTTGTATAGACCACCATATTTCAAACACCGGCTACGCGGAGAAAATGCTTCTTGACGGCGATGCGGGTGCGGCATGCGAGGTTGTCTTTGAACTTATAAAAGAGCTTTCGCGGCTTAACGGAGCGGACTTGATGACAGCGGATATCGCATCTTGCCTTTACACCGGTATTTCCACCGACACCGGCTGTTTCCGCTTTTCCAACACTACTGCCGATTCTCACAGATTTACGGCAGAGCTTATGGATTACGGCTTCGACTGCACCGGGCTTAACTATCTTCTTTTCGATATGAAAACTCCGGAGCGTATTCAACTTGAACGCCGCGCTCTTGAAAGTGTTGAGTTTTTCTTCGGCGGCAGATGCGCGGTAATTACACTTACAAAAGAGATGCTCGATGCCGCGGACGACGAGGATATAAACTCCATAAGCGCGCTTCCGAGGCAGATTGAGGGCGTGGAGGCGGGCGTTACTTTCAAGGAAAAAGAAAAAGGCGTGTGGAAAATTTCAATCCGCACCAAAAATTACATCGACGCACAGCATATTTGCGCAAAGTTCGGCGGCGGCGGACACCAGAGAGCGGCAGGTTGCCGGATTAAAGGCAGCGTAAAAGAGTGCAAGGAACGACTTATGAAAGAAATTGAATTATATATATAGGTGTGAGCTATTAAACTATGGACGGCATAATTTGCATTTATAAACCAAGCGGCTACACCTCATTTGATGTCGTCGCGGTAATACGCAAACTTTTCAAAACAAGAAAAGTGGGGCATGGCGGCACTCTTGACCCGATGGCGGAGGGCGTTTTGCCGATATTCCTCGGTAACGCCACGAGAGCGGTTGACTTTCAGCCCGGTGACGACAAGGAGTATTTGGCGGGCTTTCGCTTCGGTTTTACGACCGACACGCAGGATATAACCGGACAGGTGACATCTGTAAGCGACGAGTATGTGTCACGCAACAAAATGATTTTCGTTGAACGCAAAATCGGTGAAATAGAACAGATTCCGCCTATGTATTCGGCTGTGCAGGTTAATGGCAAAAGACTTTATGAGCTTGCGCGAAAAGGCGAGGAAGTCGAGCGTAAACCTAAAAAGGTTACAATTCACAGCCTGAAAGTCGAGCATTATGCCGACAACGAGGGTTTAATGCGAGTGTCCTGCTCAAAAGGCACTTATATAAGGACGCTTATTCACGACATCGGGCAGGAACTCGGAACAGGTGCGGTCATGACCTCGCTCATACGGACGAAGTCCGGCGTGTTCACGCTTGATGACTGCCGGCAGCTTGACGATATACGCCGCATGGCGACCCGTGAGGGTACCGAGGGGCTTAGAGGGTTATTAATGCCGACAGACAAGCTTTTTGCCGATTACCCGAAAGCCGTTCTTGACGAAATGCAGACCGGGCTTTTCTGTAACGGCGTTAAGCTTGCCGCCGCACGAATCAGGTTCGACAGAATTCATAAAGGGCTGTATGCGGTTTACGGGAATGATAAGGCACTGCTCGCCTTGGCGCAAATCGGCGAGGACTGCTCGCTCAAGGTTGTTCAGCGTTTTAATACGCCCGAAGCTGTTATTTCAATCGAGGAGGAGAACGGCGAACTTGACGAATAATACCTGCGCCGCGCTCGGTTATTTCGACGGCGTACATTTAGGGCATAAAGAAGTTATTAAAATCGCGCTTGGTTTAACACAATATGAGCCTGTGGTTTTTACATTTAAAAGCCGTGAGTCCTGCAATATCACCGCCGACTGCACGAAACATAAAAAAATAAACGAACTCGGTATAAAACGCATATTTTCTTATGATTTCGAGGAAATAAAAAACTTCTCACCTGAAGAATTTGTTACGGAAATTCTTGTGAGGAAGCTTAATGCCGGAGCAGTCTGTTGCGGATATGATTTTCGCTTCGGCAGGGGCGGTAAAGCCGACACGGACGAACTGACAAGAATCTGCGAAAAATCCGGGCTTGTAACTGTTGTCGTGCCGCCGGTTGAACTTGACGGCGTCCCCGTAAGCTCAACGCTTATACGCGAACTGATTATAAAAGGCGACATGGAAGCCGTGAATAAATTCCTCGGCTGTGAGCTGACTTACGAGCTTGAAGTAGTCGGCGGGAATCGGGTAGGTCGCACCATCGGCTTCCCTACAATTAATCAGAATATACCGAAAAATTGCGTAATCCCGCGTTTCGGAGTTTACGGGAGCAGGGTTACTGTTAAAGACGGGGTTTACAGCGGCATAACCAACATAGGCGTAAAACCGACCGCCGGAGAAAACAGAGCCGCCGCAATTGAAACGCACATAATAGATTATGACGGCGACCTGTATGGTAAAACGATTAAGGTTAGTCTTTTAAAATTTATACGCCCCGAAAAGAAATTTAATAACTTTACAGAATTGTCAAATCAAATAAAAGAGGACTTAACATGGCTCAAATAAGAACCCGCTTCGCGCCCAGCCCCACGGGCTTCATGCATCTCGGCGTACTGAGAACCGCGCTTTACGCATGGCTGTACGCGAAAAAACACAACGGTGCTTTTATACTGCGAATTGAAGACACTGACCGGACGCGTTACGTTGAGGGCGCGGTTGATGTAATTTACGAAACGCTGAAAATCTGCGGCTTGAACTGGGACGAGGGTCCTGATGTCGGCGGGGATTTTGCGCCATATATTCAAAGCGAACGCAGAGATTCATATATGAAATACGCTCTTGAACTCGTCGAAAAAGACATGGCGTATCACCAAGATGGTGCAATCCGGCAAAAAACCCCGTCCGTCGGAAACACGGTTTTCCGCGACGAAATTTTCGGGGAAATAACGGTTAACAACACCGAAATTGAAGACCAGGTTTTGATTAAATCCGACGGTATGCCGACTTATAATTTCGCCAACGTCATCGACGACCATTTAATGAATATCACGCATATAATCCGCGGAAGCGAGTTTCTTTCGTCCACGCCCAAGTATATTTTGCTTTATGAGGCGCTCGGCTGGAAACCGCCGGTTTTCATTCATGTTTCGCCGATTATGCGGGACGAAAACAATAAGCTCTCCAAGCGCGACGGCGATGCTTATGTCAGCGACTTTATTGAAAAAGGCTATCTGATTGAGGCGGTTATAAATTACATCGCACTTCTCGGCTGGTCGCCTAAAGGCGAAAATGAATTTTTCACGCTTGACGAGCTTATGAACGAATTTAGTTTGGACGGCGTTTCAAAGTCGCCGGCGATTTTCGATGAATTAAAAATGCGTACGGTTAACGCGCATTATATCCGCAATCTCGCTCCCGAAAAATTCAAAGAGCTTGCGCTTCCTTTCATCGGGAATCCACCCGAAAACGTTGATGTTTTGTGCGCGGCGTTGCAGCCGAGAACCGAACTGCTCACCGATATAGCGTCACAGGTTGATTTCATAGAAAAACCCTGTGATTACGAATTGGATTTATACAATAACAAGAAGATGAAAACCTCGCCCGAGACTGCGCTTGTCGCGCTCGGGGAAGCGCTTTGGGCTATAAAAGAGCATGAATTCAGCCGCGATGACATTTATAATGCGTTTAAGGCTCTTGCCGACGACAGCGAGGTGAAAATCGGCTTCTTTCTGTATCCGTTGCAAGTAGCCTTAACCGGAAAGCAAACAGCTCCCGGCGGCGGACTTGACATATGCATAATGCTCGGAAAAGAAGAATCTGTAAAGAGAATCAGAACAGCAATTGAAAAACTATCGTAGGGGCGATTGTAAATCGCCCGCAAAAAAGAACGAAAGGTAAAAAAATGATAGAAGTACAAAATCTTTCAAAAAATTACGGCAGTAATAAGGCAGTGGACGATATTTCGTTCTGCGCCGAAGAGGGCGAGATTCTCGGCTTCCTCGGCCCGAACGGCGCGGGAAAAAGCACGACTATGAATATTCTGACAGGATATATCTCGTCAACTTCGGGACGCGCCCTGATTGACGGGATTGACGTGCTTGAAGACCCGATTGCCGCTAAAAGGCAAATAGGCTATCTGCCCGAATACCCCCCGCTTTACCCCGACATGACGGTGGACGGTTATCTGAAGTTTGTATACAATCTCAAAAAGTGCAGACTGCCGCGTAATTCCCACCTTAACGAAATATGCGATTTAGTGAAAATCTCCGATGTCCGGAGCCGCGCAATCCGCAACCTCTCCAAAGGCTACCGCCAAAGAGTGGGGTTGGCTCAGGCGCTCGTGGGGAATCCGGGGACGCTTATATTAGACGAGCCTACCGTCGGGCTTGACCCTAAACAGATTATCGAAATACGCTCACTTATAAAAAAGCTCGGCAAGAACCACACGGTTATATTTTCCTCGCATATACTGCCGGAGATTCAGGCGGTGTGCGACCGTATTGTCGTTATAAACAAAGGCAGAATCGTCGCCAACGAAAAAGCCTCAACCCTTGCGGCGGGGCTTTCGGAAAACGCCTCGCTCAGAATTCGCGTTGAGGGAAGCGAAATCGAAACAAAGAAACTGCTCGGAAGCATACATCAAATCAAGCGCGTTATCCCCTTGCGCGAGACGGAAAAAGGCGTCTTTGAATATGAGATTGAGCCGAAAAAAGGCGAGGACGTGCGGCGCGAAATTTTTAAGAAGCTGTCGTCACGCAATTATCCGCTCCTGATGATGAAGTCAAACGAGCTTACGCTTGAGGAAGTATTCCTGAAACTCGTAACCGGAGATATTTACGGAAACATGAAAAACAAGGAGGAGAAATAAATGTTAGCTACATTCAAAAGAGAACTCGGCGCATATTTCACCTCGCCTGTCGGCTACGTTTTCATAGCGGCTTGTATGCTTATTTCGGGGTTCATTCTTCACGGACTTGTGCTGTTGCGGGGCAGCGCGGATTTATCGCCGGTATTCATGCTGATGTTTTTTGTTATATTAATTTTCGTGCCTGTGCTGACCATGCGGCTTATGTCGGAAGACAAAAGACAAAAAGTTGACCAGCTTTTACTGACCGCGCCCGTTAGCCTTACAGCGATTGTGGTCGGTAAGTTCCTGTCGGCATACGCGGTTTTTATTATGGGCGTATGTGTACTCCCCGTTTACGGAATCGTGCTTTCTTTTTTCACTACGGTTTCATGGATGACGCTGTGGGGGAACTTTGCGGGAATTGTATTGCTCGGCGGTATTTATGTCGCGCTCGGGCTTTTCGTGTCCTCGCTGACCGAAAACCAAATGATAGCGGCTATCGGAAGTATGTTTTTGAATTTAGTCATGTTTGCATTTAACCCGCTCGCAAATGAAGTTTCTAAGTTTGTAAACGATTTCTTCCAGTTTATACCGAATGCGCTCAGAAGCATATCGGTTTTCGACCGCTACAGGCAATTCACACTCGGTATTTTTGCACTGCCGAATATCCTGTTCTTTATTACGGGAATTGCGGTTTTCCTGTTCCTTACCGTGAGAGTGCTTGAACGCAGGCGCTGGGCGTAACGGACAATGTACAATGAACAATGAACAATGAATGAGGTAGGTTAAATGTCAGAAGAAAATAAAAACTTAAATAATCCGGAAGCCGTGGCGGAGGAAACGCTTGACGAAACCGCCGGAGCAGACGGGGAAACATCGATTTCCCAAAGCATAAGCAACTTCCGCCGCAAGCTCAAATTCGGCGGCTACTCGCTTGTTATTATTGTAGTGTTTTTAACGGCGGCAGTGTTGGTCAATGTGCTTTTCACTATGCTCATCAACCGCTTTAATTTGCGGTTTGACCTGACCGAGCGCAAGCTTTTCAGCATTGAACAAAGCACGACAGCGTATCTTTCCGCGCTTGATGATACGATTAATTTCTACTTCTGCAGCCGTGAGGAGAACTTCACAAACCCTGACACCTATTTTTCGCAGGTGTATGAAATCGCGCAGAGGTTCAAAGAAGCCAACAGAAGCTTCACGATTACTTTTGTAAACAGGCTGACAAACCCTGCTTTCGTTGCAAAATACGGCGGAAACCTCACGGACACCGATATTGTAATTGAATCGGAGAGAACAGGACGCTTTAAGGTCGTGAGCCAATCGGATTACTTCATGGAAGAATTCTATTTTAACGGTGAAAGAATCTCCGATGAACAGGCTTGGGAAGCGGCTGCATACGGCTTCGGACATATGATTGAAAGGGACGCAAGCGCGGCGACGGAACAGGCGTTCCTGTCGGCGATTATGTCGGTTTCCGATTTAACGCCGGTCAGAGTGGCATTTGCGAACGGCTTCGGCGAAATCGCATATGAAGCAATGATGGAAATTTTAATTGCTAACGGTTATGTGACCGAGGAGATTGATTTGCTTATGACCGCCGAAATCGACCCCGGTATTGATTTTTTAGTCATCTGCTCACCTGCTTTCGATTATACCGTCAGCGCCCGCGCTAATGTAGATACGTGGCTTGACAACGGCGGCATGTACGGAAAGACACTGCTTTACCTCCCAGCCCGTGAAATGCCCGATACTCCCGTTCTTGATGAATTCCTGGAGGAGTGGGGAATGCGGGCTGAACACGGCTTCATCTCGCAGTCTAACGTTAACTACGCGCTCCCGAATGACGAGTACGGCTTCATGCAATTTATAAGAATGGTCGGCGGGCCTTTTTCAGAGGGGATTGCCGAAGGTTCGGTCTTAGCAACAACGATTCGCCCCATAACACTGCTTTTTGAAGTTTCGGGTTCCACCTCAACTTCATCTCTGCTCGTAAGCTATGACGGCTCGTTTTACGTTCCGCTTACAGAGGAAGAAGCAGAAGACTGGGAATTTACGCTCCGGCTTATGAACGCCGTAGCTATGAGCAGAAAGACGCGCTTTGAGGGACTTGACCGGTTCACGAGCCATGTGATTGCTTTCGGTACGCCGTCTATATTTGATGCTTGGGTGATTGAAGGCGGGCAATTCTCAAATGCGCGGCTTCTCCTTAACATCTTCAACGATATAAGCGGAAGAAGCGATATAGGCGCGCTCATAATGCCGAAATCTTTCCGTCCGGCTCACTTTGAAATAACCGTGGGACAGGCTAACGGCATTGCGATTGCTTTCGTAATTATTATACCTTTGATTATTATTACAACGGGTTTGGTAGTATTCTTCAAAAGAAGATACAGGTAAATATACAGGAGTATAAGTTTTGAAAAAATTAAGCAAAAAAACAAGAACGTTAATATTCTCATGTGCGGGGCTTGCCATTTTAACAGCCGCGATATTAGTCCTCGTGCTGACGCAGGAATCGCCGCCTGTCGTTAAAGAAGAAGACCCGACCGAACCAATGGCAAACCGCGTTCACTTCACACAGCTTGAAGCCGAGGATTTGCTGAGTTTAAGCGTATTTAACGAACATGAAGCGTATACTTTAGAGCGGACTGATACGGGCGCTCTCGGGATTGAAGCATTGCTCGGCGCACCGCTGAGCTTCACGAAACTGCATAATTCCGAACGTTATATATCCGGGCTTTGGGCGAGAGAAGCCGTGGAGGAAGACGCCAAAGACTTTGAACAATACGGGCTTGGCGATACGGCGGCATGGGCGTTTGCGATTTTCCGGAACGGCGAAACGCTGGAGCTTTATATCGGCGATGAAACCCCAACAGTTGAGAATATGACATATGTACGCATAGCGGGCGAAAACAGCGTGTATGTGGTATGGACGTATCTCGTGGACTATATAAAAGAGCCGAGCTTGTTTTATGTTTCCCTTGAAGTAACTCCGGATTATATGACAGCCGGACAACCCGATATGGAAAGGCTCGTAATCGACAGAGCCGAGCGTGAGCGGCATGTTATAATACCCAACCCGAATGCGGCGGCCGAAGACAGAATCACCAGCAGATATATACTTGTCGAGCCGGTTCAGGTGCAGATAGACTTCACAAAAGGCGCGGACTTGCTTGAAGGAATGTTCGGACTTACAGCGTTCAAAGCCGCTTTCGTCGGCGAAGAACTTCCGCACGAATTCGCAGACGGTTTCAATAATCCCACCGCCGCAGTCGAAATGACCGTAAACGGCAAAACGTCAACTTTCACTGTCGGCGGCAGATACTACACCGTTGATGACGAAGGCGAAGATGTTTTATCCGGCTTTTATGCAATCCACAGCAATTATCCCGAGGTTTTATACGTTTTCGGGCTTGAAGAGCTGAGTTGGCTTAATTTCGATGCGGGCGGCATTATGGCGCCTGCGTTCCAGCGCCCTATGATTTATTCGGTTGATGAACTGATAATAGAAACGGCTGAACGCACCCTGAACTTCCGCTTAACGGGAACAGGGCGGGACGACGAGGAATACTTCCTTGACGGTGTGCTTGCCGACACTGCCGAATTTAAGCAGTTATATATTTATATCATATCTGTAAACGCCGATGCCCTCTACGACGGCGAGCCGGAAGACGTTGCGGATATGCCGTTCTTGGCGCGGTATACTTTCAGATACCGCGACCCGAATAGGTCCGATGAAATTATAGAGTTTTTCGATTCCGGCGGCATGAACAGCGTTATAGTCATAGACGGCGAACCGAGATTTATTACCCGCGCCATGTATTTAACACGGCTTGCACAAAACATCGAATTATTCTTAAACGGCGAACCGGTTATAATTTCATGGTAAGCGCCTGCTGTATAGGCGGCATTACTGTAACAACATAAAGGAGATATTTTAATTATGGCAGATTTTTTCACCTATAAAGGCTACCCGCTCGTCAGAAAAGGACGGCAGATTTATTACGGGAACATGTCAGACGATTACGTTTGTATGATTACGATTATGGCGACGCGCAAAATCAAAGAACTTGAAGTGGCTAATAAAGTTAAGGTTGTGCTTATGCAGACCGCCGAGGACGTTGACGCAAGTCAGATGATAGTAAAAAACAGCGACAGAAACAGTCTTTATGAGGCGCTGGAAATGGCATACACATGGCTTGATAAGACGAAATAATTGAAGCCTGTCAGTATCTAATCTGACAGGCTGTTTCTTTGTGTTTATTCGAGATTATTTGTATTGTTCCCAATCCAATTTCTAACCTCATGCGAGAAAACACGATTCCCCGCTGACATTCGTAAAACAAAATTTATACCCGCGATAAACGCAGACATAATCAAGGGTTTAGCGCAATGCGCCAAACACAACGAATGGCTCAAAACTCGAACCGCCCGAAACCCCGTCAAATACGGCTTTTTCCATAATCGAAAGGGTTATCTTACTAAGTTTACCGTGTTCGTCCGTGTAGTTCATACACAAGACGAGTTTTCCTTTTTTGGGGTCGTCCGGGTCGTCGTCATCGGTGTCATATATAAAGACTGAGTTTAGGAATGTCCTCAAAAGCCTTTCGCGGTGTTTTTCTTCTCCCATATCGGCGTCCCTGTACCGTTCTAAAAAGAAACGAAGCTGATCACGGTCAAGGTGGGGATTGTTAATCTTTTCTTTTGCGATGCCTTTTTCAATTTTCACTTTATCGGACTCTAATTCAACGAGCCGCGACTTTGTTGTCGGCGTTATTATGCCCTGCTCAATGGCATCCATTACGTTTTTTATCGCTTTTTCGTTATCCTTTTTTCGCGCTTCCAAAGCGTCAAGGATCGTAGTGTCGCGCCGTTCCTCCATATATTCGAGGGCTTCATCGGCAATCCTTTCAATAAAACCATCCTCGTTAAGCAGGTCAACCAGTTTTTCAATGACAAGGTTCTCGATCCATTCTTTGGGGGCGCGTTCCTTGTCGCAGGTCTTGTTATACTTTCGTTTATTACAAGTATAGTAAGAGTAGGTTTTCCCGGTGCGGCTCGTGCCGCCGTCGCCGGTCATATCCTCCCCGCAATGTCCGCATTTTATTTTCCCCGTCAGTAAAAAGGTTTGCACCTTTTGGTTTGGGGAGGCGTGATTTTTTTCCACCATATCTTGTACCCTTGCGAAAAGCACCCGATCGACAATGGGCGGGATGCCGTTTTCGTCCCTTATATCCTCGTATTCATAAACACCGATATATTTTTCGTTTTGTAATATCCGGCGTATGCTATTTTTGTTAAACAAACCGCCTCGACTGGTACGATGTCCCTCGGCGTTCAACCTTGCGTATATGTCCTTTGCACGTTCACCCGCCGCGTATTCCTCAAATATCCGGCGAACCACGGCAGCTTGTCCCTCGTCAATCGCAAAGCGACCGTCTGCGCCTTTTTTATAGCCGATGACAGTCTGACCGAGCGTTTTCAAGTCGAGTGCGCTGTCATAAAAACCGCGCTTTACGTTTTCGCTGAGGTTCGCGCTGTAATATTCAGCGAACCCCTCCATAAAACTTTCGATAACAATACCCATCGGGCCTTCGGGTATTTCTTCTTTTGCAAAAAGAAGCTGTACGCCGTTCTTTTTCAATCGCGCCTTATACATTGCGGAGTCGTAACGGCTACGGGTGAACCGATCCAGTTTCCACGTTATAACGACCTCGAAATGTCCGCGCTCGCTGTCTTTTATCATACGCAGGAAGTCGGGTCGCTTGTCAGACCTGCCGGACAACGCCCGGTCGATATATTCCCCGATCACGTTTAGGTTGTTCTGCTTTGCGAACTGGTAACAATCGCGCAACTGCCCCTCGATACTTTCCTCGCGCTGACCGGCTGACGAATAGCGAGCATATATAACCGCTTTGCGTGGCGGTTGGGTTGTTTTGTCTTTGTTTTGGCTCTGTTTACCTTTCATTATAGCACACCACCGCCCCCTATTTCAATAGTTTTCACAAATTACAACCCCAAAAGTTGTTTTTTCTTGGCATCGTATTCGTCCTGCGTTATCGCACCTCTATCTAAAAGGGACTTAAATTTTGCAATTTCGGCGGCAGCGTCGGGCTGATCGGAAACCGGCGCGGCGGCGGTGGGTATTTCGACCGGCGCGTTTTTCGCGGCTTTTTCGGCGGCTTTTTGCCTCCACGTTACGATCTCGCTGTAAAGTTTATTGCACTTTTCGCCGCTGAATACGCCTTTTGTTTGTATGCCGTCTTTTTTATATTCAATCACCAAACAATAATTAACCGTTTTTGTCTTTTTCTTTGCGCCGAAAGCCAAAACGCCGATAAGTAAAAGCCGCGTCAAGGTTACATCTTTGGAAACCTGCTCCTCGGTTTGTAGCTGCACGTCGATAATATCCCCGTAAGGTATTTTTACCGTTGTGCCGAACAGACCGCCCTCAGTCGGCGCGGGGCGTTGCTGATATAGTGCGTTCCAGTCATACGCGCCGATCGCCGCCTTTATCGTGTCAAGGCGCGAGCAGGGGTATTTGTCAACCCACAGCGCATCGCCCTCGTCGCGTATATCCTCCGTGTGCCGTATCTTTTCGGCAATGGCGGGGAAGTTCAGCACCTCCCATTGATCGGCGGCGGGGTCTGTTTCGGCAAGCCTTAACAACCGACCGGCGAGGTCGTCCTCGTGCCACCGCGTCATTGTAAGCAGGATGCACCCGTCTTTTTCGAGGCGGGTGTAAAGCGTCGAGGTGTACCATTCCCACAGCTTGTCACGAATAACCGTGCTTGCAGCGTCCTCGCGGTTTTTAAGCGGGTCGTCGATTATTATGTATTCGCCGCCCATGCCGGTAATACCGCCGCCGACACCGGCAGAACGGTAAACGCCCCGATGCCCGACTATCTCGAAAGGAGTTTATAAATTATGCCTAACTATGATTTAACGAACCTCGCGCTGCAAATTGCCGCGCCGAACAACGTACTTTTGTACGACGACGTGGGCGATCCGTCCGTCATGGTGCGTATTCCGAAATTCAAAATTTCCGACGTTATCCCCGGCGGCCCGGACAGCACCCATCCCGCGTTTATCGTCAACGGCGTAGAGCGCGACAGCATTTTCATAAGTAAATACTTAAACGTCGTAAACAACGGCAGGGCGTACAGCTTGCCGATGCAAGACCCCCACCACTCCGTAAACTTTGACAATGCCGGGATATTCTGCCGGAACAAAGGCCCCGGATGGCACTTAATGACGCAAGCCGAATATGCGGCGGTCGCGCCGTGGTGCAAAAAGAACGGATTTATGCCTCGCGGTAATAACAACTGGGGTAAGGACATTTTAGAACTTTCCCTGCCTCAAAAAGCCCTGCCGACCTCGTTTGAAAGTGACGGCAGGATCGCTCGCACCGCGACCGGCAGCGGCCCCGTTTCGTGGTATCACGATAACACCGAGGCGGGTATTGCCGACCTTAACGGCAACGTGTGGGAGTGGGGCGCAGGTCTGCGTTTAATGGACGGCGAAATTCAGATACTCCGCAACAATGACGCCGCCGACTGGAACAACCCCGTAACTGCCGCGAGTTCGTTGTGGCAAGCCATTATGCCCGACGGTACGCTTGTCGCACCGAATACGGCGGGAACGCTCAAATACACGCAAACAAGCGTAGGTTTCCACGCCGTCACCACTACCCCGGCAGCGACCGGCGCGGGCGCGGCGTTGTTACAGGCTCTCGGTTTGATACCCGAACCCGATATGACCGCCGCCGACTACGAAACCGATCATTTTTGGGCGACGCTGACCGGCGAACGTGTACCGATCCGTGGTGGCGGATGGCATCATGCTGCTCAGGCGGGGGTGTTCGCCTTGACCTTGAACCACGCTCGATCTTATGTCGGTACGCACCTCGGCTTCCGCGCCGCTTTTGTTTCCCTGTAAATTGAAACTTGTGCCTTGTACCCCCGCCGTTAGGCGGGGGTGAGTCCTGTAAAGGAGTTTATATTGTGATCGAATACGGACAACTCACTATTTTAACCAAACTGCACGATATGGCGAAATACGCTTACCCCGCGTTGGCGCAGTTTCCGAAAAGCGAAAAGTTCGCAATGGTCGTCGATATTAAACGGTGTATGAACGCCGTACTTGAAAGGGCGATCGAGGCGAGCAAAAAATACCATAAAAAGACGACGTTACAGGAAATGGACGTCGAACTTATGAAACTGCGCCATTACCTGCGGCTCGCGCATGAACTCGGTTTTTTACCACCGAAAAAATACGAGATATGGTCGGGTTTGGTTGCCGAAATCGGGAAAATGCTCGGCGGTTGGATAAAACAAGTCGCCGACAACCCGCCGAAATAATCAAAGCAAATAAAAGGGTAAGCCTTTTTATTTCGGGGGCAAGCTGTAACCGATACCGATCCGTGGTGGCAGATGGAATAATGCTGCTCAAGCGGGGGTGTTCGCATTGAACTTGAACAACGCTCGATCTAATGTCAGTACGAACATCGGCTTCCGCGCCGCTCTTTCTCATAGTCAGATATTACAAACCTACGGGGTTTGTTTTCAGCACAGGGAAGAAAAAGGAGTTTGCTTCCGCGCCGGTGTCGTGTACCTTGCCGCAGCAGCGGCGGGGGAAAACACGGCGAAAAATAAAACAGCCGCGATGCCGAAAGTAAACGCTCCGCGTTGAAATCCGTTAAGTGCGGCATTTTGAAAGGAACGACCGATGAAACCGATTAAAGGGTTATGGGATCAAATTGTAAACTTTGAAAATCTTTACACGGCTTATCGGTTTGCGGCAAAAGGCAAGCGTTTCAGAAATGAGGTGCTTGCCTTTTCCGAATATGCGGAGGATAACATTTTCGACCTGCGCGACGACCTGCTGAACGGGACTTATAAAGTCGGCGAATATCGGGAGTTTTACGTTTACGAACCGAAAAAGCGGCTTGTTATGGCTTTACCGTTCCGCGACAGGGTGGCGCAATGGGCGATCTACCGCATTATTAACCCCCTGTTCGCCAAAGGTTACATCGAGGACAGTTTCGCGTGTATCGACGGGCGCGGCACACATTCAGCAGCAAAGCGCGTTCAGTATTTTGCGCGGCTTGTCACGCACCAAAACAACGGCGGCGGGTATTTTCTCAAAATGGATATAAGCAAGTATTTTTATCGGATTAACCACGACGCCTTAATGGTTATACTGCGCCGGTGGTTCGCCGATCGGGAACTGCTTAACCTGTTGGAAAGTATAATCCGCTCCGACTTACCGTTTGGGTTGCCGTTAGGAACAAAACCCGGCGAAACCGAGCGCGTAAACGAGGTCGGTATGCCGATCGGAAATCTGACCTCGCAAATGTTCGCCAACTTGTACCTTAACGAAGTGGATCAGTACATGCAAGCTGGAAATGGAGTTTAGTCGTATGAAAGGTTTCCCAAATCATCAATTCCAGCTTTATAAAGGAAAAAAGTTCGATGAAATGGTTGAGAGCATAAAACACTGCGGTATTCTTATGCCGATTATCCTTTGGCGTAAAAGTAATAGCGTTTATGTGATACTGAGCGGGCATAACCGCGTAGAAGCTGCAAAATCTGTAGGTCTCAAAAAGGGACCCGTCGTTATCGAAGAGAACCTCACCGAAGAAGACGCTATGCTTTACGTTATAGAAACAAATAGAATCCAGCGGGGTTTTTCAGAGTTATCTCACCATGATAGAGGTCTTTGTCTTAAAAATCATTATGAAACAACAAAAAGTCAAGGCAAACGAACCGACCTCATAAAAAAGATTGAAACCCTCCTAAACTCGCATGGTGACGGCGTTGAAGAAACATCTGTTCAAATTGGACAGAAGATAGACAGCAGAGAAAAAATAGGAAACGAAAACGGTCTCTCTGCTACCGCTGTAACTCGATATATCCGCTTGGCAACCCACTGGATTGCGCTTTTCTCTTACGTTGATGTGGGTAATATTCCGTTTATGGCGGCTTACAACCTTTCATTCATCGAAGATAAACTAATACTGAGCGTACTGTTGTGGAAATTACTGTTGATAGCGCGCATTTTTGCGAAAAGAAAGCCGATAACGGCGCAAACGGAAACGGAGGCTATCCGGCACCGCGGCAGAACGGCGGGTATAATGGCGGTCATTCGTATACGCCTATCCCGGGCTCGGCTCCGCAGAATGACGGTGAGTTCAACGGCGCACCGCCCGATGACTTCTACCCCGAATTTTAATTAAATAGCTGGAGGAAGGGGCTGTGTAGTGCATCGCACGGCACGGCTCCCGTTCCCCCGCTCAAAGAAAGGAAGAAAAAAATGCGTGACATTTTTAATACCTATAATGACTTTTTCGGCTCCGAGTGTTATAAAAAGCTGTGGAACCGAAAACAAAATAAGAACGACAGGGTTTTTAAGTCCACGCGGTTAGAGGATGAAATCTACAAAGACCTTTCAAAAGGCGATTCGGAATTAGAAACGATTTGTAAAGACGCGTCCTCTCTACTATCTACGTTCGACAGTCTGGCTCGTGACGTTTTCACAGGATTTTATTCGTTATCACCTAAACAGCGTGGCGATGAAGAAATAAGCGCAACATCAAGGCGTGTCAACAAACCGATTATCGAAAAGACAATCGCTGATGATGAGTTTGTTGCTCTTAAAAACGTATGCGAAGGACGTGAGTTACCCGCTTACGACGCTTCCGTGGAGTTCTCCGAGAAAATCGCCGAGAACCTGCCGGAGCTGATGGAGTCGCTCAAAGACACCAAAACCCTTGAAACGCTCGATAAGCAAACCGAACAGTTAAAGGAAAAACTAAGGGATTTATGCGCTGAGAACGAGGTTAAACCCGATGAAAAGCGTGAACAGAAAATCACACAGACGGCAAACCGGCTACATAAGAAAGAACAGCAGATTAATGATTTGGAAAAGAAATCCGCTGATGCACTCATTAAAGCCGCACCGAAGATGAACGAAGCGGTTAAGCAGGCGGTTCAGGCGGCAAAGGAAAAAGCCGAGGAAACTGATGATTTAATTCATGCTTGGGGGAACGACCCCGGCGACCCGCAAAGCGTCAAAGCAAATGAGGAAGTGCTGAGTAAAGTCAGACGCAACCCGAAACTGCTGGAAATCAGCCGTATTATGGGGCGATATATTAAAATGATTGCCGAAAAACGCAAAAACTCCTTCGAGTACGGTTTAGGGCAGAAGTACGACATTTCGCTTGGTAAAAACCTTAATCTCTGCCTTTCTTCGGAAATGGCTCTGCTCGGTACGCCCGAAACGCAACCGCTTTTTATGAAAAAGTATATTGAGGGTAAGTTGAAGCAATACCGCAAGCGCGAACCGGAGGTCAAGGGGCAGGGTGATATTATTGTCTGCGTCGATGAAAGTCTGAGCATGAATGATAATAATTACATCTTATGGGCTAAGGCTCTCGCCTTTGCTCTACTCGACATCGCAACCAAAGGTAAGCGTAAATTCGCAATGGTTAGATTCTGCGAAAGAACCGAAACGCACTTGTTTTTGCCAAATGAGTATACCTCACAAGATTTAATCACGGCAATCGAGGGTTTCATGCGCGGTGGAACGAATTTTGAAAAACCGCTCGCAGAGGCTTGCAGGCTTATTAACGAGGGGAACTTCGAGAACGCCGATGTAATATTCATTACGGACGGGATTTGCACTATTTCAAACGAATTTGCGGAATATTTCAAACAACAGAAAGCCGGAGGTTTTAATGTTCGTGGGATTTTACTCGGTGATGATGCCGAAGGCAGTTTGGAACGGTTTTGCGACAAGGTTTACAGGCTAAGCGATTTAGGACTGGACGAAATCGCAAAGCAGGTCATATCTGATAAAATCTGATGTAATGCAGTAGTAGTATAAAACCGTTGACTTTATAACGGTTTTATGCTATACTAAAATTAATGATAAGGAGAATCACGATGTATAAGCCTAAAATCTATATGGAAACAAGTGTAATCAATTTTGTTTATGCCGACGATGCGCCTGATAAAAGGGACGATACAATAGAGTTGTTTGATGAAATCAAGCAAGGAAAGTATGAACCGTATACCGGATATAACGTAATCTCGGAGATTAATAAATGCGGTCAAGAATTAAAAGGCAAACTGCTTGATTTAATTAAAATCCACGATATTGTGATTTTACCGCCTAACGACGATATTCATTATTTAGCAGATTTATATGTTAAAGAAGGTATTATACCCGAAAAATACCGTGATGATGCCGTTCACATAGCCACAGCAAGCTATTATGGCATGGATATAATCATTAGTTGGAATTTTCAACATATCGTAAAACGTAAAACTATACTAATGACCGGAATCGTAAATATACGCGAGGGATATAAGCAAATGAGCATTCATACGCCATCGGAGGTGATAGAGTATGATGAATGAATCTAAAATGATGAAAGAAATCCACGAAATTCGAGCGAAAAATCATTTGAGTGAAGTCGGGCTTTCAACACAGGAACTTAACAGAAAAAGATATGAGGAAACACAGGAAATCGAAAAGATTATAACAGAGCATGGATTAAATGTTTTTTCTGCCAATAATTTGAATAAGCGTGCAATTTAATCATTAAAAATGGGAAGTGTTAGGCTTCTCATTTTTCTTTGTCAAACCTTGTCGAAAACTTACCCTCAACCCCTATTGACAACCGCCTTTTGTCATGTTATAATAGATATATGATTTATTATTTACGTTCGTAAGGCTTCATGCCTTCAAGCCGGTTTCCCGGTCAAGAACGGTGCAGTATCAGGCTTTCGGGCTTATTACACCTATTTACGATTTGCGGTGCGGCAGCAGGTACTATTCTGTTGTCGGCGGAATCGTCGTGAAATGACTCTAACCCCTGTATTGGTCGGGGTTAGAGCAAATGCTCGGGTCAGATTATCGCTCTTAGGCGAGGTCTGCCCTTTTTTCATTTCTTAATAAAAAAAGTAAAGGCATAGTAACAACTCAGCCGTATCATCTTCTTTTGAGGATAGGTGCGGCTTTTTTTGTTGCCAAAAAGTAGCTATATCCCAATGGGGTTAGTAATAAAACTGCGGTAAACCCGCAATGAAAGGAAAAATATCATGGAAAGTAATGCATTGGACAATTTCTTAGCAGAAATCGAAAGCGGAGGAAACGAAAACCCATTTGACACCGACTTCAGCACAGAAACCCCAAGCATACCTGCAACGGAACCAAAGGTAGCGGTAACGGAACAACAGGTAATACCTATTCTACGCCTTGCAGGAAGCCTATTGGTTTGCGAAGAGTGAAAATAAGAAAAAATACGTTAAAAAGCGCGGTAAATCATAATGTCTACAGAATTTATTCATAATGCAGCGAAAAAATTGCTCGCTCGCTGTAACACCCGCGAGCCGTTTAAAATTGCACGGGCTATCGGAATTAATGTCTGGTGGCGCAACGATTTCGTGAAGCTCAAAGGTATGTATAAGGTGATTGATAAAAACCGCTTCATCTTCGTCAACACCAATCTTGACGAGTATGAGCGGCGGGTTATTATCGCGCATGAATTGGGGCACGATGCGCTTCACCGAGAGCTCGCCGCCGCAGGTGCACTGCCGGAATTCACGCTCTACGACATGAAAACCCGCCCCGAGTACGAAGCTAACGTATTCGCGGCGGATATTCTGCTTGATGACGATGAGGTTTTTGACCTGATGAAAAA